>JAMLJC010000001.1:1273750-1910625 GCA_023953845.1 Rhizobiaceae bacterium | reverse complement strand
AATCGGAGAGACGGCGGCCGAGATGCCGGCGGTCGCCATAGACGACGAGCAACGGGCCATTGTCGCCGGCCTCGACCCGGACCGTGCCGCGAACGGAAGGCTCGTGGACGATCAGGTGCGGCACGCCGCGCAGGGGAATCCTGACGCCGGGCCTGACCTGCGGACGCTCCGGCACCTTGGCGAGTCGCTGCTCCAGCCAGCCCTGATGACGGCTGAGAAAGCGTTCCACCTCGTTGCGGGCAAGGCCGGGCGGCACGGTAATGCGCAGCCCGTGCCCGCCAGCGTCGATGCGCAGGGTCAGACGGCGGGCGCGATCGTTCTCGACGATACGCAGCGGCAAGCGGCGACCCGCGACCTCGTGTTCCCGCAAGAGCGAAGAGGCGGAAATGCGAGGCATCTTGGGTCGGAGGAAACCGAACGGCATGGGCGGAACATAGGTGATTCTGCGATCCGTCAAAATGCGAAAGGCCCGGCTGGCACCGGGCCCCTAGATCGAGGCAGAAGAAGGAAGAGGTACTACGGACGAATGAAATCGGCGCCGCGAACGGCGCCGATCCAGAGGTTGCGTCGATCAGACGTCGTCGAGCAATCCGCCGCCCTTGCCCTTCTTCGCGGGAGCGCCCGACTTCGCCGTGGTCGCCGGAGCGGTCCGACGGTTGCGGTCGGCCATGAAGCGGTCGAACTCTTCCTGGTCCTTGGCACGGCGCAGTTCGCGGGCATATTCGTCGAACTCGGCCAGCGTCTCGTCGAGACGGCGGCGCTCCTCGTCGAGGCGCTCGAGCTCCTTCTCGCGCCAGTCGTCGAAGGCGACGTTGCCCGTGCGGGCGCCGTTGCCCCAGCGCTGCGCCTTGTTGGCGCCGCGGCGGCAGCCGGCGAAGATGCCGTCCGTTGCGCGGTTGACGTCGCGCTTGAAACCGTCAAGCCGGTCGCCCCAGATGATATAAGCAAGCATGGCGAAGCCCAGCGGCCAGAACACCATGAAGCCGATCACCATCAGCGCGATTGTCGCCGGCGTCCAGGCCGGACGGATCAGTGCAGTCGTGCTCATTTCTCCCGTTCCTTCAATTCGAGGCAGCCGACGGGCTGCTTGAATCGAAATGGTAAGGGGAAAATCCCGATTCAAGACGGTGTTGTTGAAAACCGGATAACTGACTGAAAAGACTAACTTCTTTTCATCCGCTCCAATCCCAGCACGGCAAGACCGGCGACGAGGCCCCAGAATGCCGACCCTATGCCGAGCAGCACGACGCCGGAGGCGGTCACGGCGAAAGTCACGGTCGCGGGGATGCGCCCGGTCTCGTCCTTCATCGAGATGGCGAGCGCATTGGCGAGCGCGCCGAGCAGCCCGAGCCCGGCCACGAGGGAAATGAGCGCGAACGGCAATGCCGCGAACAACGCCACCAGCGATGCGCCGAAAGCGGCGAAGACGAGATAGGCCAGCGCGTAGAAAGGCCCGGTCTTCCACCGCTCGGCCAGATCGGGATGCACGTCCGGACCGGTACAGATGGCGGCGGAGATCGCCGCGAGGTTCGAGGTCGGCGCGCCGAACGGCGCGGTCAGCAGCGCGACGAAGCCGGTGACCCCGATCAGCGGACCGGGCGGCGGATCATAGCCGGCGGCGCGCAGCACGGCGAGACCGGACAGGTTCTGCGAGGCCATGGTGACGAGATAGAGCGGCAGCGCCAGTCCGATCGTGGCCTGAAGGGTGAAGCTCGGCCAGATCCACGTCAAAGTCGAGAGTTCCGGCGTCGGCAGGCCGCCCACGCGTCCGGTCATCAAGGCCAGCGCCACGCCGCCGACCAGCACGGCCAGCACCGACAGCGCCGGGCTGAACAGGCGGATCACGAAAAAGGCGGCGACCAGCGGCAGGATCAGCCACGGGTCAGCCGGGATGGTCTTCGTCGCGTTGATGGCGAAGGTGACGACGATGCCGGCCAGCATGCCCGATGCGACGGAAGCCGGTATCCGCGCGATCAGTTGCGTCAGCGGCCGGAAAAGGCCGGTGGCGACCAGCAGGACAGCGGTCACGATGAACGCGCCCACCGCTTCAGGCAGGGTGAATCCGGAAGAAGCCGCGATCAGCGCGACACCGGGAGTGGACCATGCCGTGATGATCGGCATCTTCGTGCGCCAGGAGAGCCAGAGGCTTTCCACCGCCATTGCGAGGCAGACGGCGGTGACCATGCTCGCCGTCTCGACCTGCGTCGCGCCGACCGCATTGGCGGCGGCAATCACGATCGCCAGCGTGCCGCCGAAGCCGACGATCGCTCCGACGAAGGCCGAAACGGGGATCGACAGACGCATGGTCAGATGGCCCGCCCGACCATGGCGTCCACCGCCGAAACCAGCAGTTCGAGATCCTCCGGACGGGAAAGGCGATGGTCGCCATCCGGCACCAGCGACAGCGTCAGATCGTCCGACGGGAGGCAACTCGCCAGCTTCAACGCATGGGTGTGCGGCACGTCGGGATCGGCGAGGCCCTGTATGATATGGACCGGACAATGCGTGTCGATCGGACCTTTCATGACGCGGTTCTTCTCGCCGTCCTCGAACAGCGCGCGGGTATAGACATAGGGTTCCGGCGAGTATTCGGACGGCCGTTCGAAATAGCCTTTTGTTTCGAGATCAATACGCTCGGCTTCGGCCAGCTTCGGCGACACGAGTTCTGCGGTGAAGTCCGGCGCAGGCGCCAGAAGGATGAGGCCCGCGATACGGTCCTCGCCGGCCTTGCGCAGTTCCTCGGCCATGCGGAGCGCGATCCAGCCGCCCATCGACGAGCCGACGACGATCTGCCTGCCCATGGTGAAGCGGCGGAACGCGTCGAGGCTCTGCGCGAGCCATTTCGAGATGGTGCCGTCGCGAAAGGCGCCGCCGGATTCGCCGTGTCCCGAATAGTCGTGGCGCAGGAAGGCGTGCCCGGTACGGGCAGCCCATGCGTCCAGCGTCTCCGCCTTTGTCCCGAGCATGTCCGAACGGTAGCCGCCAAGCCAGATGACGCCGGGCGCCTTGCCGCCGCGACGGCGGTACGCGATCGGGATTCCGTCGTGATCGAAATGCTGCGTCAGTTGTTGCGTCATGCCGTCTTCGCCATTTGTGGTCGGCACCTTTGACACAAAGGCAGGGTGCGGGAAAAGACCCGACGTCAGGAAGCGCTTGCGTCGGCCGGCGTCATCACGCGTTTGCGCGTCCCGGGCCGGGAACGCGTCTGGTGATTTCTTCGCTCGACTGTGCTATTGACTCGCCTCCGATCGTTCCGACATAGGCACGGTCAACGACTTCATGCGAAACAATTCGAGGAGAATACGACCATTCGCAGACCGTTCAAAGCCGCAGCGCCCGTCAAGGAAGGTCCGCGCGCAAACCAGGATATCCGGGTTCCCCGGGTTCAGCTCATCGATGCAGAAGGAGTGAATCGCGGCAACGTTTCGATCAACGATGCGCTGCTGCTGGCTGAAGAAGCCGGCCTCGATCTCGTCGAAATCTCCCCCAATGCCGAACCGCCGGTCTGCAAGATCCTCGATCTCGGCAAGCTGAAATACGCCAACCAGAAGAAAGCCGCGGAAGCGCGCAAGAACCAGAAGGTCATCGAGATCAAGGAGATCAAGATGCGCCCGAACATCGACGATCACGACTATGACGTGAAGATGCGCGCGGTCCGGCGGTTCTTCGAGGAGGGCGACAAGGTCAAGCTGACCCTCCGGTTCCGGGGTCGCGAGATGGCGCATATGGAACTCGGCATGCAACTCTTGAACAAGGTGCGCGAGGAGACCGCCGCGATCGCCAAGGTCGAGGCCGAGCCGAAGCTCGAAGGCCGCCAGATGATGATGGTGCTGGCGCCGCGCTGAGGCCTGAGATCAGAAGCCAAAAGGCGTTCCTGCTTCCGCATGGGACGCCTTTTTCTTGCCTTGCAGTTGTGATGGTTGAAGCCGGACAGGGGCGAAATCATGGAAGACAAAGTGACTGCCGGACCCGACTTGGCTTCGCTCGGACGCTACCAGAGTATGCGCCGTCTTGTGCTCGCCTGTATCGTTCTCGGGCTGCTCGCTGCGCTGCTCTTCGGTCAATCGCTGTTTGCGCCGGAATCAATCGGACACGAAACGATCGAGATGGCCGGCATGGTGCTGATTGTCCTCGGCATTGTGGGGAGGCTTTGGTGCACACTCTACATCGGCGGTCGCAAGGGCCAGGAAATCGTGACTGGCGGCCCTTATTCGATCACGCGCAACCCGCTCTACGTTTTCTCGACCATGGCCGCCGCCGGCGTCGGCGCGCAGATGGGGTCGATCGCCGCGATGATCGGCTTCGGCCTGGCCTGCGCGCTGGCGTTCCATTTCGTCATTCTGCGCGAGGAGAAATATCTCAAGACGGCGCTCGGCGCGCCATATGAGGCCTATTTGCGGCAGGTGCCGCGTTTCATTCCCGACCTTTCGCTCTATCGGGAGGGAGATACCGGCTCGTTCCGGCCGAAGCTGCTTCTGACCACGCTCCTGGACGGACTCGTCTTCCTCGTCGCCATCCCTTTCTTCGAATCCATCGACGCCGCGCAATTGTCCGGTCTGTTGCCGGTGCTGTTCCGCCTGCCCTGAGGCAAAGCCGCGCCAACGGGTGTTGCGCGCGCCCCGGCTTTGCAGTATAGGGCCGCGTTCCCAAAAAGCCGCCCGGCAGGGCATGCCGTGGCGGTCTTTTATGCTTTTCGGACTTTGGTCGGTTCGAAGCAGCAAAAACAGGTCCTTACCGGACCACAGACAAAGGAAAGCAAAATGCCCAAGATGAAGACCAAATCGGCCGCCAAGAAGCGGTTCAAGATCACCGGCACCGGCAAGGTTCTCTCCGCCGCCGCCGGCAAGCGCCATGGCATGATCAAGCGCTCCAACAAGTTCATCCGCGACGCACGCGGCACGATGGTTCTCGCCAAGGCAGACGGCGAGAAGGTCATCAAGAACTTCCTGCCGAATGGCGGCGGTCTCTGAGACCCGGCCCGGCTGACAGCGTTTAAGGAGATCATCACATGGCACGCGTCAAAAGAGGCGTCACCGCTCACGCCAAGCACAAGAAGGTTCTGGATGCCGCCAAGGGCTTCCGCGGCCGTCGCAAGAACACCATCCGCATCGCCAAGCAGGCGGTCGAGAAGTCGATGCAGTACGCCTATCGCGACCGCAAGGCGCGCAAGCGTAACTTCCGCGCCCTCTGGGTGCAGCGCATCAACGCCGCCGTCCGCGAGCACGGCCTGACCTACGCCCGTTTCATCGACGGCATCAACAAGGCCGGTATCGAGATCGACCGCAAGGTCCTGTCGGACATGGCGATTCACGAGCCGCAGGCTTTCGCCGCGATCGTCGCGCAGGCGAAGAAGGCGCTCGAATATCTGAAGAACACGACCCCGAACGCTTTTGAAAGCGCTGTAGCCTGAGCTAGCGCCTTCCCAAGCATTCAAAATTCTGATTTGGGAAACCCGCGCTGGCAGGGCCGGCGCGGGTTTTTCCTTGTTCTCACCATGCCCGTCTCGAAGAGCGATGATCGTTTTGAATAGTACCCCCACCCCATACCCCTCCCCACAAGGGGGAGGGGGTCGACGTCTCAGAACCCCCTCCCCCTTGTGGGGAGGGGTATGGGGTGGGGGTATGCTGCCGGGAGAGACATTGTGAGCGTACAATTGGACACTCTCGAAACCTCATTGCTTTCCGATATCGCGGCGGCAAACGACGAAGCGGCGATCGAGGCCGTGCGCGTCACCGCGCTCGGCAAGAAGGGGTCCGTCTCCGAACTCCTGAAGACGCTGGGCTCCATGAGCCCGGAAGACCGGCAGGTCAAAGGCCCGGCGATCAACGGTCTCAAGAACCGGGTCACCGAGGCGCTCGCCGCCCGCAAGGGCGCGTTGAAGGACGCGGCGATCGAGGCGCGGCTCAAGGCCGAGAAGGTCGACGTCACCCTTCCCGTCCGGCAGTCGCCGGCCGAGCGCGGTCGCATCCATCCGATCAGCCAGGTGATCGACGAGATCGCGGCCATCTTCGGCGACCTCGGCTTCGCCATCGCCGAAGGTCCGGACATCGAGACTGACTATTACAACTTCACCGCGCTGAATTTTCCGGAAGGCCATCCGGCGCGCGAGATGCACGACACCTTCTTCTTTCCGCCTGACGCGAAGGGAGATCGCAAGGTGCTGCGCACGCACACCTCGCCGGTGCAGATCCGCACCATGGAGGCGCAGAAGCCGCCGATCCGAATCGTCATCCCCGGCAAGACCTACCGGCAGGATTCGGACGCCACCCACTCGCCCATGTTCCATCAGGTCGAGGGGCTGGTGATCGACAAGACGGCGAACGTCGCCAACATGAAATGGGTGCTGGAGGAATTCTGCAAGGCGTTCTTCGAGGTGCCGAGCGTCAAGATGCGCTTCCGCCCGTCCTTCTTCCCGTTCACCGAGCCGAGCCTCGAGGTCGACATCCAGTGCGATCGTTCGCGGCCGGGCGAGGTGCGTTTCGGCGAGGGCAACGACTGGATGGAGATTCTGGGCTGCGGCATGGTGCACCCCAACGTGCTGCGCCATGGAGGGCTCGATCCCGACAAATATCAGGGCTTTGCCTGGGGCATGGGCATCGACCGCATCGCCATGCTGAAATACGGCATGCCGGACCTGCGCGCCTTCTTCGACGCCGACGTCCGCTGGCTGTCGCATTATGGTTTTCGGCCGCTCGACATGCCGACGCTGTTCGGCGGGTTGTCGAGTTGAATGCCCACCGTTCTCCGCAAATACGGGATCCGGTTCCACTTTTATGGTTCGGACATGCATGAGCCGCCCCATATTCATGCCGAAGGTCACGGCGGAGTGGCGAAGGTCTGGCTGGAATCTCTGGAATTTGCCGAGCACAAGGGCTTCAAGGCGTCGGACCTGAAGCGTATCATTGAAGTGACGAGCGACCACAAGGATGAGTTCCTGGAGGCGTGGAATGGATTCTTCAGAGACCTATTCGGAGAGTGAGCGGCCCGTCGAAGCGTGGTGCGATCCGTCGCACCTGCACGTGCGGCTCGCCGACGACCGCGAAGTGGTAACCCCTTTGTGGTGGTACCCGCGTCTTCTCGCGGCCTCCCCCAGCCAGCGGAACAATGTCCACCTGATGCTGGATGGGCTCCACTGGCCGGATGTCGATGAAGACCTCTCGATCAAGGGAATGCTGCGCGGCTGGAAGTACCCGAAAGCAATCAGACCCGCCGTGGCGGCGGAATAGTTTTGCGCGCCCGTTGGAAACCAGCCAGTCACCAGAATTCAACGCAATAGCGGCTTCACGCCACGAACATATCTGCAAACGCTTCAACTTGGTTGACGTACTGAACCGAAGCGAAGCCGCATAAGAGTAAGACAATGAAATTCACTCTCTCCTGGCTCAAGGATCATCTGGAAACCGACGCGACGCTCGACGAGATCGTCGAGCGGCTGACCTCGATCGGCCTCGAAGTCGAGCATGTCGACGACAAAGCCGCGCTGAAACCCTTCGTCATCGCCAGGGTGCTGACGGCGGTCCAGCATCCGGACGCGGACCGGCTTCGCGTGCTCTCGGTCGACATCGGCGACGGCAAGGCGCCGATCCAGGTTGTGTGCGGCGCGCCGAATGCGCGCGCCGGACTGGTCGGCGCCTTCGCCGCGCCGGGAACCTATGTGCCGGGCATCGACGTGACGCTCGCCGTCGGCAAGATCCGCGGCGTCGAGAGCCACGGCATGATGTGTTCGGAGCGCGAACTGGAGCTTTCCGACGAGCACACGGGCATCATCGACCTGCCGGAGGACGCGCCGGTCGGCGCCAGCTTCGCGGCCTATGCGCATCTCGACGATCCCGTCATCGAGATCAACCTGACGCCGAACCGGCCGGACGCGACGGGCGTGCATGGCATCGCGCGCGACCTCGCAGCCTCGGGCCTCGGGCGGCTGAAGGCCAATCCGATCATGCCGCATGCGGGTGAAGGACCCTGCCCCGTGCGGGTCGGGCTGGAGTTCGGCGACACGCCGAAACTCTGCCACGGCTTCGCGCTCAGGCTGGTGCGCGGCGTGAAGAATGGCGCTTCGCCGAAATGGATGCAGCAGCGCCTGATCGCGATCGGTCTGCGCCCGATCAACGCGCTGGTCGACATCACCAACTACATCACCTTCGACCGCGGCCGGCCCCTGCATGTGTTCGATGCCGCCAAGGTGAAGGGCGACCTCGTCGTGCGCCGCGCGCAGGACGGCGAGTGCGTTCTTGCGCTGGACGGACGCGAATACGCGCTGACGCCGGACATGTGCGTGATCGCCGACGACAAAGGCGTGGAATCGATCGCCGGCATCATGGGCGGCGAGCATTCCGGTTGCGACGAGGCGACGATCGACGTGCTGATCGAGTCGGCGCTCTGGGAGCCGCTGAACATCGCCAGAACCGGCCGCGCGCTCGGCATCATCACCGATGCGCGCTACCGCTTCGAGCGCGGCGTCGATCCTGAATTCATGGTGACCGGACTGGAACTGGCCACGAAGCTTGTGCTGGAGTTCTGCGGCGGCACGCCGAGCGAGAGCGAGGTGGTCGGCTATGCCGGGTACGAGCCGAAGATCGTGGCTTTTCCCGTGTCGGAGGTGAAGCGGCTGACCGGCCTCGACGTGCCCGCCGAAGAGAGCCTCGACATACTGTCCAGACTCGGTTTCACGCCGTCCAGCAAGGGCCGCGCGGTGGTCGATGTCGTCGTTCCGTCCTGGCGGCCGGACGTCGACGGCAAGGCCGATCTGGTCGAGGAGGTCATGCGCATCCACGGCGTCGACAACATCGCGCCCCGGCCGCTCGGCGGCCACGACGCCGTCAACGGAAAAATCCTGACGACGCTGCAGGTGCGCACGCGGGCCGCCAAACGTGCGCTTGCCGTGCGCGGCATGATGGAGGCCGTCACCTGGTCCTTCATCCCGGCGAAGCATGCGGAACTGTTCGGCGGCGGCCAGCCGGAACTGAAACTGTCCAATCCGATCGCGGCGGACATGTCGGACATGCGCCCGTCGCTGCTGCCCGGCCTGATCGCGGCGGCACAGCGCAATGCCGACCGCGGCATCGGCGACGTCGCGCTGTTCGAGGTTTCCGGCACCTATGAAGGCGACACGCCCGAGACGCAGCGCCGGGTCGCAGCCGGCGTGCGGCGCGGCACGGCAAAGCTGGACGGTTCCGGCCGCAACTGGTCCGGCAATGCCGGTCCTGTCGGCGTGTTCGACGCCAAGGCCGACGCGCTTGCCGTGCTCGAAGCCTGCGGCGCGCCGGTGGACAAGCTGCAGATCGAGGCCGGCGGCCCGTCCTGGTATCATCCGGGCCGCTCCGGCACGATCAAGCTCGGGCCGAAGGTCGTGCTCGGCACCTTCGGCGAATTCCATCCGAAGGTGCTGGAAGGGCTGGACGTCTCGGGGCCGCTTGCCGGCTTCGAGGTGTTCGTGGACACGATCCCGGAGCCGAAGGCCAAGCCGACCCGGACCAAGCCGCGTCTCGATCTCTCGGCCTTCCAGGCAGTGAAGCGCGATTTCGCCTTCGTCGTCGACAAGGCGGTCGAGGCGGGCACGCTGACGCGCGCCGCATTGGCGGCCGACAAGAAACTCATCACCGGCGTCAACGTCTTCGATATTTTTGAAGGTGCGTCGCTCGGCGAGGGCAAGAAGTCGATCGCCATCGAGGTCGCCATCCAGCCGGTCGACAAGACGCTGACCGACGAAGACTTCGAGGTGCTGGCCGGTCGCATCGTCGAGAACGTCAGGAAGCAGACCGGTGGCGTGCTGAGGGGCTGATTCTGCCGAAATCCGCCTTGCGCCCGCTTCATCGCGGGCGCGCCGGGTTCTCCGCCAACGACGTCATTTCCTTGCAAAAGGCAGCGACAGGCTGCTTGCGGGCTGAATGAGGAATGCATACATTCCGCCCGCGGGCCGGGCCTCTTTGACGTACGCGCGACCAAGGCGTTCGTGATGTCGGACCGCGACGATCGGGCCCGCTTGCGCATCAATCCGGAGCGGGTCGTTGGAGAAAAGGACCCAATGAACTCTGGAATGACGCGCACCTTCGCTCTTCTCGCCACCTTGATGATGGCATTCACATTGGTGTCGACCGATTTCGCCGACGCAAGGCGCGGCGGCAGCTTCGGCAGCCGTGGCACGCGCACCTTCCAGCAGGCGCCGGCGACGCGCACCGCGCCCAACCCGACCGCGCCGGTCGAGCGCTCGATGACGCCAAGCACCGCGCCCAACGCCGCCACCCGTCAGCAGACAGGCGTCGCGCAGCAGAGGCCCGGCCTGTTCAACGGTCTCGGGGGCTCGCTGATGCGGGGCATGCTCATCGGCGGCCTGATCGGCATGCTGATGGGTTACGGCTTCGGCGGCATGGCCGGAATGCTGGGCTTCCTCGTGCAGCTGCTGCTGCTCGGCCTTCTGGCGATGCTTGCACTGCGCTTCTTCCGTTCCCGCCAGACGCCGGCGACCGCCGGCGGACCTGGCTTTGGCCGGGAAGCGACAGGCATGTTCGGACAGCCCGTGCATGCGCGCGAGACGCATGAGGAGCGCCCGGCGGGCAGCGGCCGCGCGGGCTCCTTCACCATTCCCGGTTTCGGCGGCGCGACGGCCACGCCGTCGCAGGACGTCGAGTTGACGCAGGACGACCTCGACACGTTCGAGCGAATACTCGCCGAGGTGCAGACCGCCTTCGCGGAAGAGGACCACGCCGCGATGCGCCGGCTGAGCACACCCGAGATGGTGTCGTTCTTCTCCGAGGAACTCGCCGAGAATGCGAAACGCGGCCTGCGCAACGACGTCTCGCGCGTCCACCTTCTGCAAGCCGATATCGCGGAAGCATGGAGCGAGGACGGTGGCGACTATGCGACGGCCGCTTTCCTCTACGAATCCGTCGACGTGATGCGCGACCGGGCGACCGGCAAGGTGGTCGAAGGCGACGAAACCGAGCCGACGGAAACGACGGAACTGTGGACCTTCACCCGCCGGAAAGGCGAGGCCTGGAAGCTCTCGGCGATCCAGGAAGCTGCCTAGGTCACCCGGTCCGGCTGTTGGCTGGATCGGTGCTTCTCCCGGAACCAAGCGCTCCTTGCGCGAACGGACGTGAAACCGGTTTAACGCTGGCAATCCCGGCGTGTTTCGCGCAAGACTGCCGCCCGGATTGTTCGGGAGCGAGAGAGCGCATGTTTCGTTGGGGAATCATATCGACGGCGAAGATCGGTCGGGACCATGTCATCCCGGCCATGCAGGACGCCGAGAACGGCGTCGTCACGGCGATCGCCAGCCGCGACGAGGCGAAAGCGCGGACGCTGGCCGACCGCTTTGGCGTGCCACATGCCTTCGGCTCGTATGAGGAGATGCTGGCCTCCGACGTGATCGACGGCGTCTATATTCCCCTTCCGACATCGCAGCATGTCGAGTGGACGGCAAAAGCCGCCGAGGCGGGCAAGCATGTCCTGGTCGAGAAGCCGCTGGCGCTCGACGCGAAGGACATCCTGCCGCTGATCGAGATCCGCGACCGTAAAAAGGTGCTGATCTGCGAAGCCTTCATGGTGATCTACCATCCGCAATGGCAGAAGGTCCGCGAACTGGTGCAGGGCGGCGCCATCGGGCGGCTCAGGCACGTGCAGGGCGCGTTCTCCTATCACAATGTCGACCCCGCAAACATGCGCAATCAGTTGGCGCTGGGCGGCGGCGCGCTGCCGGATATCGGCGTCTATCCCACCGTTTCGACGCGCTTCGTCACCGGCAAGGAGCCGGTGCGCATCCAGGCGCAGGTGGAGCGCGACGAGAATTTCGGCACCGACATCTACTCGACCGTGAAGGCCGATTTCGGCACCTTCGACCTCTCCTTCTATTGCTCGACGCAGATGGCGTTGCGCCAGTTCATGGTCTTCCATGGCGAGAAGGGCTTCATCGAGGTCCATGCCCCCTTCAATGCGGGCGACTACGATCATCACAGGGTGGAACTCCACAACCAGACGCATACGGAGGCGACCGTGTACCGCTTCCCGGCGACGCGCCAGTACCGGCTCGAGGCCGAGGCCTTTGCCCGCGCGGCGGCCGGCGAAAGCGTGCGCGTGTTCACGCTCGAAGAATCCGTGCTGAACCAGAAAGTAATCGACGCCATCTTCCGGGCTGGCGGTCACGACAGCTGGGAATATGTCTGACGCGTAGCGGGATCATGCCGCGCAGGGCACGGGAACGTTCAGCCCTGTCGGCTCATGAAGGCGATCAGATCTTCGAGAACCGGCGCGAGGTTGCGGAAGGGGCGGCTGAGCGCGAGGCCGGCGCCAAGATGGCCGATGTCGGGATAGCGGTGCGTCTCGACCGGCCAGCCGGCGCGCTTCAGCGCCGCCGCCAAGGCATCGGTCTGGATCGGCGGCACGATCGTGTCCTCCGTCCCCGTGGCGAGAAAGACCGGCGGACGCGGCCCCTTTCGGGCGACGCGGTTGACGGGCTGTGTCGCGTACAGATCGGCGATGCCGGCAAAGGCCGCCTTCGTCTCCTTCGCGTCGAGCGGGAGGAAATCATAGGGACCCGAGAGGCCGGCGACGCCTGAGACGATGGCCGGGGACAGGCCCTCCGCGCGCAGGAATTCGGGGGCGGCCGCCACCATCATCGCATTGTAGGCGCCGACCGAATAGCCGACGAGGAACAGGGGCGCGTCCGGAGCGCCATAGTCCGACGCATGGCGATAGGCCCATGCGGTCGCCTTCGCCGTGTCCTCCACGAAGGCCGGATAGCGTACTTCCGGCACGAGACGGTAGTCCGGAACGATGGTGAGATAGCCGCGGCTGGCGAAGGACGCGGCGACGAAGCCGTAATCGTCCTTGCTGCCGCTCGCCCACCCGCCGCCATAGAGGAAGATCACCACGCCCCGGGGCTTGCCTTGCGGGCCGTATACGTCCAGTTTCTGCCGCGGCTCGCCGCCATAGGCGATATCCCGGGCAAGACGCTTCGCGCCTTCGTCGCGCGTCAGAACGGTGTTCAGGAACCCCGCCGTCGAACAGGCCGACAGGGCGAAAGCGGCGACCAGCGCAACGGCCAGAAGCCTCGGGAGAACACGCAGCACGATTGTATATCTTCCGGTTAAGCCCCTAGTGGCGCCCCTTGGGGGCGCGAAGCACCCAGCGCCGAAGAGGAAGATAAGTTGGCCGGCGCGTCAGTCAACGACTCGTGTTCAATCCACGAAACGCGTGCGGCCGGAATCGAGGATCGTCCTGATGAAATCCGGAACGCCAAGGCCTGCATTGACTTTCGCTTCCAGCGCGCGTTCGGCCGCCTTTATGCCGTCGAGCGCGGCGAGCACCGCCTCCGCCCGCAATCGCGGCACGACGACGACGCCGTCGCGATCGCCGACCAGAATATCGCCCGGATCGACGGCGGCGTCGCCGATGACGACGGGGAAGCCGACGGTGCCAGGGCCGTTGCGCACCGGCGAGTTGGCGGTGAGCCCCGCGCAATAGACCGGCAGGCCTACGGCCTCGATGCCGGCAAGGTCGCGCACCAGACCGTCGGTGACGAAACCGGCGGCGCCGAGATTGCGCGCCATGCCGAGGAGCAGGTCGCCGGTCACGGACGTCTTCATGAAGGCGTCGGTGCAGGCGACGATGACGTCGCCTTGCCGCAGGACTTCGAGCGCGCCGAAGACCGCCAGATTGTCAGCGGGGCCGGCATGGCAGGTGACGGCGACGCCGACAAGGCTCGACCGCTCGGAGAGCAGCGGGCGGATTGCGGGTCCGAGGCAGCCGCGTCCCTGCATGGCGTCGACCAGATAGCCGGTCGGGACGCCGCGAAACGCCTCGACCAGCGCGGCGGTCGGGCGTTCGAAATTGCGCCTGATGGTCAGGATCGGCGGGTCGGTGATCATGCAGGAACCTCATTCGAAGACATGGAAATCCGGGCCGGGACGGCTCGTCATCTCAATCGCATCACGCTGTCCGGACCGATCTCGCCTATCGCCTTCGCGCCCATCAGCCCCATCGCGCGGTCGATCTCCTTGCGATAGAGTTCGAGCACGTGGCGGACGCCGACCTGTCCGGCGACGGCGAGGCCCCAGAGCTGCGGCCGGGCGATCAGGCAGAAAGACGCCCCGAGCGCCAGCGCTTTGACCACATCGGCGCCCCGGCGCAGGCCGCCGTCGAACAGGACGGGAATGCGCCCGTCGACGGCCTCCGCGACGGCAGGCAGCGCGTCGAAGGACGATGCCGCGCCGTCGAGCTGCCGGCCGCCATGGTTGGACACGACGACGCCGTCCATGCCGCGCGCCACCGCCTCGCTCGCCTCGGTGGGGTGCAGGATGCCCTTGAGCAGCATCGGGCCTTTCCAGAAGGAGCGTATCCAGTCGACCTCCTGCCATGAAAGGGCGGGATCGAGCAGGCTGCCCATGCGGGCGGCGACGGCGGCCAGTTCGGCCTTCTCGCCCGGCTTCAGATAGTTGCCGAAGGTGATCTTCGGCAAAGTCGACCGCATGCGCATCAGCCATTCCAGCTTGGTGCCGGCTGCGATCGTTCCGGCGACACCGAAACGCGGCGGGATCGAAAAACCGTTGCGGATGTCGCGCTCGCGATTGCCGAGAAGCTGGTTGTCAACGGTGAGCACCAGCGCCTCGTAACCCGCCGCCTGCGCGCGCTCGATCATCTCGCGGGTGAAGCCGCGATCCGTGTAGACGAAGACCTGCATCCAGCGCGGGTCGGAGTTGGTGGCGGCGATGTCCTCGAGCCGGCAGACAGAGCCGTGGCTGGCGATATAGGGAACCCCGGCGGCGCTCGCGGCTCGCGCGGATTCGCATTCGCCATCCGGCCAGAACAGACCGGATATGCCGGTCGGACCGACGCCGAGCGGCATGCTCAGCCGGCGGCCGAACAAGGTGACGGAAAGATCGCGCACGGCGGCGCCGTTCAACGGACGCGGAAGCAGCGCGACATCCTCGAAGGCCGCTTCGTTGCGGCGAAGCGTGCGCTCGTCTTCCGCGCCGCCGTCGCCGAAATCGAAGACCGGACGCGGCAGCACGCGGCGCGCCGCATTGCGCACTTCCGCCACGCTATAGAGATTTTTGAGCGCGGGGGTCGGCACATAGGGCTCGACGGGAACAGGCGGAGCAACGACAGGTGCCGACGCTTTCCCGGAACGCGGCGCGGGGTTCATGCGACGGACCCGCTTTCGACCGGCCCAATTTCGATCGCGCCGTAATGCGTCGGCGCTCCGCCGCCCGGCACGTGCAGCCGGATCAGGGTACCGCCAAAGGAGGCTTCCGATCCCTCGGCCAGAACCCCGGCATTGGTGACCCAAAGCGTCTCGCCGTCGAAGGCGCAGTTGGTCGTCGCCTTCGCGCATGGAAGGAAGGCTTCCGCCCTGCCCTCCGGGGTGAGCACATGGATGCCACAGGCAACGATGTCGGTGACGTAGAGCCGGCCATCGGCGCCGATCTTCATGCCGTCGGGAACGGGATTGTCGCCCGGCAGGCGGCCGAGATCCTCGCGGCGGCCGTCCGGCCGCTGGCGGCAGACATGGCCGGTGTAGGATTCCGCCCAGACGATGGAGCCATCGGCCTCCACCGCGAGGCCGTTGGGGAATGTCGGCCGGTCGAAGCGCACCGCCACGTCGGCGCTGCCGTCCGGATTCAGCGCGAAAATATAGCTCGGGTCCGGATTCTTCGGATCGTAGGTTCCAGGATCGGTGAAGACCAGCCGCCCGTCCGGCGCGAAGACGAGGTCGTTCGGCCCGTTCAGCCTTATGTCTTGGACTTCCGTAAGGATGATCTCGGCGCTGCCGCCCTCGCGCACGCGCTGGATCGACGGCGTCGTCATCTCCGCCGCGCGCCAGGGGCCGGTGGTGCCGCCGTTCTGGCAGACATACATGGCGCCGTCCGAGCCCAGGACGCAGGAATTCGGCGCGCCGGCGACATAGGCGAAGCGCTGTGCCTTGCCTGTCCGGGGATCGACGGCGGTAAGCTGGCTGCGGTAGCTTTCGACCAGAACGATGCGCCCGTCCGGCAGCACCGTCGGCCCTTCCGGCCAGCCGAGACCTGTCGCGACGGTTTCGGCCACCGCCTTCGTCATCTCCGACACACGCTCCTCCCAGCGTCAGGCAGAGGACCGGCCGCGGATCGGGCAGCCGGCTCTTCCACATGTTGATCCCGCGGCATGCCGGCGCGTCAAGACCGTGGTGGCGCGTCGCGCCGAAAAACGTGCGGGCCACGCCGGCGGCTATGGAGCGAAATGTCGTAGAGCGCCGGCATGAAGTTCTTCACAGGCCGCTTGCGCGCCCGAAATGCTGTTCTTATATACGCGGCAACCGCGCAAGCCGGCTGAAAAGCATGTCGTTTTCGCGGAATTTCCAGTGAACGGGGGCCGTCCCCGGAACGCCTCATTGGGTCCCGACGGCCTGCTTGAAGGAGAGACTAGAGAAATGGCAAAAGTTATCGGTATCGACCTCGGAACGACCAACTCCTGCGTCGCCGTCATGGACGGCAAGGACGCGAAGGTCATCGAGAATGCGGAAGGCGCGCGCACCACGCCGTCGATCTTCGCGATCACCGGCGACGGCGAACGCCTCGTCGGCCAGCCGGCCAAGCGTCAGGCCGTCACCAATCCGGAAAACACCATCTTCGCGGTGAAGCGTCTCATCGGCCGGCGCTACGACGATCCGGTGACCGACAAGGACAAGAAGCTCGTCCCCTACAAGATCGTCAAGGGCGACAATGGCGACGCCTGGGTCGAGGTGGGCGGCAAGAAGCAGTCCCCGTCGCAGGTCTCGGCCGCGATCCTGCAGAAGATGAAGGAGACGGCGGAAGCCTATCTCGGCGAGAAGGTCGAGAAGGCCGTCATCACAGTTCCCGCCTATTTCAACGACGCCCAGCGCCAGGCCACCAAGGATGCCGGCAAGATCGCCGGCCTCGAGGTGCTGCGTATCATCAACGAGCCGACCGCGGCCGCGCTCGCCTACGGCCTCGACAAGAAGGAAGGCAAGACCATCGCGGTCTATGATCTCGGCGGCGGCACCTTCGACATCTCCGTGCTGGAGATCGGCGACGGCGTGTTCGAGGTGAAGTCGACAAACGGCGACACCTTCCTCGGCGGCGAGGACTTCGACATGCGTCTGGTCGAATATCTGGCGGCGGAGTTCAAGAAGGAGCAGGGCATCGACCTGAAGAACGACAAGCTCGCGCTGCAGCGCCTCAAGGAGGCGGCCGAGAAGGCGAAGATCGAGCTCTCGTCCTCGGCCCAGACCGAGGTGAACCTGCCCTTCATCACGGCGGACCAGACCGGTCCGAAGCATCTGACGATGAAGCTCACCCGCGCCAAGTTCGAGCAGCTGGTGGACGACCTCGTGCAGCGCACGATCGATCCCTGCAAGGCCGCGCTCAAGGATGCCGGCCTGAAGCCGGGCGAGATCGACGAAGTGGTGCTGGTCGGCGGCATGACCCGCATGCCGAAGGTCCAGGAGGTGGTGAAGCAGTTCTTCGGCAAGGAGCCGCACAAGGGCGTCAATCCGGACGAGGTCGTCGCCATCGGCGCCGCGATCCAGGCCGGCGTGCTGCAGGGCGACGTCAAGGACGTGCTGCTGCTCGACGTGACCCCGCTGTCGCTGGGCATCGAGACGCTGGGCGGCGTATTCACCCGCCTGATCGAGCGTAACACGACGATCCCGACCAAGAAGAGCCAGGTCTTCTCCACCGCCGAGGACAACCAGAACGCGGTGACGATCCGGGTCTTCCAGGGCGAACGCGAGATGGCGGCCGACAACAAGGCGCTCGGCCAGTTCGATCTGGTCGGCATCCCGCCCGCGCCGCGCGGCGTGCCACAGATCGAGGTCACCTTCGACATCGACGCCAACGGCATCGTCAACGTCTCGGCCAAGGACAAGGGCACCGGCAAGGAGCACCAGATCCGCATCCAGGCTTCGGGCGGTCTCAGCGACGCCGACATCGAGAAGATGGTGAAGGACGCCGAGGCGAACGCCGAGAGTGACAAGAAGCGCAAGGCGCTGGTCGAAGCACGCAACCAGGCGGAAGCCCTGATCCACTCCTCGGAGAAGTCGCTCAAGGACTATGGCGACAAGGTTTCGGAGACCGATCGCACCGCGATCGCCGACGCCATCGCCGCGCTGAAGACCGCGACGGAAGGCGACGACGCCGACGACATCCAGGCGAAGTCGCAGACGCTCGCCGAAGTGTCGATGAAGCTCGGCCAGGCCATGTACGAGGCCTCGCAAAAGGAGGCGGCGGAAGCCGACGCCAAGGCCGATGCAGCCAAGGACAGCGATGTGGTGGATGCCGACTTCGAGGAAATCGACGACGACGACAAGAAGAAGTCGGCCTGACGTCAGGTGAACAATCGAACCAACGAAGGGCTCGGCACGTCCGGGCCCTTCTTTTTGCCCGGCCTCGCGCCGCGGGATGGACCATGCCGCGCGGGTGATGTTGCCGCTCGGCCATTCATTGCGCAAAAAGCCTTTCGTCCCTTTGCCGGCTATGGCATTGCGCGATTCGGCTCACTAAATCGGGGCCAACCCGGCGCCGGAGGCGCCCGACGATTGCTTTCCCTCTTTTCCAAGGGCAGCGGGACAGAATGAAAGCCGACTTCTACGAAACACTGGGCGTCCAGAAGAGCGCCGACGACAAGGAACTGAAGAGCGCTTTCCGCAAGCTCGCCATGCAGTTCCACCCCGATCGCAATCCCGGCGACGCGGCCTGCGAGCACAAGTTCAAGGAAATCAACGAAGCCTATGAGTGCCTGAAGGACCCGCAGAAGCGCGCGGCCTACGATCGCTTCGGCCATGCGGCCTTCGAGAATGGCGGCATGGGCGCGCGGGGAGCGGGAGGCTTCGGCGCCGGCGGCTTCACCGACATCTTCGAGGACATCTTCGGCGAGATGATGGGCGGCCGCCAGAGGCGCGGCCCCGGCGGGCGCGAGCACGGCGCCGACCTGCGCTACAATATGGAGATCACGCTGGAGGAAGCCTTCGCGGGCAAGACGGCGCAGATCCGCGTGCCTGCATCCATCGCCTGCACGGAATGCTCCGGATCGGGAGCCAAGCCGGGCACGCAGCCGGTTACCTGCGCCATGTGCCACGGCCACGGCAAGGTGCGCGCGAGCCAGGGCTTCTTCTCCATCGAGCGCACCTGCCCGGCCTGCAACGGGCGCGGTACGACGATCAAGGACCCCTGCACCAAGTGCTCCGGCCAAGGCCGGGTGGTCGAGGAAAAATCGCTGTCGGTCAACATTCCGGCGGGCATCGAGGACGGCACGCGCATCAGGCTGGCCAACGAAGGCGAGGCCGGCCTGCGCGGCGGGCCTCCGGGCGATCTCTACATCTTCCTCTCGGTGAAGCCGCACGAGCTCTTCCAGCGCGACGGCGCCGACCTCTACTGCAAGGTGCCGATCTCGATGACGACGGCCGCGCTCGGCGGACAGTTCGAGGTGGCGACGCTGGACGGCACGCAGACGCGGGTGAAGGTGCCGGAAGGCACGCAGAACGGCCGTCAGTTCCGTCTCAAGGGCAAGGGCATGCCGGTGCTGCGCCAGCCGCAGGTGGGCGACCTCTACATCCAGGTCGCGATCGAGACCCCGCAGAACCTTTCCAAGCGCCAGCGCGAACTGCTCGAGGAGTTCGAGAAACTGTCCTCGAAGGAGAATTCGCCGCAGTCGAGCGGGTTCTTCTCGCGCATGAAGGACTTCTTCGAATCGTTCGGCGAGTAGGATTTGGACAGGTTCCGCCGCGGTCCCGCCTTGCCGCAATTCCGCCGCGCTCTATAGATGACCTTGACGTTGCGTAATGGAGAATCAGCCGGATGAATGGCCTCAGCAGCGCGCGCAGGAAGACGCTCGCGGAACGGTTCGACGAAGAGGTCAAATTCTTCAAGGGTTGGCTGCACAGACCGAGAGCCGTCGGATCGATCATTCCGACAAGTTCGATCACCGCCAGGAAAATGGCCTCGGTCATCGATCCCGATTCCGGCATGCCGGTGCTGGAACTCGGACCCGGCACCGGTGTCATCACCAAGGCGATCCTGGCCCGCGGCGTCAAACCCGGTGATCTTTACGCAGTGGAGTATTCGCCGGAGTTCGTGCGGCATCTGCGCAGCCACTTCAAGGGCGTCAATGTGATCGAGGGCGACGCCTTCAATCTTGACGAGACACTGGGCGGGCTGCGCGATGCAACGTTCGATTCGGTCATATCGGGCGTGCCGCTGCTCAATTTTCCGGTCGCCGCGCGCGTCCGGTACATCGAGGACCTTCTCGATCGCATTCCCGCCGGGCGGCCGATCGTGCAGCTGACATACGGGCCGAAATCGCCCGTGCCGCCGGGGCGCGGCAACTATACGGTGGAGCATTTCCGCTTCATCCTGCGCAACATCCCCCCGACGCAGCTCTGGATCTATCGCCGCCGACCCAACTGACGCGGCGGTTCAACGAGCGGAAGATGACGGAGGCCGTCCTATCGAGCGCGGTTGCCGGTCGTGCGATTTGGCGTTAACTGCTCCTTGCGTTTCGGCTTCACAGACATCCCCGGAGCATGACGGTATTGATTCCCAAAACCCTCGTCTTCGCCGGCTCGACGCGGGTCGGCGCCTATAGCGGCAAGGTTGCCGACTGCGCCCAGCTCGAACTTGCGCTGCAAGGCGCCGAGGTCACCCGCATAACGCTGGCCGACTATCCGCTGCCGCTGATGAGCGAGGATCTGGAACGCGAGGAAGGCATTCCGGACAACGCATACAAGCTGGCAAGGCTGTTCGCCTCCCATGATGCGCTGCTTATCTGCACGCCGGAATACAATGGTTCGCTGCCGCCCCTGCTCAAGAACACCATCGACTGGGTGAGCCGCATTTCAAAGGACGGCGGCAGGCCGCTCAAGCCTTATCCGGGGAAGGTCGTCGGCCTGTGCTCGTCCTCCAACGGCCATTTCGCCGGGATACGCTGCATCATCCATCTGCGGGCCATCCTCTCGCATATCGGCATGGAGGTGATCTCGCCGCAGGTATCCGTACCGAACGGCGGCGAGGCCTTCGACGAGAACGGCGCATTCCGGGAGGAACGGCTGCGCAAGGGGATGGAGCGTCTGTGCCGCACGCTGATCGAACACGCCAGGCTGCTCACGACCCGGGTTCAGCATTGATCGGCTACTATCTCACCCACCCGCAGGTTGAGGTCGATCCAGATATACCCGTGCCCCAATGGCGTCTCTCGACAAGGGGACATGCCCGTATCGTGGCGATCGCTGAGAGGGGGTGGCTGACCAATATCAGCCGGATTGTCAGCAGCGAGGAACGAAAGGCCGTCGAGACGGCAGAGATCATCGCGGCGAGGCGAGGCGCGACGGTAGAGATACAGGCCGAGATGGGCGAGAATGATCGTTCGTCCACCGGCTTTCTGCAGCCCGATCGTTTCGAGGCCGCCGCAGACGAATTCTTTTGCCATCCGCAGACAAGCTGGAGTGGATGGGAGAGCGCGGTCGACGCGCAGAGCCGGATCGTCTCTGCCGTCGAACGGACGCTTGCACGGCACGGTTGCGACAGAGCTGTGCTTTTCGTCGGCCATGGCGCCGTCGGCACGCTGCTGAAATGCCACATTGCGGACCGGGCGATCTCGCGAAGCGAGGATCAACCCACGGGCGGCGGCAATGTCTTCGCCTTCGGCCTTGCGACACGCCGACTCCTCTGCGAATGGACTCCGGTAGAAGAATTCGACGGAGCGGGAAATGACGGGCGACATGCGTGACCGGCTGATCGTGGCGCTCGACGTGCCGACCGTCGCGCATGCAGAGGCGGTGGTGCGGGACCTCGAAGGGACGGCGGCCTTCTTCAAGGTGGGCTACCAGCTCGCCTTCGCGGGCGGCCTCGACTTCGCGCGGGAGCTTGCCAGCGGCGGCAAGCAGGTCTTTCTCGACATGAAGCTGCTCGACATCGACAACACGGTGGCCAAGGGCGTCGAGAACATCGCCAGGATGGGCATGACGATGCTGACGCTGCACGCCTATCCGAAGGCGATGAGGGCGGCCGTCGAGGCGGCGCGCGGCAGCGGTCTGTGCCTGCTGGCGGTGACGGTGCTCACCTCGATGGACGAGCAGGACGTGATCGATGCCGGCTATGAATACGATCCGCACACGCTGGTGCTCCGGCGCGCGGAGCAGGCGCTGAACGCCGGTATGGGCGGCATCGTCTGCTCGGCGGCGGAGGCGGCAGCGGTGCGAAAGGTCGTCGGTCCCGAACTGGCGGTCGTGACGCCGGGTATCCGTCCGGCGGGAGCGGACCATAGCGACCAGAAACGCGTCGTGACACCGCTGGACGCGATCCGCGCCGGGGTAAGCCATCTCGTCGTCGGGCGGCCCATCGTCGGTGCGCCCGACAGGCGCACCGCGGCCGAGGCCGTCCTGGCCGAGATGGCGCGCGCATAAAGGCTCATGAAAGCCGGGAGAGAGACATGCCGAAAGCCTATTGGATTGCCCGCGTCGACGTCCGCGACCCGGAGGGCTACAAGGACTACGTCGCGGCGGCAAAGCTCGCCTTCGACAAATACGGCGCCACATTCCTTGCCCGGGGCGGCCGTTCGGAGGCGGCGGAGGGACCGGGCCGGGCCCGCAACGTGGTGATCGAGTTTGCCTCCCTGCAGGCCGCGCACGACTGCTACCATTCGCCTGAATACCAGCACGCCGCCTCCATCCGGCAAAAGCATGCCGCAGGCGAGATCGTGCTCGTCGAAGGTGTCGACGGCTGAGGAATCCACGACCGCTACGGCGCCGGAACGGATTTTCAACGCTTTCGCGCCGATCATGACAGGCGATGACGCAGCGTCACGCCTTGCAACCGGGCGGTTCGATGCTACGTTCTCGTTGAAATCATGCCGGGCTGCGTCGGGACAGCGCCCGGACGACAGGATCGGGAATGTACCAGCTTTATGAACTCAATCATGCCGCGCTGCAGCCTTTCCGGGCTTACGCGGATGCGGTGAGGCTTGCCTACTCCAATCCGCTCAACCCGCTTTCGCATACGGCGCTCGGCCGCACGATCGCCGCGTCGGCCGAGCTTTTCGAGCGGACGACGCGTCGCTACGGCAAGCCGAGCTTCGACCTCAAGCAGACGGAGGTCGACTGGAAGAAGGTCGACGTGACCGAGGAGATCGTCTGGCGGCGCGCGTTCTGCGACCTGATCCATTTCCGTCGCGACCTGCCGGCGAAGCGCAAGCCGGACCCGAAGGTCCTCCTCGTCGCGCCGATGTCCGGGCACTATGCGACGCTGCTGCGCGGCACGGTCGAGGCCCTGCTTCCGCACTGCGAGGTCTATATCACGGACTGGGCGGACGCCCGCATGGTGCCGGTGGCGGCCGGCGATTTCGATCTCGACGACTACATCGAATATGTGATCGACATGCTGCATGCGCTCGGGCCCGACACCCATGTGGTCGGCGTATGCCAACCCTCGGTGCCGGTGCTGGCGGCTGTGGCGCTGATGGAGGCGCGAGGCGATCGCCTTGTGCCAGCCACGATGACGCTGATGGGCGGACCGATCGACACGCGGCGCAATCCCACGGCCGTCAACGAACTGGCGCAGACCAAGGACCTGCGATGGTTCCAGGACAATGTCATCATGCGGGTGCCGTGGCCGAACCCCGGCTTTCTCAGGCGCGTCTATCCGGGCTTCCTGCAGCTCTCCGGGTTCATGGCGATGAATCTCGACCGGCACATCATCGCCCACAAGGACTACTTCACCCAGCTGGTGAAGAACGACGGCGACAGCGCCGTCAAGCACCGGGAGTTCTACGACGAGTATCTCGCGGTCATGGACCTGACGGCCGAATTCTATCTCCAGACCGTGGACACGGTCTTTATCCGGCATCTGCTGCCGAAGGGCGAGATGGTCCATCGCGGCGAACCGGTCGATCTCTCTGCGGTGCGCAACGTCGCCCTGTTCACGGTCGAGGGCGAGAACGACGACATTTCCGGACTCGGCCAGACGAAGGCGGCGCACGATCTTTGCATCAACATCCCCGCCGAACGGCGCGCGCATTACATGCAGCCGGTCGTCGGCCACTACGGCGTCTTCAACGGCTCTCGCTTCCGCGCCGAGATCGCGCCGCGCATGGTCGATTTCATGCGCAGCCATGCATCCGCGAAACGCGGCTCGGCAAACCTCAAGCTGGTTCGCCCGGCGAAGGCCTGATTCGTCTTCCGCCGGCATTATGCGCGGCTGAAATCCGCAACGACTCTCCATTTGTTGCAATAATGACACCCTGCCGACAGTCGAGCGCGGCGGCATAAACCATTTGCGCAGATTGTGGCGCCACCCAAATTGACAGCCGACGCAGAATATTTAACGCTTCCTTAACGATAACTCGCAGGGCGGGCGGGCCGACGGATGATATCGTCACCAAAGCGACGGTATGGGGTGATTGCAGCGGGCGCGGCTCTTCTGGCCATCGCGTCGGCCGCCTCTTCCGCAAGCGCCGGCTCCATGACCGTCGGCAGCTTCACGTCGCAGCCGATCGGCCACTACGAATTCTGCCAGGCCAACCCCGAGGAATGCTCCATCCGCCCGCGCGACCAGAAGCCGCTCAGGCTGACGGATGCGACGTGGCGGCAGATCGTCGGCGTGAACGAAGCGGTGAATTCCGCCGTCAAGCCGATGAGCGACATCGACATCTACGGCAAGGACGAGACCTGGGCCTATCCCAACGGCGTCGGCGATTGCGAGGACTACGCGCTGGAGAAGCGGCGTGCGCTGGCCCAGCGCGGCATTTCCCTCGCCAATCTGCTGATGACCGTCGTGCGCAAGGCCGATGGCGAAGGACATGCAATCCTGACCGTGCGCACGGACAGGGGTGATTTCATTCTCGACAACCTCAATCCCGAAGTTCTGCCATGGGACCATACGGGCTACCGCTTCCTGAAGCGGCAGTCGGCGCAGAATACGGGCCGCTGGGTGTCGATACAGGACGGCGACCAGACGTTGGTCGGCTCAGTCAGCAATTAGCGGCTCAAGCCGCTGCCTTTGCTGCGTTTTTGGAACCGATTGTACCGGTTCCCGTTTGTGTAAACCGCGTGTTTGCTCCTGAGGGAACCTGTTCCATGGCCAAAGCATCGAAATCCGCATCCCCGAAGACCGGTGCCGCCGCGTCGCTTGCCGGGCGTACCAAGGACGCATCTGCTTCCGCGAAGAAGCCGGCGGCCAAACCCGCGGCAGCCGCGAAGCCGAAAGCAGCCGCCAAGCCTGCGGCAGCGAAGTCTCCGGCGAAGGTATCAGCCAAGCCGGCCGCAAAGAAAGCGGCAGCACCGAAAGCAGCCGTGAAAGCCGCAAAGCCTGCGGCGGCGAAAAGCGCTTCCAAGGCAACAACCGCTGTAAAAAAAGCTGCGGCTCCAAAGAAGGCTGCTCCGAAGAAATCCGCCAAATCCGAGCATTCGATAGCCGAAACGGTAATCGGAACGGTGAGGAAGACGGCCAAGGAAGCGGTCAAAACCGCGCGTGGCGCGGTGAAGACCGCCAAGGGAGCGGCAAAGGACGCCGTCAAGTCCGCCAAAAGCGCGGTGAGGACCGCCGAAGACGCGGCGATGGATGCCGTAAAGGCGGCAAAGGGTGCTGCCAAGGGCGCTGCGGCCAAGGCGGCTTCCGTCGTGCACTCCGAAAAGAAGACAACCCGGAAGAAAACGGCGAAGGCGTAAGCCTTCGCCTCATTCAACTGCGCGCCGGTGTTTCCAGCCCCTTGACGGAGGCTGGTCGTGCGGCGGCGCGGTCGACCCATTCATATGTCTTCGGGAAGTTCTCGAGACCGAGCAGTTCGCCTGCGTCGTAGAAGCCGCGCATGTTGCGGACCCACGGGAAGGTCTGGATGTCGGCGATCGAAAATTCGTCGCCCATCAGCCACTGTCGGCTGCCCAGGCGCTTCTCGAGGACGCCCAGCAAACGGATGGATTCATCGCGATAGCGGTTGAGCGGACGTTTGTCCTCGTATTCGCGTCCGGCGAATTTATGGAAGAAGCCGACCTGCCCGAACATCGGCCCGATATGGCCGACCTGGAAGAACATCCATTGCAGCGTCTCGTAGCGTCTGGCCGGGTCCTCGGGCAGCAGCCGACCGCTCTTCTCCGCCAGATAGACGAGGATCGCGCCGGACTCGCACAGCGCGAGCGGCTCTCCATCCGGGCCGTCGGGATCGATGATCGCCGGAATCTTGCCGTTCGGATTGAGCGCGAGGAAGTCATCGTTCCACGTCTCGTTCTTCATGATGTCGACGTAGTGCGGCTCGTAGGGGAGCCCCATCTCCTCCAGCGCGATCGACACCTTGACGCCGTTCGGCGTCGGCGCGGAATAGAGCTGGATGCGGTCGGGGAACTGCGCCGGCCAACGCCTCGCGACGGCGAAATCGGAGAGCTTTGTCATCGGTCTTCCTTCATCGAAAACTGCTGCATTCCGAAAGCGAAGTAGGCATGCCGCCGCAAGGTTCAATGCGCCAGCGCGCCGGAAAGCGGTGGTCGGAAACCCGCGACTGTCCAGTCAGAGGGTGATATCGGCAGGACGGCGCCTGCCGAGGACACGGTCGACATTCGGAAGATCGTTGCGGTCGATCCAGGCGCGCCCCGCCTCGACGCCGCGGCCGTAATCGATCCAGCGCTGCACGAGCCGACGGTCCACTTCGTCGCGCGGCACATCGAGAAAGATGGTGATGTCGAACAGCGGCGCCAGCCTGCGCCAGGGTTCCTCGTCGAGCAGCAGATAGTTGCCTTCCGTGACGATGAACTTGACCGTCTTCGGCACGATGGCGGCGGCCGCGCGCGAAAGCTCCATCGAACGATCGAAGAGCGGCACCGCGACGTCGGCGTCTGCGTCGCGCAGGCGCCTCAGGAGGACCTCATAACCATCGAAATCGAACGTTTCCGGGGCACCCTTGCGCTGACGCCAGCCGATCTGGTCCAGAACCCGATCATCGTAGTGGAAGCCGTCCATCGGCACGATGGCGGCCGATCCCGCTGGCAGAAGCGAGACGATCTCCTCGGCAATGGTCGACTTGCCTGCCGCCGGCGGACCGGCGACAGCGACGACGATGCGGTTCGCGCCGGCGCCGCGCCGGAAGATCGTGGCGGCAAGATGGGAGATTTGAGACATGATCCGACCATTCCTTTCAACTGCGCAGACTAGCAAACACCACAGCCGAGGAAAATTGCAGACTGCCGCCGGAGCCTGCTTCAGACGCTCAGGAACGCGGTATCGAAAGGCGCGGAAACGGTGCGGCCGTCGGCAAAGGCGGCGTGGAGATGGCCGTCACGCGGCTCCACAGTCACCGGCGCGTCGCTGCCGGCGGCGAGCGGCAGCGCGCCCATCACATGGCGGAACCGCACCGCGCCCTCCGGGTCCAGCGTGAAACTCGTGGATATGCCGAGCCGCTTCAGCGCATTGTCGCCAAGCGACGCCTTGTGTCCGAGCGCCGTGCGGCCATCCTCTATGCCGAGCACGCCGCGATGGCGGCCGTTCCATGGCGCATAATCGCGCCCGCCGTTGCTGAGCCACAACATGGTCACCGGCAGTTCCGCCGGATTTTTCAGCACCAGGAACAGATCTGCTTCCGCCTGGCGGGCGACCGCCGTCCAGCCCGGGCCTTCATGCGCGTCCTCGACGAGGACCACGAAATCCTCCTCGCGGCCACCGGCCGGATAGAGGGTGAGATCGTAGCTGCCACCATCGGCGCGCGGAAACGCGGTGAGATCGGTGGCATGCGCCGGATAGGCAAGCGCGTAGCGTCCGCGCGACGGATCGGGCTCCAGCGGCGTGTCCGGCGTCAGGGCAAGCCGCTTTGGGGAGAAGGCGATGCGGCCTCCGGCTTGCATGACCGTCATCGGATGATGCGCCGCCGGCAACTCGCCCGCGCCACCGATAAAGGCGTGCTCCTGATAGAGGAACGGATGCCCGTCGCGCAGCGTCAGCGTCTTCTCCACTGTCGCGCCAAGCACCGGCCGCAGCAGCCTGAGCCGCACGCTGACGCCGTCCGCCAAGGGGTTCTTGTCGACCACCTCCCACGGCGTATTGGCAGGCCATCCATGTATGGGCGCAGGTTCGATGTCGTTCGCGGAAAAGGGCGCGCATAGAAAATCGCCGGCAAGACCCCTGGTCCCCGCCGGTATGTCGAGCGCCTGTGTCGCCGGTTCGTCGATCCAGGGGGCACGGTGCAATGGCCGCAGAGTTCGGCCGCCGGCTTCGATCGCCAGATCGGCAACGTGACCGATGCCGAGATCGATCGAGACTGAAATGCCCCCGGCGTCAAAGTCGAAACTGTCCATGCCGATCTCCCTCCCACGACGCTCGTCCGAGGTAGCCGGGTCAGCCCGACAGCGCAAGCGACAGGCGCCGCCATCGCGGCCGTACGAACGATGCGTCGTAAATGGACTGTCAAGGTTAAGTACGGTACAAGCGACGCATTCATCCGGCAGCGGGGGGCTGCCGCAGGCTCTTCCTCTGGTGCGAGGCTCTTCTTGCGGGCGTCCTTTCTCGATCCGATGCTGCTGATTCGCTTCCTTGCGCTCTTGATGATGGCCGGCGCGCTTGCGTCATGCAGCACCACGGGGCCGGAAGCATTGAGCGTCGCCACGCCGCCGCCGCTCGCCTCGGAGAAATATGCCGCGATCGTCGTCGACGGGAACAACGGCCGCATGCTATATCAGGCGAATGCGACGGCCCCGCGCTTCCCGGCCTCCCTCACCAAGATGATGACGCTCTACATGCTCTACGAGGCGATCGACAGCGGCCGCCTTTCGATGTCGAGCGAGATACCGGTTTCGGCGCACGCGGCCTCGCAGGCGCCGAGCAAGCTCGGGCTGAAGCGCGGCACGACGATCGACGTGCGTTCCGCCGTCAACGCCCTTTCGGTGAAGTCGGCAAACGACGTCGCCGCCGCCGTCGGCGAATATCTCGGCGGCAGCGAGGAACGCTTTGCCGCCCTGATGACCGCCAAGGCGCGCTCCATAGGGATGAGCAGCACGGTCTTCCGCAACGCGTCCGGCCTGCCTGACGACAGACAGCATACGACTGCCCGCGACATGGCCGTGCTGGGCATCGCGCTCAGAAAGCGCTTCCCCCAATATTACGGGAACTTCTCGCAGCGCAGCTTCGCCTTCCGGGGTCGAACCGTCACCGGCCACAACCGCACGCTGCTGATCGACGGCGTGGATGGCATCAAGACTGGCTACATCAGGGCGTCCGGCTTCAACATCGTCACCTCGGTCGGTCGGCGCGGCAAGCGCCTGGTCATCGTGGTCATGGGCGGCAAGTCGGCGCGAGAGCGCGACGCGCATGTCGCCGAACTCATCGAGCGTTTCCTGCCCGCCGGCACGGTCCGCGGCGCACCTGCCGTGGCGAATGTGCCCGCAATCGCACCGCCGGCAACCCAGCCCGTCTCGACGCAGCCGCTGGATGAAGAGGATCTGCCCGGCGTCCAGCCGCCCGGCAGCACACCGGTCGACGCCGGCACGCCGGTCGCGGGCACGGCGGTTGATCCGGCTGCCACGAACGAAATGGGCGACGGTTTCGACGTCACGGAATAGACCGGCATTCGGAATCTGCAGCGCCGGCCAGAGCAATCGGATGCCGGAACGAAGAAGCATGTCGACATCCGCGTTCCACCATGTCCGGTCTCTTGCAGCCTACCAGTTGACGACGGCTGTTCGAGCCCCGGTTCTTGCGGCGCATGCGCCATCCCCGGTTGAAGGCGGGCGCAGCTTCGGCTATGAACCGCTCACGGTCGGCATTCCATCCGGCCGGTGCGGTTGAATTTCCGCAGGCACCCGTAGCTCAGCTGGATAGAGTGCTGCCCTCCGAAGGCAGAGGTCACAGGTTCGAATCCTGTCGGGTGCGCCATTTACGAACAAAACTGGGCACTCCTGCCGGAGTTGCCCCATTTCCCATCACAAGCCGCTCCAGAACGTCCCGCCGCCCGTGGATGCGGATTTCCGTGTCGTCGACTTCGACCTGATCAATAACAGAGCGCAGGTAGGCGCGGCGGAACGGGATGGCGCCGTTGGCGACGTTCTCGCGCATGAGGGAGGCGAAGGCGCTGATCTTCTCTTCGGTGATTCTGGTCTCGGGTTGAAGCTCGGCGAAGGCGCGGTCCTTGGCGGCCTTCGCTTGGTCGCGTTCAGTCTTGAGGGCCGCCAGCCGGTCTTTCAGCGTCGGATCGGAAGCATCGGCGATGCCGTTCTCAATCGCCTCATAGAGCCGTGAGAGGCGGCTTTCGCAATCTGCAACTTTGTTCTGAAGAGCCGTCAGGCGCTGCGCATGGTCTTCGCTGCGCGAGGCTTGCCGTGCCATCAGCCCGCCAAGGATGGCTCGGACTCGTTCTGGCGTGAATAGTGATGCATTGAGCTGGTCGGTGACAATCTGGTCGAGCTTGTCCATGGGGACGGACCGGCCCGGGCAGGCAGACTTGCCCTGCTGGGCGCAGGTGGCGCAGGTGTAGTAGCGGTAGCGGCCCGACTTGCCCGTGCGCAGCGTCATGCCGCCGCCGCAGCTGGCGCAGGTCGCAAGGCCCGTCAGGAGAATGGGGCCGGTGACGACGCGCGGCGGCGTCTGTTTCGGGTTACGGGATTTCAGGCGGGCCTGCACGGCATCGAACAGAGCAGGGTTGATGACGGGATCGACTGCCACCATGATCTGGTCGGCTTCGGGCTTGTCTTCCTTTGTCTTCCAGACTTTGCGGTTGAAGCGGTACTCGCCTTTGTAGGTTGGGCTGGTCAGAAGGGCGTGGAGCGGGCCGATACCCCACCGCGCACCGCGCCGGGTGCGGTAGCCCCGTTCATTCAGGTAGCAGGCAAGGGCTTTGATGCCGAGTGGGCCGCTCGTGCCGTTGCCTTCGTGGACAAGGCGGAACATGAGCCGCACCACCTCTGCCTCCACGGCATCGATGGCGAGGCGCTTTTTGGTTTTTGCTCCCCGCTGCTCCGCAGCCACAATGGCGTATCCATAAGGCGCGGCAGCGCCATTCCAGAAGCCCTGCCGGGCGTTCTCCTGCATGGCGCGAAGAACGTGCTTCGCGTTCTCCTTGGACTGGTATTCGTCGAACAGGGCAAAGACCTGCCGGACCATGACGCTCATCGGATCATCGCCGAGGTCTTGAGTGATGCTGACGGGACGCGATCATGCGCGTGATGAAGAACGCGCTATGCGGGCGCGGATGGCGGAGGAGGAGAAGCGCCTGGAGCCTGATGCGGCTGAGATCGACCTGAAAGACGCGCATCGCGAGGCGCTGGAGCGGCAGGAGCCGTGGGCTAAGGAGGTGGATTTACCGGGGGATTTCGCACGGGCTGCTGGCAGTGAGGATGGCGGCGGTGACGGCGGGGATGACGGGACGGAGGAGCCCATCCGGATATCGCGCGCGGAGCGGAAGAGTGAGCGGCAGCGCTCGCGGCGGCGTGGACGGGATGATTTTGAGAGGGAGAGGTAGAGGACGCGCCCTTCGGGACGGGCTCTACGGTCCGTCCGCTCGCGCCTTCGGCTAAAGCGCGACTTGACCGCCGAGCCCCTGAGGTCTCGGCCCATACGGGTGACGATCCCTCGCGCGGGGTTTGAGGGCTCGGGAGCCCACCACCAAAGCAGGCCTTGGCTTCGCTGTTTCCGTCGCCGCCCCTCAGCTGGTGAGGGCGACGGACGGCTCCAGACGAAGCAGTGCTTTGTCAGTCATGGACCGTTATACATTACGGAAAATCAAATCTCTTCAAGGTTGCAGAAAGTGGACGAAATAGCCATTATGGGCCGATTTCGTTCCGGGGCTATGATCATGAAGACCATGTCGGCCAAGGCCGCCAAGAATGCCTTTGGAATGATGATTGACGTGGCGCGCGCGGAACCGGTCACGATTGAGAAGCACGGTCGGCCGGTGGTCATCGTTCTGAGTGTAGAAGAATATGAGCGGCTTAACCGCCTCTCGGCTAAGACTGATAAGGCCAGCAAGGGAGTCGTCCAGGGCGGCTGAAATTACAGGGCGTGCGAGGGGGATGCAGCCACCGTGAACGACAGCAACAAGAATCCAGAGCAGCTGGCGCGCGATCAGATTGACGCGCTGCTGATTGAGGCCGGTTGGGCCGTTCAGGACAAGAAGGCCATCAATTTCAATGCGGGCCAAGGCATCGCGGTTCGCGAGTATCAGACGGACGTGGGCCCTGCCGACTATGTGCTCTTCGTCGACAAGAAAGCCGTCGGCGTCATTGAAGCCAAGCCCAGCGAGTGGGGTCACAAGCTCACCACCGTCGAAGAGCAGTCCGGCGGCTATGCTGCTGCGACTCTGAAATGGGTCAACAACCAGCAGCCTTTGCCCTTCGTGTACGAGAGCACCGGCGTCATAACGCGTTTCACCGATGGCCGCGATCCCAAGCCGCGTTCGCGCGAGGTGTTCACGTTCCATCGTCCTGAAACAATGGCGGAGTGGCTGACCAAGCCTTTGTCCCTGCGGGCTCGCCTTCAAGCGATGCCGCCGCTGCCGCATGACGGCCTGCGCGACTGCCAGATCAAAGCGATCGAAAATCTGGAGCAGTCCTTTAAGGCCGATAAGCCGCGCGCCCTCGTCCAAATGGCGACCGGTTCCGGCAAGACCTACACGGCAATCACCTCTGTCTATCGCTTGCTGAAACACGCGGACGCGAAGCGCGTGCTCTTTCTTGTCGATACCAAAAACCTGGGTGAGCAGGCGGAGCAGGAGTTCATGTCATTCCTGCCCAACGACGACAACAGGAAGTTCACCGAGCTTTACAACGTCCAGCGCCTGAAATCCTCCTTCGTCGCCAAGGACGCGCAGGTCTGCATCAGCACGATCCAGCGTATGTATTCGCTGTTGAAGGATGAGCCGCTCGACGAGGCGGCAGAAGAGGAAAACCCGGCTGAGGCGCTGGTCCGGGGCAAACAGCCGCTGCCAGTCGTCTACAACAAGAAGATTCCGCCGGAGTTTTTCGATTTCATCATCATCGATGAGTGTCACCGCTCCATCTACAATCTGTGGCGGCAGGTGATCGAGTATTTTGACGGCTACCTCATCGGCCTTACGGCCACGCCGGACAACCGCACCTACGGCTTTTTCCGCAAGAACGTCGTCAGCGAATATGACCACGACCAGGCGGTTGCTGACGGCGTGAATGTCGGGAACGAGATTTTTGTCATCGAAACAGAGCGCACCAAACAAGGGGCTCAGATCAAAGCGCACCAGCAGATCGAGCGTCGCGAGCGCTTGACCCGTGCCAAGCGGTGGGAGCGGCAGGACGAAGACGAGGCATATTCCGCCAAGCAGCTCGACCGGGAGTTCGTAAACCCCGATCAGATTCGCACCGTCATCCGCACCTTCCGTGACAAGTTGCCGGAGATATTCCCTGGCCGAAATGAGGTTCCCAAAACCCTTATTTTCGCGAAAACCGATAGCCATGCCGACGACATCATTCAGATCGTTCGCGAGGAGTTCGGCGAAGGCAATCAGTTCTGCAAGAAGATCACCTACCAAGCAACCGAGGATCCCAAATCCGTCCTCGCCCAGTTCCGCAATGATTACTACCCGCGCATCGCCGTGACGGTCGATATGATCGCAACCGGCACGGACGTGAGGCCGCTTGAATGCCTGTTGTTCATGCGTGATGTGAAGAGCAGAAACTATTTCGAGCAGATGAAAGGGCGCGGGACACGAACGCTTGACGCGGACGGACTGAAGAAGGTCACGCCGTCCGCCACAACCGCTAAGACCCACTATGTGATCGTAGACGCTATCGGCGTCACCAAGTCTCTGAAGACGGCGAGCCAGCCGCTCATCACGAAGCCGAATGTGCCGCTGAAGGACCTCGCCACTGGGGTTATGATGGGCGTGCGCGATGAAGACACCGTGAGTTCGCTCGCCGGGCGTTTGGCACGCCTTAACAAGCAGCTGGATGACAAGGAACAGGCCCGCATCACAGAGGCCGCTGGCGGGATGCCGCTCTCGGACATCGTGAGCGGGCTGGTTTCGGCGCTTGACGCCGACCGTATCGAAGAGAAGGCGCGACAGGCAGCAGGCGGCGGCGAGCCGACGGACGAGCAGCGCATCAAGGCGCGCGACGAGCTGGTCGGGTATGCGGCGTCCGTCTTCAATGGGCCGCTGATCGCGCTCATCGACGGCATCCGCCGCGAGAAGGAGCAGACCATCGACCATGACAATCTCGACACCCTGATCGAGGCCGCCTGGAGCGGCGATGCCCAGGAAAACGCCGAGGTCATGGCGAAGGATTTTGCCGAATACCTCGAACAAAGCCGGGATGAGATCGACGCCCTGACCATCCTCTACAGCGAGCCTGCGCGCCGCTCGGAGCTGACCTATGCCATGATCAAGGAGGTCATGGATCGGTTGAAGAAGGATCGGCCCAAGCTTGCGCCGCTGCGCGTCTGGCGGGCCTATGCCCACCTCGACGACTACAAGGGCAGCAATCCCTCAACTGAGCTTGCGGCCTTGGTCGCTCTTGTCCGCCGCGTCTGCGGGATTGACGCGACGATCTCGCCGTTCTCCGAGACTGTGCGCAAAAACTTCCAGAACTGGATCATGCAGCGTCACAGCGGCAGCGGGGAAAAGTTTACGGAAGAACAGATGGAGTGGTTGCGGATGATCCGCGACCATGTGATCGACTCGTTCCATGTCGAGCGTGACGATCTGGAAATGGCGCCGTTCGATTCTAAGGGTGGGATGGGGCGGATGCACCAGTTGTTTGGGGAGAAAATGGACGACGTGATTGCAGAATTGAATGAGGCGCTGGCGGCATGATGAATCTGCCTAACAGCTGGGCGCAAGTACCGCTTGAAGAGTTATTCCAAATCGTTCTGGGTGGCGATTGGGGATCAGACCCCTCTGATGCTCTCGATGATAGCTCGCTAGTGCGTTGCATACGAGCTTCTGAGCTGCGCGATTGGGGGACGCAAAAAGGCAAGACTGCTGCGATCCGTCGCTTGAAAAACTCTAGTATTGAGAAGCGCCGCCTACGGACCGGCGATATTCTGGTCGAAGTATCGGGAGGCGGTCCCGATCAAGCGGTTGGGCGAACCGTTTTGATCACAAATGAAGTGCTGAGCGCGGATCAGAACTGTGATTTCGTGTGCACAAACTTCTTTCGATTCTGCCGTCCCAATAAAAATATTAATACCTCCTACCTTAATTGGTATCTACAGCATTTCTATTCTGTCGGAGGTACTGAAACTCTTCAGGGAGGGAGTAACAATCTTCGTAACTTGCGGTTTCCAGATTATATTGCGCAGCAGATACCCATTGCACCACTAAACGAGCAGTATCGAATCGTTCGCAAGATCGAGGAATTGTTGTCTGAACTTGATAAGGGAGTTGAGAACCTCATCACCGCGTACGAGCAGCTAAAAGCCTATCGCCAGTCCGTCCTTAAAGCTGCTTTCGAAGGCAAGCTGACCGCTAACAGACGGGATGGTGAGTTGCAACGCTCCAATAAATCGAGTTGCGCTGCTTTGACTGAAAGTTTGCCGAATGAGTGGCAACTTACACCTGTCTCCGCATTGTTGAGTGAGCCGCTTTGCAACGGTAGGTCGGTTAAGGATCGACCAGGCGGTTTCCCAGTGCTCAGGCTGACCGCGCTTAAACAAGGTCGTATTGATCTTACAGAGTTCAAAGAGGGTGACTGGGAGTGCTCTGACGCAGCGCCGTTCCTCGTATCAAAGGGGGATTTCTTCTTATCTAGAGGAAATGGCAGCAAACAACTTGTTGGGGCTGGCGGCCTCGTTAGGGAAGTACCACGTCAGGTGGCATTCCCTGATACGATGATCAGAATTCGACTTGACACAAAATTGGTAAATCCAAGGTATTTTTCCCTTTGTTGGAACTCTCGTATAGTTCGACAGCAAATCGAGCGGGACGCAAGAACAACTGCGGGTATTTATAAGATTAATCAGAGTCACGTTTCTTCGTTTGAAGTTCCTGTTCCGCCTTTGAAAGAACAAGAAAAGATTGTGTCGCTTGTTGAGGAAAAATTATCAACAACGGATTTTGCGATTCAGCAAGTGATTGATCAGCTTCGACGGACCGATTTGCTGAAGAATTCCATTCTTCAAAAGGCCTTTTCCGGACAGCTTGTTGATCAGGACGCAGGCGACGAACCAGCTTCTGCTCTTCTGGATCGTATCCGCGCCGAGCGCCAAGAAGGCGGTGGAGCCAAGCGGCGAAACAAAAAGAATGGCAAGAAGGAGGCCGCATGAGCACCTTTGACAGCACCAAGACCCCGCTGCCCGAAATCATCAAGCAGATCACAGAAGGCAAGGTTCAGCTTCCGGACTTCCAGCGCGGCTGGGTGTGGGATGACGACCATGTCCGTTCGCTGTTGGTGAGCATCGCGCGATCTTTCCCGGTTGGGGCGGTCATGCTGCTCGAGACCGGCGGGGATATTCGCTTCCAGGTTCGCCCCGTAGAAAATGTGATTTTCTCTGGCGCGATCCCGGAGCCGGAGAGGCTCATTCTTGATGGGCAGCAGCGACTGACATCCCTGACGCAGGTGCTGGCGCTCGATACGCCGGTCAAGACGTTCAACGAAAAGGGCAAGCCGATCGACAGGTACTACTATGTCGATATCAATCTGGCGCTCGAAGATGGACGGCTGGAAGAGGCGTTTATCGCCGTCGAGCAGGACAGGAAGGTCAAAGAAAATTTTGGCCGCGATGTTGTCCTTGATCTGTCGTCAGCACAGAAGGAATGTGAGGCCTTCTATTTTCCCTGCAACCAAATCCTCAATTCGGATGCTTGGGAAGAGAGCCTGCAGGAGTATGCGCCTGACAAGTTCCAAACTTATATGCAGTTCCGCAAGAAAGTACTCAGCGCCTTCCGCAGCTATCAGCTGCCGTTGATCGTGCTGGGCAAGGCGACGACCAAGGAAGCCGTATGCCTTGTGTTTGAGAAGGTGAATACGGGCGGCGTGCCGCTGTCTGTGTTTGAGCTTGTGACCGCCAGCTTTGCTGCGGAGAATTTCAATCTTCGTGATGACTGGTATGGCAGCGGCCTCCGCAAAGTGAAGGGGCGGGCTGAGCGTATCAAGGCGGAGGCGGCATTAAGCTCGGTCGAGCCTACAGATTTCCTGCAGGCCATCAGCCTGCTTGAAACGCATGAGAGGCGTCAGGCTGATATTGCTGCGGGGAAGACGGGTAAGGCCATATCGGCGGTAAGCGCGAAGCGGGTGTCCGTTCTATCGTTGACGCTTGCCGAGTACCAGAAATGGGCGCCGGAGGTTGAGAAGGGCTTCCTGCTCGCAGCGAAGTTCCTGCGCAAGGAATGCTTTTTCACGGCGCGTGATCTGCCGTACCGCACGCAGATCGTGCCTTTGGCTGCGGTACTATCATCCCTTAAGGAGCGCTGGCTTGAGCCCAAGGTACATGGCCTGCTGCCGGTTTCGTGGACACCGAGATAAGGTGTTTGACGGAACTGGAGAGTGGGAATGCAGAGAAGGAAGTTCAGCCGCGAGTTCAAACTTGAGGCGGTGAGGTTGGTGAAGGATCGAGGCGTTGCTGTTGCGCAGGCTGCCCGTGATCTGGATCTCCACGAGAACGTGCTGCGCAAGTGGGTCAGGGAGTTCGCTGCCGATCGACAGCATGCGTTTCCCGGCCATGGTCAGATGAAGCCAGAGCAGCAGGAGATCGACCGGCTGCGCAAGGAAGTGGCGAAGCTGAAGGCGGAACGCGACATCCTAAAAAAGGCCGCAGCCTACTTCGCGAGGGAAGCGATATGAGATTCGCCTTCATCGCGAAGCACCGTTCGATCTGGCCGGTGGCATGGCTGTGCAGTGCGCTGGACGTCTCCCGCTCGGGCTTCCATGCCTGGCTCAACCGCAGCCCCAGCGCCCGGTCGCGGCGCGACGAGGTGCTCATTCCCCGGATCGACCGCAGCTTCAAGAGCAGCGACCGAACCTATGGCGCCCGTCGTGTCTGGCATGACGTGCTGGCCGAAGGCTTCTCCTGCGGCCTTCATCGTGTCGAAAGGCTCATGCGGGAGAACGGGCTGCGTGCTCGGCCCCGACGCCGTGGATTGCCGAAGGATACGGGCGAGCGAGCCTCCGTGTCGGACAACCTGCTTGACCGCGCATTCGAGGCATCGGCGCCGAACCAGAAGTGGATCGCCGACTTCACCTACATCTGGACCGCCGAGGGATGGCTCTACGTTGCCGCCGTCGTCGACCTGTTCTCCCGCCGTGTCGTGGGTTGGGCGATGAAGGCAGAGATGACGGCCCAGCTCGTGACCGACGCCCTCATCATGGCGATCTGGCGCCGAGGCAAACCCGACAGCCTGCTCCATCACTCGGACCAGGGATCGCAATATACAAGCGAGCAGTTCCAGCGCCTGATGGCCGACCATGGCATCACCTGTTCGATGAGCCGGTCGGGCAACGTCTGGGACAATGCCGCGATGGAGAGCTTCTTCTCGTCGCTGAAAACCGAGCGGACAGCCCGCAAGGTCTACAGGAAAAGGGACGACGCAAGGGCAGATGTGTTCGATTACATCGAGCGCTTCTACAACCCCCGACGGAGGCACTCGACACTGGGCTACCTGAGTCCTGTCGAGTTCGAGGAGAAAGCTATGTTAGCTTAACCTCGTGTCCGAAAAACCGGCAGCAGGCCATTCATCACATTTTCCCGAAGGCATGGTGTGAGGACAACAAAATCAAACCGGCGGTCTTTGACGCTATCATCAACAAGACGCCGATATCATATAAGGCGAACCGTATGATTGGCCGCAAGGCGCCCTCTGAATATCTGGGATCAATCCAGTCTCACAAGCAGGTCGGGCTGCAAGATGCGGCAATGGACGCGATTGTCTCATCGCATCTGATCGACGCGGCGACCCTCCGGAGCGATGATTTCGAGCTCTTCTATGAACGCAGACGGCAGAGCCTGCTCGACCTCGTCGAACAGGCCATGGGTAAGGTCATCGACCGCGGCATCAGCCATGAAAAGGTCGACGATACCGATAGCGATGAAATCCAACTGATGGCGGTAAATGCATGAGTACGGCACCCATTGTTTCCAAGGTCTGGAGTTTTTGCACCACGCTTCGTGATGACGGCGTTGGCTATGGTGATTATCTGGAGCAGCTGACCTACCTGATTTTCCTCAAGATGGCCGATGAGTACGCAAAGCCGCCATACAGCCGCGACGTGGGGATCCCGAAAGAATATTCTTGGCAGAGCTTGAAAGCGAAACGCGGGGCAGAGCTTGAGGGCCACTACATCGAGCTCTTGCGCGAACTGGGCTCACACAAGGGTATGCTGGGGCAGATATTCACCAAAGCGCAGAACAAGATCCAGGACCCGGCCAAACTGTACCGACTGATCGACATGGTCGATGACGTGCAGTGGGTCACGATGGGCGCCGATGTCAAAGGCGATATCTACGAGGGCCTGCTGGAAAAAAATGCGGAGGACACGAAATCCGGCGCAGGGCAATACTTTACCCCGCGCGCGCTCATTCGTGCCATGGTGGAATGTGTACAGCCGGAGCCGGGCAAGACCATAGCCGATCCGGCCTGCGGCACAGGCGGATTCTTCCTGGCGGCTTATGACTTCATAACCGATCCCAAGAACTACCAGCTCGACAAGGCGCAGAAGGCGTTCCTGAAGCACGAGGCGTTCCACGGGAACGAGATCGTCGCCAATACCCGCCGCATGTGCCTGATGAATATGTTCTTGCACAACATCGGCGAAATCGACGGCGAAGGCGCGGTTTCACCGAACGACGCTCTCGTTGCGCCGAGTGCCCGGACATATGACTATGTTCTGGCAAACCCGCCCTTCGGCAAGAAGAGCTCCATGAGCTTCACCAACGAAGAAGGGGAGCAGGAAACCGATGACCTGACCTACAACAGGCAGGATTTTTGGGCGACGACTTCGAACAAGCAGCTGAACTTCGTCCAGCATATCCGCACGATGCTCAAGACGACGGGCTGTGCCGCCGTTGTGGTGCCTGACAACGTGCTTTTTGAAGGCGGTGCCGGAGAAACGATCCGCAAGAAGTGAACCGCCCCGGGTTTGCCGGAGGCTCCAACTCCTGAGAAGGTGGAGCCATCATGAGCAAGACGACGAACAAGTTTTCCCCCGAAGTGCGCCAGCGAGCCGTGCGGCTGGTTCTTGATCACGAGCCCGAGCATCCGTCGCGCTGGGCGGCGGTATCATCGGTGGCGGCCAAGATCGGCTGCACGGCGCAAACTCTGAATGAGTGGGTGAAGAAGTTCGAGGTTGATGCCGGCAAGCGGGCCGGTGTGCCGACGGACATGGCAGCGAAGCTGAAGGCTCTGGAGCGGGAGAACCGTGAGCTTCGACAGGCCAACGAGATCCTGCGCAAGGCGAGCGCTTATTTTGCCCAGGCGGAGCTCGACCGCCCTTTCAAACGATGATTGCGTTCATTGACGATCACCGCGAGGTTCACGGGGTCGAGCCGATCTGCAAGGTGCTGCCGATCGCCCCGTCGACCTACCGCAACCATGTCGCCAAGCGGGTCGATCCCGAGAAGCTCTCGGCGCGGGCGAAGCGGGACATGGCCTTAAGGCCGGAGATCGAGCGCGTCTTCGCCGAGAACTTTGAGGTCTATGGCGCGCGCAAGGTCTGGCGGCAGATGCTGCGCGAAGGTTTTACCGTCGCGCGCTGCACCGTCGAACGTCTGATGGCCGGCCTGGGCCTTCACGGCGTCATCCGCGGCAAGGCCATCCGGACTACGGTGCAGGACAAGGCGGCGCCATGTCCGCGCGACCATGTGAACCGGGTCTTCCATGCTCCGGCGCCGAACCGCCTCTGGCTGTCGGACTTCACCTATGTCAGCACCTGGTCGGGTTTCGTCTACGTGGCCTTCGTCATCGATGCCTATGCCCGCCGGATCGTCGGCTGGCGGGTGAGCAGGACCGCCCATGCGGGCTTCGTCCTCGATGCTCTCGAACAGGCTCTGCACGAACGGCGGCCCATCCATCGCGGCGGTCTGGTGCACCATTCCGATAGGGGCTCTCAATATGTCAGCATCCGCTACACCGAGCGCCTGGCCGAAGCCGGCATCGAGCCCTCCGTGGGCAGCGTTGGAGATTCCTACGACAACGCTCTCGCAGAGACGATCAACGGGCTATACAAGGCCGAGGTCATCCATCGACGCGGACCGTGGCGAAGCTTCGAGGCCGTCGAGTTTGCCACGCTGACGTGGGTCGACTGGTTCAACAATCGCCGGCTGCTGGAGCCCATCGGCAACGTCCCGCCGGCTGAAGCCGAGGAGCGCTACTACGCCATGCTGGAAGAACCAGCCATGGCAGCGTGACCCAAACGAAACGGCCTCCGGCAAACCCGGGGCGGTTCAAAGCTTCTGGAGAATACGGACCTTCATACCATTCTGCGGCTGCCGACGGGCATCTTTTACGCGAACGGCGTGAAGGCAAACGTCATTTTCTTCGATAACCGAGAGGCCAGTCCGAATCCCTGGACGAAGGAGGTCTGGTACTACGACTACCGTACCAACATCCATCACACGCTGAAAAAGAAGCCGATGAGGTTCGAAGACCTCTCGGACTTCATCACCTGCTACAATCCCGCAAATCGCCACGAACGCAAAGAGACCTGGGATGCGGAAGCGAATCCTGAGGGACGTTGGCGTAAGTTCAGCTACGACGAGCTAGTAGCTCGCGACAAAACCAGCCTCGACGTGTTTTGGCTGAAAGACAAGAGCCTTACCGACCTCGACAATCTACCGGAGCCGGATGAACTTGCCGAAGAGATTATCGAGAACCTTGAGGCGGGGTTGAACAGCTTCCGTGCTGTGTTGGCTTCATTGGGCAAGGCGGCATGATTTGATGCGAGACTGCCTGCTGACGTTCAGAAATCGTACCATGTTTGCCCTATGGGCAGATGGACCGACTCTCCGAAAGAGAGGTGGCGGGTGATTTCTGATGCAGATCTTAAAGAGATAAAGCCCAAGACGCCCACCGCTCAGGCTTCCTCGGGACACATCCAAAGTGGCATTCCGCTTCCGAAGGCTGCGCGCGTCCGTACGTTCTCGCCAGCTGAGTGGGAAGAGTTCATCGAAGAATGGTCGACATCACTCGGGGGCTCATACGGCAAAGTTCGACGTTTCGGCGGTTCGGGCGACCTTGGCGTTGACATTGCAGGATTTGTGGCGAGTACCGGCTTTGAGGGGGCTTGGGATAACTATCAGTGTAAACACTACAGTCATCCTCTTCGCCCAAGCGATGCCTGGGTGGAGATCGGCAAAATCATCTACTACGCGCATCTCGGAGAGTATTCGTCTCCCCGTGCGCACTACTTCGTTTGCTCGCAAGGGATAGGAACAAGCCTGGAGAAGCTTCTCAACGATCCTGATAAACTAAAAATTCAGACCCGAGCGAACTGGGATAAACACTGTAAGACAGGCATCACGGACACCTGCGAGGTGAAGCTCGAGGGTGATTTGCTCGCCTTCTTCGAGGCCTTTGATTTCAAAATATTTTCCTCAAAGTCGCTCATCGAGCTGATCGATGGTCATGCTACCACGGGATATCACGCCGTTAGATTTGGCGGCGGATTGCCGCTTCGTCCTGTCGCGGGTGCGCCCCCGTCAGCACCTGCACCGGAAGAAAGCCGGTACATTCGGCAGCTTCTTGACGCCTACGCCGATCATTTAGGCTCTCCGCTGGCTACGCCTGATGATCTGAAATCCAATGCTGCGTTCAGCAAGGATTTCCTCCGCCAGCGCGAGAGATTCTATCATGCAGAGTCGCTACGGAACTTCGCGCGCGATACCGTGCCTGAAGGAACGTTCGACGCCTTGCAGGATGAGGTTTACCACGGCGTCGTGGATGTTTGTGAGGGAACTTACGCGAACGGCTTCGAAAGGATGAAGGCGACCGTGGCGCAGGCCGCGCAAGTTGCGCTGACGGCCAATGCCCTCGCGCCTGCCACCAAGTCGCAAGACAGACAGGGCATTTGCCACCAGCTTGCCAACGATGACCGCCTGACTTGGGTGCCGAATGATGTCTGACAGCATCCGTCACACACCGTTTAACAGTCCGCTAGAGACAGGGGTTCGGTCTCTCGCGATTCTGGTGGCAGCTTATCCGGCGGCCTTCGATCTTCAAAGATTGATCGAAATGGATTATCTCGTCGTCCACTCCAGCGATGCTGGCGGACCCGAAAGCCTTCACGCGCCACTGCCCCTTCGTGCCGGTGAGTTACTCGTGCGACGTGGGCTGATTGAAAAGGGGCTGATGTTGATGATGAGCCGCGGCCTAGTCCAGCGGCTCCCGACGAGTGAAGGCATCAGCTATATGGCCGGAGAAGGCGCAGCGCCGTTCCTCGCTTCGCTCACCACAGAATATGCAATGCGTCTGAAGGACCGTGCCGAGTGGGCAGCCGCACACTTTGAAGGGGCTTCCACCGAGGAAATCCGCGGCATCACACAAAGCTTCTTCGACCGGTGGACAAGCCAGTTCCAGCCAACACAAAGAGGGCTGGGGTCATGACCGACAGTTACCTTCAACTTCGGAAGATTGCCTTCTCCGGTCCGAAGAAGCGCGCGGATGTCGAATTCAACCCAGGCGTCAACGTCATCTGCGGCGCGTCTGATACCGGCAAATCTTTCTTGGCTGAATCCATCGATTTCATGCTTGGTGGTTCAACCCTTAAGGAGATTCCTGAGCGCGCCGGATATGGCGAAGCCGCATTGGAGCTGGCGACCAGTCTTGGCGAGAATTGGCTGCTCCAAAGAGCAACGTCCGGCGGCGATTTCAAGCTGACAGACCTCAACATCAAAGGTGCAGAACCGACAATCCTGAAGCAAAGCCATGCGCATGATCGTACTGATAATGTTTCTGGTTTCCTGTTGGGAAAGATCGGTTTGCTTGGCAAACGTATCCTCAAGAGCAGCACGAAGGGAACAACGCAGAGCCTGAGCTTTCGCAATCTTGCTCGCCTCGTAATCGTGCAGGAGGGGGAAATTCAGCAGTCAGGTTCGCCTTTCTGGGGCGGACAGTTCACGCTCAAGACCCCAGAGCTTGCGACAGTCAAATTGTTGCTTACAGGCGTGGACGATTCAAATGTCGTTTCAGCCGGCGCTTCTTCTGAAAAGGACAATTCTCAACAGGTTGCCTTGATCGACGAACTGATTGCCGACCTCGCGAGCGATATTGCCGATGCTGGTCTGGATCGGGCTGACCTGTCAGATCAGTTGGAGCGGTTGGAGGGCTCGATCGAATCGCAGCGCGAGGGGTTAGTATCTGCGCAAGAGGAGCTTAATCAGCGACTCGCTGCCCGACGTGATTTGCTTCAGCAGCGTAGCGCCATTGAAGGCCGGCTTACGGAGATAGAGGAACTTCTGGCGCGCTTTGACCTTCTGCGAGAGCACTACGAAGTCGATACCAAGCGCCTCGCCGCGATTGAGGAGAGCGGTTCGATGTTCGTTCATGTGCAGCAGGCGCCTTGCCCTCTTTGCGGCGCTTCGCCAGAGGCGCAGCACCTCGATGACGACTGCGACGGGGATGTCGACGCGATCGTTCAGGCGGCGGCAGCAGAAATTGCGAAAATTGAGAAACTCAATGCTGAGCTGCATGACACAGTGAAGGATCTTCAAGGTGAACGCGGGGGCCTTTCGTCTCAGCTTGCGGAAATAATACAGGAGTACGAATCTCTGGACGCTGAGATTCGCGAAACGGTTTCTCCGCAAGTTGGCGATGCGCGCGGAGCGTTTGCGACCTTGGTAGAAAAGCGTGCCAGCGTCCAGAAGGCGATCAGCCTATACGACCGACTTGATAAGCTTGAACAGCGCAAGAAGACGATTTTGGAGATGGACGATTCGCCTGAAGAAAAGAAGCAGGTTGCCGCGGGCATTCCCGATTCGGTTTCGCACGCTTTGTCACTTAAGATTGAGACGATCCTTAAAGCTTGGAATTTTCCCGGTGAATGTCATGTTCACTTCGATAAGGCGACCAGCGATTTTGTGATTGATGGCAAACCCAGAGGTAGCAGAGGAAAAGGGCTCCGGGCGATCACACATACGGCCGTTACCCTCGCGCTCCTTGAATACTGCCAAGAGCATTCCCTGCCGCATCCGGGATTCGTGGTGCTCGACTCCCCGCTGCTGGCCTACTTCCAGCCGGAAGGGGATGAGGATCAGGCCCTTCAAGGCACTGACCTAAAGGAGCGGTTCTACAAATACCTCATTCAACATCACGGCAGTGACAGCCAGGTCATTATCATAGAAAACCAGCATCCGCCCGCGGTGTTCGAAAAGGACCTGACTATGACGGTGTTCACCCGAAATCCTGCCGAAGGGCGTTTCGGTTTTCTCTAGGTGACCGACTCATAACTTCGCAACCAGATGCGGATTGAAGCGAGCTGGACTGATGCGAGGAAGTTGTCGTCCCGTTTGTCGTAGCGGGTGGCGACGGCCCTGAAGTGTTTGAGTTTGTTGAAGAAGCGCTCGACGGCGTTGCGTTGGCGGTAGAGCCAGGCGCTGAAGGCGAAGGTTTTGACCCTGTTGGGCATGGCGCGGACATTGGCCCATGCACCGCGCCCGTCCATCTCTTCGCGCAAGGCGTCACTGTCGTAAGCCCTGTCGGCGAGACCCGCGCGCCATTTCTTTTTCGATGCCACTGCAGGAAGCCCCCTACGCGGATAGGGTTGTTCGCCCCTTCTTCTCCGGCCTGCTGCCGGATGAAGGGGCGCGCCAGCGTCTGGCGGGTGCGCTAGGAATCTCGGCGGGCAACGCTTTCGGGCTGCTGGAAGTGATCGGCGGCGAATGCGCCGGTGCCTTATCGCTCTATCCGGCTGGTGAGGCACCGCCCTCGTCCGACGATGACGGCATCGAAATTTTGAGCCAGCCCCGCCTTGAAGAAATCCTCGGCAAGCTGCGCGAGCGTCCTTTGCTCGGCGGTGAGGAAGGGGTGCGGCTTTCGCTCGCCGGCGCGCAGGACAAAATCGCTGTCTGCGTGGAGGGCGATGCCATCGGGCTCGCCAAAGGCGGGCGCCCGACCACGCATATCCTGAAGCCTTTCATACATCCGCGACTCGCGAAGAAACAAGCCATGGCGATTGGCGGGCGGGCGGTCCCTGACACCATCCAGTCGAAACACTGGCTGACGCTTGTTCCCGAGACGCGCGGTGCGCAGCGTTTGTTGGTCAAGGACATCGCTGATTTTGCTGGACGTATCGGGAAGGAGGCGGACGGGCTTCTGGCCGAGTTTGGGGATACAGGCATAGCTCATGGAATTCTTGGTGCGGTTCGCGCTGTGATCGAGACGCGTGCTGCGCACATGCTACGAATTATCGAAAATAACTGAGTTCAGCTCTGTCTTGCGCGGCGACCGTGCGCCGTTGACAGCAGCGAGGCCGCCGGGCAGTATTCGTGGGTGCATGTGAGCATAAGGCTGCGCCTGGCACCTCGAATATTGCGGCCATCAACAACCCAGCGCCAGTATGTACTGGTCAGGCTGATGAAATCCCGCAAACAATCTATGGAGGCGTGCCATGCACGACACGGATTCCTTTGTGCGGATGCCGGCCCTGGACGCAAGTGCCGCGCAGCCGCCTCTTTCTGAGGTGCTTCTCGTTTTTGAGAAGGAAGTCCAAGCTGCGTTTCAAGACGAGCTGTACCGCGTGCGCGACAATGGCGCGGTTTATCGCTGCGCGCGGGCGGGTGGCCGGCGGCGCAGACCGCTTGATGAGGTTTGGACGTTCGGCGGCCTGAACCGGCACTCGGGGTATTTCGAAATCGCGGGGCACGTCGTTCACCGCATCGTTGCCACGGCCTTCCACGGCGCCTGTCCGTCAGCAGAGCATGTCGTGGATCATATCGACACGAACCGCCTCAATAACCGGCCGGACAATCTGCGCTGGGTGACGCGGCTCGAAAACATCCTATTGAACCCGATCACGCGGGCAAGGATCGAGCTGGCCTATGGCTCGCTCGAAGCGTTCTTCGCCAATCCCGGCGCCAGCACCATTCCACAGTGGGAATGGATGCGCGTCGTCACGAAGGAGCAGGCGGAAGTGAGCCGGCAGCGCCTGCTGGCGTGGGCGCAGACCGCGCAGAACGGGAAAGGCGGGAAGCTCGATGATTGGGTGTTTGCGCCGGCACGGCCTGCGTTGCCGGTTGATGAGGCGCAGCTGACGGCCGCGCAGCGGGAAGCACAGGAGGTGCCGGCCTTCGCGTTTCCGGTCGCAGAACGTGAAGTGCGGATACCGGGCGCGGTGACGAAAAGTCCTATCTTCGAGCCGGAGCCGCTTGATACGCCTTCGCTCACAGAGAGCGCGTTTCAGCGCAAGTGGCGCACGCCCACTGAATTTCCGCAATGTCCGGCGGAAGTCGGAGATGAGGCGCTTGCGGATTATCTCGGGCGGCTGTCGCCTGGAGCGGTGTTCACGCGCAGCCGCTACGGCGAGAACCTCGTGGTAGAGGCGGGCATCGGTCCTGACAACGTGATGTCGGTCGTGTGCAGCGCGCCGCCGAACAGCGTTAAGGGTTGGACGCGCGCCAAGGTTTACATCGAAGGACGATTGTTCTGCCATGAATCAGGCGGGATGTTCTTCGAGGAGGCCAGCGCCATGAAGGCTCACTGCATGGCTATTGGCACGCCGCATGAGCACTATGGCGAGACGATTGACGACTATTGCTAAGGAGGAATTTTGCAGATCGCCTTGACCAAAACCGAGATAGAAGCGCTCGCCGCGTCTTACAAGTATTTTGCTGACGACGCGGCTTTGGGCCAACGAATGAAGGAAGCCCAAACCCGGGGATCGATGACGCTGGAAGATTTACAGGCAGTGGCGCGCTGGAAGTGGCGCGGCGGCCGCACACGGAGTCTGGTGAGCGAGAATAGCGCGGAGGATGTTGAGGAAATATCCCGCGTCGCCTTTTCGGCGAAGGGGGAGCGTCTCAAAATCGGGGCGCTCCTCGCGTTACGCGGTGTTGATTGGCCGATGGCCAGCGTCATTCTTCACTTTGCCTTTCCTGGGCAGTATCCCATTCTTGACGTTAGGGCGATGAATTCTGTTGGGGGCTCAACTTACTATACGTTTGAGAGATGGCTGGCGTACGGGGCGCTGTGTCGGGACAAAGCGAGGGACGAGGGCGTGACGATGCGTACGCTCGATCGCGCGCTATGGAGTGCTGACAAGAAGAAGTTGCCTCGCCGTCAACGTCGACAACGCCCGCCACAGAAATAGTCCGATCTATGCTTTGCTATCTTGCTCACCAATTTCCGGCTTTCGTAGAGAGCTTCCTGGAGCGTGGACGCCATCTGCGCCGCCGGTTCCGTGAAGAGACGGTAACTGACCTGTTGATGGGAAGCCTCATCACGGCTGGGAGCGGCAGGGTGATCGTCGAATTCCCCGACGAGCCCGTCACCGGGGCGGACATGGAATGGAACTTCGTCAACCAGACGGACGGGACGTTTTTCCGCATCTTGCTGCAGGCGAAGCAGGCTTATGGTGACGGGGAAAAATGGACGCGCCACGCCTATCGAGAGCTACTGCATACGTCCGGCAAAGGTACCAAGCTGCAGGCCGAAACCCTTTGCGATACCGCCCGCGCGCCCGGATCGGCAACCTATCCGCTGTATATCCTTTATCACCCGGCCCATACCTGCATGCTCGCACGCAAGGACCGTGTATCCAAAGTGGCGGGCGTCAACTTAGTCGACGGCTACTTGATCGAGCGGCTTGTAAAAGCAGCTAGTACCCGCCCGCTACGCACCAGCAACAAAAGCTTGCGCGTGATTTCCCCTCACATTTTCCCGTTGAGTGATATTTTCTGTCCGCCAACTATTCTGCCTGTGCCACCGTTCGCCCTGGCTCCCGGCAGCCCACCGGGGCCTATTTATGCCGTAACGTCGGGCGGCCGCCGAGCAATCGGATTTGCGATCCCGCCTACGCCGATTGAAGTGCGGAACCGACTTGCTGAGAGGCTGCAGGGCGGAGTTGAGGATGCGCCACCTGTACCTGAGATATCTCAATCAATCCCCGACGATGTGCGCGCGATGATACCGCGCTATCGCGAACCAAGCGGGCATGATGGGCCTGTACCGGTGAGCCGCTGGCGTGTCACTTTCGTATCAGCCAATCCGTCCGATGACAGTGAAGCCGGGTAGGTCGGCAAGGAGAGCTATTGGAGAGCGGGGCGGTTATAGGTATCGACGTAGGATGTTCGCCTGTCAGGCGGTCAAGCGCCATCTGCAGGCTGGAATGGTCGCTCACAACAGTGTCGTGGACGATCGCGCGTTTCCGGGCAGTCGAACCTGAGAGAGAACAGACCATCGCAAGGCTCGCGCGTGGGCAGCCCGTATTGGCGGCTGCTTTTGATGGCCCCATAAAGCGCGGCTTCGAGATCATCGGCCGCTACCGGGCAGCAGAGCGGATGCTGACGCGGCGTCTACGCCCGCTCATCGGCAAGCCCGGTCAATCCAGCGCGCCGGTCGGCAAGCTCTTGAACCTTCATGCCAACGTGTGCGTCGGGCACATCGTCAGGCACGCCGTCCTGAGTTCCGCGCGACATGGGGTTGCCATCGACGAAAAAGCATTGGTGGAGGCGTTTCCGAGTTCGTTCCTCGGTATGATGATTGCGGACCCAGAGCGTCTCGCGGCGCATAGAGCCGACCGCTCCGACACGTTTTACCGGCACCTCGCGACGGACGGCGTTCTAGCGTCGTTGATTGCGCACTGCCTTCCGGGCAGGCAACTGGCGGGAGATCTGCTTGCCATTGTCAACCACGATGATCGGGCCGCACTCGTCTGTGCATTATCGGCGCTCTGCGTAGCGAAAGGTGACTTTGTCGCCGTCGGTGACGACGACGGTTGGATCATCCTGCCGCCGAAAAATTTTATCCCGCCAGCCCAATGGCAGCTCCTCCAGCTCAACGGCAGCGAAGAGGTTGGCACGGGCATTCATATCAGTGCCGCGAAATTATAGTGCCGCTACAATTACATACGAGTTCCCAGTTTCATCCTGTCCGGCGCGCCAAAATTATTTCCGTCGTCGCGTCTGAATGCTTCTATAGCACGCCAGTTCTCGATACTGTGCACCATACGAAGACGTCGATGGCGCGCGTTGCAGGTGCCGTTGACCGGTTTCGGGAACGCTCATGGACATCATTGCAATCATCTAACGCGGAGGCAGTCGTGACGGCATTCAACGTTGTGCGCTTCAAGGTCAAGAGCGGCATGGAAGACGTCTTCCTTGATGCTCACCGGAACATAGCTCAGGACTGGCCGGGCTTGCGTCATGCCAACATCATTTCAGCCGCCGACGGACGTTACTGCATCATCGCGGAATGGGAGAGCGCCGAGGCGCTGGCCGCTGCCCGGGCGCATATGATAGCGACTCTCAACAGCTTCCGCGAAGCTCTGGTCGATCTGGGGGGCGGACTGGGCGTTACAGATCCGATCTCCGGGCCTGTTGTCCTGTCCGTGAAGTAAGACGCGAAGAAACCCTTGCATTGTCGATCAGCCGCGTCTCGCCAAGCCAAGCCGCCGCCAAAAGGCGCGCCGGCCTATCCAACGTTCGTATTTGCGCCAGATCCTCTTCGGCCCGCAATTCAAGATATTCTACACGCGCGTAACCGGCCGCGGCGATCTTCGACCGAGTCTCCGCGAGCGTTTCATCGACGCACGCGCCGACGGCGATCCGCTCCGCCGCCTCGAAAAGGGCAGATGCAAGCTTGGGCGCGACTGCGCGCTCAGCGATGGTCAAACGCAAATTGCGCGAAGACATGGCCAGTCCGTCCGGCTCGCGGACCGTCGGACATGGAACGATGTTTATCGGAATGTCCAGATCGCGCGCCATGCGCCGCACCACATGAAGCTGTTGGAAGTCCTTTTCGCCGAAGAAGGCAAGATCAGCCCCGGTCTGCAGGAAGAGCTTCGCCACCACCGTCGCAACACCGTCGAAATGCCCGGGCCGGCAGGCGCCGCAAAGCCCTTCGCTGACGCCACTCACCGATATCGTCGTGGCAAAACCGTCCGGGTACATCTGATCACCGTCGGGCGCGTACAGAAGATGCGCACCGAGCGGCAACAGTTTGACTGCGTCCGATTGCTCCGTCCGTGGATAGGCTGACAAGTCGGCAGCGCTGTTGAACTGCTTCGGGTTGACGAACAGCGTGACGACGACGCGATCCGCCTGCGCGAGCGCGGTGCGCACAAGGCTGAGATGCCCTTCGTGCAGAGCGCCCATCGTCGGCACCACGGCAATGCGCGCGCCGGCCTTGCGCCACTCCGCTACCATCGCGCGCAGGTCGGCAACCGTCCGTGCGACAGACACACTCATGCAGTCCCTCCACCCTTGGGGCTGTTGGCATCAATACCCTTTGGCAGTTCGCCGAAGACGTGCTCGGCTGCCGGAAAGCGCCGCTCGGACTTCGCGCGCATAGGCCGAGATCGCGGTCTCTGCCTCATCGGCGAGTTCAGCATATCGTTTGACGAATTTAGGCCTGAAGGCTTCGAACAGGCCGAGCATGTCGTCGACGACGAGAATCTGGCCGTCACAGGCCGGCGAGGCCCCGATGCCAATAGTTGGAATGGCGATCCCGGCGGTGATCTGCCTGGCGAGTGGCTCGGGCACTTTTTCAAGCACCACCGAGAACGCACCCGCATCGGCAATGGCTGCCGCGTCACACCGTATCCTGTCGGCATCGTCTCCGCGTCCCTGCACGCGATAGCCGCCGAAGGTGTTCACCGCCTGCAGTGTCAGGCCGATATGAGCCATGACCGGGATGCCGCGGGTGGCGAGAAAGCCGATGGTGGAGGCCAGATTCTCGCCCCCCTCCAGCTTGACCGCCGCGCAGCCGGTCTCAGCCATGAGCCTTGCCGCATTGCGAAAGGCCTGCTCCGGACCCTCCTCATCACCATGCCGACGCTGTCACCGACAAGGACGATGTCGCAATGCCGATCGACCAGCTTCGCGACCGGTGTGGTATATGCCGTCAGACAAACGAGCGGCGTGAGGCCCTTGCGCGCGCGAATATCGGGCGGCGTGGTCGCCTTCGTATGAGCAGTCGCGCTCAAAGGACCCTCCTTCCCCAGCGTCATCTGCTGGCGGAATGGCGTTTGGCATATTTTTGTGCAGGTGCGAAGAGCCAACAGACGCAGCGGCTGCGGCAACGGTGGGGAGACGATCGCAGCCTGCCTTAGCGGCCAACCCCAAGAGGCCTGCGAAGCGTGGGGCGAACCTCTTGCCATTGCCGGAATAGTATCGACCAACAGGGCCGTGGGTCTTTACGGGCGCGAACCGCGCGCCTTCCGCGAGGCGCGGCCAGCCGACGTCCACCATCGATGCGGCTAGAGTGCTAACTCGATTCTCAGTCGCCTGAATTGGTCCCGCCAGCCAGCGATTCGCCGCCGTCGGCGACCAATGCGTGGCCCGTCATGTAGGACGAGCGATCGGAAACCATGAACAGGATCACTTCAGCGATCTCGTCCACCGTCGCAAAGCGCCCCATCGGCACGATCTTTGCGATCGCGTGCTCCAAAGCTTCGCGACCGCCAAGCTGCTTCGTGTAAGGGTCGTTGAAAGGCGTATCGACCCAGCCGGGACACAGGGCGTTGACGCGTATCCCGTACCGGGCAACGTCGAGGGCCATCTGGCGCGTCATGGTGATCGACGCGGCCTTGCTGGTGATGTAGGCGGTCATGGCGCGATCAAGGAATACGCCGGAGTTCGACGACGTATTGAGGATCACGCCGCCCCCCTGCTTCTTCATGATGGGAAGAACTACCTGGCACGCGATGAATTGGGCATGGACGTTGACGGCCCACGAGCGATCGAAGCCGGTGCCGTCAATTTCCTCCACGCTACCGGCAACCTGCACGCCAGCATGATTGTGCAGAATGTCGATCCGGCCGAGCCGATCGGCGACGTCGCCGATAAGCGCGACGACTGCAGCGTCGTCGGTCACATCCAGTCTGCAGGCCTCCGCCCGGCCGCCCATGCCGGCAATGCGCTCGACAGTCGCCTGCGCAGCTTCCAGGTCACGATCGGTCACCACGACGATCGCCCCCTCGCGCGCCATGGCTTCCGATCCAGCGCGCCCGATGCCGGAGCCTGCCCCCGTGACGATCGCCGTGCGTCCCTCAAGAATCATCGGCACCTCCTTCTCAATATCGCCGGCGAAACAGATTTCGGCGTTCGTAGACAGCGACAGCCTCGTCGATCAGCGTCGCGATCGCATGGGCGCCGTAGTCGCGCCGCAGCATCTCAGCGCGAGCGGCAAGCAGGCCGGCGTCCGAGACGCGGCCCGGCCGCATCATCTCGTATGTTTCCAGGATGACATCCTGCGGCACCGTCACCAGTTCGGCGGCGCGCTCGAAATTAAGGGCCAGCCGATCGCGGCCGGCGGCACGCGCAATCCCGGCCTGAAGCCTCAGCACCTCCGCCGAGATGCGTATGTCGGCCGCGCCTATGCGTCCGGAAACGACGGCGTCAAGCGTCAAGCGATCAAGCGACAGGCCCGAAGCCGAGACGGCCTGCTCCGGCGCCTTCTCGGAAATCGGGTAGAGGTCCAGTGGCGAGTTCATTCCGACGGTCCTCCCTGGCCGATGCTCATGGCGAGATCGAGCGGCGGGGCGTCCGGCGCGACCAGACCCGTCTCGATGGCGTAGAGCATGGCGACGCGAACATGATAGCGCGCGCTCAGCGCCTGACCGTCGACGGGTACGAGGATCGGTTCCGGCGTGTCGCCGTTCGCATAGAGCGCCGCGTTGCGCCCCATCGCCCTGTAATGTTCCAGCGTCGTCACCGGCGCGTTGGAAAACAGCTCGATGTTCATATGCGGCAGGCGGTCGGCACGATGGATGACCGCCGTGCCCTTGGCCTGGATGCCGATGGCGTAGCCCGAGCCGGACAGGCGGGCCGCCGTCAGGCCGAGGAAGGAGGTGTCGGCGGTGTGGCGTATGCGGATCAACCGCGGCACGCCGCCGCCCTCGCGCACGCCGTCAGTCAGCGCCAGCACCACGTCGATCAAATCGTGCCCGGCCGTCGTCTGCGTCAGCTCGTTGCCGAAGGCGGGACTCAGGCCTATGACCACCTCGCGCGGATCACTGCCCTTGCGGGCGTCCCCCATAGCGGTCAACCAGGGCGCGGCGGTCGGATCGATGCGGCGCTCGCGCTCCAGCACCTTCTCGCGCGTCTGAAGATCGCGCACGCCGCGCACCGCCTCCCAGCGCGCATCGGGCATGCGATAGCCGCTGCCCGGACCACGATAGTCGTTGGGGTCGTTCAGCGCGCTGATCACCCTGCCCTCGCGCAGGATCGCCGACGTCTGCAGGTAATCGCCGGAAATGCGCTGCCGCAGCATCAGGAGAAGGTTCTCGGCTTCGCGGACAAAGCCGCGCCGCTGAAGCGCCCGCACGACGTCGACAGCCGTCAATCCCCTGTCCCGGATCGCCTCGCTGATGCGCGTGATTTCGCGGGTCGAGAATGTCTCCGTCTCGAGCGACCCCGAAGCCGCAGCGACCGAAAGCATCCAGCTTTCCGGCACGCCGGCGAGCTTCAGCTCCTCGAAAACCGCCGCGATGGCGTGGACAGCGCGCATGCGCAATTCGCGCATGTCGCCCTCCTCGACCGGAGTCAGTCCGCCATCGGCTTCGAAGTCGCGCTGCAGCGCGAGGAAATCCTCGATATCCTCTCCGTTGAAAAGAGAGGGATTGAAGGAATTGTCGTATTTGCGGATCGAGCCGAAGCCCGAGCAGAGCAGGTCCGACCCCGCCATCAGGAAGGGCGTGATCTTGGCGCCGATGCGGATCTCGGATTCGCTGACGCGCGTGTCGTTGCCCGAGGCGCATTCGAGCCCGAGCCAGACGGCGATGAGGTTTTCCGCCATCAGCTCGCGCATGCCGCCGGCCATCGACACCGTCAAAGGCGCGCCGTCGATGCCGCCGTTCTGCGTTCCCTGAACGCCCATGGCGCGCTGCAGGCAGAGACAGCGCGCCTCGAGGTAAAGCACCGACCGGCGCTCGTGAAAACCCATCAGGAGTTCGGCAGAGGCGCCGGACGTACAGCGCGCCTTGATGCCGCGCGAAGCATAGGCGGCGGTCAGGAACGCTTTCGACCACGGCGTATCGTCGCCGTCCACGAAGGCAGCTTCCGTGCCGTAGACCGACACCGTCTCGGCGTAGGACGTGAAGCCGGCCATTCCGATGCGCAGTTCCTCGGCCTCCTCGATCGAGCACTGGAACAGCACGCCGCCGCGTCCGACCGCGGCACCCACGGCGCAGGCCATCGCATTGGCCCAGGAGTTGGATGCGACCCGCATCGTGGTTTCGATTTCATCGAAGCCGAGCGCAACCGCGACAGCAGAATCGGCCGCCAGCTGGAGAGGGTCGTCCTTGGCGTTGGTGACGTGCGCCTGGTTTCCAGGCGTCTGGCGCTGCCGCATCTTGGAATAGGCGAAGGTAAGCTCCAGTGAGGACATCTCCGCCACCACCGATACGAGCTTCGCCGGCGTCATGCCTCGGGCGAGCCGTTCGAGCTTCTGACGCGGCACATTGATATCGACGAGCATGCGGGCGATCTGGGCCGAATCCATCGCCATCGCCTCGCCGATTGCGTCCTGATCGAGGTGATGGGCGGCGATGAATGCGTCCAGTATGTCGAAGTCCGCTTCGGGCTTGCCGTCGATCTCGACGACGCGGCCGTTTTCGACACGCGCCGATGGAGCCGGATCCCACGGGCTGTGGAAGGTCGAGAATCCCGCTTCCGGGTCCTCGGCGGCGAACTGGTCGTGACGCAGCGGTCGCGCGTCCCATTCGTCGAAGCGGCGCCAGCGCGGGGGCGATGTCATCGTGCTTCTCCCCGAAGGGTCACGATCGCGGACCTCTTCAGAACCATCGCAGCCACACGAGTTGAATGAGGATGAGGACGATAGCATCCCAGAAGATGACCTCACCGGGGGTGAACCATTTTCGCGAGCGGTTCACGCCCCAGAAGACGAGCCAGACGATTGCCGCAAGGAGCAGCGGGACGAAGCTTGTGGGCGTCACCTCAGCCTCTGTCCGGTTGCAGCGTCGAAATAGTGCAGCGCATCCCGGGGAAAGGTCAGGAAGACCGGCTGACCGGGCTCGATCGCATCGCAGTTCTTCTGGGTTCGCAGTGTGACGGCCGTACCGCCGCCGAGCTGGAAAATCAGCAGTGTGTCCGGTTCGATCGCTTCCTTCACATCCACGGTCAGCCGCACGGCTCCGGGCGCCGCCGGATCTGCAAACTCGATCTGCTCGGGCCTTATGCCCAACGTCACAGGCCCGTCAGGGCACTCCACGGGACAGACGACCGCATCGCAACGAAAGACGCCGCCCTCGACAATTCCGTCGATCGTGTTCATTGCGGGCCGCCCCATGAACCCGGCGACGAAACGATTGGCCGGTCGGCGGTATATGGCGCGAGGTTCGTCGAACTGGACAAGCCTGCCGTCCTTCAGCACAGCGATACGGGTGGCCAGGGTCATGGCCTCTTCCTGGTCGTGAGTGACGAACACGAAAGTCTTGTCGAGCTTCCTGTGGAGACGGTTGAGTTCGGTGCGCATATGCAGGCGCAACAGGGCGTCGAGATTGGAGAGCGGTTCGTCCATCAGACAGATCGCGGGTTCCCAGACGAGCGCGCGCGCCACCGCGACGCGCTGCGCCTGGCCGCCCGAGAGCTGGGCGGGCTTGCGGTGCAGATAGCCCTCGATCCGTAGGAGTTCAGCCACGCCCCTCACCTGACGATCGATCTCGGCAGGGGCGACCTTACGGATACGCAAGGGATAGGCGATATTCTCGAAGACGCTCTTGTGGCTGTAGAGGGCGTAGTTCTGGAACACCATGCCGATTCCGCGGAAACGCGGCGGCACATCGGTTATATCCTTGCCGTCGATCTCGATGCTGCCGTTCGACGGCGTTTCAAGCCCGGCGAGCAGGCGGCATGCCGTCGTCTTGCCGGAACCCGAGGGTCCCAGCAGCACAACGAACTCGCCGCGCTCAAAGTCGAGGTTCAGGCGGTCGAGCGCGATCGTTCCGTCCGCGAACCGTTTCGTCACTTCCTTGAAAGATACCGCCATAGAGCGCTCCGACCGTGACCTCAGCCCTTCACCGCGCCGAAGGTCAGGCCGCGAACGAGGTGTTTCTGAACAAGAAAGGTGAAAACCAGGATCGGCAGGGTCGCGACGACCGCAACCGCCGCGACCTGTCCCCACAAGGTGCCGTGCGGGGTGATGAGACCCGGAATGCCGACCGTCAGCGGCCGTCCCTCGAAAGCAACGAGGATGAAGGCGTAGAGGAATTCGTTCCACGACAGGATGAAGCACAACACGGCCGTCGCCGCGAGACCGGGCGCGGCGAGGGGGACGATGACGCGGACAAAGGCGCCGAGCCTCGAGCGCCCATCCATCATGGCCGCCTCGTCGATCTCCTTGGGAATCTCGGCAAAGAAGCCCCGCATCATCCATACCACCAGCGAGAGGTTGAAGCTCGTATGGGCGATCACGACAGCGTAGATCGTGTCCGTCAGCCCAAGAGTCGTGAAAAAGAGGAAGAGGGGGACGGCGATCGATATGGGTGGAGCCATGCGCGTCGTGAGGAAGAAGAAAAACAGGTCCTCCTTGCCCGCGAAGTCCGAGCGCGCGAATACATAAGCGGCCGGTGCGCCGATGAGTATCGACAGCGTGGTGGTGCCCAGCGAGATGGCGAGCGAGTTGTAGACGAGCGGCAGATAGTCCTTGTCGATGAAGACCGCCGGATAGTTGGCGAGCGTGGGCGTGAAGAACCAGGTCGGCTGAGGCGACAGGATGTCCAGCCTTCCCTTGAAGGAAGTGAGCAGCATCCAGACGTAGGGTGTCAGCGCCATCACCAGCACACAGGCCAGAACGCCTATCGCCAGGATCCTGTAGGGCCGGTTCATCGACCTACGCCCTCGCCGTCGCCGACTTCCAGTACACGGCCTTGTAGAAGACCGAGCACAGTATGAGCACGACGAGATAGACCATGAAGGAGACCGCGGCCCCATAGCCGAGGTTCCAGTTCTTGAAGTTCACGCGATAAGCGTAGATCGACAGCAATTCCGATACGGTGCCCGGTCCCCCTCCGGTCATGATGAAAACCTTGTCGAATTCCTTGAAGGCATCGATGCCGCGCAGCAGGAGCACCAGGGCAATGATGGGCCGCAGCAGGGGGAGCATGATATCGACGAACTGGCGCCATGGCCCGGCTCCGTCCATCGTCGCCGCCTCGAAGGGCGATCGCGGCAGGCTCATCAATCCGGCGAGGATGATTAATGTCACGAAGGGCGTCCATTGCCAGACGTCGATGGCGATGATTGTCGGCATGACCAGGCTTGGCGAGGAAAACACGGCGCTCGCCGGCGACAACACCCCGACTGCCCGCAGATAGTAGGTCGCCATGCCGAAATCGCCCTGCAGCAGCAGCCGCCAGATGAGGCCCACAGCGACGGGCGCCAGCATCATCGGCACCAGCAGCAACGTGGTAAGAAGCCGCTGCCGGTCGATAAAGCGCCAGATGAGCCAGGCCAGGGCAAAGCCCAGCACGAACTCGACGGCCACGCTGACAACCACGAAACGGATGGTGAGCCAGAACGAACCCCAGAAGATGGGATCGTCCCGGACAAGCCTGCGGAAATTGTCGAAGCCGATGAACGCGCCTTTCTGGTCCGGATTGGCGAAGCTCAGGTCGGTCATGGCGGTGTAGGCCATGTAGTAGAACGGTCCGACGAGGAAGACGACGACGAGCAGCGTCGCCGGCAGGATCAGCGGCAGCGATGCACCGCGATCGAGCAGGAACAGTCCCCGGGAAGGCTGATTTCCAGACATCATTCGCCTAGTCGTCTCCCGTGGGGCCCGGCCCCACGGGAAGGATTGCACAAGCCGCCCTTGTCACTGGACAGGATACTTCATCGGCGCGCAGGAACCCAGCAGCGCCGATATCTCCTTGGCCGACTGGTCGAGCGCCTCCTTGGCGGACTTCTCGTCGGCAAGGTAGGAAGAGAGCTCGCGCACGAGGATATCGGTCATCTCGCTCGACTGCGGGATCGTGGGCTTCGGCCTGGCAACCTCGTTCGACCCCATCGACGCCTGGGAATAGGGCAGCTTCTGGACCTCGGCGGAAGCGTAGACATCCGGGCGCGCAGTGGCGCCGCCGTTGAGGTGCTGGTTCAGCTGCTGCTCGTAGGCCATCATCCACTGGATGAAGAGGTAGGCCGCTTCCTTGTTCTTGGAGGAGGAGGGAACGAGATAGGTCCAGCCCTCGACCTGAGCCACCTTGCCGCCGTCGCCCTGCGGAACGAGGTCGAAGCCCATCTTGCCGACCACGGTCGAGGCAGCCTCGTCCACCGCCACGGCATAAGTCGCGTCGTTCCACATGATGAGCTCGGCGACCTTGCCCTGTTGCATCAGCGCCATCACGTCGTCCCAGAAGTAATTGAGAGTGTCCGGTGGCGAGAACTGCATGAGGCTCTTGTAGTATTCGGTGGCGGCGATGGCCTGCGGGCTGTTGACGATGACCGGGCCGCATTCCGAACCCGACTTCACCTCGAGCATGTCGCCGCCGTAGGAATAGAGGAAATTCAGCCACTCGTACCAGAGAGCCTCATGGCGCTTGCCCTGCAGCGCGGTGCCGTAAAGCTGTTGGTCCGGACGGGTGAACCACTCGGCAATATCGTGGTACTGCTTCCAGTCCTGTGCCGGCCCGAGGTCGTAGCCGTACTTCGCCTTGAAGCCCTCCTTCTCCTTGGGATCGTTCAGAAGATCAGACCGGTACCAAGCGTACATCGTCAACGCGGTGAACGGGAAGCCGTAGGGCTTGCCGTCATACCAGGAGATTTCCTTCCACAGTCCCTGATAGAGCTGTTCCTCCGGCTTGAAGTCCGGATCGCGCAAGATCGGAGAGCTCATGAAGTTCTCCACCGGCTCCACATGGCCGTTGGTGACGAACTTGCCCAGCTCGCGATGCGGCTGAATGATGAAATCGTAGCGGCCGCGCTTCGAGTTGAGATCGAGCATCACCTTGCTCACCGCCTCGGAGTGCTCGTACATCTCGATCTCGACCGTGATGCCCGTGCGCTTCTCGAATTCGGGAGCCAGCTTCTTCATCGCCTCCAGGGGCGGAAGGGCCTCGCCGATGGTGCGGATCGTGACACCCTTGTACGGCGCCGCCGCTTCCTCCAGCGACCATGCGCCCGCTGCGCCGACAACACCGAACACGGCAAACGTCGACAGCGCCGATACCGCTGCGAACGTACGCAGTTTTGAGTTGATTCCAAGCATCGCACTTCCCCTGTGGTTGGTTGTTCTTTTCATGCGCGGCCGACGGCCTTGCGTTCGGCCGAATCCTGCGATCGAGACTGTTTTTAGAAAGCACTCGGACGCTATCGCGGGAACGCTGCACGTATCTCGCCGCCGGTGCGCGTGAGAAACGGCTGGTTCGCAGTGCTGCCTATGGAGCCAATGCGTCCTCCAATTCCCGGAGGAAAGGTCTCCGAGCCATGTTTCGCACAAACGCCGGAGAAGCAACTGGAGCAAGCCCGGGGGTTAGCAGCATATGCAACCGACGTGAGCCTCCAAGGCGACAGGTGCCGGCAGAGGCATATTCCACAAACTGAGCGAAGCCTATAAGAAGGTGCCGCTCGTGGGATATTTCCCATTCAGTGTAATCCAAAAGGCATATGCGTTTTGCGGTAGGAGGCGAGCGTGGCGGCGGTAAGTTCCGAAGGGACGTCAGGCAGGCAGCTCCTTTCCCAGCCGGAATGGTTCGCCGCGCTCGGCGAACTTCTGTCCCAGGTGGGAAGTCACGACTTCCCGGGAGCATTCGCCTCGACCGTCCGGCGTCTGGCTCCCTACGACTATACTGTCAGCTTTGCCTATAGCGGGTCGGCCAAGCCCGTCTGCCTGCATCATACATTCGGGCCAAGACAATTCGATATCCATGTCAAGGAGTATGAGATCGGCCCTTATCTCCTCGACCCGATGTATAAAGCCACCGCCAACGGAATCAGATCAGGTCTCTACAGGCTCGCTGATCTGGCGCCGGATCAGTTCTACAAGAGCGAGTACTACAAATCCTACTACATCCAGACCGGCCCGGTAGACGAGGTCGCGTTTTTCATTCCCGGCAAGGATAGCTGGATGATCGTGACCTCGTTGATGCGCGCCCCGAGCCAGCCAGCTTTTTCGGTACATGACATGCGGGTTCTGCGTGCAGTGGAGCCGCTCGTCAGGCGCATCGCAGAGGCGCATTGGCGCACCGACGAACGTCTGAGGACGGCGGGTCATGAGGAAGACGACAAAGAGGTTCTGCGCCGGACCGTTCAGGAGGCGCTCAGAACCCGCGGGATGCCGCCCCTTACGCCGCGCGAACTCGAGGTCGTCGGCCTGGTCCTGGAGGGGCATTCGTCCGAGTCGATTGCCAATCTCCTCAACATATCGGCCGGCACCGTTCGCATCCACCGCAAGAACATTTACGCCAAAATGCGCATTTCCTCCCAGAGGGAGCTGTTCTCGATTTTTGTCCGCCCAGCCGCACTCGGAGCACAGGATCGCTAAAGTGCGGCTTTCCAGCCAGGAAAATCCGTGTCGCACCTTTGCTGGGAGTTAGTCACAACCCGGCTTGGATTCGCCCGGACACCTGGACCACGTTCCCTCCCAGCTTCTGGAAGCCGCCGCCGCAGGAAAAGGCATCCGCCTGCCTGTTGCGCGCCTTTCCGCTACGATATCCTTGAGCAATGAAACTCGGCCAGAGCATACGGTTCTGCACCTCTGCCGACGGCACTCGCATCGCCGTGGCGTCTTGTGGCGAGGGACAGGTGATCCTTCGGGCGGCCCACTGGCTGAGCCATGTAGACTACGATCTCGAAAGCCCGATCTGGCGGCCGTGGCTGCAGGCGCTTTCTGCCCGCAACCGGTTCGTGCGTTACGATCCGCGCGGCTGCGGACTTTCGGACCGGCATGTCTCCGACCTGTCCATCGAAGCGTGGCATGCCGACATGGACGCAGTGGCCGCATCAATCGAGGACCCGCGCTTCGTCCTCCTCGGACTTTCACAGGGCGGCGCCCTCGCCATCGTATATGCCCTGAGGCATCCCGAGCGCGTATCGCATCTGGTGCTCCTCAACGCCTACGGTCAGGGCATGCGGGTTCGGGCGCAGACGGAGGCCGAGTTGCTGGAGGCCGAAACCCTCGTCAACTTCGTTCGCATCGGCTGGGGACGCGACAATCCGGCGTTCTGCCAGTTCTTCACCAATCTGTTCATACCCGACGGGACGCCTGAACAGCATCGCTGGTGGGGCGATCTCGAGAGGGTGACGGCAACCGCTGACGTCGCCGCGCAACTGCTTTGGGAGATGCAGCGGATCGACGTGTCGAACCTCGCGGCGAAGCTCCGCGTCCCTACGCTGATCGCGCATTGCCGCGGCGACATGCGCGTGCCGTTCGACGAAGGCTGCAAGCTTGCGGCTGCTATTCCGGGTGCGCGCTTCGTGCCGCTGGAAAGCAAGAACCATGTGCTCCTGCCGGACGAACCGGCGTGGGCGGCGTTCCAGGCCGAGCTTGCCGCCTTCCTCGGCCAGGATCGACCCGTGCAACCGCGCGCCATCCGTGAGGCCGGCCTGACATCCGCGGAGGCGGCCCTGCTGGAACTCGTCGCCGAAGGGCTCGACAACCGCGCGATCGCAGAACGCCTCGGCAAGAGCGTGAAGACCGTGCGCAACCAGCTATCCGTGATCTTCAGCAAGCTCGGCGTGCACAGCCGGTCTCAGGCGATCGTCATGACGCTGTCCGGCAGGGAGCGACCGCCTCAGGCGGATTGACACCGTAGTCAGCCCCGCATGCGGGACATCTGTCCCCTCCGTCGCCGGATTTTCTTATATGGGCGGGACTGCCGCCTCATGTCCGCCGACACGGCGGGCCTCATCCTTGGACTGACGGAGCAGCAAGACGCTCTCCGACGCAAGGAGGAACCCGAACATGGCACAACTTGACGAAACCACCCTCAATGAACTCGTTGGCCGCGTCCTTGGCGATCTCGGCGGAGCAGTCAGCGTGCCGCTGGTGCGGATCGGAGACGCGCTCGGCTTGTACAAGACCCTCAAGGAGGCCGGACCGGCGAACGCCGAAGCGCTTGCCAAAGCCGCCGGATGTGCGCCGCGCTACGTACGCGAGTGGCTTTCCGCACAGACGGCCTCGGGCTACGTGCATTACGAGGACGGGCAGTTCTCGCTGACGCCCGAGCAGGCATTCGTCTTTGCCGAGCCCGACAGCCCGGTCAATCTGATCGGCGCGTTCGATACCGCCGCGGCGATGGTCGAGAACCAGCCGAAGGTGCAGTCGGCGTTCAAGACCGGACGAGGCGTCGCCTGGGGCGATCAGGCCGGCTGCATGTTCTGCGCAGTGGCGCGGCTGTTCCGGCCGGGCTACGTAAATGCCCTCGTGCAGGACTGGCTGCCGGCGCTCGACGGGGTCGTCGACAGGTTGAAGGCGGGTGCGAACGTGGCCGATGTGGGATGCGGGCACGGCCTGTCCACCATCCTGATGGCCCAGGCGTTCCCCGACTCTCGCTTTATCGGCTACGATTTTCATCCGGCTTCGATAGCCGCCGCGAGCGCGCACGCCCGGGCGCACGGGTTGGCGAACCTGCAGTTCGAGGTCGGCCTGGCGCAGGACTTCGAGGGGCGCGATTTCGATCTGATCACCTGCTTCGACTGCCTGCACGACATGGGCGACCCCAAGGCGGCGGCTGCACATATCAGGAAGGCGCTGAAAGGCGGCGGCACGTGGATGGTCGTCGAGCCGATGGCCGGCGACACGCTGGAAGACAACATCAACCCGGTTGGACGGCTCTATTACTCAGCCTCGACGATGATCTGCGTGCCCACCTCGCTGGCGCAGGAGACGGGGCTCGCGCTTGGCGCACAGGCGGGAGAGAAACGGCTTACCGAAGTGATCCGGTCCGGCGGCTTCACGCATGTCCGGCGAGCGACCCAGACCCCCCTCAACATGGTGCTCGAAGCGACCTGAAAGTGATTTCTGGACGGATGTTAACGCAGGATTTTGGACTGCTCCTGTCCGGCAGCGATACGTGAGCGCTCACGTGCGTGGCCCAGACAAATACTCCCGTTCAAAAACCTTCTCGTCTCCTTGAAAAGCGCGAACCTTGCAGTCGACCGCGAAGCTCTTCTCGACGCGCCGCATCGTGGCCTGCGTTTCCGTGCGAATGCGCCAGTCGCCACGTCCGAGAGACAAGGTCCAGTCCGCCTCGATGCGCAACGTGGACGGATCGAAAGGCCTGGCGAAGTAACGTTCGACGCAGCGACGGCTGAACTCCAGTCCGTGCGCCTCTATCTTCCGCAGCCCGTCGTCCACGACGACTTCCAGCATTTCCTCGCCGGTGATGAAGTCGCGGCTGAGCGTACGCCGCATCTCGCCGGGCTCGACGGTGCGGTGCGCATGCGGACGCGACGCTTCCGGCGGGGAGAAGGCTACCGGCTCCGGCCGACATTTTGCGCGGTCGAGCAGCGGCAGGTCCAGCACCGAAGGGCCGGTTTCGACCGTGAGCGTCACGTCTTCGTCGGCCGGCCAGACCGTCGGCCAGTAGGAGGTGGAAAGGGCGAGGCGGATGCGCGTGCCGGCCCGGAAGCGATAGGCGGTGTCGCAGAGGCGAACGGCAACGTCCATCGGCGTGCCCGGCTTTAGCGACGTCGGCTCGCTAAAACCGCTCCTGTAACGCAGGTCGAGTACGCCATAGGTGACACGCGCAGAACGGCCGGCCGCGTCGACCTCGTTGAGGCGGACGATCAAGATGCCCTGATCGCCGGACGAGGCGACTCGCAGCCGCAGTATCGGCGCGCCCATTATCTCCAGGTCTTCGGCCAAAGGCGGCGTGTCGAAACAGAGCGACTGGCCGTCCTCGACCGCCTGATCCGCCGGCTGGTCGGCGCATGCGCCATAGGCGCACCACTCGCCCGCGGTCCAGCCGAGCGTCTGCGGCGAGCAGGTGTCGAACGAAAGTGAGGGCGATGGCGCGTCGTCCAGGCTGCCGTCGCCGAGATGAAAGCCGCGCACCGCATGCGGACCGAGATCGTCCATCCCGATCCACTCGCCATCCCGGAAATCATGATCCGGCGCAGTTGGCAGATCGCGCTGGACATAAACCCTCAGCAACGGCTCCTCCATTGCGGTCGTCGGCTTGTCCTTCAGCCAGTGGTCCCACCAGCGCAGGCATTCCTGCAGAAAGCCGATGGCCGGGCCGGGAACGGCGGTGTGCGGATAGTCGTGGCCCCACGGACCGATGATACCGCGCCGCGGCGAAGCGAGGCCGGCAAGCAGGCGCAGGACGGCGTTGGTGTAGGAATCGGTCCAGCCGCCGACCGCCATCACTGCGCATTCGACGGCCGCGTAGTCCTCACAGACCGAGCCGTGACGCCAGTAAGCGTCCCGAGTGGGATGCGCGAGCCAACGCTCGATCAGGAAGGTCTGGTTGGCGAGCCTGTCAAGCCACATCTCGCGCCACCGCTCGCCCGCGATCGCGGGATCAGGCGGCCGCGTCAGGTCGGAGAAGAAGGTCTGCGCCCAGGTGAAATTGGCGCTGAGCTGGGCGCCACCCATGTAGTGGACGTCATCTCCATAGCGATCGTCGGTCGAGCCGACGGTCACGACCGCCTTCAGCGCCGGCGGCCGGCGCGCGGCGATCTGCAGGCCGTTGAAGCCGCCCCAGGAAATGCCGATCATCCCGACATTGCCGCTGCACCAGGGCTGACGACTGATCCAGTCGATGACGGCGAGCCCGTCCTCCTGTTCTTGAGGGGCGTATTCGTCCTCGAGCAGCCCTTCGGAGTCGCCCGAACCCCTCAGATCGACTCGAACGGCCGCATAGCCATGGCCTGAGAACCACGGATGCATCATCTCGTCGCGATGGGCCATGCCGTCACGCTTGCGGTAGGGGATGAACTCGAGGATCGCAGGCACAGGCGAGGCCTCGGCATCGGCCGGCAGCCAGATGCGGGCGGCCAGCCGAACGCCATCCGGCATCGGTATCCAGGCGTTTTCGATCTCTCGCACCGTGTGCGGGAAGACGTCACGAAAGGTGTTCATCTCAAGTCCCTGAGCCGTTGCGGCGCCGGATAAAGGTCGCGCCGCAACTGGTCGGCGTAGCGGTGGGCGCTGCGATAGGCGTCGTACGCGGTTGGATCGAGGTCGGCGAAGACGAGTTCGCCCGCAGCCGCGCCCGCTCTCGCGAGCACGGAGCCGTCGGGCGCGGCGACCGTGCTCAGGCCAACGAAGTCACAACCGTTCTGCGGCCCGGCCTGGTCGCAGAAGGCGACGAACACCGAGTTCTCGTAGGCACGCGCCGGGACCTGGACCAGCGGCACCACGCCATAGGGCTTCGTCGTGCCGCTGAGCACGAGCACGACATCGGCGCCACGCGCGACGAGATCCTGCGCGGTCACGGGATGGTCGAGATCGAAGCAGATCAGCACGCCCGCCTTGATGCCTTCGCAAAGGTCGATCACCTCGCCCGGCCCGCCCGGCGTGAAGATCGCTTCCTCATAGGCGCCCCAGAGATGCATCTTGCGGTAGTTGAGCAGCCGCCGTCCATCCGCTGCGACGAGCAGCGCGGCGTTGGCATGGCCTTCCGCGAACTTCTCGCAATAGCCGACGAGGATGCCGATGCCATGCGACCTTGCGATCGCGCCGACGCGCGCGGTGGCCGTGTCGACGGTGAGAGCGAGGCTGCGTGTCTTTGCGGGATCGCCATAGCCGGACAAGGCGAGTTCGGGCAGCAGCAGGAAGGCAGCACCTGCCTTGGCCGCGTCGGCGGCATGCCTCGCGAGTTCTGCAAGCGACCCCTCGATCGAACCGGGCTGGCCGCCCGTCTGCGCCAACGCGATGCGCAAAGGCGGTCTCAAGCTCGCGCCGCCTGCAGTTCGAACAGCCGGTCGCGGGCAAGCCTGCCTACTGCCGTCCCCGCCTCGTCGGTCACGACCAGTTCGCTCCGGCCGCTCGCCAGAAACGCGCCCAGCGCGTCGTGAAGAGTCGACAAGCGGTCGAGGCGCGGCGCATCGGCCGGAGCGTCGCCGCGCCCTGCCGACATCAGGTCACCGACGGTCATCGTCTGAAGCAACTTGATGGCCCGATCCTCGCCGAGCAGGCTCGCCACGAACGGAGTGGCCGGTCTCATCAGCAGTTCGGCCGGCGTCCCGGACTGGGCGATGCGTCCCTCCTCCATCACCACGATGCGATCGCCGAGGCGGATCGCCTCCTCCATGTCGTGGGTGACGATGACGATCGCCTTCCTCAACTTGCGCTGGATTTCCAGCACTTCGCACTGCAGGCTGGCCCGCGTGATCGGATCGAGCGCACCGAACGGCTCGTCCATCAGAAGGATGGGCGGATCGGCGGCGAGCGCACGCGCCACGCCGACGCGCTGCTGCTGGCCGCCGGAAAGCTCGACGGGCCGCCGGTGCCGATACTCGGCGGGCGGCAAATGGACGAGCGTCAACAGTTCGTCGACACGCGCGGCGATGCGCTGCCTGTCCCATCCGAGCAGTTGGGGAACGACGGCGATGTTGCTGGCCACCGTCATGTGAGGAAACAGACCGACCTGCTGGATGACGTAGCCCAGCGAGCGGCGCAGTTCCAGAACGGGGATTTCGTGGACGTCCTTGCCCGTAACCAGGATTGTTCCGCTCGTCGGCTCGATCAGCCGATTGATCATCTTGAGCGTCGTCGTCTTGCCGCAGCCGGACGCGCCGATCAGGGCGACGGTCTCGCCCCGGCGGATTTCGAGATCGAGCCGGTCCACGGCCGGCTTCGCGGCCGCGTCGAACCGTTTCGTTACCGTGCGGAATTCGATCGCGGCGTCGCTCATCTGCTTCTCCCTGCCAGGCGCATTGCTACCTTCTCCAGGAGGATCATGATCTGGTTGACGATGACGGCGAGCAGCGCCGAAAGACCCGAGCCGACAAGAAGAGCGTTGGCGTCCATGCGCGCAATGCCCTGGAGAATCAGCGTACCGAGACTTTCGACACCAATATAGGCCGTCAGCGTGATGACGGAGACCAGCATGATGGCGGAGATGCGGATGCCGGCGATGATGACCGGTGCCGCGTTGATGAGTTCCACCCGCAACAGGGTTTGCCGGTCGGACATGCCCATGCCACGTGCCGCCTCTTTCAGGCCGGGCTCGACGCTGCGCAGGCCGCTCAGCGTGTTCTGCATCACCGGCAGGATGCCCTTGATGAACAGCGGCACCAGGGCCCCGACATAGCCAATGCCGAGGAACGGAATGCAGATCGCCAGCAGAACGATCTCCGGCGTCGCCTGAAGCACGTTCATGACGGGCACGATGGCCCGGGCAGCACGCAGCCGGTAGACGGCGATGCCCGCCAGGATGCCTGCAACGGTGGCACCGGACAGCGCCACCAGGAAAAGAAGGATGTGTTTGACCAGCAGGTCGGCGATCATCCCGCCGAAGATGGAGAGATAGAGCGGGAAACTCATGGCGCGCCGCCTGCGGCACGCGCCCGTGTCTGCTGTTCCGCTCGCGCCTCGACAGAGCGCAGCAGCATATCGGCGAGAACCGCGATGACGACCACGGGGATGCTGCCCGCCAGAACGACGACCAGCGACACGGTGGAAATACCGCGGAAGATGAGATCGCCCAGGCCGCCGGCGCCGATCAGCGAGGCCAGCGTTCCCATGCCGACGGCGTTCACCACCGCCGTCCGGATGCCGGCCGAGAGAACGGGCAAGGACAGCGGCAGTTCCACGCGCCACAGGATCTGCGCCTCGCTCATGCCGAGGCCGCGGGCCGCCTCCCTGGTATGGGCGGGCACATTGACGATGCCGGTATAGGTATTCTGCACCACCGGCAGCAGCGAATAGAGGACGATGGCCGCGATCGCCGGCACGAAGCCGAGGCCCAGCACCGGAATCATGAGGCCGAACATCGCCAGCGTCGGCACGGTGTAGATGACGCTGACCGTGCCGAGGATGACGAAGGACAGCGGTCTGACCTTGGCCGCCAGGATGCCGAGCGGAATGCCCAGAGCCAGCGCCAGCACGACCGAAAGGGCGCAAATCTCCAGATGCCGCGCCGTCGCCAGCGCGATCCGGTCATAGTTGGCGATGAAATAGTCCATCCGTGCGATCCATGGACGCCGACCCTAGCACGGGTGACGCCCTGCGGCCCACCTAGGGCGGGCCGCGAAGCTCTGATCGTTTACTGGATCGCGCCGATCTCCTTGAGGTAGTCCTCCGCGACCTTGTCGAGCGGCACATTGTCGATGTCGGCCCGCGCGTTGAGCTTGATCTGGGTCTCGGTGTCGATGTTGCCGATCACCTGGTCGATCGCATCCTTGATCTCGGGATGCTTGGCGAGCAGTTCGTCGCGGACGGTGATCGCGGCGTTGTAGGCCGGGAAGAAGAACTTGTCGTCGTCGAGCACGCGCAGACCGACCTTCTCGATGCGCGCATCGGTGGCGAAGGCGACGATGACATCGACCTGGCCGGCATCGATGGACGTGTACATCAGGCCGATGTCCATCGGTTTGATCGAGCCGAATTCGTAGCCATAGGCCTTGGTCATACCCGGATAGCCGTCGATCGGACGGCCGGCGAACTCGACCGACGAACCCAAAGACCAGTCCTTGGCGTGAGGAGCCATGTCGGAGATCTTGGTGATCTTGAGCTCTTCCGCCTTGTCCTTCTTCAAGGCAAGCGCATAGGTGTTGTTGAACTTCGTCGGCGCCAGCCACGTGATGCCGTACTTCTCCTTGTATTGGGAGGCAACGCGGTCATAAGCCTTTGCCGGCTCGGTCAGCGCCTCCTCCTTCAGCACATTGGCGAGCGCGTCGCCCGTATAGTCCGGGAAAATGTCGATCGCCCCGTCGATGATCGCCTGCTGGCCGATCGCCGTGCCACCGAGATTGGGCGAGAGCTCGACCGGAAGGCCGAGCTTCTTCTCGACGATCAACGCGGCCATGTATCCGAGCATCGCCTGCTCGGTCTGGTTCGGAAAGCCGACGCGGACCGGCTTGTCCTGTGCGAGCGCCTCCTGCGCCAGCGCCGTGGCGGCCACCGCCAGGCCGGCGGCGGCGAGAACCGTTCTGCGGGAAAAGTTGATCTTCTGCTTCGTCATAACGTGCACCCCTGTTGTTTGTTGGTTGCTGCTTCCTCGTCCTTCGCACGCAGCCCGGCAGCGCCCGGCCTTGCCACGCGCTCGTTCCAGCTCCGCTCGAATATCTTTCCGTCGTTCTCGAAAGCCTCGATGACGGCGCTGAAGGCGTAGTCGGGCCCGTCGAAGGCGATGCGTGAACGCGTCTCGACGCGAACGTCCCAGTCCGGGCGTCGCATTGCCGCCAGACGCCGGGCTTCCGAACGGGCGAACGAAGGGTCCTGCCAAGGCATCGTGTAGGTCTCGGAACCGAGCGCACGCAGCGTCAGCGAAACATCGCCCAGTTCCACTGCGCCGAGATTGCGTACCACTTCCACCACTGTCTCCCGACGATCAAGCCGTTCGGTAAGGCTGAGCCGACCGCGACCAGGCCCGACGATCTCGCGTGCTTCCGGATAGGGAAGGCTGATGGCTGGGCCGAAGGACGGCGGAACGGCCGCATCGGTATTGCTGGCCAGCGGCATTGCGACATGCGCGGCGAGCACCGTGACGGGCGCACGGGCGGGCGCGCCGACGGCTAGCGGCCAGTAGGCGGTCGACACGGCAAGCCGCAACCTGTTACCGGCCGGCACCTCATAGCCGATGTCGTTCAGCCGGACCCTCACGGTGACAGGTTCGCCGGAGCGCAACGTCCAGACGTCACCGAGATTATCGGTAAGCGTTAGGTTACGCAAACCGTAGGTGATGCGACGGCTGACGCCATCCGCCGAGACGTCGTTCAGGCGTATCGCGACCATGGCCTCCGGGGCATCCACGGCAAGGGTGAGTTCGACCGTGACGCCGCCGAGCAGCGTGAGCGGCGCGTCGAGGGGCGCGCTGTCCCAGCAGGCGGAGACGGCGTCCTCGGCCCGCTGGTCGAGCGGCATGTCGGGACCCCAGCCATAGGGACACCATTCGCCCGAGGCGGTGCCGGTCTGTGGCGGGCTGTCGATGCGCGTCGGCGCCAGCTTTACCGGCACCGTGGCGCGCAATCCATCGTCGGTCGCGTGCAGGATGAACCGGTCCTGATCCTTCGGCGGCCATACGGACTCGGCGGCCCAGCGGCCCTTTCGCACTGCAAAGGACGGCTGCGGGGCCTCGCTCTCCTGAATCCAGCAGGCGAGCATCGGCTCGGACATGATGCCATCGTCTCGCCCCTTCAGCCAGCAGTCCCACCAGCGCTTGAGATAGGCGATGAAGTCGATGCCCGGCCCCGGCGTGGCGACATGCGGGAAGGCGTGGCCCCACGGTCCGATCAGGCCCTTGCGCGGGCCCGTCAAGCCTGAAAGCAGGCGCATCACGGCATTGGTATAGCCGTCCGCCCAGCCGCCCACCGCAAGCACCGCCGCCTTGATGGCGGAATAATCCTCGCAGACGGAGCCGGACTTCCAGTAGCCATTGCGCGTCCCGTTCCGCATCCATTGCAGTGCAGGCGGCGAAACTGCATCGAGGCGTGCCAGCCACATGTCGCGCCAGCGCCCTCCGACAATCGCCGGGTCGGGCGGCGTCGCCAGCCAGGTGAAAAGTGTCGAGCCGTATTGCAGATTGTCGTTGAGCAGGCAGCCGCCCATATAGTGCATGTCGTCGGCGAAGCGGTCGTCCGAGGCGCAGGTGGTCACGATGGCCTTCAGCGGGGCGGGCGCCAGCGCGGCGACCTGCAGCGAATTGAAGCCGCTCCAGGACAGCCCCATCATGCCTACATTGCCGTCACACCAAGGCTGCGCCGCGATCCAGCCGATCACATCGACCGCGTCGCGCCACTCCTGCGGTGTGTATTCGTCGAACATCACCCCATCGCTGTCGCCCGAACCGCGCATGTCGACACGAACACAGACATAGCCTTCGGCGGCCAGCGCCGGATGCGTGAACGCATCGTCACCGCGATGGCGGTCGCGGCGGCGGTAGGGCAGATATTCCAGGATAGCGGGCAGAGGCTCGTTCGTGACCGGGAACCAGATGCGCGCTGCAAGCCTGCAACCGTCCGGAAGCGCAATCCAGACGGTCTCCTCGACGCGGGTGGCGTAGTTGCTCACGCGGCCGACCTGCCGAAGGCCCGCGCGACCGGCGGGGCGGAGACGAGATCGAGAAGCTGCTGGACCGAAGGCTGCCCGGCAAGATCGTGCACGGCAGCGGCGATGGCGGCGGCGCGCTCGATCCCGCAAAAGTCGTCGGCATTGGCATGGAATTTGGTAAGTATCTCGTCATCGTCGAGAGGACGTTCAGCGTCGCCGCGAGCTGGCAGGGTGCCGCTTTCGAGCACGCGGCCATCCGTCAGCCGAAAGCGCGCCCGGGCGAAGCGCTCGGCCGGGAAGCGCGCTTCGATGTCCGGCGCCTCGATCAGGCGGATACGCCGGCTGAGCGACAGCACCAGCGGATCCCGCAGGGCGGCGCCGACGATCGCCGATGGCGGCAGTTCGCCATAGGCCACGGCCACCGCAACCGGGAAGGGGAGACTGTATTGCGCGATCTCGGTCGTTTCCGGTGTCCTGTCGTCCAGCCGGATGGCATTGTGGAAGCTCTCGATCTCGATCTCCTCGATCATGTCCGGCCGGAGATCATGAGCGCGCCGAACCGCAAGCGCGGCCTCGATGGCCGGCTGCGCCCACCGGCACACCGGATAGGGCTTGAAGTAGAGTTCGAGGATGCACCAGCGCGTGCCAAGATCGCTCCACAGATCGGCGACGGCCGTGTCCTCGATCACGAGAGCCGGCGCCCCCGTAAAGCCGTCCGCCGCGAGGTAGGCCGCACTGAGGCCGGCCATGGCACCCCAGCCGGACCCGTCCTTCACCATGGTCGGGAAATCGATGCAGCGCATCATCTGGCTGCGCGGTCCATGATACTCCGCAATGCCGACGGCCTCGCGCAGATGCCTCGCGTCCAGGCCCCATAGCCGTCCGGCCACCGCGGCAACACCGAGCGCGTTCCACGCGCCGGACGTGTGATAGTCGCAGCAGATGCGGTGCTGCGCGATGCCGGCGCGGATCGCGACTTCGTAGCCGATCGTCAGGCTGACGAGAAACTCCGCGCCGCTGGTCGGACGGCCGAGTGTGTCGGCCAATGCTGCCAGCGCGGGCAGGATCGCGCATCCGGCGTGGCCTTTCGTCAGTACGTGGCCGTCATGGGAGTCGAAACTGTCGATGGTCATGCCACCGGCGAGCGCAGCACCCACCGGGCTTGCCGCGCGGCCGTCGAACAGGATGCGGGCGGGGCGTTCGCCGACACCGGGACCGAAGAAGCGCGCCGCATGTGCGTTGATGATGCGGGACAGATCCGTCTGCGTGCCCGCCGCCGCCGTCCCGATCAGATCAAGCAGACAGCGGCTCGCCATCCGGGCGACCTCCGGCGGCAGATCCGCGAAGCGGGTCGAGGCGACGAAATCGTGGAACTGGTTGCCCATCTGACGTGCATCTTCCGAGTTGCATCCCCGGCGGGCACTATGATCGCGACCTTGCCGCAGGCTTGACATTTTTCGACGTTCGCTTTGCATGATCCGCCAAGCCTTAAAAAATGCCGGGCGGACGGCCATGCGCGAGTCGAACATCTATACTGCTACCATCATCCTGACGCCGGGGTTCTCGATGATGTCGTTCTCGTCGCTGATCGAGCCGATGCGCGGCGCCAACCGCATCGCCGGAGCCCAGCTCTTCCGGTGGCGGCTGCTCAGTGCTGCTGGCGGTCCGGTACTGGCCAGCAACGGCATCGACGTGAAGACGCTGCCGGTCCCGCCGCAGGACGACGGCTCGGACCTGGTGGTGCTCTGCGGCGGCCAGGAGGACGAGGCCTATGCGGACCGCAGGATACGCGAATTCCTGCGCCATCTGGTCCGAAGCGACACGGTCATCGGCAGCGTCAGCACCGCCAGCTTCATGCTGGCGGAAGCGGGCCTGCTGGACGGCCGGCGATGCACGACGCACTGGGATTATGTCGATGCCTTCCGCGAGAAATATCCGCATCTGGACGTCTGCAACGACATCTTCGTCTTCGACCGCCGCGTCTTCACCTGCGGCGGCGGCGTCGCCGCGATGGACGTGATGCTCGAGATCATCCGGAGCCTGAAGGGCAGCGAGTTCGCCAACCGGGTGTCGGAGAATTTCGTATACGGCAGCATACGCAGCCATGACGAAAGCCAGCGCATGTCGCTTCGGATGCGGCTGGGCGTGCCGCATACGACGCTGATCGAAGCTGTACGACTGATGGAATCAAATACGGAATCGCCCCTTCGGATGCCGGCGATCGCTCGCAAGATCGGGGTGTCGCCGCGGCAGCTTGAACGTCTTTTCGAGACCTGGCTGGGCGTCTCGCCTACCCGCTACTACGTCCGCCTCAGACTGGACCGTGCAAGGGCGCTTTTGCGATATTCCTCTATGTCGGTTTTCGACGCCGGGGTCGCCTGCGGCTTCACGTCCGCTTCGCACTTCTCGCGCGCATACAGAAGCCGTTTTGGCTGCTCTCCCACCACCGACCAGCGTGTCATGTTCGTACGAGAGAGGATTCGTCGATAGTGTCGCGTGCTTTGTGGTCGGAAACCGATGCTGCCTGCACAGCGGCGAACGGAGAGGATGCGACGCGCATCTCGCACATCAATACGGCTCACCGAACTCTAGACGTCGCCCCATCCGCCAGCGACCGGCAAATCGATTCCGGTGATGAAACCAGCCTGCTCTCCGGCCAGGAAGACAAAAGCCGCGGCGACTTCCTCTGGCTTGCCTATCCTGTCCATGACGCCGAACTTCGCCTCGAGCGCCTTCATCGCAGCGGCCTCCTCGGGTATCGGCAGCGCCTTGTCGAAGATGGGCGTATCGATCGGCCCTGGCGCGACCCCGTTGACGCGAATCTTTCTCGGCGCGAGTTCAGCGGCCAGCGTCCGGACCATCGAACGCATGGCGGCCTTGGTCGCCGAATAGACCAGCTGCCCCGGAATGCCCTTCACGTCGTTGACGCTGGTCGTCATCAGGATGACCGAACCGGGCCGCAGGAGAGGCAGGCAAGCCTGGATGAGAAACAGCGTTCCCTTGAAATTGATGTCCATCTCGTGGTCGAAAGCGGCTTCCGTCACATCGTGAATATTGCTCGCCTTGCAGACGCCCGCATTCGCCACGATGACATCCAGATGGCCGAAACGCGCTTCACAGGCCTTGCTGAGCTCCCGGTTCGCGGCCGGGGAAGCGTTGTCGGAAACGATGCCGGCGCAATTCGCGCCCAAGGACCGCTCGGCTGACGCCACGCGCTCGGGATTGGCGCCCGTCACGATGACGTTGGCCGACGCCGCCAGAAATGCGCGCGCCGTCTCAAAGCCGATGCCGGTTGTGCCGCCGGTGATAAGAACATTCTTTCCGCGAAGCGATGACATGCCTTCTCCTTCGATAGTCTTCCGGCGACGGTTGACCTCTTTTGAAGTGACGGGCGATTGGCCTTACGCCGCCATCGACTGTGAGATCACGATGTATTTCCTGGGGAGACTGATCGTCTCGTTCTCTGTCTCGAAATGGAAGGCCCCGACATCCATCAGACCCGGTCGGCGACCAGATGCGTCAATGCGCAACCGGTTTCGTAGTAAACCTGCTTGGGAACGTTGAAGCGCTCGCTGTGCGCATCGAGCGGGGGAACCGGCAGCACGTCCGCGTCTCTCTGGAGCAGAAATTTCGCAAGCGCCTTGCCGAAAACGGTTCCCGGACCAATACCGCGACCGGAATAGCCAAACGCCGCATAGGCGTTATCGCCAAGCCGCAGGATCTTGGGAAGATGATCGGCGGTCATGCCGATGACACCGTACCATGCATAGTCGACCGGCTGTCCCTTCAGGAAGGGAAACAGCGCGACCATCTTTCGATAGGCCCAGTTCGTATGGATGCCGTTGGCCGCGTGCCGCAGCGATCCGGCAGCGCCGACCAGCAAGCGCCCGCCCCGGTCGACGCGCAGACCGGACATGACGGTCGCCGTGTCCCAGCAGCCTTCCTTGCCGGGCAGTATCCGGCGCAGGTGTTCCGGGGCGAGCGGCTGCGTCGCAATGTGGAAATAGCAGGCTTCGGTCAGCGGCGGCGGATTGAGTCCCGGGAACGCACGGTGATAAGCGTCCGTCGCGTTGATCAGCAACGGCGCCGTGATGGAGCCATTGTCTGTTTCGACCAGCCAGTTTGACTGGGCTCGGCTGACCTTGGTTACGCGCGATGTCTCGTAGATCGCGGCGCCTGCCTCGGTCGCGGCGCGGGCAAGGCCACGGCAATAGGAATAGGGTTGGACGATGACGGCACGAGGATCGTAGAGCGCTCCGAGATAGGCTGGGGTACCCGTCCGTTCCTCGGTCTCCTTCGCAGGAAGGAGAACGACTGGAGACTTTCGTTTCTGCTGCTGTCCAAACCGCCTCTCCAAGTCCTTCAGGCCGGAGCGCGAATGGGCCAGATGCAGGGAGCCGACGCGATCGTCGTCGCAGGAGATGCCGTACTTGTCGATGATGTCGGACACCACCTTGGGGGAAACGGCCAGTTCAGCATTCAACCTCGCCCCGGCCTTTTGGCCAAGTTGCGCCTCGACGTCGTCCGGCGGCGTCCACAAGCCGGCGTTCACATAGCCGGCATTGCGGCCGGAAGCGCCATGGCCAACCACATTGGCTTCGAGGACAACGACCCTTGCGCCGAGTTCCGCGGCATGAAGCGCGGCCGAACAGCCGGTAAAGCCGCCGCCTATGATGACGAGATCGGCGGTCATCTCCCCGCCGAGCGCCGGGAAGCTAACGTTTTCCGAGGCGGTCACATGCCAAAGGTTCTGCGAAAAGTTCCTGCCCACGCGTCCCGCACCCCGGTGAAATTCACGAATCTAGAAAGCGCCGCTCAATGCTTGCGGCCCCGAGACCTGATCTTCTGCTCGCCTTCGGAGTCTATGTTCTTGACCAGGCTTGCCACTATGCCGGGCGCATGGGCTGCGGCTTCCTTCATCTGGCCGGGAGAATTCGAAACCAGATTCCGCAAGCGGTTTATGCTGGTCTCCAGATGATATCTCATCGCCTCCGTAGCACCTTCTACATCTGATTCTTCTATGGCTACGACAATCTTCTCGTGCTGCTGATGGATCATTTCATAGTATTTTTCGGCGTTTTCTTCTGGAACTATCGATGACAGTTTTACTCTGGGAGTAACGATCGGTTTCATATATTTCAAAAGTTCATATATGTAAGGACTCTTCGACGCCTTCGCTATCGCAAGATGGAAACGGTAGTCATAGATGACCTTCGTCGAACTTGGATCGGCGTGTTCGGCGTCGATCTTCTCCATCAGCCTTCGGATTTCAACCGCGTCATTCCTGGTCCGTCGCGCAGCGCATAACGCCGCCGCCTCGACCTCGACCGCCTTGCGCAATTCCAGCACCATGATCGTCTGAGGCAAGGTCCGAATGGCGTCCCAGTCGACCTCGAAGCGGTTTACGGCCTGCTCTCCGACGAAAACGCCGATGCCCTGACGAGCGACCAGGATACCCTCTGAACTCAGGCGCATGATCGCTTCGCGCACCACGGTCCGGCTGACTTCGTAAATCTCGCAAAGCTCCGATTCTGTTGGGATGCGATCGCCCGGCTTAAGCTTGCGCTTCCTGATCATCTCCTTCAGCTGACCTGCGACCTCTACCGAAAATGACTGCCGTTTCTTCATGCCCATATCTCCAACATGGCTTCTATTTGCATGGCGGCAAGCCACTTGGCAACGTCGGGAAAGTGTGACAACAGTAGTTGTATGATGTCACAACTCATAACGCATGGCCGGGCCGTTTGGCAAGCGTATCCACGACGCAGGGGAGAATTTGCATAATGCGGGCGACAGGCCAATCGGCTCCGAAGCGGCAGTCGTATGATGTAGTAATAGTTGGCGGCGCCGTGATGGGTTCTTCCACCGCCTACTGGCTGACCGATACCGAATCGTTCTCAGGCAGCGTGCTCGTCGTGGAGCGCGACAGCAGCTACCGTTTCGCATCGAGCTCGCTCGCCGCAAGCTGCATCCGCCAGCAATATTCCCAGCCGCTGAACGTCCTGATCAGCCAATTCAGCGTCGACTTCATACGCGACTTCGGCGCGCGCATGCAGAAGCACTAGCCCGTTGGGTCGGCGTGAGAACAAAGGTGGTAGTGAAGCGGCTGGGCGATCTGGAGATGCTGCCTTCCGTGCGGGAGGCACACGACGATATCGCCGGCCGCGTGCGCGACAAGCTGACCGGCTTCCTCGCGTCAGCAGCCGAAGATTTTGCGCACGCCGCACAGGCGCTCGAAGCGAGGCGGCTCGCGATGGTGGAAGAGCATCGCGCCGCGCGCCGGCACCTGCAAACCCTGCATGAGCAACGCGATGTCAGCGAGATGCGGCGACGTGCAGAACGATTCCGCAAGGGATTCCTCGGTCTGTGGGATCGTGTCACGGGGCAGCACGGGAAGCTGCGCGGACAGAACGAAGCGGAGACGGCCGCTTGCGCTGCGCGCGACGCCGAGGAAAAACAGGCGCTCATCGACCGCCAGCTACGGGAACGCCGGAGCCTGCAACACGAAATCAGGCAGGAACGCCGTCAGCATATGCGCGAAATGACCTGGCTCAACCGCCAGATTTCAGAGGCCGAGCGCGGCAACGACCGCAAGGCCGAAACCCCGGACGCTGAACGCACACGGCGCAGGCAGCGCATTCGAGGGCCAAGCGCCTAGCACATACCCTTCAGCGACTTGCGGTACGAGCGCCGGAACGGATTTGCCGACCGGAATGTAAAGACGCTCGAATTTGGAATGCGGGAACGTTGGCACTCCTCACAAGGTTGCGCCGAAGAGGCAACTGGATTTTGCATCCGGACGGCATGTTCAAGTCCTGGCGATCTGTCGCCGAGCGGCTATCCGAGTCGGCGACTTCGGTTCATTAATCGTGTGGCTCTACGAGATGGACAACGCCGATCACTTTCTCCAGCGGGAGCACAAATGCGAGGCCGTGTCCTGGCGCGTTCAATTCGGCGGCCCGCTCAATCTCCCGTAGCATTGTGTTCTTCATTCCGGCAGGCACCACGGTAAGCACGATCTCCTTTTCCGGTTCTATCTGGATGCCGAAGACCCGCATTTGCTCGTTGCGGCCGACGCCGCGTCCTAGAAGGATGGTTCCGCCATGCGCACCTGCTTTCATGGACGCCTGCAAGACAGCGTCGCCCCATCCCTTGCGGACAATACTGACGATAAGACATGGGTCCACGATCATGTGTCACTCCTTTACACGCGCCTTACGGCGAACCAGCAGCCCCAGCGCTGTGACCGAGATAATCGGCGCGAGGGAGATGAAAGAAATGAAACCGAGTCCATCAGTGACCGGATTCCGGTCTGCTATGGCCGAAGATATACCCAGCGCCAAAGCTAACAGAAACGTGTTAGCCAGAGGTCCTGTCGCAACCCCTCCTGCATCGATGGCGATGGAAACGAAATCCCTATCACAGAACCAGATCAGGATGATCGCCAGCAAATAGCCGGGCAGCAGAAGGTATAGTAGCGGAATCCCATAGCTGGCGCGCACCAAGCCGAGCGCAGCCCAAACGGCGACACCGATGCAAACTGCATAAAGCACCAACGCGCCGGGAACGGAGCCGTTGGAAGCCTCTTCAACCTGATTTGCGAGGATGCGGACAGAGGGCTCGCCCCAAGCTGTGACGAATCCGAGGAACAGGCCGATTGGCACGATCAACCAAGGTTCACCTATGGAACCGATCGCTATCCCGATTGCGCGACCAAAGGGTAAGAAGCCGATGCCGATTCCCAGGAGGAACAGGAAAAGTCCTGCTGTGGCCAACGCGGCCCCAACGAGAATTTCTTTCACGCTGCCGCGCGGCAATCGGAGCAGGAAAAGTTGAAAGATCACGAACAGCGCGACAAGCGGCAGAATCGCTTGTGCAACGCTGGTGGCCGTGTCGGCGAGATTATCCAGAAAGGCTTCGCTCACGACCATAAGAACCCCATCACGAGCACCGCAATGACCGAGCCGATAGAGGCCAGACCCAGAACTCCAAACCCGTCCGACACGGCATTTCGGCCGGCCAGAACCGAACTCAAGCCAGCGGCGAGTGATATCACCACGGGGGTGGTCAACACTCCGGTCGTCGCTGCTCCGGAGTCGAAGGCGAGTGGCCGGAAATCTTCCGGCACGAAGAGCGCGAGCCCAAGCGCCAGCAAATATGCACCCACGATCAGCCGCTTGATTGACCAGCCAAGGATCACCCGGACCATAGCCCCCGCCGTAAACACGGCAACTCCCGCTGCAATCACATAGAGGACCGCTTGGTCGGGTATCCGTCCAACGGATGCCTCATCTACCTGCTCGGCCAGCACCAGCACGTCGGGCTCAGCAACCGTCGTGACGAAGCCGAGCGCAAATGCTACCGCGATTATGAGCGAGAGGGACCCTCTTTTCGGAAGTTCTGAACCAACGAACCTGCCCATAGGCAGGATGCCAATGTCGATGCCGGCGAAAAGCAGCAGCATGCCAGCGAAGACCAGAGCGGCTCCGATGAGGAATTGCACGAATAGCTCGGTTGGAGATTGGACCAGCATGACCTGCAACAGGCATACGACCACGAGCAATGGCGCCACGGCCTTGGCAACCTCAGTAACGTTCCTGATGAATATCGAATGCATGATCTTGGCAGCTTACGTGGTTCGATCGAATTCTATAGTAACGTAAAATCGTCGCAGCCAGCCATGATTGCCGGATTGGGGTGCAAATCGCTAGGCCCAGTGATGATAGCGCAAGGATTAATGACGATGTCGCCAGAAGAGAATCGGAGCAACGCACTTCCCTTCCTCGCCCAAATAACTGGATCGGTATTTTTGGCTACGAGTCTCCTAGTGATACTCGACTGGAGGGCGGGTTCTATTCTTCTTAGGGATGAATGGCCCCTGCTTGTCGTTATCGAGCTACTAAGCGGCAGTCTCTTTCTGGCGTTTATGGCTGCGTTGATGAACGCCGTTTACCGCGCGCGAGAGACGCCGCGCTGATTGCCCGCCGTCCGAGAGGAATGCAGTAACAATGAGCGGAATGGCGCTGCGTACTTAACGAAATGAACTAACCCTGATCTCCATGTTGCCAAATTAGATCGTCTTGAGGAGGAAGGTTTATTTTGACCAAAACTCCAACGAAGCGCCAGCGCGATTCGGAAGAATTCTCGGAACAACCCTGTCTGTATTCATTTCAATACTTCTCGCTTGGCCCTTGACTATCCACTACACTCACTAAGCGCTTGGCACGAGAAGCGACAGCGGCACAGATCGAGGAATCGTCAGCCAGAATTCTCGCCAGAGAGCTCCGATTTTTCTGATCTCAGCCCCGCCAAAACCGTGGAACGAACAACAAGAGCACCGTGAAAAGCTCCAGGCGCCCCAGCAGCATACCGAAAGATAATAGCCACTTGGCTCCATCTGGAAGCGACGAGAAGTTTCCTGCGGGTCCGATAATGTCTCCGAGTCCCGGCCCGACATTCGCCAGTGCGGTCGCAGCACCCGAAGCACTGGTTAGGAAATCAAGCTCGAAGGCCATGAGCGCAATCGTGAGCGCTGCGTAGCAGACAAAAAACACGGAAAAAAACGCCACGACTGAACCGACGATCTCGTCGTCGAGCTGACGATCTCCGTAATAAAGAGGAAAGACCCCTCGTGGATAAAGCAGGCGCAGAAAATAGGCCCTCAGCATCACTCCCATGGCCTCGAAGCGGAAAATCTTGATCCCACCCGCTGTCGAGCCGGTACACCCTCCGACGAATGTAAGGCCGAAGAAGACACCGATCGCCACATTGCCCCACATCGAATAATCCGTCGAGGCATAGCCGGTGGTGGTCACCACTGAAACCACGTTGAATGCGGCGTGTCGGAAAGCCGGCTCGACATCGTATTTCCCTGAAAGGGCGAGCCAAAGCCCGAGAAGCAGGATCACCAGCCCGAGAAAGCTCAGCAGCGTCCTGACCTGGCGATCCCAGAGCGCCTTGCGGTCACCCGCTACAAAGCGGACATAGAGCACGAATGGAACGCTGCCTGAGAGCATGAAAAGCGTTGCGAACCATTGTATGCCATTTGCTTCCCAGGTTCCGAATGAGCCGTCGGAGGTCGAATATCCGCCGGTGGCGACCGAAGTCAGTGCATGCGCGACCGCATCGAAGGGTCGCATCCCGGCCAGCCAATAGGTGAGCGTCGCCAGCAGTGTCAGGCCCATATAGACGGCGCCGATGGTCATGGCGATCTGACGCACACGCGGCATCGCCTTTTCAGAACGGTCAGAGGACTCCGTGCGGAAGAGCTGCATGCCGCCAATGCCCAGGGCGGGCAGAATAGCAATCGCTGTCGCGATGATCCCGATGCCGCCCATCCATTGCAAGATGGCCCGCCAAAGCAGCAGGCCGGGCGGCGCATCGTCCAGGCCGGCAATCACCGTAGCGCCGGTGGTGGTTATGCCTGAGACCGCTTCGAAGACGGAATCGGGCAGACTGCGGCTGACGATGCCGTAGTCGGAGAAGAAGAACGGCATCGCGCTCACGGCGGCAACGCCGAACCAGCTCATGGGCGTCAGCATGAACGCCTGTCGAAGCGTCAGCCCTGCCTTCAGCGATTTGCGGCTTGAGTAAGTGAGAACGCCGCCGATGCCTGCGGACAGCGTCGAAGCGAGAGCGAAAGCGCGCCAGTCCGAATTGCGATAATAAATGTCGACAAACAGCGGAAACGTCATCATCGCAGCCGTCGCCAGAAGCACCAACCCGACGAGAAACAGGATCGGCTTCGTTCCCGGAACAGACATGGAGACGCGCGATACGCCGGTTTGGCGAGCCCGAGCCATCAGGCGGGCCTCCTCGTGGCGCCGAGCAGCGCTTCCGCGAGTTGGAGATAGCTGTAGGTGACAAGAGCCACCACGTGGTCACCAATCTTCAACTGAGTGTCCCGACGCGGAATCATGACATCGCCGTCTCTTACGACAGCGCCGATCTTCATTCCTCGCGGAAGGCCCAGTTGATCGATGGGTCGAAGCAGGAGCCTAGAACCTTCCGTGATTTCGGCTTCGATGACTTCGCCGAAATCCTCGCGCAAGGTGTAGAGGGCAGCGATCGAGCCATGCCGGACATGGCGCAGCACGGTGGAGATGGTCACCGCGCTGGGGCTCACCACCGAGTCGATGCCGAGTGTCGGGATCAGCCTCTCGTAGTTTCGCTTGTTGACGAGGGTGATGGCGCGTTTGCATCCGGCCTCCTTGGCGAGAACCGAGGAGAAGATGTTGGTTTCATCGTCATTTGTCACCGCCACGATAGTTTCCGACAGCCCGGCTTGCGCGTCCTCGAGAAGTGCTCCGTCCAGCGCGTCGCCGTGCAGAACGACTGCAGCCGATCCGAGCTCGCTCGACACATATTCAGCGCGTTCGCGGTTCTGCTCAATGATCTTGATGTCGACCTGCGGGGCTGTTTTGCGGATCTTTTGCGCCAGATGCAGGCCGATATTGCCGGCTCCGACAATCACAAGTTTCCTCGCGACCCTTTCTCTGTGGCCGAAAGCAGCCATTACATCTGCAACCTTGTCGGACCTGGCGATCACGTAAACGTCGTCGCCGACTTCTATGCGATCATGCTCGTCGGGCACAAAGCTGCGTCCCTTTCGGATCACGGCGACAATTGACATCCCATCGAACTGATCGCTTTCCGAAATATCGACGAGCCGCTCGCCAACGACCTGACACCGCGGTTGCTCGGTATGAATGCCTAACAATTCTACGCGCCCATCGGCCATGGGGACCATATCGAAAGCGCCGGGCGTTCGAAGCCGTCGGGCAATGCCCTCGGCGATCTCGATTTCGGGCGAGATGATGACATCGATTGGAAGATGCTCGGCGGCATAGAGTCCAGACTTGTCCTGTTCGATATAACCGGCATGCCTCAGCCTTGCGATCCGTCGTTTGACCCCGAACAGCGAATAGGCCATCTGGCACGCGACCATGTTGACCTCGTCCGAGCGGGTCACCGCAATCAGCATGTCGGCATCCTGAGCGCCGGCTTTCCGGAGCGTTCTCGGATGTGAGGCATGTCCAACCACGCCTCGAACGTCGTAGCTTTCGTCGACGCGCCGGATCAGATCTCGATCCGTGTCGATGACCGTGACGTTCATGCCCTCTGTCGCCAGATGCCGGGCGATTGTCGTCCCGACCTGGCCGGCGCCGCAAATGACGATTCGCATTTCGGTCTCCAAGTTTTCCCGAACCCGTAGCTTCTGAGAGACTTGAAGCCAAGCTTGACCGACCTTTTGGAGACCTTCCGGCAGGGACGCATAGAACGGTGTTCTGATTTGATTGTATGCAGATCTGGCTGAGAGCGCGGCGCGTCTTGCAGTGTTGGCGAACAAATCCGGCTGCGCTATCGTGTGTCAGCGATGAAGTTGCATGAGCGCCAACGAGCGCTTCCTGGAGAATGGCGGAGATGGCGTCTGCGGCAAGGTTGATGGTTGAACGAGGATCGATTCGAGACCAATCGCAGGATTGGGGCGATTACGAATTCGTCTCGCTTCCATCGCCGGGAGATCGAATTGCAGCCCAGCATGACGGAACGACACACTATCTCACGGTAATATGCGTACATCATCGGCCGAAGGGCCTATCGACTGGAGCAAAGCAGGACACGGTGGGGTCACCGTCAGCCGAGGTGGTGGCCAAGTGGACAAGCTCTGACTGATTCGTCCCCCGGTGGTCCGCGAAAGGATCGTATCTCGCTGCGATGCGATCTGGCCCCATAGATCGCCAAAGCCAAGTGATCGAGCTTGCCTGGATCGCTACGCTGTCCCAGTTCTGCGATGAGCGGCGACGTCAGAAACAGTGCGATCCGATAAGCGCGCTGATCTTTTCGGGCAGTCCGTGCGGTGCTTTCACCGTGTCCTTTAGGCCATGCCTTGCCATGGAAATTTCCTCCAGTCCGAGCACTTCGCTGCATTGAACCACGATAGCGGGCCTGCTCAAAGATCGACATCGGTTGCGACAATCGGCGACCGGCGGTATTGACACCCGAGACCCGGGCGATATTTCTTCGGCGAGCGTGTGCTGCGTGCGCGGGGAGAAATCCCCACTACGGAGAACGAGACGATCCGTTTTCCCGAGGTTTGCATGCCGACGCATCTTTCCATCAACCGCCGCCCGTTCTCCACTCTCAGGGATTTCCTCGACAGTCAGGCGGCCGGCGGCATCGTCCTGATGTTCGCTGCCGCTCTGGCGCTTGCCCTGGCGAACTCGACACGGGCGCCGACCTATTTCGCCGTCTTGCAGGTCTATGTCGGACCGCTGAATGTCCTGCACTGGATCAACGACGCCTTGATGGCGCTGTTCTTCCTTCTCGTCGGGCTGGAGATCAAACGTGAGGTGCTCGATGGGCAGCTTGCGACGTGGGGGCGACGTGTCTTGCCCGGCGTTGCGGCTCTTGGCGGCATGGTTGTTCCGGCGCTGATCTACTTCGCCTTCAACGCCGACAATGCTCAGGCCGTGCGAGGATGGGCCATCCCATCCGCGACCGACATCGCATTCGCGCTCGGCGTCCTGTCCCTGCTTGGCAACCGGGTCCCGATGTCGCTCCGCATCTTCCTCACCGCGCTTGCCATCATCGATGACCTTGGAGCGGTGGTCATTATCGCGTTGTTCTATACCGGCGAGATCAATCTCTATGCGCTTGGCGGCGCGACTCTGATCCTTGGCAATCTGGTCCTGTTCAACAAAATGGGCGTGAGGGGCCTGTGGCCGTTTCTCGTGCTCGGCACGCTCCTATGGGTCCTGTTCCTGCGATCTGGCGTTCACGCGACGCTAGCGGGCGTTCTTCTGGCGATGACGATACCGCTGCGCCGCCGGCCGGCGAGAACCGACGACCTTCATCATTCGCCCCTGCTGCGGCTGGAGCATGCCCTTCAGCCATGGGTAACGTTTGTCGTGCTTCCCGTGTTCGGCTTTGCGAATGCCGGTGTTTCGTTTGCCGGCCTTTCCGCTGAGGCGCTGTCCCATCCCGTCACCCTCGGCGTGACGCTCGGATTGCTGCTCGGCAAGCTTGTCGGGGTGTTCGGCAGCGCATGGCTTGCGATCCGGATGGGATGGGCTGACACGCCGATGGGGGCAACTTCGTCCCAGATCTTCGGCGTCGCACTGCTGTGCGGCATCGGTTTCACCATGAGCCTGTTCATCGGACTTCTGGCATTCGACGCGCAGCCTGCCCTTCAGGAGCAGACCAAGATCGGTATTCTCGCCGGCTCTGTCGTGTCGGGGTTCTTGGGGTGGCTGGTGCTTCGCATCGCGCCACGGGAAATCCCGCCGCCGCTCCATCAGCATTGAGGCGAACCGTCCAGTTGGAGGCAGATCACTCTTGAACAGTCATCTGATGAGCATGGAGGATGCGATGACCAAGCCGAAGCGAAAGCAGGACGCGGACCTAAGCGGCTTCCCGATCTGGCTGGTGCTGGCGGCAGCGATAATCGTGATTCTCATCGCCGTCGCACTTGTTCTGGAGTTCACCGCCAGCCGATAGCGAAAGAACGCCAGCGTCGCGAACGAGATCAGAAGAACCAATGCCGAAGGAGCGGCACGGCCAGAAGGAATAAGCAAATCGCGCAGATGACTATCGCGGCCTTGTCGCCCGCCCGTCGCGCCAGTTCCGCATCACGATCCATTTTCCTGAGGCTCCGTTGTGGCCGGACGCCAATCTAGCTTGATCGGTTCAAGGCGCAAGTTTCCTTGGGTGCAATACTGGCCCAAGGCACTCTGCACAACTTTCACATCGCAAGAGTCGAAGGCTTCATGAAATGCTACCATACACCTGCCCGGTTGCGGGGCGAAAGCATAATATTCGCTTCCAAGCGCTCGCATGCTGTCACAGTTGTCAGAGACAATTAGCAAGATACGCCCACTAGGCGGTAGGACCAATTGTGCAAAGTTTTCTCGGACAGCACACGCCTATTCAGCTTTCGCTTTGGCCTTGTGTCTCCGCTTGGCCGGCGCGGCCTCTGCGAGTACCGTTTTGACGGTCTTGCCACGTCGACGTGACGGCTTTTCGACTTCGTTCGATACTTTCGCTACGGGCGCTGGCGCTTCGACTGGCAGCGCTACCTTCCGTTTCCGCCCAAGGCCCCTCGTCTTCGCGAGCACCGAACGCGCTTTGGCATAGTTCGGTGCGACCATCGGATAATCGGCAGGCAGGCCCCACTTGGTCCGATACGCTTCCGGCGTCAGGCCATAATGCGTTCCGAGATGCCGTTTCATCGATTTGAACGTCTTCCCGTCCTCAAGACAGATTATGTACTCAGGCAGCACACTGCGCTTCGGATTAACGGCCGGTATGGGCTTGTCGGCTTCCGGTGCCGCCGGCGCCGAAAGCCCCGACAGCGCCGCCGCAACATCGGCGATAAGCGTCGGCAGCCCTGCAGCCGGCACGGCGTTGTTGGCTACATATCCGATGACGATATGTCTCGTCAGGTCCAATAGTTTTTCGGTCATGTACTTCCCCTCGTTATGTACAGAGCAGTAACGACACGCCGTAGGAGGCGCAAGACCGATCCTGGATCACGATAAGCGTCAAGCCGATCTCTGCGTTTCGATACGATCCGGTTATGCGGATCATGTCCACTGCGGGAATGTAGCAGGCCATGTCGCCGCCTTCCTCGATCTTCGCGCCGGTGGCTTTGGCGAAGGCTTCCGCCCGCTCGATGGGGTCGAAGGTAGGTTCGCCGGGAAGCGGCTGGCTGGTATCATCGAGCTTGAAGCCGTCGACCTGCGCGGCGTTGAAGACGAAGCTGGCGCGGGCCATCATGCGTTCGGCAAGTTCGGCTTCGCCGGTCTGCTCGTTGGTCTGCTGGTATTCGAGCTGCTTGTAGAAGACGATCAACGAGGATTTCTCGCCGCGTCGAACCTGGCAGCCGCGTTCCTGCCACTGGCGATACGTGCCCCACAGATGCGAGGGATAGTCGCAAGCCTGCGCTGCGACCCACAGCGAGACGATGTTGACGCCGTTGTAGGGTTTGGCCGAGGCGATGTTGACGGGCCGCTTCATCGAGCCGCCTTTGTTTCTGATCCACGGAAGCTGGAACTCGCCGGCAGTTTCAAGCGCGGCCACGATACGGTGGGTGACTTCCTGATGGACGTCGAACTTTTGTTGATTGCGGGACATTTGTCTCTCCTTTCGCTGTTTCCGGCCGCGACCGTCGCGGCCTGATGGCGTCCGGATTGCAGGGGGAGAGAGCCCCGGAACCCCGAGCGGAACGCGAGCGGGCGGGCGAAACGGAAAGACGGCGCATGCCGTTGCAGGGGCGAAAACCCCATGCGAGGACAGCCATGAATCAGGCCGCTCAAGGGCGCGGCCAGATCATGTCAGCGAAAGGAGAAATGGACCGTCGGACTCAGCGCGGACGCCGTCCGGTCACAAAAAAGCGTGTGATGGAAGACCGCGACGAGGTTCGGACGAACGTGTCAGAGCGGGTTTTCGGGCCGATGAGTGATGGCTAGCTGGCAGAGTTTCATCCCGATGCCTCAGCTTCACTCTATCGCCGCCAACAAGGCATCAGTCGCTTCGATCTGCGTTCGGAAATAGCCGTCATGCCGGGTATAACCGGCCTCGCGATAGACTTCCCACGCGGCAGCGATGGCGGCGCGTCCTTCCTCGACATCGGACTTTCGCCGCGACCGCTTGCCTGTTTCCACCAGGGTGCCGCCGAGATTGTTCTGCGTCTGCGCCCAGTCGAGCGGGACGCGCTTGCGGGTGCGCTCCTGAAGCGCGGAGCGAAAGGCCGCGACGGCCTCCTCCAGCCGCGCCGTGCCGCTCTCGCGTTGGCCGAGGGTCCAGAGCGCATTGCCGAGATTGTTCTGCGTTCCCGCCCAGTCGAGCGGCACGCGCTCACGGGTGCGCTCTTCCAGCGCAGCGCGATAGGCGGCGATCGCCTCCCCCAGCCGCGCTGTGCCGCTCTCGCGCTCGCCGAGCGTCCAGAGCGCGGTGCCGAGATTGTTCTGCGTCGTTGCCCATTGGAGCGGCACGCGCTCGCGGCTGCGCTCCTGGAGTGCGGCGCGGTAGGCGGCGACGGCCTGCTCCAACCGCGCCGTGCCACTCTCGCGCTCGCCGAGCGCCCAGAGTGCGTTGCCGAGATTGTTCTGCGTCGTCGCCCAGTCGCGCGGTGCGCGCTCGCGGGTGAGTTCCTGAAGCGCAGCGCGGTAGGCAACGACCGCCTGCTCCAGCCGCGCCGCGCCGCTCTCGCGTTGGCCGAGCGCCCGGAGCGCGTTGCCCAGATTGTTCTGCGTCGCCGCCCATTGGAGCGGCACGCGCTCGCGGGTGAGTTCCTGAAGCGCGGCGCGATAGGCAACGACCGCCTGCTCCAGCCGCGCCGTGCCGCTATCCCGCCCGCCAAGCGAGGAAAGCGCGTTGCCGAGATTGTTCTGCGTTCGCGCCCAGTCGAGCGGTGCGCGCTCGCGGGTGCGTTCCTGAAGCGCGGCGCGATAGGCAACAACCGCTTCCTCCAGCCGCACCGTATCGCTCTGGCGTTGGCCGAGCGTCGCGAGCGCGTTGCCGAGATTGAGCTGCGTCAGGGCCCAGTCGAGCGGCGTAGCCTCGCGCGAGGTCATGGACAGCGCCAGCCTGCCCGCCGCGATGGCCCGCTCCAGTGCAGCGTTGTCGCCCTTGTAGTTGCCGTGGTCGATCAGCGCCCATGCTTCGGCGAGCTTGTAGCGCCACGCGAGCCGGTCGTCCCATTTCTCGACAATCCGGAATGCTTCCGCGTAGTCCCCGGCAGCGGTCATATGGTCGAAGTTCAACGCCTTGGTCTCCGCGCTGCGTGCGTAGACTGCGGCGTCCTCGATGTTCCGCTGCCGCAGCAGCGCCTCCTGAGCCTCACGCATGGGACGCAGTTCCAGCACCCGTGCCTTGGCGCGCTCGCGGAAGGCATCGGCTGATGACAGCAGGCCCTCTCGCTCGGCCCGGTCGGCCAGGGCGGTCAGGCGCATGATATCGGCATCGGGGCTGTTGATCGCCTCGCGCTCGGCCAGCACCCTGGCGAAGCGCTCGGCCTCGTTGCGAAGTGTCTCCTCCAGTTCGGCGGGATCGTCCGGAACATCTCCGCCCATGGCGCGCAGGATGCCGTAGACCGCATCCAGCGGCACGCCGCCTTGCGCCGCGACCCGCTCGACCTGCGCGCGGCGGGAGGCAGCGTCGGGCAACGCGGCGATGGTGAGCAGAAGCTGGCGTCGCTCGGTGAGCAGCGTGCCTTCCTCGCCTGCGACAGGGGCAGGCGCCCGCCCGAAATAGAGCAGCCTGCGCAGGTTTTCGTTGACCCAGGGCCGCTGGCGTCCTGAGGTTTTCAGGTATACCTCCTCGCCGACCATGCGCATCACCGCGCCGAACTCCTCGCCCGCCATCGCCTCCAGATGGCGAAGGATGGCCGCCGAATAAGGGCTGTTGCCGCCGGGCTCTCCGTCGAGCGCAGCGCGTCCCGGTTCAGCAGCGAAGCCGATTACCGTGCCGAAGCTCTCGACGCCGGGTTCCGGCTCTGTCAATCGCTGTGCGCCGCGCGTCTCGCCGAGGCCCGCTTCCCCGATCGGAAGGGGCTCGGCGGAAGCGTCAAGCCTCACCATCGCACCGGATGGAAAGGGATTGCCGCGGCATGCATCGAGCATGACGATGGTCAGCGGCACCGTCGCCTGAAGCTGCTCGATGAAGGACGAGATCGGCACCAACTTCTCGCGCGCCGCTTCCAGCGCGGACAGGTCGGCATCGACGGGCACAAGGAAGTTCTCGCCGCCCGCCTCAATACCGTGCCCGGCATAGTATATGACAGCAACGTCTGTGCCCTCGGCATCTTCGATGAAGTCGCGCAGGTCGCGGACCAACCGTCGCCCGTCGCGATCCGACGACAGTTTCGTCTCGAAGCCGAGATCGTTCAACAGGCTTTCAATAGCACGAGCATCGTTGGCCGGGTTGGGCAAGGCCGACAGGTGCTTATAGGCCGAGTTGCCGATCACCAGCGCCACGCCGCGCAAGGTCTGCGCGCTGCCCGCGCCGGCGGCCGAAAGCCAGAGGGCAAGCAGAAGCACGAAACGGCTGGCGAAGAGCGCGCCCGCCTTCGTCCACATGCCGGAAAGAGCGAACGCCATGCCTGACCTCACCCACAAGCCGGCCGCAACCTTCCCCGAGGTTATGGCAGAATGAGGGTCGGGCGTGCCGTCTCGGCAGTCTATGGGAAACCTCGTGTGAGGTGAATAGCTATCGGCGCTGTGCGCGCGGGAGTATGAGCCCGAGAGCGACGCGGCACGGCGGACCCGACGCCCACCGAGACATAGTCTTTGACGCTTCTCTGCGTGGGCGGAGCAACATCGTTGCTGGCCGCCGCCTCACTGTTCACAGGTGCTGCGGCTGCGCTTGCCGCTTTGGCAAGACGAAACTGTCGATCGCGACCTTGCCGGGCCCGAAGACGATGAGCGCGAGGGCCATCGCGGCCCAGGGCAGATGGAAATTCGCCCACCCCTCCGGCACGGTGAACTGAATCACGGCGGTCATGGCGAGCAGGCCGAGCGCGGCGAAACGCGTGCCGAGGCCGAGCACCAGCAGGATCGGCAGCACGATCTCCGCGATGCCGGCGAGCGTCGCGGCGGCGAGCGGGAACGGATAGGGATACTGGCTGCCGAGGATGTGTAGCCGGAACTCGTCGACGAAGAGGAACTTCGCGCCGTCCGACAGCGTCAGGAAGCCGTCCCATTTGGTCAGGCCGGATTTGTAGAAGGGCACGGCGAGCGCTATGCGAAGCGCCAGCAGGGGAAGCGAGGCCGGTATGGAGGCCAGCCATCTTTCGGCCCGGTCGCTCGCCGCCAGCAGCGGGTTGAGCCGCCGCGCTGGCATGGGTTCGGTGGTCATTGTTGTTCTCCCTGATCTATGGCGCTGAATGCGCCGAGCGAGACGAGCCCGACAAGCGCGGCACCGAAGTCGAACCGCGGATCGGATGAGGCGGCTTGCGCGGCCTCGCCCAGCGTCTTGCCTTGCAGGAGCGCGGCCGCGAAGCCGGCATCGCGCGCCGGAACGACGTGGACGCGCACCTCCAATTGCGGGCGCGCGACGAGCGCGATTTCCGGCTGCCAATTGCGGACCGACGTCACCTCGTCGCCCTGGTGCGCGCCCCAGATCGTCCCGATCGGATAGTCGGAGCGGATCAGCCGCGCGGCGGGGTGTGGTGTCAGTCTCGCTGTTTCCAGCCTTTCCGGCGCCAGCGAGCCGAGATCGGCGGGCGTGACCGGAGCGGCGTCCGCCGCGTGATAGGCGTCTGTCCACGCTGCCTCCAGCCGGGCCACATCGGGCAGGTAGCTGAGTGATGCCGCAGGCGCGAACGCGGCGATGAATTCTGGGAAGTCGCCGCCATAGGCGAACATCAGCGGCGTGGCCGGCTTGTACTCCTGTGCGTAGGCGCGCGCCATGGCGCGGAAGAACGCCGCGCCGACCAACCGCTCCGTCACCGGGAAGCGCCGGGCAAGCGCATTCGTGAGGCCGACGAAGACGTTGTTGCGATAGACCGCGAACCGCGCCTCGTCGGCCCCGCCCCGCGCCGAAGTGATGCCGGCCGGCACCGGCGAACCGGGATCGAGCAGCGCCGCCGCGAAAGCATCCTGGCCGGCCGCGAGCGCCATGGCTCAGGCCGCCTTTCCGCGATTGCGACGCATGGCTTCCTCAGCGAGCAGCGCGTCGACGCGCCTTGCTTCCGCAAGGAGGGTCGGGAAACCGGGCACGTCATTGTCCCATTCGATCAGGGTCGGCAGCGGGCCGCTACGCGATAGCGTGTGGCGGTAGAGCGCCATCACGTCGCTTCTGACAGCCGAGCCATGTGCGTCGATCAGCAGCCGGTCGCCCGCGCCGTCCACCGTCTCGTCGTAGCCGGCGAGATGAATCTCGCCGACGCGCCCTATGGGAAAGCAATCGATATAGGCGAAGGGGTCCAGCCGATGGTTCACCGCCGACACCATGACGTTGTTGACGTCGAGCAGCAGCCCGCAGCCGGTCCGCTCCGCGACCGTGTCGAGGAAATCGATCTCGTCGATCGTGCTCTCGGAAAACAGGACGTAGGTGGACGGATTCTCCAGCAGCATCCTGCGGCCGAGCGCCTGCTGTGTCTGGTCCACATGCTCCGTCACCCGCGCCAGCGTCTCTTGCGTATAGGGCAGCGGCAGCAGGTCGTTGAGAAAGCCGGTGTCATGCGTCGACCAGGCGAGATGCTCGGAGAAGCTTGCGGAACGGTAGCGGTCGATCAGGACACGGAGCCGCTTCAGATGCGCGTTGTCGAGCGATCTCGCCGCGCCGATCGACAGGCCGACGCCGTGCAGCGACAGTGGATAGCGCTCCACGATCGCTTCCAGATAGCGATGCGGCGGGCCGCCGGCGCCCATGTAGTTCTCGGCATGCACCTCGAAGAAGCCGACATCCGGCGCATCGGCGAGGATCGCGTCATAGTGCTCGGGCTTGAGGCCGAGGCCGGCGCGGGCGGGCAGGCTTGGGGTTCTGTCGGGCATGGGCGTCGCTCCTTGCAAGGCCGAAGCAGGTCGGGAGGCGCGGCCGAACCGCGCCTCCCCTCGGATCAGCTTTTCTTCGGCTCCAGCGAGCCCATATGGCCGTCGACGTTCATCGACGCGCAGGTGCCGGCCGGCACGGCCTTCCAGGCGTTGCCCTGATAGTCCATCGTCGAGGTACCGGCGCAAGTGGTGCCGGCGCCCGCCGCGCAGTCGTTCTGGCCCTTGAGCGCGATGCCGTAGCACTTCTCCTTTCCCGACATGTACTCGGCCGACACCGGCGCAGCGTATGCGGCCGAGGCGAGCGCGGCGGTCAGCGACCCGGCAAGGGTGAGAGCGAGGGTGGAACGGTTCATGCTGGAATATCTCCTCTGAGGTGTTGTCCGCGCGCCGGTCGCCGGCCGCGTAACGATCTCTTCGCGTGCTGCGCGTTCTGCGTTACGCTTGGCGCCGACACAAATTCGTGATCGAGTCGATCACTGCGCTGCCATGTAACGAAGTGCCTGCTGCGTGCGTATTGCCGGAGGGAAGCGGCGATGAGCGAAAGCGAGGAGGCCGAACTGGCGGTTCTCCTGCGGGCCGCCGTCGGCGGCGACGAGAGAGCCTATGCGGCGTTCCTGACTCGCGTGGCGGCGCGCGTCCGTGTCTTCGCGCGGCGCAGGATCACGCAGGGCGGCGTGGACCCCGAAGATATTGTGCAGGAAACCTTGTTGGCCATACACACCAAGCGACACACCTGGATCACTGATGCGCCGGTCCTGCCGTGGGTCAACGCCATCACCCGGCACAAGCTGGTCGACGCCTTCCGGCGCCAGGGTCGGCGGACGGAGGTCGATCTCGCCGACCACGCCGACACCCTCGCGCAGACGGAGGCTGAGACGATGATCAGCCGCGATGTAGGCCGTGCCCTGGACGCCCTTGCGCCGGGCCAGCGGGCCGTGGTCTCGGCCATATCGGTCGAAGGCCATTCGATCGCGGAGACGGCAATGAAGCTAGGCATGAACGAGACCGCCGTGCGCGTGGCGCTGCATCGGGGTCTCAAGGCGATCGCCAAAAGATTCGGACGGACGGCATGAAGACGGAAGATCTCATCAAGGCGATCGCCACCGACACATCCGCCCCCGCAATGTCGATGGGACGGGCCTGGCGTGTGTCGGTAACGGCCGCCGTCGCGGTCGCGGCGGTGGTTTTCTTCGCGATGATCGGTCCTCGGCCCGATATTGCAAGCGCCGTGGAAACTGTCCGCTTTTTGCTGAAGCCGGCCGTTGCCATTTTCCTTGCGGCCAGCGCATTCGTGGCGCTTGCGGCTCTCGCGCGCCCCGTCGCCGCCGGCAGTGCGGCCATCGTCGTTCTCGCGGCGGCGCCGCTTCTGCTCCTTGCCGCGGTTGTGATCGAAATGGCAGTTGTTCCTCCCGGCCAATGGAGCGCCCGGCTGGTCGGCAGCAACGCTATTGTCTGCCTTACCTATATCCCGCTGATCGGCTTCGGCCCACTGACTGTCTTCCTACTCGCTCTGCGCCATGGGGCGCCGACGCGTCCCGCGCTTGCCGGAGCAGTGGCCGGTCTTCTTGCTGGGGGCATCGCGGCCACTTTCTACGCGATGCACTGCACCGACGATTCCCCGCTGTTCGTCGCGACGTGGTATACGATCGCGGTCGCCGGTCTTGCTATTCTCGGCGCACTCGCCGCCCCGCGCATCGCGCGCTGGTGACAAGCTGGCTCGCAGATAGGCGTGCGCCTCACAAAAGTCTCGCGACCAATCTCCGTCTTTAGCCCGGCCTGCTCTCGTGGTTTAATGCCGATCGAACGTCACGAGATTGGAGGAGTTCTCATGGCAAGATATCGTCCAAAGGACACAGCGGAAACGCCTTACGGTCTGCCGGAGAAGATCGGAACCGTGCTTGGAGCGATTGTGGTCGCTTTCGCCGTTGCGACGATGGTCTACGCCATCGGCTCGCACTATGTCTAACATAGTCGCCTAGGCCAGAACGGCGTAAGAGACTCGCACCAGACTCTGAGACCTGCAGAGATCGTATCTTCTGACGTGGTATCCGATTTTCTTCATTCGACATTGCGGTGCGGCGGCGGAAATTCAACGGGTTGCGGTCGATATAACCTCGGTCCGGCTCCGACGTAGTTCGTCCGCGATGAACAATCGTGAAAGGGCGTGATAGAGCGGCTCCCGCGAGATCAGCCGCGCCGTGCCGTAGCCGAGCATCGAGGCGGCCATCAGCGGTATCACATTGTCATGGTTGCCGGTCATCTCAAGGATGATCACGAAGGCGGTCATCGGCGCCTGCACCACGCCGGCGAAGTAGCCGGCCATGCCGAGGATGGCGGCGAGCCCTATGTCGGACCCGAGCGCCATGCCGATGGTCGACCCCAGCCCGGCGCCGACTGAAAGCGAAGGCGCGAACAGTCCGCCCGGAATGCCCGAGACTGTGGATGCGAGGGTGACCGTGAACTTGGCGAGGAAGTAGAAAACCGGCAGTTGCCCGCCCTCTATCGCGCCGCGCGCCTCGGCGTAGCCGGTTCCGAAGGTCGATCCGCCACAGGCCACGCCGACAAGCGCGACGAGCAGACCCGCGCAGCTCGCGACCAGCAGGGTCCGGCCGAACGGATCGTGAGTACGCCAGCGCCGGATGCGGCGCGTGATCCGAAGGGTCACGCTGGAGAAGACCGCCCCCAACGCGCCGCCTGTGACGCCGCATGCGAATACGAGAGGCCAGTCTCCCGGAAAGCTCGCGGTCGCGCGCGTAACGCCGAAATAGGTGTAGTTGCCGACAATCGCCAGCGAGGCCAGGCCCGCGAGTATGACGGCCGAAAGGATCAGGCCGTTCGTGCGCGCCTGATAGGCGCGGCCCATCTCCTCTATGGCGAACACGATGCCGGCCAGCGGCGTGTTGAATGCGGCGGCGATGCCGGCGGCGGAGCCTGCGAGGATCAGGCCGCGCGCCTGCGCCATGCCGCCCCAGCGGGCAGCCTGCAGCATGATCGATGCGCCGACCTGCACCGTCGGCCCCTCCCGGCCGATCGAGGCTCCGCACAAGAGCCCGCAGATGGTGAGGGCGATCTTGCCGAACACCATCCTGAGCGACAGAAAACGGCTGCGCTCCCGATCGTCGCGCAGATGCCGGGCGGCGATCGCCTGCGGAATGCCGCTGCCCTGCGAGCCGGGAAAGAAGCGAAACGCCATATAGGCGCAAACCACGAATCCGGCGGGCGTCAGGACCAGCGGCAGGAAGCGCCGCCAACCCTCACCGCCGACGGCTAGAAAGAACAACGCCTGCGCCTCGTCGGCGAGATGGGCGAAGGCGGCGCTGCCGACGCCGACCGCCAGGGCGCCCGCCCAGAATACCAGCCGGGGTTTCCAGACTCGTGGCGAAATCACCATCGCGCGGGAGCGTCGGACGAGGCCGATCCGGGTTGCGGGCCGCCGCACTACAGTCTTCTCCCTCTATGTAGACAAGGACATGCACCGTTGACGCCGGAGGTGCAAGGCGAATCCACCGCACTCCTCTGCGCCGCGCAAGATCATTCAGGCCAAACGGCGTCGCTTAATGCCGGCTTGGGCTCGCTCCGTCACGGTCGCCGTCGGCATCCCAGGAGATCCGATCGGAAGACAGAATCTGGAGGTCCTGTCCGCTCGGGCTCTGGAAGACGCGCAGGCCGAACTCCGGCAGGATGGCGTAGAGGTGGTCGAATATGTCGGCCTGGATGCCCTCGTAGGCCGCCCAGGCCGTCGTGTTCGTAAAGCAGTAGATTTCCAGCGGCAGACCCTCCGGACCGGGAGGAAGCTGACGCACTATGATCGTCATGCCATGATGCACGCCGGGATGATTGCATAAATAGGCTTCCACATAGGCGCGGAAAGTGCCGATATTGGTGGCGCGTCGCGTGTTGGCGGGAACTTTCGCGCGCTCGCCGAGCTTGCCATTCCATTCGGCCAACTCGGTTTGCTTATCGGCCAGGTAGGTCTCCAGATGGCCGAACGACGCCAGCCTTTCGTGATCCTCCGGCGAGAGGAAGCGGATGCTCGTCTGGTCGATGTTCAGCGCGCGCTTGATCCGCCTGCCGCCCGACTCCTCCATGCCGCGCCAGTTCTTGAACGGCTCCGTCACCAGCTTGCGGATCGGCAAGGTGGTGACGGTCTTGTCGAAGTTCTGCACCTTGACCGTGTGCAGCGCGATCTCGATCACGTCGCCATCGGCGTTCTGGCCGGGCATCTCGATCCAATCCCCGACGCGCACCATGTCGGTGGACGATATCTGGATGCCGGCCACAAGCGACAGGAGCGTGTCCTGGAACACCAGGATGAGGACGGCGGCCATGGCGCCGAGACCGGACAGCAGGATCAGCGGCGACCGATCGATCAGCGTGGCGATCATCAGCAGCGCCGCGATGACGTAGACGACGATCTTGACGACCTGCACATAGCCTTTGATCGGCTTGAGCTTCGCATCCGGCCTGCGGTGATAGATAGTGTCGACGATGTTGAAGGCCGCGCCGATGGCCATCGCCACGGTGAGGATCATGAAGGCGTTCGCGACGTTTCTGACCACCACGGCAACGAAGGCCGGAAGGTTCGGCACGAGCATGATGCCCGTCGAGATCACCAGGGCGGGCATGACGTTCGCCAGACGCTCGATGAAGCCGTGACGGCGCAGTTCGGGGTCGCGGCCATAGGCGGTGTACGAAAGCACCCGATTGAGCACGCGGACCAGCAGCGCCTTCACCACATAGTTGGCGAAAAGCGCGGCGAGCACGAGCGCGACAAGTGCTACGCCAGTCATGAGAGCCGGATGGATTTCCGGGAGGTTGGAGATCATCGTCCTGTCCTGAAGTCTACGTGCAGCCGGGCCTTGCGAGCCGACCGCCAAAGGGTCGTCTTTTGGCAGCGGCCCTATGCCGCCGCGCCGGCCTCGCCCCCGAGGCGCGATGCGAGTTCGCGCATACGCCTGCTGAGGTTCTCGATGTCCTGCGACATCTCACGGACTGCTTGCCTGAGGTCTCCCGGATCGCTGTCGGTCGTCTGTTCCAGGGGACCTTCCCCGAGACCGGTCAGCAGCCAGGTTGGGCTGACGCCGAGGATGCCGGCCATCATCGTCAGCCTGTTTGCGCGTGGAATAGAGCGGTCGCATTCCCAGGCGTTCCAGCTCGATGGAAGAACGCCAAGTCGCCTTGCCGCGTCCTCCACGGAAATCGCCTTTGCTTCGCGGGCCAGCGATATGCGGCCGCCGAGCGTGTCGTCACAATGGGGCGGATTGTGATCGCCAAACATAATTCATTCTCCGTTGGTTCAAATCTGGAAAAAGCAGCATGGACCCGACGCGCAGGCGCGCGGCAGGCCTGTGCGTGCAAAGGAGGGTTGTCTCAGGCGCTCTGCAATGCGGCTCTCTCCGAGGAGAGCCCCTTCCAGATGGCGACGCACATGCCGAGCAGCACCAGCGCGAACGGTATGCCCGTGGTGATGGCGGCAGCCTGCAAGGCAGCGAGCCCGCCGGCCAGCAGAAGCACGATTGCCACCAGTCCCTCGAAGATCGCCCAGAATACGCGCTGCGGAACGGGCGCGTCCACCTTGCCGCCCGCGGTGATGGTGTCGATCACCAGGGAACCGGAATCGGACGAGGTGACGAAGAAAACCACCACGAGGACGATGCCAATGAACGACGAGATCGCGGCAAGCGGCAGGCCTTCGAGCATGATGAAGAGCTGCAATTCCAGCGACGCATCGGCAATCGCGCTCGAACCCTGCTCGATGATCTGGTTGAGGGCGGCCGTGCCAAAGGTCGTCATCCACAATATGCAGACCGCCGACGGGATCAGCAGTACGCAGATCAGGAACTCCCGCACCGTCCTGCCGCGCGAAACGCGGGCGATGAACATGCCAACGAAGGGCGACCACGATATCCACCACGCCCAGTAGAAGGCCGTCCAGCCGTCGAAGAAGTGCTGGTCGGTTCGTCCAAATGGATTGGAGAGCGCGGGAAGATTGACTACGTAGGCGGCGAGATAGTCGAAGAAGCCGGTGATGATGGCCAGGGTCGGCCCGACGAGGATAACGAATAGAAGCAGTAGCGCCGCAAGCGCCATGTTGATTTCGCTCAGCCGCTTGACGCCTGCGTCGAGGCCGGCAACCACCGAGAAAAGCGCGATGCCTGTAATGCCGATGATCAGCAGCACCTTGGAAATATCGGTGACCGGCAGGCCGAACAGGTGATTGAGGCCGGCATTGGCCTGCTCCGCGCCGATGCCGAGAGACGTCGCCAGGCCGAACAGGGTCGCGAAGACGGCAAGCACGTCGATGATGTGGCCGGGCCAGCCCCATACGCGCTCGCCCAACAAAGGATAAAAGGCGGAACGGATGGTCAGCGGTAGCCCGCGATTATAGGCGAAGAACGCCAGTGCAAGGCCGACGACGGCATAGATCGCCCATGGGTGCAGGCCCCAGTGGAAGATGGTCGCAGCCATGCCGAGCCTGCGCGCGGCTTCGGCGTCGCTGGCCGCGCCCGACAGCGGCGCCCAGCTTTCCGGCGTCCCGGCATTGGCTGCGAAGGAGGAGGTGAAGTGTGAAACCGGCTCGGAAACGCCGTAAAACATCAATCCGATGCCCATGCCGGCAGCGAACAGCATCGCGAACCAGCCGGTATAGGTGAAGTCCGGTGTGGCGTCCTTGCCGCCGAGCCGAATGCTGCCGAACGGCGTGAAAATCAGGACGATGCAGAAGATCACGAAGATATTGGCCGATATCGCCAGGAACCAGTCGAACGAATCTGTGACGGCAGGACGAAGCCATCCAAAAAATTCAGACGCCGGTCCATGAAAAATCGCGGCGAAGAACACGAAAAGCACGATGATACCGCCGGAGACGAAAAAGACCGGATTATGTATGTCGAGTCCGAATATCTCGACGTTGTCCTGGCCGACCTCATAGTCGGTTTCGCTCGGTAAACTCATCGGCAATTCCTTTCGATTTCCTGTCCAAAGGCCAATTCGGACACGTTCCTCCATCAGGGTACAGGGTGCGGTTATTCCATCCTTTGCAGATTATGGCAAATCGGAGAAGGAAAGACGACGCTCGCCAGCGTAACCTTGTTGAGATCAAAGGGCTATTTCACGTCGCGCCAATATTGATCAATTCTCTGAGTCCTCCAGCAACAGCGTCGCCGCTTCCAGGCGCAGCGAGACAGTTCGACGCTCCGAGAGATGGACAAGGCATTGAGAATGGCATTCCTGATTGAGAAGTATAAAATTACGAATGCTAATTGTTTCTAACAATAAAATAATCTAAAATTATTTCGATCGCGATGGCTTATTTTGGACCGTCGTTTCGCATTATTGTCATTTCTATTCATTTTGAATAGCCTAAAGGAGGAATTCACAAATCATAAAACCAAGCCGAGAGAACGGAAACGATTTTCTCCGTGAAAAAGCGAGGATGGAGCCAATATTTTCCCGCCAGATTCTCGCCAAGAATGATAGCTGGAAACCCGCCATTGTACTTATCAAGCGACCTACGAAACACTCAATTCGTCTGCGACCGGATGAACATGCAGCGGAAGATCTCGCTCCTATCAAGGCACGGCTCGATCCAAGTGAAGTAGGAAAGCAGGGCATAGCCGGCTAGGAACAGCGTCCAGATGAGGATGAAGAGCGCCGGCATCAGCACCGCGAAAGTGTGCCCGCCGGAAAAAGCGGTCTGCTGTCCATGAGCCTGCGGGACACATTGCGAATATAGTCCCCACTGCGCGTTTCGCCGGTCCCAGGCGGTAATGGCGTCCGTTGTCGAGCGCCTCGACGCCAGTATCCCCATGAAGGATACGAGACCGATGGACACGCCCATCATGCCGATCGCGAACAGGGACAGGCGGCCCAGTGGCACGATCTTCCGGGTTCCGTCCCAATCGAGGATCAGCAACAGCGTCATGGCGGAGATAATGAATCCCTGAAAGGTCGTGGTCCATGTCACCCGCTGATGAGTAATCTCGTCCTCGCGTTTTATCTCGTCGCGGAAATAGTCGTAGTATTTTCGGGCCAGTTCCAGGCGCTCTTCGTTGGCTTCAGGCACCGGAAACTCATCCTTGTCAGCAATCGACTTCGCCCCGGAAATCCACACATAAATCTGATATCCGGCGCGCAGCGGCGCGAAGACGATCAGCAACACGGAAAAAATCAGCAGGAGAGGAAATCGGGAGATCGAGAAGTACCACAAAGGCAGCCAGGCTATCGCGCATGTGAGGATCGCGAACAGGAGCGTGTAGAAGACGAAACTGCGAAACCCCGGAGATGCGATCGCCTTTATGCAGAGACTCAACACTGGTGTGCTCGCTTGTGAGATAGACGGAATCGAGCGCGATGCGCCTGACGGGATAGAAATTCCGGTCCCGTCGTGTGTCGTGTGTGGAGCGACGGGACCGGAATCACCGGGTAAATTCGCGCACGGAGTTAGCCGGGCGCGAAACCGTTGGCCGCCGGCCTTGACGGCGCTACATCGCCGGAGAAGTCGAGTTCGGCAGCCTTGGCGGCAGACGCGGCGACGGCGGCTTTCGGATCATCGGCGAGTTCGGGGATTTGCTGGCGCACGGCGTCGGGCATTTCCGCCTTCAGTTCCTCGCGGAAGCGGTCATGTTCCTCGCGTGTCATCTTGCCGGAGTCGAGACGTTCACGGGCCTCGTCCAGCTTCGCCTGATAGGCGAGGATTTCGGCCTGTTCACATTCCAGGGATTTCAGGAACTTTTTCTTAGCGTCGTACCCTTCCCAACGAGGCGCGCCGTCCGCGATCATGTCGGGGTCGATGATGTCGGGGCCGATCTCGACGCCGTATTCATCGAAGACGCGCATACCGTCCTCGGTCTTGAACACCCGGCGGCCGTCCGGCAGGACATAGGCTCTGTCCAGCATGTCATCCAATTGCTCACGGGCGTATGACTGCCGCTCCAGGTTGTCCTGCAATGCGGCGACCGTGGCGGTATCCAGACGATCGAGGTCCGCCCGGAAGTGGACGGTTTCAGCCGTGGTGAGAACCGCAACGGCCATGTCCAGACCGTCGGATGCCTGCGCGACGTCTTCCTTACGGTCACGCTTTTTCTGCTCGTCAAGCTGTCGTTGCAGGAAGCGTTGGAAATGCGCCGCATCGACACGGTGGGCGAACTCCCTGCTCAGCAACCCGGCTGCGCTCGTGCCCGTCATTCGCCACACTCCTGCTTGACCATCAACGCGACGATGGTGCCTGGCATCCGATCAGGGTATTTGCGAAACGTCGCCAGAATGCCGGCGGGCTGGTCGTTACTTGCGTAGTACCAATTGTAGATGCAGTTCATGCCACGCTCGTCCTTGCTGCCAGCGGCAATCGTGTCCTTGCGAAAACGTGCGTAAGCCAGACCTTCAATAACCCCGCTTATGAAGCCGGCTAGTTCATCCGCTTCCATTTTTTCCACGATGACACCGGCCGTCATCACCTGCGCGGTGGCCATGTTGCCATTTGCCAGCACCGATCCGGCGATCAGACCGCCTGCCAGTATATTTATCGGCTTTTGCTTCAACATAAACGACCGATTCTGTTGAAATTTTCATAATGTGTAAGAATTTGCTATAATATAGTAGAAATGAGAGTAAATATGGGCGACTGCAAAGCAGTCATTCCGGATAACCGAGGCAGGAAACAGGGACACGAAAAGGGTCAATTGTGTGACCGAGGGGTGCCAGAATGATAATTATAAGGCACTGAAAAACATGAGAAAAATAGGATATATGCGCGTCTCCACGGGCGAGCAGCGGCCCGACCGCCAGATCGACGGCCTCAAGGAAATCTGCGATGAATACTTTGTCGAAACCTTGTCAGCCGTCAGCCGGAAGCGCCCGATCTACCAGAAGGTCATCCGCTCGCTGAAGCCCGGCGATATGCTGGTGGTCTGGGACCTCGACCGCGCCTTCCGTTCGGCCAAGGATGCCCTCAACGAGCTGGACCTGCTTCAAAAGCGCGGAGTCGAGTTCAGGATCGCCAGCCTGAAGATCGATACCACCACACCGGAGGGGTATTTTGTCTATACGATTATGGGCGCGGTGGCCGAGTTCGAGCGGCGGAATCTCTCGCGACGGACCAAGCAAGGGCTTGCGGCCGCGCGCCGCCGGGGCGTGCGCCTCGGCCGGCCGCCCAAGCTGACGCAGGTGGAGCTGTTCGAAGCCCATTGCCGGATCGTGGCAGGAACCGCAACGCCGGCCGAGATCGCCGCCGAGCACGGCATGGCGGCATGGTCGGTGACGCGCGCCATCAACCGTTCGCTACAGACGTCGCCGCATTAGGTGTGCAATGGCGCGGTTTCGGGCAAGTGGCGGAATTTTCTTGGCTTGTACGGTGGATTGACGTACAATGGAAGGTAAGGAGACTTACCATGACACAGGACACGGCACGCAGCGCAAGGCTTGAGGCCCGGATCGCCCCGGAGGCTCTGGCGATCGTCAGGCGTGCGGCCGAACTGGAGGGGCGCAGCCTGAGCGACTTCGTGGTCGCAGCCGCGCAGGAGGTCGCGCAGCGAACGATCGAGCAGAACAATGTCATTCGGCTGTCGGTCGAGGACCAGCAGCGTTTTGTCGACATGCTGCTCAATCCGCCGAAGCCGGCGGCGGCGTTGAAGCGCGCGAAGGCTGCCCATGACGAACTGATCCTGCAATCGCGGTGACGGCGCATTTCGTCATCGAGGCGCTTGCCCCGCAGCATGACAGGAAGGGCTTTTCCTGCGGTGTCTTTGCGCTGGACCGCTATCTGAGGGAACAGGCGGGACAGGACATCAAGCGGCGTGCGGCACTATGCTATGTCGCGCGCGAGACGGATTCAAACCGCATTGCCGGATACTACACGCTCTCCGCCGGTGATGTGGCGCTGCGGGACATGCCCGACGACATCGCCCGGCGACTCCCCCGCTATCCCGTGGTTCCCGTCGCGCGCATCGGGCGACTGGCGATCGACAAGGACTATCAGGGCAAGCGTCTTGGCGCCGCGCTGCTGTGGGATGCCGCCAACCGGGCGCTGCGGGCGGAGATGGGCGTTGTTGCTCTGGCGGTCGATGCCAAGGACGAAGCAGCCGCCTCCTTCTACCGCCATCACGGCTTTGTCCTGTTCCCATCGCAACCGCTGCACCTCTTCCTGCCGCTGGCAACGGTGGCTAAAGGCGATTGAGTTATTCGTATCTTATCGGAAATGCATTATTCTTTTGTTCGCAATCGGAATCACTCCGATCATGGGAGTACGAGCCTGGAACAATTGAAACGCCTGATCTTCTGGATGCCTTGGCCGCCGCCCTGGCAAGTCTGGGCAGTTGCCGCTTTGGTCGTCATCGTTGCAGCCATGATGATGTTCACCAGCGGATAACAGCCTAAGGCAGAGATTCTCCGAATGACCAACGGACTGACACTGCGCTCTCGGCTTTTCCAGAGCGCGGCGAGATAAAAGGGGATGACATGACAAGGGTTCCCCAAGTCGGTGGCCGGTCCGGACGAGTTGGAGAAGACGAGGACGATACCGATCATTTCTGTCCGGGCTGTGGGGTACGTCAAAAATTCTTCGCGCGCTATCCTTGGTATTTCTGCCCCACCTGCGTCGCGCAGGCCGAGGATGGGGAAGGACGCAGGCTGCTGTTCTACAATCCGAGCCCCGCGGGCGGCCTTGGCTGGCGCTATGCCGACGATCAGTCTCTGAGAGACGAATGCTGCGGCAGCATCATCTGCCTTATCCGTGGACGCGAGGTGGTTGTCCATGAAGCCCGATTTGGCGGTGTCGTCGCCGAGCCGAGGGAAGGCTTCTCAGCGCCGCCGGGAAACCAGCAGGGTCTTGTACGGCTGGTCGGCGGACCCGACGTGCTGGCCAGGACACGGGAAAGGCTCAAGCCGGCCTGAAAAGGTGACGTTCAGCCGCCGACGACGATGAAGGGCGCCCAGTTGGCGGGATCGGCACGATGACCGCCGGCCCGTATCTCTTCCACCATGGCGCGGCGCAGCGCTTCCGCGCGGCTGAGCCGCCCGTCGCCCGCCATTTCCGCGATCGCGCCGGTTGCCAGCCGCACCGCCGCATCGGAAGCGACCGGCCAATGCGATACCATCAGCGAGCGCGCGCCGGCATAGAAGAAGGCACGAGCCAGCCCGGACAAGGCCTCGCCGCCGCTTTCACCGGCCGCCGTGTTGCAGGCGGACAGGATCACCCAGTCCGCATCCAGCTTCAGGCCCGCGACCTCCGAGGCGGTCAGCAGTCCGTCGTCCTCTGTCGAAGCCTTCTCCGGCGGGGTCATGACGATGGCCGGCTCGGCCAGCCCTTCAAGGTCGCCGGAAACCAGGCCGTGGGTGGCGAAGTGGAGAATGCGGGCCCGCGCTGTTTCTCCCGATGCCGAAAGCCGCTTGATCTCGGTTTCGGTCGCCTTTTCGCCAAGCCGGACGGAATCCGCCCCGGCACCAAGCGTCGCGGCGATGGCGCAGGCCTCGTCGGCGGTTTCCGGCAGCGGCTCCAATCCTCGCACGGCGGAAACGTCGGCCAGCGCACCGCGATAGAGGATCGAGACATCCGGCGCTGTCTCGGCCAGCGCCGCCGTCTGCAACGGCGCACGGTCCCGGCACGTTTCACGACCGAAGGCGCGCGTGTCGCTGCCGTTCTTGCCGGTCAGAAGCGGATTGGCGAAGCCCAGATAGGGGTTCGAACCCGGTCGCGGCGCGGCGGACGCGACGACGCGGAGCGCGCCGACCGAGGGCAGCACCGTGATCGCATGGTCACGCGCCAGCCAGCCCGCATCGCGATAGCGATCGGACGATTCGGCCGCAGGCCGTTCGCTCACCAGCAGATGGAACGGAAGGCTGGCGAGGCGTTTCGAGGGCACGATGACGAGATCGCGCCCGTCGATCATGTCCGCCACCGGCGCAAGCGTCGCATCGTAAAGCTCATGGGCCGCCGTCAGCACGCGGCCCGCGGGATCGGTCCCGCGCCGGGCCGCAAGCGATGCCGCGCCCCTCGCCTCACCCGACACGCCCATCAGGGAACGCAATTCACGCACGGCGGCGAGCAGTTCGCCGGTCGAGCGCTCCAGCCGGATCCAGCGTGGCTCGCCGGTCTTGGGAACCGCCCAGAGATAGGTCTCGAAGCCGGCGTCGGCGAAACGCGCCGTGTCGGCGAAGAACAGTAATACCTCGTTCTCGTCCAAGCGCTGCCGGATCGCCTCGAAATCCAGCGAGGCGGGCTGCTGGAGTTCCGCGAATTTCGGGAATGCGCGGGCAAGACGCTGGTCGACCTCGGCAATGGCCGTATCGGCCGCCTGAAGTTCGGAACGAATGGCGGCCACCGCCGCACTATCGCGTTTCGAGGTGTCCACCGCCAGGGCGGCGTTCAGCTTGAGATCCGCCTTGCGCCAGCGGGCCACCTCGTCCTGCCGGCGGCGCGCCAGTTCGGCCAGATCGCCATCGCCAGACGCCTGGCGCGCCGCCATCTGGGCCAGTGCCTGCGCCGCTTGCGATTCGATCACGCGCTGGGCGATCAGGAAGGACTTCTCCTTCAGCTCACCGTTATCTCCACCCGTGCGGCGAAGACGATCGTAGCTCTTCACCAACCCGTCGAAGGTTGCGCCCCTGCCGATGGCCTGATCCTCGATCGCGCCGGTACGGGTGGCGAAGGCGGCGGCGGCGTCGATCGCCGCGACACGCTCGACCAGTTCGGTGCCCTTCTCCAAGGACTGCGCGGCGGCCGCGAATTCGCCTCTGGCGAAATGGACGCGGCCGAGATCGAACCGCGCCATCGCCGTTTCCGGGTTGTCCGCGCCATAGGTCGCCACCAGCCGATCGAGAACCGAGCGATAGACGAAAAGGGCCGCTTCCGTGTCGCCGCGTCGCATGGCGATATCGCCGCGCAGCGTCATGACCCGCATGTGCTGACGCCCTTGCGGCGCCAGGTCGGCATAGATGCGCTCCGCGTCCGCGGCAAGCCGCTCCGCCTCGTCGAGCTTCTCCTGCCGCACCTTGATCTGGGCCAGAGAGACGCTCGCCCCGGCGATCTGGGCTGCTCCGCGATCTGCTGTGCGCAACTCCTCCAGCGAGCGCGTCATGAGGGCGGCTGCTCCGTCCAGATCGCCCTCGATGACGAGTATGTAGGCAAGGGAGGAGCGGACGGCGGGAAGGCTCCCCTTTCCGGATTCGCCCGCTTCCATCAAGGCCAGCCCGCGTTCGAGAAGCGGACGGGCCTCCGACAAGCGATCCTGCGAGGAGTAGAGATTGGCCAGCAGCACCAGATCGAAGGCGATGTAGGGATGGCCGGACGACAGCTTCGCCTCATCGATCGCCAACGCCCGTTTCAGTGCGTTTTCCGCCTCGGCCGTGCGGTCCTGCCGGTTCGCGGCATTGGCGATCCAGCGCAACGCGTCGGCCATCGGCGCGGAATCGGCACCGTTCAGCCTTTCCTGCGCCGCCATGAGCCGGCGGAACACCCGTTCGGCATCGGCCGAGCGGTCGAGGCTCATCATCGTGGTGCCGAGCCGCATCAGTAGCGATGCGGTCGCGGCATCCGCCGCCCCGCCTGAAGCCTCGCGGATCGACAGGGCGCGCTCGTAGAATGGCAATGCCGCCGCCGCTTTTTCCTGGCGTTCCATTAGGCGCCCCAGCGATTCAAGCGAGGCAGCGACCGTCACATCCTGAGGACCGTGGAGCCGTTCATTCGCAGCCAGCGCGCGACGATAATTCTCCCCAGCTTCCTTGAAACGGCCATCCGCGACCAGAAGATTGCCAAGCCCGGTCAGAGCCGTCGCCGCAATCTGCCCGTCGGCCGGAACGATGCCTTCGCCGGCGGCGCGCAGGACGGCACGGTAGTCCGCCTCCGCACGCGCCACATCGCCGCCGTCATGCAGCATGGCCGCACGCTCGCCTATCCATCCCACGAGGATCGGATCTCCGGTGTCGAAGGCAATGCGGCCGGCCTCCAGCGCCTTGTCCATCAAGGACGCGGCGCGGAGATAGTCTCCGCGCTGGTCGACGAGGCGGGCCAGGCGCTGCCAGCTATGCACCGTCGTCGCATGGTTCGCACCGAGCGCCGCGATGCGTGCATCCACGGCAAGTTGATAGTATTGTTCCGCTTCGTCGAGCCGGCCCAGTTGTCTGAGCGTGTAGCCGAGGTCGCCGGCGGAGGTTGCCGTGTCGGCATGCGCGTTGCCCAGAAGTCTCTGCCGGGTCGACAAAGCCGCACGGAAATGCGGCTCGGCCTCCGCGAACTTCCGCTGTTCGTAGAGCGCATCGCCGAGCAGCCGGTTCATGTTCGCGGTGGCAAGCGAGTTCTCCCCCTCGGCCGCCACGACTTCCCGCAGGCCGGCTCGCGCCTGGGCCTCGGCCTCGGCCGGCTGACGGCTGTCGAGAAGCTGCTGGACGGCGGCCGCGTACCGGTCGGAAAGGGCAGAGGCCGAGGCGGCCGTGACAGAGACGATGCCGCCGAAAAGAATGACGCCCATCAATCCGGCAAGCGCCGGTGGCCGAAGAAAGTCCATCCTGTCGCTCCCAAGCCCTGCCGCTTGCAGATAGCTCCAGACGATTGGCACAAACATGGCGAACGGGCAAACCGCATCATCTGCTGTTCCTCGGCGATTGAAGCAGAACGACATGGCGACTGATATCCGCGCCCATCAGAAGCGCGGAACAGTTGTCCGCAGCCGCGCCGTCGCGGTTCGGTGATGTGCGGCGTCGAGTTCGATACCGAGCCAGTCGCGGCCGCACTCGCGGGCGGCTACGAGGGTCGAGCCAGAACCGCAAAACGGGTCGAGGACCAGCCCGCCTTCCGGGCAGAAGCTTGAGATCAGGTCGGCCAGAGGTTCGACGGGCTTCTGCGTCGGATGAAGGCGGTTATGCGTATAGTGCCACGGCATCACATCGGGCAGCGGGTTTTCCGGCAGCTTCGGCTGGCCCTTGGCAAGCAGGTAGGCGCATTCGTGCCGATAGGTCAGATAGCGCGATTTGCTGCTATAGGGCTTGGCGAAGACGATGTGTCCGGCGGGATAGAACCCGGCCTTACGCCAGGCCGACACAAAGGTGTCCGCCTGGTTCCAGCCGTAGAAGCTGATGCAGAAGGAATCCCGCTTGAGAACTCGGTGGATTTGCGCGAAGGCTGGATAGACCCAGGAATCGTCGGCATCGTTGAGGACGGTGCGGCCGTCGCGGTCGCGGTAGCGGCACAGATAGGGCGGGTCGGTCAGCACGAAATCCACGCTGGCGGCGGGAAGATCGCGCATGAGGCGGATGCAATCGCCGAGCAGAACGGCGTTGCGGGTCTGGATTGCGGCAGTGCGGACGCAACGCGCGGTGGCTGTGCGGGCCCGATATCCGAAGGTGGTGGCGGTCGTCATTGTCGTTGCTCCTTGTTCCGGCCCGCGTCATTGCGGCCGGTCGGGGACCCGAAGCGCCGGACGGATGAGCGGTGGTGCAAGGAGGCTCCGGCCGAGGGACCCTCTGGCGATACGGCTGGATGCCTTGCAGCGCCGCGCGGCTGGCGCAGACCCGACCGATGACGGCTGCAAGGACGCGAGGCCGGCGATGGGAGGCCGCAAACCATGATCGCACACGTCTGTAGGCACAGGCGGGCCACCGTTGCGGCAGCTTGGGTCATCGCCCATACTCTTCTCCCGCATCCCGTCCGGGATGATCCTTGCCAACCCGCGAAAGGACTTTTCAGGCCGTGCTTCCGGCTCGCCCTGCCATGCTGATCGGCTACGCGCGCGTTTCGACGCGGCGGCAGCGACTGGACCTCCAGCACAGGGCGCTGGAGGCGGCCAGATGCGATCTCATCATCTCGGAATGGCGGTCAGGCGATAGCGGAATCGGGCATGGCCTCGGCGCGGCCATGGAGTGCTGCGGTGCGGGCGATCTGCTGGTCGTTTGGAAGCTCGACCGGCTGGGCCGCAACGTCATGGAACTGATGGGCGTGATCGAGCGCCTGCGCCGGCGCGGCGCGGGCCTGAATGACCTGCCTCGCCGCGTCATCGGCCTGACCTTCGATGGCCGTCCGATCTGCGAATCTTTCAATGCCGGCCCGTCGTTGACCTTCGCCCCGTCACCAGGCGGCAAGACGACCTGCGTGTCGATGCCGAACATCCTGTCGCCGCTTGCCGATATAGGCCGCGCTTTGGTCGTTACTGACACCAAATCAGGCGAGATCGCGGCGCGGATTGCGCCGCTCTTGGAGAAGTACGGCTGCAATTTCGCCATCGTCGACGAATTCGGCGTCCGGCCGGAACCGGCACAGGGTGCCCGGCAGAAACCCGCGAAGTCGCGAGCGCGATCAGCGAGGAAGAACCGCGCGAAAGGGGTCTGCTCGGATGAATGACCTGCCTCGCCGCGTCATCGGCCTGACCTTCGATGGCCGTCCGATCTATGAGCCCTACAATGCCGGTTCGTCGCTGACCTTTGCCGCGACGGGCGGCGGCAAGACGACCTGCGTGTCGATGCCGACCGTCCTGTCCTTGCTGGCCGATACGGGCCGCGCCATTTTTATCAATGATGTCAAGTCCGGCGAGATCGCGGCACAGATCGCGCCGCTCTGCGAAAAGTACGGCCGCAGGTTCGGCATCGTCGACGAATTCGGCGAGCGGCCCGAACTCGCGCCATACAGAATATCGCTCAACCCGTTCGGCGACCTGCCGGACATGGCCCGGAGCAACCCTTTCGATCTTCCCTTCGCCATCGAGAACATCAATCACGTGCTGACCGAAGAGCCGAAGGATGACCTGCGCAACCTGTATTGGCGCAATGAACCTCGCGGCTTCAAGGAGACCGGCCTGAATGTGCTTCTGGCGCATGCGCCGCATCTTGTCTTTCCCGGCGGTCTTCAGGCGCTTCTGGCCGACCCGGATAGCTGGGTGAGCGCGCTGGAGATCGAGGCCGAGGAAGGCGAGGACCATGTCAAGGCGGCCGCCAAGCAGATTCTGGAGATGCGCCGCTACAACCCCGAACACTACGCCCAGCATCTCGGCGCGGCGCTCATGTCGCTCAAGCCGTTCGCGTCCGGCGCGCTCAAGAACGCGGGACGGACGCCGACGCTCACCCATCGGCAACTGATTGTCGACGGCTGGGTCGTCTGCTTCATCAATCCGGTGCGCCACGCCGACCGGCTCGGATCTTTCTTCGCGCTGCATTTCCTTTCGCTGCTGAACGAAAAGCTCGCCGGCACGCCGGGGCGCATGGACCTCATATTGGATGAGTTCTGTAACGCACCGCTGCGCGATGCGCTCAATCGAATCACCATTCAACGCTCATACGGGGTGCGCAGCCATTTCCTCGTGCAGTCGCGCCAGGACATCGTGCGCAAATACGGCGAGAAGGAAACCGCCATCCTCGAAGAGAACTGCACGGTCAAGCAGTACCTCAAGATCACGAACTACGAAGAGGCGGAGCGGCTGAGCCGCGCCATCGGCGAGCAGACCACCATAGGCTGGGGCCTCGGTGTCAGCTCGGACAAGGACATTTTAACCGGGAATTTCAACACCGGACGCGATCGTGTCCGCAGCGCCGACGAATTGATGCGGCTGCCGCCGGATGAGCAGATCATCGAGATTCCGGGCGTGGGGTTCATCCACTGCAAGAAAATCCGGCAGAACCAGATCGCTCCCTATTGCTGGTTCCTCGGCGATAACCCGCTGGAAGGCGCGGCGCTGAAGGCCGACCCGAGGGTCACGCTGCGGACGCCTGGGAGGATGCCGGCGCCAAGCGTCTCATGAAGGAGGAGTTCAAGGACGCCGAAGCCGGCCTCGACTTCTACGAGTGGGGCAAGGACATCGAGGAACGGTTCTACCGTCCGCAGATCGAAGCCGAAAAGGAACAGCGCGAACGGGGCCAGGAACGCGACGATAGCCGCACACGGTCGCGCGCGCGGGATCGGGATGAGGACGAACGTTCCGACCAGCGCACGGAATCCTCCGAGCGTCAGCCTTCCCGCCGTGAAGCGTCCCGCTCGCGCTCGCGCATGGAATACCGGAGGTAGCCATGAGCGGACAACGAGCGCGAAAGGCTGTCATATACTGCCACGTGGCGAGCAGCCATGTGGGGACCCAGGAACTGGCATTGCAATCTCAGGAGGCGAGAGGCCGAGCCTATGCGGCTCGCAAGGGCTATGAAGTCGTGAAGGTGTTCTACGACTTTCCGACCCAGGACCCGGGCGATCAGACGGCGTTGCCGGACGCGCTCGTTTATCTCGCCGGCCATCACCCCGACTCTCATGTGGTGATTGCCGAGAAAACGAACTGGAGAGCGCCGGCCGCATTGCGCGAGGCCGGCGTCATCCTCGAAAGTCCTTCATCCGACTTCGCCTACGAACCCCGCTTCCGTTTCACGGACGGCATGGACGCTCGTGCCGGCAGCCTTGGTCGGGGCGACTTTGAAGGAGCCGGACCAGCGGCCGGGCCAGACCGGCCGCGCCGGAGGCGGATGTGACCGACGCAGATAGCCGATCCCGGAGCCGGGCCGCGAGCGACATCGACCTCGAAAAATATCGCCGCCATGTCGCGCACCTCGACATGCCGGAGGAGCGGAAGACGGAACTCTTGCGTGCCGTCTGGCACATCATGCAGAATTTTGTCGACCGCGCCTTCGGCGACGATCCGGTCCAGCAGGCCCTGCGGGCTGGGGATAAGTCGGACACAAGAGATGCGCCGGCCGAAAGGACGATGCTAGAATCACCCGATCCATCCCAACAAACAGCCGGCCTTTCGTGCGTTTTCCAGTCGAATTCTGGGAAGAGCCGAAGGAGAAAGAATCCATTGTGACTGATAACAATTTGAAGAAAGCCATCATTTATACCCGTGTCGCGTCGACACCGGCAAATAGCAGAAATGCCGTTATCGACGGACAAGAGAAGCGTTGCCGCGAGTATGCCGCGCTGCAAGGCCATGACGTCGTTGCCGCCTTCCCTGACGCAGCCCCCGGAACAATCGCCTCGCGGCCCGGCTTGAAGCAAATGTTCCGCTTCCTTGATGAACGTCGGACGGAACCATTCGCCGTTATCGTGGACGATGTCAGCGTGCTCGCCCGTGAGATGTCGGTGTATACCGAGTTGCGCTATGCAATCGGCGAGAGAGGCGCCACTTTGAAAACCCGTTCCCGCAAGTTCGGGGAAGGGCCTGAAAAAAATCTCGTGGAAGATTTGTGCATAGCCATCGCGCAAGATGATGCCGAAGTCTCGCGATCCAGGGAAGAGCTGCAAGACGCGGGCGACGCTACGAACAAAGGGACTGGCCTCGAATAGATGCCATGCCCGCCGCCGGAGAAAGTGACCCATGACATGACGGAGAAAGAACCGACGAAAGCCCTCATCTATTGCCGCGTCTCCACCGCGAAGCAGGACGATGAAGGGAACGGCCTCGAATCGCAGGAAATGCGCTGCCGCCAGTATGCGCAGAGCACGGGATACGAGGTCGAGGCCGTGTTTCCTGACAGTGTTTCGGGCGGCGGCGACTTCATGCGGCGCCCCGGCATGGTTGCACTGCTCAGCTATCTCGACGCGCAGCCGAAGACGAGAGGCTATGTCGTCATTTTCGACGACCTCAAACGTTTTGCGCGCGACACCGAATTCCACATCCGTTTGCGACAGGCTTTCAAATTGCGCGGAGCCCGCGTCGAATGCCTGAACTTCAGGTTCGAGGAAACTCCGGAAGGCAAGTTTACTGAAACGATCCTCGCCGCGCAGGGCGAACTGGAACGTGAGCAGAACCGGCGCCAAGTTATCCAGAAGATGCAAGCGCATACCCGCAACGGGTATTGGCTGTTCTATCCTCCGGTCGGCTATCGGTTCGCGGAAGTGCCCGGCAGTGTCGCCAGACTGGTGCGCGACGAGCCGCTCGCCTCGATCGTGACGCATGTGTTCGAGGGCTTCGCCAGCGGCGTTTTCCAGACCCAGGCCGAGATCGTGCGCTACCTCGAAAACCAGCCCGCATGGCCGAAGGACCGCAAGGGTAGGGTACATTGGGAGCAAGTTGCCCGGATGCTTGCCAAGCCCCTCTATGCCGGCCTCATCACCGTTCCGAAATGGGATATACACCTCATCCCCGGCGTGCATGAACCGCTGGTGTCCGTCGAAACGTGGAAAACGGTGCAGGACCGACGGCTCGGCGCCGCGAAGGCCCCAGCCCGCAAGGACCTGAATCAGGATTTCCCGCTGCGCGGATTCGTGCTGTGCGACTGCTGCAACGAGCCGCTGACGGCAGGCTGGTCAAAGGGCCGCTACCGCAGATACGCTTACTATCTCTGCGACACGACGGGTTGCCCGGAATACCGGAAATCCATCCGCAAGGAGGATATTGAAGGGGACTTCGAGACGCTGCTCGCTTGCCTCGTGCCATCGCAGGGGCTGTTCCAGCTTGCCTTCGACATGCTGCGCGATCTCTGGAATCGCAAGCTGACATCCGGCCGCCAACAGGTTGTCGAATGGGAGGGCAATCTGCGAACGATCGATAAAAAGATCGAGCAGATCATCGACCGCCTTGTCGAGACGACCAACGAATCTGTCGTGGCGGCCTATGAGAAGCGTGTGCGGGACCTCGAAATTGAGAAGGCGGTAGCGAAGGAAAAAATCGCCAATTGCGGCAGGCCGCTCGCCTCATTCCGCGAAACTTATCGAACCGCGATGGACTTTCTCGCAAGTCCTTGGAAACTTTGGCATTCGGACCGCCTTGAGGACCGCCGTGCGGTGCTCAAACTCGTGTTCGCCGAGCGCCTGCCATACGCCCGGAAAAACGGTTATCGAACCGCCGAAACATCCTTAACTTTCAAATTGTTAGGAGACATGAAAATGCAAAATATGCAAATGGTGCCCCTGGCCGGGATCGAACCAGCACGCCCGTGAAGGCAACAGATTTTGAGTCTGTCGCGTCTACCAATTCCGCCACAGGGGCCAAGCCCTGAGCGGGCCGACGGCAGCGCACTATACGCCCGCGCCGCGGTCGTCAACTCTCCTGGCCGCAAACGTCGTCGCCGCATGCCGACGGTTTGATTTCACGATGTCGTCATGATCGCCCGCGGTTCGCCGCACGGCTTGCCAGACCCATTGTGCGCCAGGCGGATAGCCCCTACACACGCGGCAAGCCTGAGGGGATCGCATGCTTCGCGGACTTTACGAATGGACCATGTCGCTGGCGGCGCGAAAGTCGGCCGAGTGGTGGCTGGCGATCATCGCCTTCATCGAAAGCTCGGTGTTCCTCGTGCCGGCCGACGTGCTTTACGTGCCGATGGCGATAGCGCGCCCGGACAGAGCCTATCGCTACGCCATCGTGGCGACGGTCGCTTCCGTGCTGGGCGGCATCGCCGGATGGATGCTCGGCCACTATGCCTATGAAACACTGGCCAAGCCGGTGCTGGAATTCTACGGAAAGCTCGACGAGTTCGAGGCGCTGATACCGTCCGAAGGCGAGGCGACGGGCTTCATCCTGCTGATGCTCGTCACTTCCGGCCTCGCGCATCTTCCGCCGATCAAGGTGGTGACCATCCTGTCCGGCGTCATCGGCGTCAACATCTGGATCTTCATTCTTTCGGCGATCGTTGCGCGTGGCGCGCGCTTCTGGCTGCTGGCCTGGCTGCTCCGGCGCTATGGCGAGGCGATCCGCCATTTCATCGAGAAACGCCTCGGACTGATCGCCGCAGCCGGGGCGGCCGCCGTGATTCTGCTCTATATCCTCTACAAGCTCCTGACCTGACGCAGCCGGTTCCGAGATTTATACCTCATGATGGCAATCACCTCTCCGACCGGCCGCACGCAGACCATCGCCGCGATCTTCCTCGCGCTCGCCATGGCAGCGACGGTCGGCACCGCGCTCGGCTTCCAGCACATCGGCGGCTACATACCGTGCAAGCTCTGCTACGAGCAGCGCATGCCCTACTATGTCGGCGCGCCGTTGATGCTGCTTGCCTTCGCTTCCGCAACGCTGCGGCTGCCGGCGATGGTGACGCGGCTGCTGCTGCTCGCCGGCGGGCTGCTGATGGCCTACGGACTCTATCTCGGCGTCTATCATTCCGGCGTCGAATGGGGCTGGTGGCCCGGACCGACCGATTGCGGCGTGGTCGATATGTCGACCGTCACCGGCGGCAGCAACGGCGTGCTCGACGCGATCGATACGGTCGTGCCGCCCTCCTGCGACAAGGCCGCGCTGCGCATCCTCGGCCTGTCGATGGCCGGCTGGAACGCCGTGGCCAGCCTGGTTCTGGCGGCGATCGCTTTTCGGGCAGCCTTCGCGCGGGGTTAGGACCGCGCCGCCAGCAGGCCCGGCAATTCGATAGCGGATGGCAGAATGATGTCGGCCAGCGGCGCCAGCGACGCGCGCGTGCCGGTGCCGGAAAGCACGCCGACCGCAAGGCCGCATCCGGCAGCGCGCGCCATTTCGAGGTCGTGGCCGTTGTCGCCGACCATGGCGACCTCGGCAGGCTTAAGGCCGGTCAGGTCGCAGAAGGCATGCACCGCATCCGGCGCGGGCTTGGGATTGGCCACCGCATCATAGCCGTAGGCCGCGTCGAACATCTGCGCCACGCCGAGCGCGAGCAGCGTCTTTTCGGCACCGGACGTGGAATCGTTGGTGCAGAGGCCGAGGCGGTAGCCGGACGCATGCAACGTCTTCAGCATGTCCCTGATGCCTTCCAGCGCGACCGCCTGCATGGCGCCCTGCTCGGCGGTCACCGTGTCGAAATGCTTGACCATGGCGGCGCGGAGCTCGCCGGCAAGGAGCGGATACCAGAGCGACACGATGTCCGCATTGGTGCCGGCGGCGAAGACGGAGTCCGCGCGGAAGCCGGCCACGTCGTAGTCGTAGCCCGCCTCCGCCATGAGCGCATTGGCGCGCTGCCGGTCGCCGCCGGCCGCCTCCAGCGCCATCATGTCGCCGATCGCATACCAGGTGCGCTGGAAATCCACCAAGGTCCCGTCCTTGTCGAACAGGACACCCCTTATCGCCGTCAAATCGTCACGCCTCCTGCAGGGCGTGAATATGACCGAGCAATCCCGCCGTCGAGGCGTCGCCCGCGGCATCGCCTTTGCCCTGAACGACCGGCAGCAGGTTCGTCGCCAGTTCCTTGCCGAGTTCCACGCCCCACTGATCGAAGGAGTTGATGTCGAACAACACGCCTTCGACGAAGACCCGGTGCTCGTAGAGCGCGATCAGGCGGCCGAGCGCGAAGGGATCGAGCAGGCGGTGGATGAGCGTGATGCTCGGCCGGTTGCCGGAGAACACGCGGTGCGGCGCGACGCGGTCGACCTCGTCCGGCACCATGCCCCTGGCCGACATCTGGGCCTTCGCTTCCTCGAGCGTGCGGCCTTTCATCAGCGCCTGCGACTGCGCCAGACAATTGGCGAGCAGCAGCTCATGATGGAATTTCAGGTCGGGTTCGTGGCCGTTGGCGGCGACGATGAACTCGACGGGGATGGTATCCGTGCCCTGATGCAGAAGCTGGAAGAAAGCGTGCTGGCCGTTGGTGCCCGGCTCGCCCCAGACCAGCGGGCCGGTGGGCGTCGCGACCGGGCCGCCATCCAGCGTCACGCTCTTGCCGTTCGATTCCATGTCGAGCTGTTGCAGATAGGCCGGCAGGCGAGCGAGCCGCTGATCGTAGGGAATGACCGCGCGCGCCGGACAGGCGCAAACGACCCGATGCCAGAAGCCGATGAGCCCCATGATGATCGGCATGTTGCGGAGCGCCGGCGCAGTGGCGAAATGGCGATCCATCGCATGGGCGCCTTCGAGGAAGGCGCGAAAATTCTCAGGCCCGACGGCGATCATGATCGGCAGGCCGATCGCCGACCAGAGAGAATACCGGCCGCCGACCCAGTCCCAGAAGCCGAAGACGCGATCCTTGTCGATGCCGAATCTGGCGACAAGGTCGAGCGCCGTGGAGACGGCGCAGAAGTGCTTGCCGACGGCTCCTCCACCCAGCGCCGCCTCGACCCAGCGCCGCGCCGTCTCGGCGTTGGTCATGGTCTCGATGGTGGTGAACGTCTTGGACGCGACGATGAAAAGCGTGGTCTCGGCAGAAAGACCCTTCAGCACGTCGTGGATATGCGCGCCGTCTATGTTGGACACGAAATGCGCGCGCGGACCGTCGTGGTACGGGGCGAGCGCCAGCGTCGCCATGACGGGCCCAAGGTCGGAGCCGCCTATGCCGATGTTGACGATGTCGGTGATCTTCTTGCCCGTGGCGCCGGTCGCCGCGCCGCTGCGCACGGCGTCGGCGAAGGCGCCCATGGCATCCAGCACGGCATGGACGCCGGGCACGACATTCTCGCCGTCGACGTCGATCACCGCATTCCTCGGGGCGCGCAAGGCCGTGTGGAGCACCGCGCGGCGCTCGGTGCCATTGATCTTGTCCCCGGCGAACATGGCGGCGCGACGCTTCTCGACGCCGGCAGCCTCCGCCAGTCCCGCCAGAAGCTGCATCGTCTCGTCCGCGACCGCGCATTTGGACCAATCGAGCAGCAGGTCGTCGAGCACCAGGGAGAATTTCGAGAAACGGCCGGCGTCGTCGGCAAAGGCCTGCCGAAGATCGACGGGATTGTCGTCGCGGTGGGCTTTCAGCTTCGAAAGGGCGGCGGCGAAGGCGTTGCGGCTCAAGAGAGAACTCCGGAATTTGCGATCGATCAGACGCACCTTAGCAGACGTTCGACGGCGGCGAGATAGATGTTCAGGGCCAAATTCTCCAGGCTGCCGGAATGCCGGAAAGAATCTGCCCTCATGACCCGGCTGACGCGATCGATCACTGGCATAAATCAGAAGGATCAGAAAAATTTACTGGTGCAACCGTTTGGACCAATCATACAAATTGGTACAGCCACGAAGAATCCAGGTAGCCACGGGAGGCGCCGATGTCGCAGCGCAATGATGCAGCCATATGGTCAGGTCTGTTCCGAATCTCGCCCGAGTCGGGCCAGACGCTGCAGGCGCAGATCCGGCAGGCGATCGTCGCGGCGATCCTCGACCGCCAGATCGCGGCGTCCATGCCGCTCCCCTCCTGCCGCATACTCGCGGAAAAGCTCGGCGTGGCGCGCGGCACGGTGGTGCTGGCCTTCCAGCAACTGGTCGACCAGGGATTTCTGATCGCGCGCGAGCGGCGCGGCCATTTCGTCAATCCCGACGTGCTGGCAACCCCGGCAAAGCCCGGCCGCAAGCCGCCGGAAGCGGCCAATACGATCGACTGGAAGGCGCGGCGGCAGATCGCGGCGAGCGAGATGCCGCCCTCGGCGAATTACCGCAACTGGATCAAGTCGAGCTATCCCTTCGTCTACGGCCAGTTCGATCCGACGCTGTTTCCGACCGCCGAGTGGCGCGAATGCAACCGCATGGCGCTCGCCGTGCTGGAGATTCGCAACTGGGCGGCCGACATGGTGGATCGCGACGACCCGCTGCTGATCGAACAGATCCAGGCCAGGCTCCTGCCCCGGCGCGGCATCTTCGCCAATCCCGACGAGATTATCGTGACGCTGGGGGCGCAGAACGCGCTCTACATGCTGGCGACGCTGCTGATGGCGAAGGGCAGCAAGGTGGCGATGGAGGACCCCGGCTACCCGGATGCGCGCTCCATCTTCCGGCTCGCAGGCGCCGAGATCGCGCCGGTTCCGGTGGATCATTCGGGCATCGTGACGTCCGCCATCCCGTCGGACGCCGGCTTCGTCTTCGTGACGCCCAGCCATCACTGCCCGACCATGGTGCCGTTGTCCGCCGAGCGCCGGCAGGACCTTCTGGCCCGCGCCGCGCGCGACAACCAGATCGTCATCGAGGACGGCTACGACAGCCAGTTGTTCGACGAGGCGCCGCAGCAGGCGCTGAAGAGCCTCGATCGCAGCGGCCGCGTCGTCTATGTCGGCTCGATGTCGAAGACGCTCGCGCCGGGCCTGCGCATCGGCTACATCGTCGCCTCGGCCGATCTTATCGCCGAACTGAGAGCGCTCAGGCGCTTCATGCTCCGGCATCCGCCCGCCAACAACCAGCGGGCGATCGCGCTCTTCCTGTCGCTCGGCCACCACGACGCGCTGGTGAGACGGCTCTCCACCGCCTTCGAGGACAGGCGCAAGAGGTTGGTCCAGGCTATTTCGGCTTTCCTGCCGGAATGGCGGCCGACCGACTCGGCGGGCGGCACGTCGATATGGCTGGAAGGCCCGCGCGGCACGGATGCGCGCGGCATCGCCGAAGCCGCCGCGGCCCGCAGCGTCATCATTGAGCCGGGCGACCGCTTCTTCGATCACGCCGACAAACCCAGCCGCTTCATGCGGCTCGGCATATCGTCCATCGCGCTCCAGCACATCGAACCCGGCATCCGCGAACTGGCTACCGCCGCCGGGCGCAGGCCCGCGGCGGCGTAACAAGGCATAACGCCTCAAAAGCGGCCGGCATTGCCGGCCGTTCTGGCATAGACGGCACGGTCCTCTGGACTACCCATAGCCCGTCGACACGGCTAGATAATTCGCACAACGAACAAGGGAACCAGCCGGACAATAAACGCCGCGAGGCGCAGACTGCCGGCGGAAAGGTGGCGTGTCGCATGACGAGCGCGCTCGAAACGCAGGAAATCCCAACGGAGAAAGGCAGCCGGCGCGCCGGCGGTCGTGAAGCGCGGCGCGCGCTGAGAGCCGCTCCGCTGGCCGAAGACATTCGTCCAGTGCGCGCGGGCCTCGAAGGCGGACGCTACAGGCCGCTGAGCCAGAACGACCTCGAACGCATACACGAGGCCGTGCTGACGGTGCTGGAGACGGTCGGTTTCGCCAATGCGATACCGAGCTGCATCGAGGCGCTGACGCGGGTCGGCGCCGATCACGGCGCGGACGGGCGCATCCGATTTCCCCGGGCGCTGGTGCTCGATACAATCAAGCGCGCCGCCCGCAACTTCACCCTCCATGGGCAGGACCCCAGGCACGACATGGTGATCCAGGGCACGCGCGTCCATTTCGGCACGGCGGGCGCTGCGGTGCATCTGGTGGATGTCGAGAAGCGCGAATACCGCGAGAGCCTGCTGCAGGACATATACGACGCCGCGCGGCTCGTGGACGGGCTGGACAACATCCATTTCTTCCAGCGCCCGATGGTGCCGCGCGACATACCCGATCCGCTGGCGATGGACTTCAACACGCTCTACGCCTGCGTGATGGGTACGTCGAAGCATGTCGGCACGTCTTTCACCGTGCGCGAGAACGTCGCTCCGGCGCTGGAGATGCTTTACGCCATTGCCGGCGGCGAGGAGAATTTTCGCGCGCGGCCGTTCATCTCAAATTCGAACTGCTTCGTCGTACCGCCGATGAAATTCGCCGAGGACGCCTGCGGCGTGCTGGAAGCCTGCGTCGAGGGTGGCATCCCCATCCTTCTGCTCTCGGCCGGACAGGCTGGCGCGACCGCTCCGGCGGCGATCGCCGGCGCCGTCGTGCAGGCCGTGGCGGAGGTGCTGGCCGGGTTGGTCTATGTTAACGCGCTGAAACCCGGCCATCCGGCGATCTTCGGCACATGGCCGTTCGTCTCCGATCTCAGGACGGGCGCAATGTCCGGCGGGTCGGCAGAACAGGCGCTGCTCACGGCGGCCTGCGCGCAGATGGCGCAATTCTACGACCTGCCCGGGGGCTCGGCGGCGGGCATGGCGGATTCGAAGCTGCCCGATATCCAGTCCGGCTACGAAAAGGGCATCACCAATGTCATGGCCGGCCTGTCGGGTCTCAACCTCGTCTACGAATCCGCCGGGATGCATGCCTCGCTGCTCGGCTTCTGCCTCGAAAGCCTGATCATCGACAACGACATGCTCGGCCATTGCCTGCGCTGCGTGCGCGGCATCGACGTGTCCGACGCGGCGCTGTCGATAAGCACCATCGCCGATGTCTGCATGAACGGGCCGGGCCACTATCTCGGCAATGAGCAGACGCTCAGGCTGATGCAGACGGAATACTTCTATCCCGCCGTCGGCGACCGCTTCTCGCCGAAGGAATGGAACGAGAAGGGCCGACCCGACATCCTTTCGCGCGCCATCGAGGAGAAGAAGCGGGTGCTGGCGAGCCGCTTCCCGCGCCACGTGCCGAAGGCGCTCGACGACCGGCTGCGGGCGCGCTTCGGCGACCTCATCGCGCTGCCGCGTTCGGGCATGGGTGGCTGAACGCCGACGCTATTTCGCCGTCTTAGTCAAACTCGCTTCGAGCCGTTCGCGCGTGATCCCGATCCATTGACGGTTGTCGTCGGCGAGCAGACCTTCCTCGTCCATCTTCTCGATCGCGGCCAGCGCCTTGCGGTGCCATTCCGTACCAGGCGGCGTCGAGGATGCCATCCGCTGGTAGGCGCGGAAAAGGTCCCAGTTCCAGGTGCCGTTGTAGGGGTCGAGATCGACCAGCCTTTCGCTGATCTCCATCCCCTTGCGGAAATGCTCGCGCGCCCGGTCGAGCTCGCCCATCGCCTCCAGCACGTCGCCCGCCTTGAGATGCGTCACCGAGGTGAAGCGTTGATGGTCGGCGTTGGACGGATCGGAATCGCGCAGCGGTATCATGCGCGCGAGGCTCGCCTCGTAGCGCGCCACCGCTCCGTCCCGGTCGCTCTGCGCCAGCGCCACGTCGCCGAGAAATTCGTCCGCGAGCGACAGGTCTCGTATCCATGTGGCGTCGGACGGGTCCCGCGCCAGAACCGCCGCCATGATGTCGTGCTTCTTGCGGTACGCCTCCAGCGCCGGCTGCAGCTCTCCCATCGCCTGCCGCGTACGGCCGATGCGCTCGTAGGCGCGGCCTATGTCGAACTGCCAGACGGGGTTCGAGGGCTCCTCCGCCGCGAGTTGTTCGGCCAGCTTCAGGCCGGCGTCGAAATTCGACAGCGCCTCCTCGAAGCGGCCGTCGTCCATGGCAAGATGGCCGATATTGTAGTGCGTGACGATCAGGCCGCGCTTCAGGCCAGTGTTGAACGGCTCAGCGACCAATGCCTCGCGCGCGGCGTCGGCTGCCTGGCCGTAAAGGTCGGCGGCGACTTCGGGGCGGCCGGCGTTCCATTCGATGTCCGCCGACCCCTCGAAGGCCCAGACGCGTTGTTCGGGCGAGGCAGACCCTTTCCTGGCAAGCACGACCGCTTTCTCATAGGCTCCCGCCGCCGTCGGCTGGTCGCCGGTCGCGAGGGAGGTTTCGGCGAGATCGATCCAGTTCTGGGCGTTTGCAGGATCGAGTTCGGCCGCCTCAGCGTAGTATTCCGCCGCCTTGCCGGTATCGTGCGGCCGCGCCAGCGCCGCCAGATGCCGCGCGCTTTCGGCCGCCCGCTCACGCTCCTTTGCGGCCGCATGCCTGGCCTCTTTCAGGTCGCGCTGGAAAACGGCTTCGGCGGCATCCATGTCGCCGCTGCGCAGGGCGGCCAGCGCCACCTCGCCCTGCTCGCCCTTCGCCGAAAGAGCGCGCCCTGCCGCCATGATGCCATCGAAGAAACGCTGGCGCTCGGTTGCGGGAATCGAATCGAGATCCCCGTAGCCGGCATTCTCCAGAAGCGCGACGACGATCTCCTCATACTCCTGGTTGCGGGCATTCCTCGCCTTCAGCTCGGCGATCTCCCGGCGCAGGTCGGCGTCGCCGGAGACGCCCTCGCAATTGCCGGCGGCAAGGCAGGATTCGGGCGCGCCGCCACGGATGAGGATTTCCGGTATCTGGGTGAAATTCGCCGCCGCCGTGCGCTCCACAACACGCTTCGTCACGCGGTCGAGAAGCTGATCGAAGCGCTGCCCGGGCGCGCTTTCCATGACGTTGAAAAGCGCTTCCGCGAAAGGCGAATGCTCGCCGGCGCGGCCGTCCTGCGCGACCTGTCCATTCTGCGTCGACGTCATCAGAAGGAAGCGCGAGACGGAGTCCGGCACGGCGATGCTGCCGAAGGAGAGCGGACGCGCGCCCCGCGCCATGCATTGCTGGGCCTTGAAGGGATCGTTGCGGCAGGCGTCGATGATGACGATCTTCTCCTTCGCCCCCTCCATCGCCCCGAGCACGTCGTCCAGCAGCACGGCGCGGCGCGCGCGCCAATCCTCGCAGGAGACCTCGATATCGGTCGGAGCGAGCACGTTGCCTTCCGCCGTCTGCATGCCGTGGCCGGCGTAGAACACCAGCGCCACATCGGCGCCCTCGGCCATGTCGCGAAAGTCTTCCAGCGCGTCCAGCATGTCGCCGCGATCGAGATCGAAGCAGCCTGCGGCGCCGTCGCCGCAGCGCATCACCTCGAAGCCGTTCGCGGAAACGATCTCGGCCATTCTGGCGGCGTCGCGCACCGGGTTGGAGAGGGTCGACAGGTTTTCGTAGCCGCTGTTGCCGATGACGAGCGCGACCCGTTTCGCGGCGTGTGACGGCATCGTGCCGGCCACCGTCACGGCCAGCATCAAAACGCCCAACAGCATCGCCGTGCGGCAGCCCAATACCGCAATCCCCAGTTTCGTCCGACAGGATGACGCGCGATTGCGCAGAGAGTATGGCCTATCTACGGACAACGCTGCATTTGCGCTTGCCGCCATCCTGACAGCCATGCACGGCCTGACGGTCAGCGGCGCCCTGACTGCTGACGCCCCACACCGAATGACAGGTCTTGCCATCCTCCGACAGCGCCATGGCGCGTTTCGCCGGCTTCTTCGTGATGTCGGCATACCAGCGCTTGCAGAAGCTGCTCGTCGGCGAGGCCGCCTCGACCTGCTGTATCGTTGCGCCTCCGCCCACCGACAGCAGAACGAACGCTGCGCCTGTCAGAGCCCATTTCCTCATGCTTCACCTCCCGCCCGAAAGGATGACGCCGCACTATGCCTCCATCATCGGCCGCAGACAACATCGCCGCTCGCGTGGCCGTTGCACGATGATTTGAGCGGAAGATGAAAGAACCTCGGGACAGGCAGCATTCCGGAGCCTGCCGGGTTTATTTTCCGAAGGGTGTCGGAACGGTCACGTGCGCACGTCCTTGTAGCATCAGACCGACAACGGAGACGATGATGGAAGCCACGCCGAACAATGACCTCGAACTGGTCATCACGAAGCTGATCGACGCGCCGCGCGACAAGCTGTTCCGCTGCTGGACCGAAGCTGAACTGATCACGCAATGGTTCACGCCGAAGCCCTGGTCGACGCCGCGCGCGGAGACCGATCCGCGGGCCGGCGGGTCCAGCTTCGTCGTCATGGCCGATCCCGCGGGCAACGAATATCCGAACCGCGGCGTCTATCTGGAAGTCGTGCCGAACGAGAAGATCGTCTTCACCGACGCTTTCACCGAGGCCTGGGTGCCGTCCGAAAAACCGTTCTTCGTCGGCACCGTCACCTTCGAGGACGAAGGCGGCAAGACGCGCTATACGGCGCGCGCCGGCCACTGGACGAAGGAAGACCGGGACGCCCACGAGAAGATGGGATTTCACGAGGGCTGGATGCAATGCGCCCAGCAACTCGAGGATCTGGCGAAAACCATCTGAAGTCGGCATGAAGGGCGAGGGCGCTGCCCTCACCCTTTCTGCCTGATGGCGTCAATGATTGTCGCGTGGCACGCCGCTTGTGTGGGCGACGTCGCGGTATTTGATGGCCGGCTTGAGCACCATGCCCTCGTCGAACTGGTCGACCATGGAGCGCTGGATCTCCTGCCACGGCGTCTGGCTCTTCGGATACTGGTAGCCGCCTCTGGCCGCGAGCGCCTTGCGCCGCTCCTCCAGTTCCGCCTCCGGGATCAGGATGTCGGCCGTGCCCTTCCTCAGATCGATGCGCACCCGGTCGCCGGACTTGAGCAGGGCCAGTCCGCCGCCGATGGCCGCCTCCGGCGCCGCGTTGAGGATCGACGGCGAGCCCGACGTGCCCGACTGCCGCCCGTCGCCGATGCAGGGCAAGGACAGCACGCCCTTCCTGATCAGATAGTCCGGCGGCTGCATGTTCACCACCTCCGCGCCGCCCGGATAGCCGATCGGCCCGGTGCCGCGCATGAACAGCACCGTGAACTCGTCGATGCCCAGCGACGGGTCGTCGATGCGCCTGTGATAGTCCTCCGGCCCGTCGAACACCATCGCCCTGCCCTCGAAGGCCTCCGGATCGTTCGGGTTCGACAGGTAGCGGTCGCGGAACTCGGGCGAGATCACGCTGGTCTTCATGATGGCGCTGTCGAACAAATTGCCCTTGAGGTTGATGAAGCCGGCCGCCCGCTTCATCGGCTCGGCCACCGTCATGATCACACGGGTGTCGAGGTTCTCGACGCCCTTGCAGTTGTCGCCGATCGTCCTGCCATTGACCGTCAGCGCGTCCGGGTGCGGCAGCAGGTCGGCCTTCATCAGTTCCATCGCCACCGCCGGCACGCCGCCGGCATGGTGGTAGTCCTCGCCCAGATACTCGCCGGCCGGCTGCAGATTGACCAGCAGCGGGATCTCGTGGCCGATCTTCTGCCAGTCGTCATTGTCGAGCTCGACGCCGAGATGGCGCGCGATGGCGTTGAGGTGGATCGGCGCATTGGTCGAGCCGCCGATGGCCGAGTTGATGACGATGGCGTTCTCGAAGGCCTTGCGCGTCATGATGTCGGAGGGCTTCAGATCCTCCCTGACCATGTCGACGATGCGCTTGCCCGTCGCATAGGCCATCTGGCCGCGCTCGCGATAGGGCGCCGGGATCGCCGCCGAGCCGGGAAGCTGCATGCCGAGCGCCTCGGCAAGGCTGTTCATCGTCGTCGCCGTGCCCATCGTGTTGCAATAGCCGACCGACGGCGCCGACGAGGCGACAAGCTCCATGAACTCGTTGTAGTCGATCTTGCCGGCGGCATGCAGCTCCCGCGCCTTCCAGGCGATGGTGCCGGAGCCCGTCCGCTCGCCCCGGTGCCAGCCATTCAGCATCGGGCCGACGGAGAAGGCGATGGCCGGCAGGTTGACGGTCGCCGCCGCCATCAACAGCGCCGGCGTGGTCTTGTCGCAGCCGATGGTCAGCACCACCCCGTCCAGCGGATAGCCGTAGAGCAGCTCCACCAGTCCCAGATAGGCCAGATTGCGGTCGAGCGTCGCCGTCGGCCGCTTGCCCGTCTCCTGGATCGGATGGACCGGGAACTCCATCGGGATGCCGCCCGCCGCCTCGATGCCGGAGCGGATGCGCTTGGCCAGCTCGATATGGTGCCGGTTGCAGGGCGACAGGTCCGACCCCGTCTGCGCAATGCCGACGATCGGCTTGCCGGACTGCAACTCCTCCCGCGTCAGACCGAAGTTCAGATAACGCTCGAGATAAAGCGCCGTCATCCCCGGATTGTCAGGATTGTCAAACCACTCCTGAGACCGGTATTTTTTCTTGGTAACTGGCCCGTCCATCGGTCACTCCCTGGAATCCTTGCGGCAATCGTTATGACAACGCTACCATCGGGGCAAGGGGTAGCATCGTCTGTTCCTGCGACAAGTCGCAGCGCCGTGCCGTCCTACCAGTGCTTTTGGCAGCGCAAGTCTGATAAATCGGAGTAATCGCTGCCCGAGCCTCTGCCCCATTCAGACACTACGGAGAGCTTCCGGAACTCGTCCCGCCTCCTTCAAGCCTACGCCGAATCTTCACTCTCGGCGCGATGGACAGCTTCGCGACGCCGGGGTACCAGATAGAACCCGCAAGGCAGGAGGATCGCATGGCTCTGGTTATCGAAGGCGAGGAGAAGATCGCGGCGCCGATCGACAAGGTGTGGGCCGCGCTCAACGATCCGGAAGTCCTGAAACAGTGCATCCCCGGCTGTCAAAGCCTCGAAAAGACCTCCGACAACGATCTCGCGGCCACGGTCGTGCTGAAGATCGGGCCGATCAAGGCAACCTTCAACGGCGCGGTGACGCTGAAGAACCTGAACCCGCCGAATTCCTACACCATCCAGGGCGAGGGCAAGGGTGGCATAGCCGGGTTCGCCAAGGGCGGCGCGGACGTCACATTGACCGAGGACGGCCCAGGTATGACCCTGTTGAAATACGAGGCAAAGGCCGATGTCGGCGGCAAGATCGCGCAGCTCGGCAGCCGCCTGATCACCTCGACGTCGAAGAAGCTGGCGGGCGAATTCTTCTCGACCTTCGGGGAGAAGGTCGGCGCATAGCGCGCGTCGTAACCGCTACTCGAACACGATCTGCGGAACGGCGGCTTCGGCTGCGCCGCGCTCCTCCCGCAGCCGCGACCAGACCTTGGCGGCGATGTCGCGATAGACCTTCGCCTGCGCGCTTTCCGGCTCCGCCACCACGACCGGCGTGCCGGCGTCCGAGGTTTCGCGCGTCCGCATCTCCAGCGGCACCGCGCCGAGAAAGGCGACGCCAAGCCGCTCCGCCTCCCTGCGCGCGCCGCCATGCCCGAAGATATCGTAGCGCTTGCCGGTATCGGGAGCGATGAAGTAGCTCATGTTTTCGACGATGCCGAGCAGCGGCACGTCGACCTTGCGGAACATGTTGAGGCCCTTGCGCGCATCGATCAGCGCCAGATCCTGCGGGGTCGAGACGATGACCGCACCGGCCAGCGGCACCTGCTGCGCCATGGTCAGCTGCGCATCGCCCGTGCCGGGCGGCATGTCGACCACCAGCACGTCGAGGGGACCCCATTCGACTTCACGCAGCATCTGGGTGAGGGCCGATATGACCATCGGCCCGCGCCAGATCATCGGCGTCTCCTCCTCGACGAGGAAACCCATCGACATGACCTTGAGCCCGTAGCGCTCCTTCGGCCTCAGAATGCGGCCGTCGACCGTCTCTGGCTTTCCCGTCACGCCGAGCAGGCGCGGCATGGAGGGGCCGTAGATGTCGGCGTCCAGTATGCCGACCTTCAGGCCGATGGCGGCCAGACCGAGAGCCAGATTGACGGCTGTGGTCGACTTGCCGACGCCGCCCTTCCCGGACGCGACCGCGATGATCGAGGCGATGCCGGGAACGCCGCGGCGGCCGCTGGTCTGCGACGGCGGGGCCGGAGGTGTTGCAGTGGCACGCGCCTGTGCTGGCTTCGGGACGGGCCGCGGCTGCGCGGCTTCCATGCCGCCGCCCTTCTTTTCCGCTGTCAGCGCCACGACAGCCCCGGCGACGCCCGGTATCGACTTCACGGCGCGCTCCGCCGCTGCACGCAGCGGCTCGAGTTCCTGCGCGCGCGCCGCAGGTACGGTGACGGAAAAGAACACCTTCGAATCGGCGATGAAAATCTCGGACACCAGGCCGAGATCGACGATGTTGCCCGAAAAATCGGGACCGTTGACGGTCCTCAGCTTCTCGATGACGGCTTCTCTGGTGACGTTCATTGGCCTTGCCCGACTGGTTCAGCCGTTCAGATAGTCCATCGGGCCGCGCGAACCAAGCGTCGCCATGGTCGCGGCCGGCTGTGGTTCGAGAGGGAGGCCAAGGAAGCTGCTGGCGCCAACGGCCGGCAGGCCTTCTCCTGTCGCCGTCTTTCTTCCGCATCCGAACCTCTCTAGGCTCGGGCCATGATCGACAAGCTCGAATTCTTCATGGCGCTGGCCAAGGCCCGGCATTTCGGCCGCGCCGCCGAGGATCTCGGCATCACCCAGCCGACCCTGTCGGCCGCGATCAAGCAGCTCGAGGACCAGCTCGGCGTCATGCTGGTGCAGCGCGGCTCGCGCTTCCAGGGCCTGACGCCGGAGGGCGAACAGGTGCTTTCCTGGGCTCGGCGCATTACCGGCGACGCGCGCGCCATGCGGGAGGAAATGCGCGCCGCCAAGCGCGGCCTGACCGGCCGCATCCGCATCGCCGCGATACCGACGGCGTTGGCGATGATCCCGCGGCTCACCACGCCGTTCCGCGAGAAGCACCCCGGCGTCACCTTTTCGATCCTGTCGCGTACCTCCATCGAGACGCTGTCCATGCTCGCCAATTTCGATGTCGATGCGGGCATCACCTATCTGGAGAACGAGCCGCTCGGTCGGGTCGTCTCCGTGCCGCTCTATTCCGAGCGCTACCAGCTCATCACCGCCGCCGGCACCAGATATTCCGAACGCGAAACGGTATCGTGGGCCGAGATCAGCGAGTTGCCGCTCTGCCTGCTGACGCCCGACATGCAGAACCGGCGCATCATCGACCAGCATCTCGGCGAAGCCGGCGTCGTCGTGAGGCCGACGCTGGAGTCCAACTCGATGATCGTGCTCTTCTCGCATATCCGCACGGGCAAGTGGTCGTCGATCATGCCGCTCAACCTCGCTGAAACCTTCGGCTTCGCGGAGCCGATCCGCGCCATTCCCATCGTCAAGCCGGATGCCAGCCATACGGTCGGGCTGGTCGCGACGCCGCGCGAGCCGCATACGCCGCTGGTGGCGGCGCTGCTGGACGAGGCGATGACGCTTGCGGACGATTTCCGCCGCGCCCGCCGCGATATCGATAAAGAGTCCGAAGTTTGATAGAAATCTTCTATCAAACCACGGCACAGCTTTATTGATCCTGGCGGTTTCTTCTGCTGTGATAAGAACTTAGCGTCAGGCGTGACGCGGATTCAGGGAGGGCGCTGCATGGCGATGCAGCCCGCAAGTACCGAGATCGAGCAGCGCACCGTCGAGGTGATCGCAGGCCTGAAGGATCTTGAAGGTCCTCTGCTGCCCATCCTTCACGACCTTCAGGAAGAGTTCGGATACGTTCCGAGGGAGTCCCTGCCCGTCATCGCGCATGAACTGAACATGTCGCGGGCCGAGGTCTACGGCGTCGTGAGCTTCTATCACGACTATCGCAAGGTTCCGGCCGGCCGGCACGTGCTGAAGCTGTGCCAGGCGGAAGCTTGCCAGTCTATGGGCTCGGACGGCGTCGCGTCGAAGGTGAAGCAGGCGCTCGGCATCGGTTTCCACGAGACGACGAGCGACGGTTCTGTGACGCTCGAGCCGGTCTATTGCCTCGGCCTCTGCGCCTGCGGGCCGTCGGCCATGCTCGACGGAGAAGTGATAGGCCGCGTCGATGATGAGGCGATCGAGGAGATCGTCGAGGCGGTGCGGACATGACCGTCACCATCTATATTCCCGACGATTCCGCCGCGCTGGCGCTGGGCGCCGAAAAAGTCGCGAAGGCTGTCGTGGCCGAAATCGCGGCGCGCGGCATCGATGCGAAGATCGTCCGCAACGGATCGCGCGGCATGTTCTGGCTGGAGCCGATGATCGAAGTGGCGGCCGAATTCGGCCGCGTCGCTTATGGGCCAGTGAAGGCAAGGGACGTGCCGGGCCTGTTCGATGCGGGCCTCGCCACGGGCGGCATGCATAGCCTGTCGCTGGGCAATCCGGAGGAGTTGCCCTTCCTTGCGCGGCAGATCCGCCTGACCTTCGCGCGCTGCGGCATCACCGACCCGCTGTCGCTTGACGACTACCGCGCGCATGGCGGCCTGACCGGACTGAGGAAGGCTGTGTCGATGGCGCCCGCCGACATCGTCAAGCAGGTTACGGACAGCGGCCTGCGCGGACGCGGCGGCGCCGGCTTCCCGACTGGCATCAAGTGGAATACGGTGCTCAACGCCGTCGCCGACCGGAAATACATCGTTTGCAATGCCGACGAGGGCGACAGCGCCACCTTCGCCGACCGCATGGTCATGGAAGGCGATCCCTTCGTGCTCATCGAGGGCATGGCGATCGCCGGCATCGCGACCGGCGCGACGAAGGGCTTCATCTATATCCGCTCCGAATATCCGCACGCCGTCGTCAAGATGCGGAAGGCGGTCGAGATCGCGCGGCGCGCCGGGGTGCTCGGCGTCAATGTGCTCGGCTCCGCCCATGCCTTCGACATGGAGGTGCGGGTCGGCGCGGGCGCCTATGTCTGCGGCGAGGAGACGTCGCTGCTCAACTCGCTGGAGGGCAAGCGCGGCGTGGTCCGCGCCAAGCCGCCGCTGCCGGCGATAGAAGGGCTTTTCGGCAAGCCGACCGTGATCAACAACGTGATCTCGCTCGCCTCCGTGCCGATCATCATGGACAGGGGCGCGGAGTTCTACAAGAATTTCGGCATGGGCCGCTCGCGCGGCACGATCCCGATCCAGATCGCCGGCAATGTCAGATATGGCGGCTTGTTCGAGACCGCCTTCGGCCTGACGCTGGGCGAGATCGTCGACGGCATCGGCGGCGGCACGGCGAGCGGACGCCCGGTCAAGGCGGTGCAGGTCGGCGGGCCGCTGGGCGCCTATTTCCCGCGCGCGCTGTTCGACACGCCGTTCGACTACGAAGCCTTCGCGGCGAAGGACGGGCTGATCGGCCATGCCGGCATCACCGTGTTCGACGACACGGCCGACATGCTGAAGATGGCGCGTTTCGCCATGGAGTTCTGCGCCGTCGAGAGCTGCGGCAAGTGCACGCCATGCCGCATCGGCTCGACGCGCGGGGTGGAGACGCTGGACAAGGTGGCGGCCGGTATCCAGCCGGAGAAGAATCTTGAGCTCGTCACAGACCTCTGCAACACGATGAAGTTCGGCTCGCTTTGCGCGCTCGGCGGCTTCACGCCCTATCCGGTGATGAGCGCCCTCACCCACTTCCCCGAGGATTTCAAGCCGGCGCCGGTGCGCGTGGCTGCGGAATAGGAGCGGACGATGAACATCATGGCCGACATCCCGACGCTGGTGGAAGAGATCGACTACGGCACGCCTGCCTCGACGGCGCAGAAGCAGGTGACGCTGACCGTCGACGGTCGCGCCATCACGGTGCCCGAGGGCACGTCGATCATGCGCGCCTCGATGGAAGCCGGCGTCGAGATTCCGAAACTGTGCGCGACGGACATGCTGGACTCGTTCGGCTCCTGCCGCATCTGCCTGGTCGAGATCGAGGGCCGCAACGGCACTCCCGCCTCCTGCACGACGCCGGTCGGCGAGGGCATGGTCGTGCGCACGCAAAGCGACCGGCTGGACGCCATCCGGCGCGGCGTCATGGAGCTCTATGTCTCGGACCATCCGACGGGCTGGAACGAGAAGGCCGGCACAGGCGCCAGCGAGTTCGACCAGGTGGCGCGGTCGGTAGGCCTCACCGAGAACCGCTACGGCGTCGGCGGCCGCAACCACGTCAAGCCGGATGAAGGCGTCGCGCCGGGCCACGGCTCGCTGACCGTCGACTACCTCGTCCGCGACGAGTCCAACCCCTATTTCGCCTACGATCCGGCGCAGTGCATCGTCTGCTCGCGCTGCGTGCGCGCCTGCGAGGAGGTGCAGGGAACCTTCGCCCTGACGATTGAGGGACGCGGCTTCGAGTCGCGCATCGTCCCCGGCATGCACGAGGACTTCATCGGTTCCGAATGCGTGTCCTGCGGAGCCTGCGTGCAGGCCTGCCCGACCGATGCATTGCGCGAGAAATCCGTGCTCGAAAAGGGCATGCCGGAGCGATCCGTCGTCACCACCTGCGCCTATTGCGGCGTGGGCTGCTCCTTCAAGGCCGAGATCAAGAACGACGAGATCGTGCGCATGATGCCCTTCAAGGGCGGCATGGCCAATCACGGGCATTCCTGCGTCAAGGGCCGCTTCGCCTACGGGTATGCCACCCATAAGGACCGTATCCTCAACCCGATGATCCGCGAGAAGATTTCCGATCCGTGGCGCGAGGTGAGCTGGGAACAGGCGTTTGCCCACATCGCCAGCGAGTTCCGGCGCATCCAGTACCAATACGGGCGCGGCGCGGTGGGCGGCATCACATCCTCGCGCTGCACCAATGAGGAGACCTATCTCGTCCAGAAGCTGGTGCGGCAGGGTTTTGGCAACAACAATGTCGATACCTGCGCCCGCGTCTGCCATTCGCCGACCGGCTACGGTCTCGGCCAGACCTATGGCACCTCGGCCGGCACGCAGGATTTCGATTCCGTCGACGAGGCGGACGTCATCATGGTGATCGGCGCGAATCCCTCCGCTGCGCACCCGGTCTTCGCCTCGCGCATGAAGAAGCGCATCCGACAAGGCGCGAAGCTGATCGTGCTCGATCCGCGCGTCACCGAGACGGTGGATTCCGTCCACGCCAAGGCCACTTGCCATCTGCCGCTGAAGCCCGGCACGAACGTCGCGGTCGTCACGTCGCTGGCGCATGTCATCGTGACGGAAGGGTTGTTCAACGAAAAATTCATCCGCGAGCGTTGCGACTGGTCGGAATTCGAGGACTGGGCGGCCTTCGTCGCGGACAAGAGCAACAGCCCGGAAGCGATCGAGAAGCTTTCCGGCGTGCCGGCGGAACGCATCCGGCAGGCCGCCCGGCTCTACGCGACCGGCGGCAACGCCGCCATCTATTACGGCCTCGGCGTCACCGAGCACAGCCAGGGCTCCACCGCGGTGATGGCGATCGCCAATCTCGCAATGGCGACGGGCAATATCGGCCGTCGCGGTGTCGGCGTGAACCCGCTGCGCGGCCAGAACAATGTCCAGGGCTCCTGCGACATGGGTTCGTTCCCGCATGAGCTGCCGGGCTACCGGCATATTTCGGGCGAGGAAACGCGTGACATCTACGAGGCGCTGTGGGGCGTGAAGCTCGACAACGAGCCGGGCCTGCGCATCCCGAACATGCTGGACGCGGCCGTGGAAGGCACCTTCCTGGGCCTCTACGTGCAGGGTGAGGATATATTGCAGTCCGACCCCGACACGAAGCACGTTTCGGCCGGCCTCGCCGCCATGGAATGCGTGGTCGTCCACGACCTCTTCCTCAACGAGACGGCCAACTACGCGCATGTCTTCCTGCCGGGCTCGACCTTCCTGGAGAAGGACGGGACCTTCACCAACGCGGAACGTCGAATAAATCGCGTGCGAAAGGTGATCGCGCCGAAGAACGGCTATGCCGACTGGGAGGTGACGCAGGAGATGGCCCGCGCCATGGGCCTCGACTGGAACTACACTCATCCGTCCGAGATCATGGACGAGATCGCGGCGACGACGCCGAGCTTCGCCAATGTCTCCTACGACCTTCTGGAGCGTATGGGTTCCGTGCAGTGGCCATGCAACGAGAAGGCGCCGGAAGGCACGCCGATCATGCATGTCGGCGGCTTCGTGCGCGGCAAGGGCAAGTTCATCCGCACCGAATATGTCGCGACCGACGAGAAGACCGGGCCGCGCTTCCCGCTTCTGCTCACGACCGGCCGCATCCTGTCGCAATACAATGTCGGCGCGCAGACGCGGCGCACGGAGAATGTCGTGTGGCACGCGGAAGACCGGCTGGAGATCCATCCGCACGACGCCGAGCAACGCGGCATCCGCGACGGCGACTGGGTGCGGCTCTCCTCCCGCGCCGGCGAGACGACGCTGCGCGCGCTGATCACGGAGCGTGTCGCGCCGGGCGTGGTCTACACGACCTTCCACCACCCGGACACGCAGGCCAACGTCATCACCACCGACTTCTCCGACTGGGCCACCAACTGCCCTGAATACAAGGTGACGGCGGTTCAGGTGATGCCGTCCAACGGCCCGAGCGACTGGCAGCGGGAGTACGAGGAACTGTCGCGCCGCAGCCGGCGGATCGAGGGGCATCTGGAAGCTGCGGAGTAGACAGGGCTATGTGGCGCGTAGCACCTCCGCCCCGCCATCGGCAGGTCGCGTCATGACCCGCCCTCCCCTTGCCACCGCGCCCCGCATCGCGCATCGCGTGGCCGGCGATTTCACCGCGAATCGCGCGGTTCCGGAGGAAATGCCGATCGCACTTTCCTATGGCGGCACGACGCATGCGGTAATGATGGCGTCGCCGGCGGATTTCGAGGATTTCGCGCTCGGCTTCTCGCTGACCGAGGGTATCGTCGCCTCGCCTGACGAGATCGAGGCAATCGAAGTGGAGGACCTCGGCGCGGGTATCGACATCCAGATCCGGCTCAGAGACAAGGCGAATACGCGTTTCGAGGCGCGGCGACGGCGGCTAGCGGGCCCGGTCGGATGCGGTTTGTGCGGCATCGAATCCATTGAGGAAGCGATGCGCAGCGTCGAAGCCGTCGGCCGCTCGCGACTTGCGTTGAATGCGAACCAGATCAGCGAGGCGGTGCGGCTGCTCTCGAGGAAGCAGCCCCTGCATGCGGAGACCGGCGCGGTTCACGCCGCCGGCTTCTACTTGCCGGGCGCGGGCATCGTCGCGGCGCGCGAGGATGTCGGACGGCACAATGCGCTCGACAAACTGGCCGGCGCGCTAAGCAAGGCGGGCACCGGGGGCGCAAGCGGCGCGGTCGTCGTCACCAGCCGCGTGTCCGTCGAGATGGTGCAGAAGACGGCGGCCATCGGCGCACCGTTCATCATCGCCGTGTCGGCGCCAACCGCGCTGGCGATACGCACGGCCGAAGAAGCTGGCATGACGCTGGTGGCGCTGGTGCGTGGCGACGAGTTCGACGTTTTTACCCATGCCGGACGCGTGATTTCCGGCGCAGGCAGATCGGCAGAGGGAGACAAGCGCCATGTCGCATGAGGAGAGTCACGGCGATCTGGTGATCGCCAAGATCATCCGCATGGCCAACCAGATCGGCACCTTCTTCCTGTCCAAGCCGCATGACGAAGGCGTTGCCGGCGTTGCCGAGCACATCAACAAGTTCTGGGAGCCGCGCATGCGGCGGCATTTCTTCGAAGTGTTCGACGCGGGCGGCGAAGGCATGCTGCCGATCGTCAAGGAGGCGGCCATGAAGATCAGACGGCCATCCGCACCCGTGTCGTTGTTTCAGGCCGAGCAGGCCGATGCCGGTGTCCCCGGCGACAAGGGCAATGCGGCCGGCGAGGCGACATCGAACATCGCCGCTTCGCAGGGGTAGCAGGGCCGAAGCCTCAGCTTTCAGGAATCAGATCACGCCGTTCAGCCGGCGTGCAGCGGCTTGAGCGCCGTCGCCCATTTGTGAAGTTCGTCCAGCATCAGCTTCGCACCATCGGCAATCACATCGGTGGGCCGGAATACGCCGTCTTCGCCGATATGCTGAGTCACCATCGGAATCGGCACACCTTCCGCCATTGGCATCATCTTGACGGCAGTGAACAGCAGCTTTTCTGCCTGGGCGGCGCGCAACCCTCCCGAAATGCCGCCATAGCTGACGATGCCGGCCGGCTTGTAATGCCATTCCCGTGCGACGAACTGCACGGCGTTGACGAGCGAGGCGGGCGGAAAATAATCGTATTCGGGCGTGACGAAAGCATAGGCGTCCGCCGACGCCACGCTGGCCGCCCATTTCTTCGTATGGTCATGCTCATATTGCTGCATGCGCGGATGCTTCGCCTCGTCGAGCAGCGGCAGGTGGAAATCCGCGAGATCGACGAGTTCCGCCTCGAACCCGCCATGGCCGGCTGCCACGCCGTGAAACCATTCGCCGACTTTGGGGCCGATGCGCCCAGGGCGGATGCTGCAGATGATGGTCTGTAGTTTCAATGTCATGCGTGCCCACTCGATATGATTATTCCTCATATCGAGTGGGCAAGCCATGCAGCAAGAAGATACCTGAAAGTGCCCTGGTATCCTTCCGGTGCCCTACGCCTTCCCGGCCTTCTTCCAGCTTTCCCTGATATGCCTGAAGCCGTCGCGATAGACAGCTTCGGGGCTTTCCGCGAAATCGCGCCAGACCTTCGTTGCCGCCGCAAGGTCCTTCAGGCCGCGCCCGAACGCCTCGATGGTTAGCCAGTCGTCATAACCGCTGTTGCGGATGGCCGCGAAGGTCTCCGCCCACGGTATGTTGCCGCGTCCCGGCACGCCCCGGTCATTCTCGGAGATGTGGATGTGGACGATGTCCTTCACATGCTTCGTATAGGCCCCGACCGGATCGGCTTCCTCGATATTGGCGTGGAAGGTGTCATACATACCCTTGATGTTCGGGTGCCCGATCTCGTCGATGTGTTCCGAGAGATCCGCCATGGTGTTAAGCAGATAACATTCGAAGCGGTTCAGCGCCTCAAGTCCCACGGTGACGCCCCGCTTCATCGCATGATCGCCGATGGCGCGCTGCGAGGAAACGGAACGCTTCCCTTCCGCCGCGGTCGGTCCCGTGCCGCTGAAATGGCCAAGCGTCGAATGCATCGGCCCCATGATCTTGTCCGCGCCGAGCGCGGCGCAGCAATCCAGCGCCCACTTCATGTAGGCGATACCGGCCTTGCGGGCGGCCGCATCGCCGATCAGGTTCATGGCGGGGTCGCCCATGGCGGTGACGGCGGTGCGCTCCAATCCGATACGGTCGAGCATGTCGCCGAGGCGCGCGAAATCGTCCGGCGTGCCCTCGAAGATCGGTATCTCGACGCCGTCATAGCCGGTCGCCTTGATGTCGCGAAGAATGGGTTCGTGCTTCCTGCCGACATTGGTCGTCCACAGGAACATGTTAAAGCCGATTTTCACTGATCGCCCTCCCTGCAATCTGGTCCGACCAGATTGCAGGTTTCCGCGAAGGGCGCAAGCTGTCGCGCGAGACGGCTATGCGTTGGCCGCCACCAACGCCTTTTCCAGCTTGGCAAGACCCTCATCGAGCACCGCGTCCGAAGCCGTCAGCGGCACGAGGATGCGCAGCGTGTTGGCATGCACGCCGCAGGAAAGGAGCACGAGACCGTCGCCTATGGCCGACTGGATAACGCGCTTTGTAGTGTCGGCGTCCGGGTCATTGGTGCCGCGCTTCTTCACGATGTCGAAGGCGACCATGGCGCCGGGCCCGCGCAGATTCGCCACCGGCACCGTGTCGTTGCGCTGCGAAGCCTTGACGACCGCGTCCCTGATCTTGCGGCCGACATGTTCGGCGCGCGCAATGAGCTTTTCCTCCTCAATCACGTCGAGCACGGCGAGCGCGGCCACCAGCGCCAGTGGATTGCCGGCATAGGTGCCGCCGAGGCCGCCCGGTTCCGGCGCGTCCATGATTTCGGCCTTGCCGACGACGCCGGACAGCGGGAACCCGCCGGCCAGAGACTTTGCCACGGTGATGAGGTCCGGCTCGACGCCGCTCACCTCGATGCCGAACATCTTTCCCGTGCGCGCGAAGCCGGTCTGGATCTCATCGGCGATCATGACGATGCCATGCTCGTCGCAGGTGGCGCGGATCGCTTCCAGCAGTTCGGTCGGCGCGGGATGGAAGCCGCCCTCGCCCTGCACGGGTTCGATGATGATGGCCGCGACCTGCGCCGGTTCGATGTCGGCGCGAAAGAGGAATTCCATCGCCCGCAGCGTGTCGGCGACCGTCATGCCATTGTCGAGCGTCGGGAATGGCAGGTGGTAGATGTGGGGCAGCGCCGGCCCGAACTTCTTACGATAGGGTGCTACCTTGCCGGTGAGCGACATGCCGAGGGTGGTGCGTCCGTGAAACGCGCCAGAAAAAGCGATGACGCCGGGACGGCCCGTATGGGCTTTCGCAATCTTGATGGCGTTCTCGACGGCTTCCGCGCCTGTCGACAGGAAGATCGTCTTCGCCTCTCCCTTGATGGGCGCGAGCTTGTTCAGCCGCTCCGCAAGTTCGAGATAGGGCTCATAGGGCAGAACCTGGAAGCAGGTATGGGTGAAGCGGTCGAGCTGGTCCTTGACCGCCTTGATCACCTTGGGGTGACGATGGCCGGTGTTGAGCACCGCGATGCCGCCTGCAAAGTCTATGTAGCGCTTGCCTTCAACGTCCCAGACCTCGGCATCCTGCGCGCGGTCGGCGAAGACGGGAAAGGCCGTGCCGACGCCGCGCGGTACGGCGGCGACGCGGCGTGACTGAAGTGAAGCGTTGGCGGACATGGTGCGTTATCCCTCGGTCGGTATCATGCCCGGAATAGGTGCGCTCCGGGCGGATTCATAGGGCCTCGCCATGCCGGACGGCGGAGCCAAAGCCGGCGCAGGCGGCCGATCAGTGAGCGACCATGACGTGCCGGACGGCGGTGTAGTCCTCCAGCGCGTAGAGCGACATGTCCTTGCCATAGCCGGACTGCTTCAGGCCGCCATGCGGCATCTCGTTGGTCAGCATGAAGTGCGTGTTGATCCAGGTGCAGCCATATTGCAGCCGCGACGCCGTCGCCATGGCGCGGCCGACATCCTTCGTCCAGACCGATGAGGCAAGGCCGTAGTCGCTGTCGTTGGCCCAGTTCACCGCCTCGTCCACATCCGAGAAGCGCGTCACCGAAACCACCGGCCCAAAAACTTCGCGGCGCACGATCTCGTCTTCCTGCAGCGCGCCGGCGACCACGGTCGGCTGATAGAAGAAGCCGCCACCCTCGCCCGGCTTGCCGCCGGTGGTGATCTCGATATGCTTCAGTTCGGCGGCGCGCTCGACGAAGGAGGCTACACGGTCGCGCTGACGCTTCGAGATGAGCGGTCCGATCTCGTTTTCCGTATCGTCCGGCTGGTTGAACTTTATGGTCGAGACAGCCGAGGAGAGATCGGCGACGAGCTTGTCGTAGACCTTCCTGCCGGCATAGATGCGGCAGGCGGCGGTGCAATCCTGCCCGGCATTGTAATAGCCGAAGGCGCGCAGGCCGGAGACGACGGCGTCGAGATCGGCGTCGTCGAAGACGATCACCGGAGCCTTGCCGCCAAGCTCCAGATGGGTGCGCTTGACCGACTTGGCGGCGGCCTGCAGCACCTTCTTGCCGGTGGCGACGTCACCGGTGATGGAGATCATGTTGATCTTCGGATGATTGATCAGCGTGTTGCCGACGCTCTCGCCCCGGCCGAGCACGATGTTGACGACCCCTTCCGGCAGGATGTCGGCCAGAAGCGCGCCGAGCTTCAGCGCCGTCAGCGGCGTCTGCTCGGATGGCTTGAAAACCACCGTGTTGCCGCCGGCGATCGCCGGCGCTAGCTTCCACGCCATCATCATCAGCGGATAGTTCCACGGTGCAATGGAGGCGACGAGGCCGATCGGGTCGCGGCGTATCATCGAGGTGAAGCCCGGAAGATATTCGCCAGCGATCGCCCCCGGCATGGTGCGGACCGCACCGGCGAAGAAGCGGTAGCAGTCGACAATGGCTGGGATCTCGTCGTTCAGCACCGCGTTGATCGGCTTGCCGCAGTTCAGCGCTTCCAGCTTCGCGAACACTTCTGCGTTCTTCTCGATGGCGTCGGCGATCTGCAGAAGATAGCCGGAGCGCTGGGAAGGCGTCGTGCGCGACCATGTGGCGAAGGCCCGTTCGGCCGCCGCCACGGCCGCCTCGATCTGCGACTGGCTCGCCTCGGGCAGGTCGAGGATCGTTTCGCCGGTTTTCGGATTGAGGACGGCTTCCTCCGTCTCAGTGCCGGCCTCGAACTTCGAGCCGATCAGCATTCTGGTGTCCATGGTGTTCTCCCTGTTGGGATCGGTGAACCGTAAACAGCGAGCAGTGAACCGAGCAGTCAGGGTTTCACTGTTCGCCGCTCACGGTTCACTGATCACTGTTTTCACTTTCCCGCCCCGGCGATCTGATCGCCGTCGCGCGTGAGGTAATAGGCGGCGAGGATCGGCAGCAGCGTGACCAGCACGACGACCATCGCCACGACATTGGTGACCGGCCGCTGGCGCGGCCTGACAAGCTCTTCCAGCATCCAGATCGGGAGCGTCTGCTGCTGGCCGGCGGTGAAGGTGGTGACGATCACCTCGTCGAAGGACAGCGCGAAGGCCAGCATGCCGCCGGCCACGAGGGCGGTGCCGATGTTCGGCAGCACGACATGGCGGAAGGTCTGGAAGCCGTTGGCGCCGAGGTCCATCGAGGCCTCGATCATCGATCTGGAGGTCCGCCGGAACCGCGCCACCGCGTTGTTGTAGACGACGACCACGCAGAAGGTGGCGTGACCGAGAATGATGGTCCAGGTGGAGAAGGGTATCTCCATCAGCGAGAAGGCCGAGCGCAGCGAGATGCCGGTGATGATGCCGGGCAGTGCGATCGGCAGGATGACCAGCAGCGAGATCGCCTCGCGGCCGAAGAACTTCGTGCCGGAGATGGCGGCGGCGCACAGCGTGCCGAGCACCAGCGCGATGGCCGTGGCAATGGACGCGACCTGCACGGACAGTTTCAGGGCCTCCCACACGTCCGGCCTGTTCCAGGTGACGGCGAACCATTGCAGCGTCAGCCCCGGCGGCGGCCACTGATAGCTCTTCTCTTCCGTCGTGAAGGCGTAGACGAAGATCAGCAGGATCGGCAGATGCAGGAAAAGCAGCCCGCCGGCGGCGGCGATCTTCAACGCCAGCGGCGCGCGGGTGTTGGGATCAGAGCGCATCGAACGCCCCCATGCGTTTGGCGCCCCAGAGATAGATACCCATCACGACGATCGGCACGACGGAAAAGGCGGCGGCGAGCGGTATGTTGCCGGCGGTGCCCTGATGGGCGTAGACGGCCTGGCCGATGAACAGCCGCGACGTGCCGATGATCTGCGGGATGATGTAGTCGCCGAGCGTCAGCGAGAAGGTGAAGATCGAGCCGGCCACGATGCCAGGCAGCGCCAGCGGAAAGAGCACGTTGCGAAACGTCTGGCTGGGCGAGGCGCCAAGGTCGGACGACGCCTCGACCAGATTGCCGGGCACGCGCTCGAGTGCGGCCTGTATCGGCAGGATCATGAACGGCATCCAGACATAGACGAAGACGATGAACGTGCCGGTGAAGGATACCGAAAGCGAATTGCCGCCGACGACCGGCAGCGACAGCCATGCGTCGAGCAGCCAGTTCAGATGCACCTTGCCGAGGAACCAGGTCAGGATGCCTTCCTTGGCGAGGATCAGCTTCCAGGCATAGATCTTGACCAGATAGCTCGACCACAGTGGCATCATCACGCCGAGATAGAACAGCGCCTTCCATTTGCCCCGCGCATAGCGGGCCGCGAAATAGGCGATGGGAAACGCGATCACGGCCGAAGCCAGCGTCACCAGCGCCGCCATCGACACCGTGCGGACGATGATGTCCAGATTGGAAGGCTGCAGCAATTCCCCATAGGTCTTCAGCGTGAACTCGCGGTTCACGAGGCCCGAGAACTCGTCGATCGAGAAGAAGCTCTGCAGCAGAAGCGCAAGGAGCGAGCCGAGATAGACGATGCCGAGCCAGAGAACCGGCGGGAGCAGCATCAAAAGCAGCGGCACCTTCGGCCGCCGCCAGAAAAGATCCGACAGCGCACCGGCAATGCCGCCGGTCGATGGCTGGATGGCCGGGGCGGAAGCCTGCAGAGCGCTCACCCCTCACCCTCCATGACGTGCAGATGCTCGCGATTGAAGGTGAGGATCACGTCTTCGCCCGCCTCCGGCACCGGAGCGCCGGCCGGCAGCGTGGCGTGCAGGCGCAGGCCCGATGCATCGAGCGCGAGCCGCGTCGCCGCCCCGAGATAGTTCTTCGCAACGACACGGGCCGGCACGCCGTCGCCGCTTGTGGCGCGGGCGACGCGAATCTGCTCGGGCCGCAGGCTGCCCCAGCGCCGCTGCCCCGAATAGCGCTGCACGAAGTCGGGCGGCAGCACGTTGGACGAACCGACGAAATCCGCCACGAAGCGGGTTTGCGGCTTCTGGTAGATTTCCTCCGGCGTGCCGACCTGCATGATCCTGCCGTCGTTGAAGACGGCGACGCGATCGGCCATCGAAAGCGCCTCGCCCTGGTCGTGGGTCACGAAGACGAAGGTGATGCCGAGCGATTTTTGCAGGAGCTTCAGCTCCTCCTGCATGTTCTCGCGCAGCTTGAGGTCGAGCGCTCCCAGCGGCTCGTCGAGCAGCAACACCTTGGGTTGATTGACGAGCGCGCGGGCAAGCGCCACGCGCTGACGCTGGCCGCCGGACAGTTGACCCGGCCGGCGCGCACCATATCCGGGAAGCTGCACCAGCTTCAGCGCATCCTCGGCCTGCGCCAGCCGCTCCGTCTTGCCGACACCCTTCACCATCAGGCCGTAGGCGACATTGTCCAGCACGTTGAGGTGCGGAAAGAGCGCATAGTCCTGAAAGACCGTGTTGACATTGCGCCGGTAGGGCGGCACCCCGTCCGCACTTTCGCCGAATATCTCGATGTGGCCGGCGGTGGGCTGCTCGAAACCGGCGATCAGGCGCAGGCAGGTCGTCTTGCCGGAGCCCGAAGGCCCGAGCATGGCAAAGAACTCGCCGGGCCTGATGTCGAGATCGACGGCGTCGACCGCGCGGACGGAGCCGAAATGGCGCGAGACTTTCTGAAACGAAACGGCTGCGGTCATGGCTCTTCTACACTGCGGAAGCGTGGCTGCGCCTCACCTCCCTCATGCGAGAGGTCGCGCCACAGGAGCGAGCAAGGGTGAGCGGACAGATTTGTCTGACTTCACCCCGCCGCCTCGTGTCGACCTTCCCAAAAGGGGGAAGGGTAGGAGTTGATCAGCGGCCGCCGATCACGCCGATGTAATCGGAGACCCAGCGATAGTACGGCACGCACTGGTCGTTCTGGGTGGCGCATTTCGTGGTCGGCGTCGTCCAGAAGTGGACCTTCTCGAAATTGTCGAAACCGTTGGCAGTGCAGGTCTCCTTGGTCAGCATGCCGCGACCATCCGTGCAGGCCGCCGGAACCGACGGGTTGGCGCCGAACCACACGCCGAGATCGCTCTGGAGGTTCGACGACAGCGAATGCTCCATCCACATGTAGGAGCAGTTAGGGTTGGCGCTGTCGACATGCATCATCGTCGTGTCGGCCCACCCTGTCACGCCTTCGTCCGGAAACACCGAGTCGACCGGCTGCTTGTCGGCCTTCAGCAGGTTGACCTGGAACGGCCACGACCCGGACGCGACCACGCCCTCGTTCTTGAAGTCGTCGATCTGGATGAAGGCGTCATGCCAGTAGCGGCCGACGAGCGTGCGCTGCTGGCGCAGTAGTTCGAGCGCCGCCTTGTACTGGTCCTCGTTGAGCTGATACGGGTCCTTGATGCCGAGATCGGGCTTGTGCGTCATCAGATAGAGCGCGGCGTCGGCGACATGGATCGGGCCGTCATAGGCCTGCACGCGTCCCTTGTTCGACTTGCCGTCGTCCAGTGTCGTCTCCTCGAACACCACCTTCCACGAAGTCGGCTTCGTCTTGATGGCGTTGGTGTTATACATGAGGACGTTCGGACCCCACATGTAGGGGACGCCATAGTGGACGCCGTCGACCGTGTGCCACGGGGCGTCCTTGAGGCGGTCGTCGACTGCCGACCAGCTTTTGATGAGGTCCACGTTGACCGGCTGCACGCGCTTGCCGGCGATGAGGCGAAGCGAGGCGTCGCCGGACGCCGTGACGAGGTCGAAGCCGCCTTCGTTCATCAGCGCGACCATCTCGTCCGAGGTGGCCGCCGTCTTGACGTTGACCTTGCAGCCCGTCGCTTCCTCGAACTTGGTGACCCAGTCGAACGCCTTGTCGGTCTCGCCACGTTCGATATAGCCCGCCCAGGCGATGATGTTCACCTGACCTTCGCCTGCGCCGATCTCCTTCACCTGCGCCAGCGCCTGTCCGGCCATGCCGAGCGAAAGCGTCAATGCCGTACACGTCTTCAGAAAGGATTTCATCGTCACGTCTCCCATTCGAGGGCCGCTCTCCGGTGGCGGCGTAACTCTGATCGTCAACGTGATACGAATTTAGAGGTTTCGCAATTTCCATTCGAGAGAACCGAGTTATCGGAAATTCCGATACCTAAACCGCTCGGATGCGGCGACTTGATCTCAGCCCTTCGGTTTCTCAGCATGTCCGCCGAAGGCAAAACGCATCGCCGAGAGCAGCTTGTCGGCGAATTCCGACTCCCCCTGCGAACTGAAGCGGTCGAACAAGGCTGAAGACAGGACAGGCGCCGGCACGCCGGTGTCGATCGCAGCCTTCAGCGTCCAGCGACCCTCGCCGGAATCCGACACGCGTCCGCCGAAAGCCTTCAGTGCCGGGTCGTCCTTGAGTGCTGCGGCGGTGAGATCGAGCAGCCACGAGCCGATGACGCTGCCGTGCCGCCAGACCTCGGCGACTGCCGCCAGATCGATGTCGAACTGATAATATTGCGGCGTCGGCAAGGGGCTGGTCTCGGCGTCGGCCTCGCGCGGGCGCTTGCCTGCATTGGCGGATTTGAGGATGTTCATACCCTCGGCATAGGCGGCCATCACGCCATATTCGATGCCGTTGTGAACCATCTTCACGAAGTGGCCGGCGCCGCTCGGACCGCAATGCAGGTAGCCGAGATGCGCGGTGCCAAGGTCCCCGGAGGCAGCGGGAACGCCTTCGTCGGATCCGGGGGCGAGCGCCGCGAAGACCGGATCGAGGTGACGGACGGCCGCATCCGGCCCGCCGATCATCAGGCAGTAGCCGCGGTCGAGCCCCCAGACGCCGCCACTGGTGCCCACATCGACGAAGCTCAGGCCGCGCTCGGCGAACTTCGCCGCCTGATCGACGGCGTCATGATAGTGCGAATTGCCCCCGTCGATGACAATGTCCCCCGGCTCCAGCAAGGCGGCGACCTGCTCGGCGACGCGCCGGGTGATCGCCGCCGGCAGCATCAGCCAGACAACCCGGGGCTTTTCAAGCCTGCCGACGAACTCTTCCACGGAAGAGGCACCGGTCGCGCCCGACTTCGCCAACGCCTCGACGCTCGCCGGATTGATGTCGTAGACGACGCAATCATGACCGCCGCGCATCAGCCGGCGCACCATGTTGGCGCCCATCCGCCCCAGTCCCATCATTCCGATCTGCATGTTCGCTCCGGTCTTTCGCAAGGATGTCGACGGCATTCAGGTGCCTAAGACGAAAGAACATGGTGACAGTCTTCCGGCCGGCAAGTCCAGCGCACAATCCTAAGAACGCTGGCGCCCGCTGCGGTGGGTCTGGGCGATGCCGATGAAATCGCGCGCCGATTCCGGCAGGCTGGAGCCGCGCCGCCAGACCATGCCTACCTGCACCACCGGCAGCGAGCCCGACACGTCGCGGGACTCGATGCGGTCTCCTTCCAGCGACCACGGGCGGTAGACCAGATCGGGCAGCAGCGCGATGCCGGCGCCGGTGGCGACGAGGCTGCGCACGGCCTCTACGGAGCGCGTGCGGAAGGCGACATGCGGCCGCGCACCGAGCGCCACCAGCAGCTTGCCCGTATTCTCCTCGATCTCGTCCACGGTGAGCATGATCAGCGGCTCACTGGCGACGTCGTTGATGCCGATGATCTCGGCAGAGGACAGCTTGTGGCCGAGCGGCAGCCAGAGCCTGTAAGGCGAGACCTCCAGGATCTCGGCCTGCAACGCCATGCGGTCCCGCAAATTCGAGATGACCATGACGGCGACATCCAGTTCGCCGCCGATGAGCAGATGTTCGAGATAGTCGCCATTGTCCTCGATCGCTGTGACCTCGACGCCGGGAAAGGCACGGCGGTAGCGCGCGAGCAGATCGGAAAGCACATAGCCGGCGACGAGCGAGGTGACGCCGAGCTGCAGGCGTCCGGCCGCCGCCTGTTCGCCGGAAAAGGTGCGGCGGGCGTCGGACACGTCGGCCAGGATCTTGGTCGCATGACGCAGGAACTGATGGCCCTTGTGCGTGATGGTCAGGCCGCGCGGATGGCGGTCGAAAAGCTCGACGCCGAGGTCGCGCTCAAGCTCCTTGATCGCCTCGGTGACGGAGGATTGCGAGATCGACAGATGCTGCGCGGCCCGCAGCACGGACCCGCGCTCGGCGACCGCTACGAAGAACTGGAGCTGGCGGAGCGTGAAGGCCATGAGGCGCGATCATAACGAAGCCGCGCCGACGCGCCAGCGCCGGCTGCCTCTTACCCGATCAGGCCGCCGCCTCGCGCAAGCCGTTGGCGACGGTCACCTGCACGCCGGCCTCCTGCAACGCCAGTGCGACATCGCGGGGCGGTAGGCGGTCGGTAAACAATTCGCGGACATCCGCGAAGTCGCACACCTTGACGAGGCCATGGCGGCCGAATTTCGTATGGTCCGTCACGACGATGGTGCGGGCGCCGCGCGAAAGCACCATGCGGGCGAATTCCGCCTCGTCGAGATCGTAGTCCATGACGCCGATCGCGGCATCAATGGCGCCGACCGAGATGACCGCATGCGCGACCGTGAAGCGGCTGACGAACTCGATCGCCGAGACGCCGAAGGCCGCGCCGCTGTCGCTGCGCAGCTCGCCGCCGGCCATATAGACCTTGTTGCCGTTTACGGTGGCGAGCGTGCGCGCGATGTCGGACGAATTGGTGATGACGGTGAGCCGGCGGTGGCCGATCAGCTCGCGGGCCAGAAAGCTCGTCGTCGTGCCGGTGTCCAGCATGACGGAATCGCCGTCCTGTATCGTCGCCGCGACCCGGCGCGCGATGGCGCGCTTGGCCTCGGCGTTCTCGCGCATGCGCCGCTCGAACGGCGCCTCGCCCGCCAGCGACGGCAGGCTGATCGCGCCGTGCATCTTCAGCACCGAACCGTCATTGGTGAGAGGCTTCACGTCGCGGCGGATGGTTTCCAGCGACACGTTCAGCCGCTCCGCCAGAGCGGCGATGGTGATCGTCCCCTCCTCCTGCAGCAGGCGCAGAATCTCGCCATGGCGCTTGGAATGGTTCATGTCGTTCCCTGACCCGATGAGCTGCCCGATTTTGCGGGCATATTCCCCGCACTCCAGGCTAATTACAACCGGTTCGTCACAAAATCACAAAGAAAACCACAGAGTTGCGTTGACAACTCAACACCAAGTGCAAGACAGTGGGAACGGGAACCAGGCAGAACCGGACACGAGAGCCGGCATGTCGCTAACAATAGCCATCGGGCGAGCAGGAGGCTCCATATGCGCTTTTTCTCATTGAAACATGCCGCGTTCGCGCTGGCCTTTTCCAGCGCCGTCGCGCTGACGCCGGCCGTCGCACAGGAATCCACCGATCCCATCAAGCTGACGCTGCATGACTGGACCGGTCAGCTCATCACCACCGAGATCATGGGCGAAGTGCTGAAGAAGGCCGGCTACAGCGTCGAATATGTGCAGGCCGACTATCTGGCGCAGTTCGCCGGGCTGGAAACCGGCGACCTGCATGTGGCGATGGAAATGTGGGAGACGACCGGCCGTGACGCCATGGACGCCTCGCTCGCCACCGGCAAGACGGAGAATTTCGGCCCGACCGGCATGCAGGCCAAGGAAGAATGGTGGTTTCCGGAATATATGAAGGAGAAATGCCCCGGCCTGCCCAACTGGGAAGCACTGAAGGATGAGGCCTGCGCCGAAGCCTTCTCGACGGCGGAGACCGCGCCGAAGGGCCGCTATCTCGGCGGGCCGGTCACATGGGGCGGCTTCGACGACGAGCGCGTCGAGGCGCTCGACCTGCCTTTCGAGGTGATCCATGCCGGCACCGACGCCGCGCTCTTCGCCGAGCTGGAAAGCGCTTATCAGCGGCAGGCGCCGATCCTGCTATGGATCTACGCGCCGCATTGGGCGCCGGCCAAGTACAAGGGCGAGTGGATCGAATTCCCGCAATACACCAAGGAGTGCTACACCGACCCGAAATGGGGCTCCAACCCGGATGCGCTCTACGATTGCGGAAAACCCTTCGGCGAGATCTGGAAGGTCGGCTGGGCCGGCGTGAAGGACAAGTGGCCAGGCGCCTACCAGGCGATCAAGGCTTTCACCGTCAACAATGACGAGATGGGCCAGATGATCACCGACGTCGACATCAACGGCAAGTCGGTGAGCGAGACGGTGCAGGCGTGGATGGCCGCCAACGAGCCGCGCTGGTCGGATTGGATCAAGAAGTAGACGCCCGCCACAGCCGCGCGATGACTGGTAAACTCGTCTGCCGGAACGTCTGGAAGGTTTTCGGCGCCGGCGCCGCGGAACAGTTTTCCGGCGGGCGCCAGCCTTCGGGTGAGGATCTGGCGCGCGCCGGTCTCGTCGGCGCGGTCCGTGACGTCAATATCGAAGTCGAGACCGGCGAAATCTTCGTCATCATGGGCCTGTCGGGGTCCGGCAAGTCCACGCTTGTCCGCTGTCTCTCGCGCCTGATCGAGCCGACGGCGGGCGAGATCCTGTTCAACGGCGAGAACCTGCTCGCGGCGTCCGAAAGCCGGATGGTCGAAATCCGCCGTCACCAGATGGGCATGGTATTCCAGAACTTTGCGCTGCTGCCGCACATGACGGTGCTGTCCAACGTCGCCTTCCCGCTGGAAGTGCAGGGCGTGGAGCGCAGCCAGCGCGAGGTGCGGGCACGAAAGATGGTCGAGCTCGTCGGCCTCGCCGGCAAGGAGAACTTCTTTCCGCGCGAGCTTTCCGGCGGCCAGCAGCAACGCGTCGGCATCGCGCGCTCGCTGGCGGTCGAGCCGGAGCTCTGGTTTCTCGACGAGCCGTTCTCGGCGCTCGATCCGCTGATCCGGCGCGAGATGCAGGACGAGTTCATGCGGCTGCAATCGGTGCTGCGGAAAACCATCGTCTTCATCACGCACGATTTCGACGAGGCGATCCGGCTGGCGGATCGCATCGCCATCATGAAGGACGGCGCGATCGTGCAATGCGGCACGCCCGAAGAGCTGGTGCTCAGCCCCGCCACCGACTACGTGGCCGAGTTCACGCGCAGCGTCACCAGGGCGAAGGTCGTGCGCGTCGGCTCGATCATGAAGGCAGCGCCGGCGGGGCTAAACGGCGCGGCGGTGAAAGAGCGCGCGACGGTGGCGGAAGCGGCGCCGCTTTTCCAGTCCGGCGCTGACCTCTTGCGCGTGGAGGATGCCGACGGGAACACCGCCGGGGCGCTCCAGCGCGCGGATGTCGTCGATCTGATGATGCGGGGATGATTGTGAGCGACGTGAGCTACCTTGTGGCCGGCGCTCCCTCCCTCTCGAGGGGAGGGTGGGGTGCCCTCCACCCGCACGACGCCAACAGAACGTCGAGCACTGCCGCACGTACCCCACCCGGCCGGACTACGTCCGGCCACCCTCCCCGCAAGGGGGAGGGAGCTGGTGGCGCCTCCCCATGACCCTTCCTGTCCTCGACACCGCGCACCGCGACGTCATCGCCCCGCGCATGACGAGCCGCATCTCGCTCCTCTGGCTGGTCGCGGGCGTGCTGTTCGTCGGGCTCTGCCTTCTCGGCAAGCAAAACGCCGGCTGGGCCTTCGTCTGGCCGAAGGCATGGCTCGTTCCGGCAGCAAAGTGGATCGGCAATTTCATGAAATGGCTGGTGAACGAGGCCAATTTCGGCCTCTTCACCTTCGCCGAACTCACGCGTTTCATCGCCGCGATCATCGACGTGCCCTACCGCTTCGCGCTCAGCCTGCTCTCCACCGGCTTCCTCTCCGGACAGGGGTCGAGCGCGGTGCAGATCGTGCCTCCGCTGTCATGGATCGCGGTGATCGGAATCGTCGCCCTGATGGGCTATCATGCCGGCGGGCGCAGGCTCGCCCTGCTGGTCGCCGCCTGCTTCGGCTTCCTTGCCGTGTTCGGCCAGTGGAACAGCGCCATGGTGACGCTGGCCTCGATCCTCGTCGCGGTTCCCATCGGCGTGATCGGCGGATTGCTGCTCGGCATCGCGTCCTATCGCTGGCCGGCGGTCGAACGCGCCATCACGCCGCTGCTCGACCTGATGCAGACGATTCCCGTCTTCGCCTATCTCGTGCCGATCCTCGTCCTGTTCGGCTTCGGCCCGACCGCCGCCGTGATCGCGACCGTCATCTACGCTATGCCGCCGATGACGCGCATCACCGCGCTGGCGCTGCGCGGCGTGCCTTCGGAAGTCCTCGATCTCGGCCGCATGATCGGCTGCACGCGCAGGCAGATGACGTGGCGCGTCATGGTGCCGAGCGCGCAGGACAGCCTGATGGTTGGCGTCAACCAGGTGATCATGCTGTCCCTCAACATGGTCATCATCGCCTCCATGATCGGCGCGGGCGGGCTCGGTTTCGACGTGCTCGGCGCGCTTCGCCGCCTGCAGATCGGGGCGGGGCTCGAAGCCGGCTTCGCCATCGTCGCGCTCGCCATCGCCCTCGACCGGCTAAGCCAGGCTTTCGCGAGAAAGGCGTCGCAGCCGCAGGCGGCCGGAGGCGACGCCGGCTTCGCGGCACGACATCCCTACACGCTCGCCGCGCTGGCGCTGGTTGTCGTCACCGCGCTCGCCGGCTTGATCCTGCCGGCGATCCAGAACTATCCAAAGGTGCACGAACTCTCGACCGGAAGCTTTTGGGACGAGATCGTCAAATGGATCAACATAAACTTCTTCGACACGCTGGAAGCCGTGAAGAACGCCGTGCTGCTCAACGTGCTGGTGCCGGCGAAGCGGTTCCTTGGCGAACTGCCGTGGCTCGGCGTGACCGGCCTTCTCGCCTTCGCGGGCTGGCGGCTCGGCGGCTGGCGGCTGGCTACGCTCGTCGCCGCGCTGGCAACGCTCATCGCGGCGACCGGCCAGTGGGAGAAGGCGACGATCACCGTCTATCTCTGCGGCATCTCGGTGATCGTGGCGGCGCTGATCGGTATTCCCATCGGCATCCTCACCGCCGAGCGCGAAAAGCTCTGGCGCTGGGTGCAGGTGGTGATCGACACGCTGCAGACGCTGCCGTCCTTCGTCTATCTCATGCCGGTGGTGATGCTGTTCCGCGTCGGCGATTTCACCGCCATGATCGCGGTGGTCGCCTATTCGGTGGTGCCAGCGATTCGCTACACGGTGCTCGGCATCAGACGGGTCGACCGGCGGCTGATCGAGGCAGGCCGCGCCATGGGCTGCACGCCATGGCAGCTTCTCACAAAGATCAAGCTGAAGCTGGCGCTGCCGGAAATCCTGCTCGGCATCAACCAGACCATCATGTTCGCGCTGTCGATGCTCGTCATCACCGCGCTGGTCGGCACGCGCGACCTCGGCCAGGAGGTCTATATCGCGCTGACCAAGGCGGACACCGGACGCGGCATCGTCGCGGGACTGGCCATCGCCTTCATCGCCATCATCGCCGACCGCCTGATCTCCGCCGGCGCGGGACGGGTGAAGAAGCGGCTGGGGCTGGTGTGATCGTGCGTCGTCCTGTGTTCGCGCTCCAATGCTCGGTATCGGGGCCTCCACCCCGTACCCCTCCCCACAAGGGGGAGGGAGGCGTCGACGTCTCAGAATCCCGCTCCCCCTTGTGGGGAGGGGTACGGGGTGGGGGTACTTCGAGGAGCGCCTTCGCTGCTTCCATATTCATGGTCCGACTCCCGACATGACCGCCGCCGAGGACCGCATCCGGGCGTTGCCCTGCTGGAACGGTGCGATCGAAATTGCGCCGCTGTCCGGCGGGCTTTCCAACGCGAACTATTTCGTGCGCGACGCAGCGGGCGGTCACGTCGTGCGGTTCGGCAAGGATTATCCGTTCCATCACGTCTATCGCGACCGCGAGGCGATGACGGCGCGCGCCGCCCACGCGGCCGGTTTCGGGCCTGCGGTGCATTTTTCCGAAACCGGCGTTCTGGTGACGCAATTTCTGGGCGCCAAAACCTTCGATGGGGACGATGTCCGGGCAAATGCCGAGCGTATCGGCAAGCTTGTCCGCCGCTTCCATGACGAGATGCCAAAGCATGTGTCCGGCGCGGGCTTCATGTTCTGGGTGTTCCACGTCATCCGCGACTATGCGCGCACGCTGGCCGCCAGCAGCAGCCGCCTGACGCTGGAGCTTCCGCGCTATCTCGACCTCGCCGACGAGATGGAGAAGGCGCAGGCGCCGCTGCCGGTCATCTTCGGCCACAACGATCTTTTGCCGGCCAATTTTCTCGATGACGGCGACAAGCTCTGGCTGATCGATTTCGAGTATGCCGGCTTCAACACGGCCATGTTCGATCTTGCCGGCGCGGCCTCGAACTCAGGAATGAACGCGGAAGAATCCGAAACGCTGATGGCGGCCTATTTTGGCCGCAAGCCCGATGCCGGCATCCGCCATTCTTTCGCCGCCATGCAGGTCGCCTCGCTGCTGCGCGAGGCCATGTGGAGCATGGTGTCGGAACTCCATCTCGACGCGCCGGGCGTCGATTACGTCGCTTACACGGAAGAGAATCTGGCCCGGCTCGACGCCGCGCTGGACGCCTACAGAACACAATACGGGACGAACCGCTCATGACCCTGCCCAGCCATGCCCAGATCGTCGTCATCGGCGGCGGCATCATCGGCTGCTCCACCGCCTATCATCTGGCGCGCGACCACAGGGCGGACGTGATCCTGCTCGAACAGGGCAGACTGACGTCCGGCTCGACATGGCATGCGGCCGGGCTGGTCGGGCAACTCCGCTCGTCGGCCTCGATCACGCGCGTGCTCAAATATTCCGTCGAGCTCTACAAGACCCTGAAGGACGAGACCGGGCTCGAAACCGGCTGGAAGATGACCGGCTGCCTGCGGCTCGCGACCAACCGGGACCGCTGGACCGAGTTCCGCCGGCTTGCCACCACGGCAAAGAGTTTCGGCATGGACATGGCGCTGCTGTCCCCGGCCGAGGTCAAGACGATGTGGCCGCTGATGGAGACGTCCGATCTGGTCGGCGCGTCCTGGCTGCCGACGGATGGGCAGGCCTCGCCCTCCGACATCACGCAGTCGCTCGCCAAGGGCGCGCGCATGCACGGCGCGAAGCTGTTCGAGGGCGTTCGCGTCACCGGCTTCGACATGAAGGACGGCCGCATCGTTGCGGTGAAGACCGATCAGGGCGACATTGCCTGCGAGAAGGTCGTGAACTGCGCGGGCCAGTGGGCGCGGCAGGTGGGCGCGATGGCCGCCATCAACGTGCCGCTGCAGCCGGTGAAGCATCAATACATCATCACCGAGAAGATCGAGGGGCTGGCCGCCGACGCGCCGACGATCCGCGACCCGGACCGCCTTACCTATTTCAAGGAGGAGGTCGGCGGCCTCGTCATGGGCGGCTACGAGCCGAACCCGCAGGCTTGGGAAACCGGGTTGCCCGGCGGCGACGTCCCGAACGAATGGGAATTCCGCCTGTTCGACGACGATTTCGATCATTTCGAACAACATATGACGCAGGCCATCGCACGCGTGCCGGCTCTGGAGAAAGTCGGCGTCAAGCAGATGATCAACGGCCCGGAGAGTTTTACGCCGGACGGCAATTTCATCCTCGGCGTCGCGCCGGAATGTCCGAACATGTTCGTCGGCGCCGGCTTCAACGCCTTCGGCATCGCCAGCGGCGGCGGCGCCGGCTGGGTGTTGGCGCAATGGGTGGTGGACGGCGAGGCGCCGCTCGACCTCTGGGTGGTCGATATCCGCCGGTTCTCCGGCCTGCATCGCGACCGGAACTGGGTGCGCGACCGCACGCTGGAAGCCTATGGCAAGCACTACACCATTGCCTTCCCGCATGAGGAATACCAGTCGGGTCGACCCTATATCGTCTCGCCTCTCTACGAGAGGCTGAGGGCGCATCGCGCGGTGTTCGGCTCGAAGCTCGGCTGGGAACGGCCGAACTGGTTCGCGCCGGACGGCATGGCGGTCGAGGACGTCTACTCGATGGGCCGCCAGAACTGGTTCGGACCGGTGGGCGACGAGCATCGGCACGTGCGCGAGGCGGTCGGCGTCTTCGACCAGTCGTCCTTCGCGAAATACGAACTGACGGGACCGGACGCGCAGCGCGCGCTGGACTGGATCTGCGCCAACGACGTGGCCAAGCCCGTCGGCCGTCTCACCTACACGCAACTGCTCAACACGCGCGGCGGCATCGAGGCGGATCTGACCGTCGCGCGGCTCGGCGAGGAAAAGTTCTACATCGTCACCGGCACCGGCTTCCGCGCGCACGATCTCGGCTGGATCAGGGATCATATCGGCAGCGACATGAAGGTGACGCTGACCGACGTCACCGAGGATTTCGGCGCGCTGTCACTGATGGGGCCCAGGGCTCGCGACGTGCTCGCGGCTGTCACCGACGCGGATGTGTCAAACACCGCCTTCCCATTCGGTCATGTCCGCGAGATCGACATTGCCGGTCGCACGGTGTGGGCGCTGCGCGTCACCTATGTCGGCGAACTCGGCTGGGAACTGCATATACCGATCGACGCGACCGGCGAGGTGTTCGACGCGCTGATGGCCGGGGGCAAGCCCTCCGGCATCCGGCCGGTCGGCTACCGCGCGCTCGAATCGCTCAGGCTCGAAAAAGGCTATCGCGCCTGGGGGTCGGACATCACGCCGAACGACACGCCTTTGGAGGCGGGCCTCGGCTGGGCGGTGAAGCTCAGGAAGAACACCGATTTCCTCGGGCGACGGGCCTTGGAGAAGGTGAACGGCGCGCTCCTCACGAAACGCTTCGCGGGCTTCACCGTGGACGACCCCGACATCGTTCTCGTCGGTCGCGAGACGATCCTGCGCAACCGCCAGCCGGTCGGCTACCTCACCAGCGGCGGCTTCGGCTACACGATCGGCCGGAACATCGGCTACGGCTATGTGCGCAATGCCGATGGCGTATCCGACGATTTCCTGACGGGCGGCGATTACGAACTGGTCGTGGCGATGGAAAAGACGCCGGCGAGAATCCATCTCGAACCGCTCTACGATCCCAAAGCCGAGAGGGTGAAGGGGTGAGTATCTTTGCGATGATCAAAGCCGGTGCTCCGCACCACCCCCCTCTGTCCTGCCGGACATCTCCCCCTCAAGGGGGGAGATCGGCTGTCAGGTCGGTTCACGTAAATCGCCAACGTTGGACGAAATCGACAGCGCTCAAGCTGCCGATCTCCCCCCTTGAGGGGGAGATGTCCGGCAGGACAGAGGGGGGTGTAAGGGGACACGCCGCAGGAGGAAACCGCTCATGACCTTCCGCGCCGACCGTCATGTCCATATCCTCGTCATCGGCGGCGGTGCCATCGGCACGTCGCTCGCCTATCATCTCGCTCGGGACGGCGCGAAGGACGTCCTGCTCGTCGAAAAGGCGATGCTCACCCACGGCTGCACCTGGCATGCGGCCGGCCTCGTCGGACAGCTGCGGGGAAAACGCAACCTTACCCGCCTGATGCAGAATTCCGTCGCGGTCTTCGACCGGCTGGAGGAAGAGACCGGCCAGCACATCGCCTGGAAGAAGGTCGGCTCGCTCCGACTGGCCGGAAGCGCGGCGCGCTGGAGCGAAATCCGCCGCTCCATGGGCCAGGCCAAGAGCTTTGGCGTCGAGTGCCATTCGCTGACGCCCGACGAAGCGGAAAAGCACTTCCCCTATATCGTCAAGGACGGCATCGAGGGTGCGGCCTACATTCCGGGCGACGGCTATATCGACCCCTATTCGCTGACCATGGCCTATGCCAAGGGCGCGCGGCAGAACGGCGCAAGGATCGAGGAAGGGGTCTGCGTCGAAGAAATTGTTGTCGAGGGACGCCGGGCGGTGGGCGTGGTGACGAATGGCGGCACCATAGCCTGTGACATCCTCGTCAACTGCGCCGGCCTCTGGGCCAAGCGCGTGGGGCGGATGGCTGGCGTGCCGCTGGCAGCCGGCATCGTCGAGCACCAGTATTTCCTGACCGAGAAGAAGCTCACCTTCGATCCCGGCCTGACCACGCTGCGCGATCCCGACAACAATTTCTACCTGAAGCCGGATACCGGCAGCTTCGCCATCGGCGGCTGGGAGGACGGCTCGAAAGGTTGCTGGCGCGGCGAGCCGCCGCTCGATTTCGGCCGCGAGCTGTTCGCGCCGAACATGGAACGGCTGGAGCTGTTTGCTTTGCCGGCCGCCGATCGCCTGCCAGTTCTCAACGAGATCGGCATCCAGACCGTCATCAACGGCCCGATCCCGGTGTCCTATGATGGCGAGCCGATCATGGGACTGGCTCCGGAACTCGACAATTTCTATGTCGCCTGCGGCTTCACGGCGGGCATCGCGGCATCCGGCGGCGCGGGCCTCGCTCTCTCCAACATGATCCTGCACGGCGATGCCGGGATGGATCTCTGGCCCTTCGACGTGCGGCGCTTCGGCGCCGTGCAGGCGCAGGGCCGCTATCTGGAGGAACGCGCGATCGAGGCCTATGGCGCCTACTACAAGATCCACTGGCCGGCCGAGGAGATGCACGCCGCCCGCGGCCTGCGCCGCTCGCCGCTGCACGAAACGTTGCGCGAGCGCGGCGCGGTGTTCGGCTCGAAATTCGGCTGGGAGCGGCCGAACTGGTTCCTCCTGCCGGGCAGCGAGGCCGTCGAGCTCGGCAGATTCGAGGGCAAGCCGGGATGGTTCGACGCGGTCGGCGGCGAGGCGCGCGCCATTCGCGAACGTGCGGCGCTGATCGACCAAAGCTCGTTCTCGAAATTCGAGATTTCCGGCAGGGGTGCTTTCGAAGCGCTGCAACGGATCGCCGCGAACGACCTTTCCGGTGCGCCGGGCAAGGCCGTCTACACGCAGCTCTGCAACGAGAAAGGCGGCATCGAGGCGGACGTGACCATCCTGCATGTCGCCGATGACCTTTTCTACCTCATCACCGGTTCCGGCTTCGGCATACGCGATCGCCACTGGGTGTCGCGCCATCTGCCGGCGGATGTGACGATCCGGGACGTCACAAACCGTATCGCGACCATCAACATATGCGGCCCCCGCGCCCGCGACGTGTTGCAGGCCGTCAGCGACGACGACCTTTCCAACGCCGCGTTCCCGTTCCTCACGGTACGCGAGATCGAGGTCGGCAATGCGCGGGCGCTTGCCGTCCGCGTCGGCTATGTCGGCGAATTAGGCTACGAACTCTATGTCGAGCAGGAATACGCCGCTCATGTCTACGAGGCGTTGCGCGAGGCGGGCGAGGCGCACGGCATCGCCGATGCGGGCTATCGCGCCGTCGAGCATTGCCGGCTGGAAAAAGGCTATCTCTACTGGTCCGGCGACATCACGCCCGACTACAATCCTTACGAGGCGGGACTGGGCTTTGCCGTCGCGCTGGAGAAAGGCGACTTCATCGGCCGCGAGGCGCTGGCGCGGATCAAGGCCGAGGGGGTGAAGCGAAAACTGTGCTCCTTCACCATGGACGGCTTCGCGCCGCTGCATGGCGGCGAGGCGATCCTGCTTGACGGCAAGGTGGTCGGCTCCACCTCCTCGACCGGGTTCGGCTTCACGCTCGGCAGGACGATCGCCTTCGGCTACCTGCCGGTCGAGATTGCCGACCGAACCGACTTCATGATCGAGGCGTTCGGCAAGGCGTACCCGGCACAGCGCGGGCCGCGTGTGCTCTACGATTCAAGGATGGAGAGGCTGAAGGCATGACGGACATCGCCATCGCACGCAAGGCCATGGCGGCCATCCCGCTGCTCGAAGATCACGTCGGTCCCATCACGCGGCTCGGCGGCCTCACCAATCTCGTCTTCCATGTCAGCGACTACTGCCTGCGCATTCCCGGCAAGGGCACTGAGGAATATATCAACCGCGCGCATGAAGCCGTGGCGGCGCGCGAAGCGGCAAAAGCCGGAGTCAGCCCCGAAGTGCTGTATTTCGACGCGCGCGACGGGGTGATGGTCACGCGCTTCATCGCGGGTGCGCAGACCATGTCGCCGGCGACCTTCAAGCTAAATGCGGGGGCAGCCGGGCGAGCCGGAGAAGCGTTTCGCCGGTTGCATACGTCCAGCGCCGTGTTCCCGTTCCGGTTCGAGCTGTTTTCCATGATCGACGACTATCTCAAGGTGCTGTCGACCAAGGATGTCGCGCTCCCCTCCGGCTATCACGACGTGGTGCGCGAGGCTGAGGACATCCGCTCCGCATTGGCTGCCCATCCCCTGCCAAACGTCGCCTGCCATTGCGACCCGCTCTGCGAGAATTTTCTCGACACAGGCGACCGCATGTGGATCGTCGACTGGGAATATGCGGGCATGAACGATCCGATGTGGGACCTTGGCGACCTTTCCGTCGAAGGCAAGTTCGGAGAGGCGCAGGAGGAGGAGATGATCCGTGCCTATTTCGGTGGAGAGGCGCGGCTGGGCGAGCGGGGCCGCATCGTCATCTACAAGGCGATGTGCGACCTCTTGTGGACGCTTTGGGGGCTGATCCAGCTGGCCAGCGGCAATCCGGCTGACGATTTCCGCGCCTATGCGGACGGGCGCTTCGCGCGCTGCAAGGCGCTGATGGAGACCCGCGACTTTTCCCGGCATGTCGAAGCGGTGAGACGGGGCTGAGCCCTCGCGGTGCTATTTCGCCTCAGGCGGCCGTGCATAGACGATGACTGGTCGGTAAAGCCACGGGTCGTAGTAGCCTCGATGGAAGGTAAGCGCGTCGGCGCGACGCTGGGCGCGGCGGTCAAGCTCGATGCGCTGCAGGCAGGCGGCGAAGGCGTCGTTCTTTTTCGAGAAACCGTAGGAACGGCATTGCGCTTCGTCCGCCGCGCGGCGCTCCTCCGGCGTCATCGTCGTGCAGCCGGCGGCAAACGCCGCCAGAGCGATCGCAATCAGAATTTTCGAACGCATGGACGCCTCCGTCACGATTGCTGACTATAATAGTCCACTATCGCGAGAGGTCGAGCCCGCGCCTGCGAAACCTCCTTCGGCCTCGCGGAGACCGGCCGGCGCCGAAATTCTCAGTGCAGACCGAGCGACGGGTATTTGGTCGCGCCGAGCGCCCGCATGATGCCGCGCAGTTCCGCCAAACCTTTCAGCCGGCCGATCAGCGAATAGCCGGGGTTGATGCGGGTCTTGTCGATGTCGTCGGCGAGCAGGTGCCCATGGTCGGGACGCATGGGGATCATCCAGTCCTCGCGGCCGACATCCTTGCGCTTCTGCTGTTCCGCGAGAAACGCATCGAGCACCGCCACCATGTCGGTGCCGCCCTCGAGATGCTCGGCTTCGTAAAAGGAGCCGTCCGGCTCGATGGTGATATTGCGCAGATGGGCGAAGTGGATGCGGTCGCCGAACTCCTTCACCATGGCCGGCAGATCGTTGTCGGCGCGCGTGCCGTAGGAACCGGTGCAGAAAGTGAGGCCGTTGTTCGGCGAGTCATAGGCTTTCAGGATGCGCCGCGCATCCGCCGCCGTGGAGACGACGCGCGGCATGCCGAACAGCGAGAAGGGCGGATCGTCCGGATGGATGCAGAGGCGCACGCCGAGATCGTCGGCGATCGGCCCGATTTCCTTGAGGAAATAAAACAGGTTGGAGCGCAGTTCGTCGTCGCTCATCGAGGTGAAGTCGAGCAGCGCCTGCCTAAAGGCCGGCCTGTCGAACTTGCGCTCCGTCGCGGGCAGCCCGGCGATCAGGTTGCGTTCGACGGTGGCGAGCTTTTCCTCGCTCATCGCCTCGAAACGCGCCTTCGCCTCCTTCACCCGTTCCGGCGTGTAGCTCCCGTCCGCGTCGGGGCGCTCCAGCACGAAGATGTCGTAGGCGGCGAAGTCGATGGCGTCGAAGCGCAGGGCAAGCCCCGTCGTCGGTAGCGGCCAGCGCAGATCCGTGCGCGTCCAGTCCACAACGGGCATGAAGTTGTAGCAGATGGTCTTCACGCCGGCCTTGGCGACGGCGCGCATGGAATCCTTCCAGCTATCGATCGCCTGCGCCCGCTTCCCGTCCGCGATCTTGATCTCGTTGCGGACGGGAATGCTTTCCACCACGTCCCACGTCAGCCCAGCCGCCTGAATGACGTCGCGCCGGCGATCGACCTCGGCCTGAGGCCAGGCGGAGCCGTCATAGATGTGGTGCAATGCGGAAACGATGCCGACGGCTCCCGCCTGCTTGACGTTGTCGAGCGACACCGGGTCGTCTTCGCCGAACCATCGCCATGTCTGCCGCATTTTCATCTCCTCGCTCGGAACCGGCTTTCCTAACCAAAGGGTCGTGAAAAGTACAAGAGGCAGCAGCCAAAACCTCTTGTCCGCCCATCGGCTTTGAGGTCTACCAGAAGCGCTGCGGATATAGCCGACGATGATGGGAGGACGTCACATGAAGGATCTGGCCACGGAGTTCTCGGGCAAGGTGGCGCTGGTCACCGGCACCAGCGGCATCGGCCGCGCGTCCGCGTTCAGGCTCGCCCGCGCGGGGGCGGTGGTCCTGGCCTGTGGCATCGACGAGAAGGTCAATGCCGCGATGGCGCGACTCGCGGCGGACGATGGGCTGAAGGTGACCGTGGCGAAAGCCGACGTGTCGGACAGCAAGGCCGTCGAGTCGGTGATCGGCCGGATCGAACGGGAGTTCGGCGGTCTCGACATCATCGTCAACGCAGCCGCCGCGCATCCCTACGGCACCGTGACCTCGACCGACGAGAAGACATGGAATCATTGCCTCGCCGTTAATGTCGGTTCCATCTATCTCACCGCGCATTTCGGCATCCCGCTGATGGAGAAGCGCGGCGGCGGGGCCATCGTCAGCATCTCCTCCGTGCAGGGCTACAACTGCCAGCCCAATGTCGCGGCCTATGTGGCGAGCAAGGGCGCCATCCATGCGCTGACGCGTGCCATGGCGGTGGATCACGCGAAACAGGGCATCCGCGTCAATTCGATCAGTCCGGGATCGATCCGCACGCCGCTTCTGGAAATGGCCGCGCGTGTCTTCGACGGTCCGGATGCCGATGTCGACGCCGTCATCCGCCGCTTCGGCGAGGCGCATCTGCTCGGCCGCGTCGGCGAACCGGAGGAAGTGGCCGAGATGGTGGCGTTTCTCGCCTCCGACCGCGCCGCCTTCTCCACCGGCGGCGATTATCTTGTCGATGGTGGGCTGATGGCCGGCGTGGGCGTGAAGTAGCCCGCTACGAGTAATCTACAGCGTGCCGCCGGTTGATCATACCCGGCCGGCCGGGGAGCGTCAGCTTCGCATCGCGTTTCGGCTTTTCCGAAACCACCTTGCCGCGCGAAATCACGCACAGCCGGTCTGGGCGCAACCGCACTGCTTCGATGGGGTTGCCGGCATCGAGCACGACGAGGCTGGCGCGCTTGCCGACCTCAAGGCCGAGATGGTCGAGGCCCATGATTTGCGCGTTAACGCTGGTCACCATGTCGAAACACTTCGCCATGTCGGCCGGCGACGACATCTGCGCCACATGCAGGCCCATAAAGGCGACGTCGAGCATGTCGGCCGTGCCCAGCGAATACCACGGGTCCATGCAGCAATCCTGGCCCCAGCCCACCTTGATGCCGAGCGCCTGCATCTCCTTCACGCGGGTGAGGCCGCGCCGCTTCGGAAAGGTGTCGTGCCGGCCCTGCAGCATGATGTTGATGAGCGGGTTGGGGAGCGCGCTCACCTCGGCCTCCGCCATAAGGGGCAGAAGCTTCGAGACGTAATAATTGTCCATCGAATGCATCGAGGTCAGGTGCGAGCCGTTGGCCCTGCCCTGAAGCCCGAGCCGCTGCGTCTCGTAGACAAGCTGCTCGATATGGCGCGAATGCGGATCGTCGGATTCATCGCAATGCAGGTCGATCATCAGCCCGCGCTCGGCGGCGATCTCGCAGAGTTCGGTGACGGAGCGGGTGCCGTCGGCCATGGTACGCTCGAAATGCGGAATGCCGCCAACGACATCGACGCCCTTGTCCAGCGCGCGGATGGTGTTCTGGCGCGCGGTCGGGTCGCGGTAGAACCCGTCCTGCGGGAAGGCGACGAGCTGCAGGTCGATATAGGGCGCGACCGTCTTCTTCACCTCCAGCAAGGCATCGACGCCGAGCAGCCGGTCGTCGCAGGTGTCGACATGGCTGCGGATCGCGAGCAGGCCCATCGAGACCGCCCAGTCGCAATAGGCGAGCGCGCGGTCGCGCACCTCCTCATAGGTCATCACCTGCTTCAACTCGCCCCAAAGCGCGATGCCTTCCAGCAGGAGGCCGGACCTGTTGATGCGCGGAATGCCGTAGCTGAGCGTCGCGTCCATATGGAAGTGCGGATCGACGAAGGGCGGCGAGACGAGATCGTCGGCGGCATCGATGACGCACCCGGCCTCGGCATCGATCTTCGGCTCGATCGCGGCGATCGTCTCGCCGCTGATGCCGATATCGGCGACGCGGCCATCCGGCAGGGTTCCGCCCTTGACGATCAGGTCAAAGCTCATCTTTCGCCTTTCTGGTAAGGGATCATCAGCGCCTTGGGATATGTCGCGCGGCGCGCGACGAGCACAAGGGCCACGATGGAGAGGATGTAGGGCAGCATCAGGAAGACCTGATAGGGCACGACGCCGCCGGAAAGCTGTTGCAGGCGGATCTGGTAGGCATCGAAGGCGGCGAAGAGAATTGCGCCGATCAGCGCCTTGCCCGGCCGCCACGAGCCGAACACCACGAGCGCGATGCAGATCCAGCCGCGGCCGTTGATCATGTTGAAGAAGAAGGAATTGAAGGCCGACATGGTGAGGAACGCGCCGCCGATTGCCATCAGCGCGCTGCCGGCCATCACCGCACCCATGCGGATGGCGGTGACGGAAATACCTTGCGCCTCGACCGCCGATGGGTTCTCGCCGGCCGCCCTCACCGCAAGGCCGAGCGGCGTGCGGTAAAGCACCCAGGCGATGACCCCCACGGTCAGGAAAGCGAGATAGGTGAGCGGGGTCTGCGAGAACAGCGCCTCGCCGAGAATCGGTATCCGCGACAGGCCAGGTATCGGCAGCGGCGCGAAAGGCTCGATCTTCGGCGGCGAGGTGACTTCCGGCAGCATCAGCCGATAGGTGAAATAGGTGAGGCTGGTGGCGAGCAGCGTGACGCCGATGCCGACGACATGTTGCGACAGGCCGAGTGGCACGGTGAGCGTCGCGTGCAGGAAGCCGAAGGCCGCGCCGGCCAGCGCCGCGACGACGACCCCGGTCCAGAGGTCGCCGCCGGAATAGACGGTGAACCAGCCGGCAAACGCGCCGACCGTCATGATGCCTTCGATGCCGAGATTGAGAACGCCGGCCCGCTCGCAAATCAGCTCGCCCATCGTGGCGAAGATCAGAGGCGAAGCGATGCGGATCGCGGCCACCCAGAACGACGCGGTGAGGAGGATTTCGAGAGCCTCGGTCATCTCCACCTCACCCGATATCTGACCAGGAGCATCGCCGTGACCATAGTGAGCAGCGACGTCGCCACCATCACGTCGGCGATATAGCTCGGCACCCCGGCGGAGCGGCTCATGGCGTCGGCGCCGACAAAGACGCCGGCGACGAAGATGGCGGACAGCACGACGCCGAGCGGATTGAGCATGGCGAGCATCGCCACCACGATGCCCGAATAACCGAAGCCCGGCGACAGATCGAGCGTCAGGTTGCCCTTGAGGCCGGACACTTCCGAGAAGCCGGCGAGCGCCGCCAGCCCGCCCGAGAGCAGCGCCGTCTTCATCAGCACCGCGTTGACCGGAATGCCGAGAAAGCGCGCGCCTTCCGCATTATGGCCGACAGCGCGCATCTCGTAGCCCAGCGCGGTCTTCTTCATCACCACCCAGACCACGACAGCAGCCACCAGCGCGATGACAAAGCCGTAATGCAGGCGGCGGCCGGTGACGATGCGCGGCAGTTGCGCCTCGGCAATCACTTTCTGCGATTGCGGCCAGCCGAGGCCCATCGGGTCCTTCAACACGCCTTCGAGCAGCATGGAGACGAAGAGCAGGACGATGAAGTTCAGGAGCAAGGTCGTCACGACCTCGTCCACACCGAAACGCGTCTTGAGCACGGCCGGGCCGAGCAGGAGCAGCGCGCCGGCAGCCATCGCGGCAACCATGATGATCGAGATCAGTAGAAAGGACGGCAATGGCAGCAGGCCCGCGCCCAAAACGACGGTGACGATCCCGCCAATATAGAGCTGCGCTTCCGCGCCGATGTTCCAGAGTTTTGCGCGGAAGGCGACGGCCACCGCGAGACCGGTGAAGATCAGCGGCGTCGCGCGCGATAGCGTCTCCATCAGCGCGAACTGCGAGCCGGCCGCGCCTTTCACGACGAGGTAGAAAACGGAGAAGGGCGAGGCTCCGGCCGCCAGAACAAGCAGCGATGCGATGACGAGCGTCGCGAGGATCGCGGCGAGCGGGTACAGGAGGAGCACGCCGAGCGACGGAGCGGGTTTCGGCTCAAGGCGCATACCCGACCTCCGCATGTCCCGCCATCAGCTCTCCCAATTCGCGGATCGTCCGCTCGCCGCGCCGCGACGGCGACGACAACTTTCCCTTGCTCATCACAAGAATACGATCGGACAGCGCCAGAATCTCCTCCAGATCCTCCGAGATCAGCAGGATCGCCGCACCGCGGTCGCGCGCTTCAAGCAGGCGCTTGTGGACATAGGAGACGGCGCCCACATCCAGCCCCCGCGTCGGCTGGTTGGCAAGGATCACGACAGGATCGGGATCGAGTGCACGGCCCAGAATGAGTTTTTGCATGTTGCCGCCGGAAAGCAGGCGGATGCGCGCTTCGGGCGACGGACATTTGACGTCGTAGTCGCGGATCAGTTCCTCGGCGAATGCGCGCGCCGCCTTCCAGTCGAGGAAGCCGCGGCGGCTGAAGCGCGAGGTGCGGTAGCGTTCGCCGATGACGTTCTCCGTCACGCTCATGTCGCCGATCGTACCCACCGCATGACGGTCTTCCGGAATGCGGGCGACGCCGCCACCGAGCGCGGCTCTTGGGGACCAGTTGGACTGCGGCGTCCCTTCAATGGAAATCGAACCCGCAGCCGGTCGCTCGACACCGGCGATGAGCGCGGCAAGCGCTGCCTGCCCGTTGCCGGAAACGCCGGCGAGGCCGGTGATCTCGCCGGTGGTCAGCGTCAGCGACACCTCGTCGAGCGGGGTGGCGTTGCCGCGCCGCAAGGTCGAGACGCCGTTCAGAACAAGCAGGGGTTTGCCGGGCTTCGGCTCCGAAACGGCAGGCGGGGCAACCTCCTGCCCGACCATCAACGCGGCAAGCTCCTGCCTGTTGGTCTCGGAAGTCCGGCGCTCGCCCGACAACCTGCCGCCGCGCAGCACCAGCACGCGGTCGCTGACCGCCATCACCTCGTTCAGCTTGTGGGAGATGAAGATGATCGACAGGCCGTTGGCGACAAGCAGCTTCAGCGTGCGGAACAGCGCCTCGGACTCGGCCGGCGTCAGCACCGCCGTCGGCTCGTCCAGAATGAGGATGCGCGCGTCGCGATAGAGCGCCTTCAATATCTCGACGCGTTGGCGCTCGCCGACCGAAAGTGTGGCGACGACGGCGCGCGGATCGACAGCGAGGCCGAAGGTTCTGGCGAGTTCCGCGATGCGGGCGCGGGCGGCCGTGCGGTCGAGTTTCGCGCGCCACAGGCTCTGCGTGCCGAGCGCGATATTCTCCTCGACCGTCATATTGTCGGCGAGGGTAAAATGCTGGTGGACCATGCCGATGCCGGCGTCGAGCGCGGCGCGCGGATCGCCGGGCGGCAGTGCCCTGCCGAAGGCCTCGACCGCTCCCTCGTCGGCGACATAATGGCCAAAGAGGATGTTCATCAGCGTCGTCTTGCCGGCGCCGTTCTCGCCGAGCAGCGCGATGATCTCGCCGCGTGCAAGGTCGAAGGAAATGGCGTCGTTCGCCAGCACCGGGCCGAAGCGCTTGCTGATGGCAGAAAGGCGCAGGACGAGGGTGCGCCCCGCCCCTCCCCCTTGCGGGGAGGGTGGTTCGCGAAGCGAACCGGGTGGGGTAACCTCTGCCAAACTCGGCCTCGTAAGCAGGATAGCAATAACATGAATGGGGTAGCGCTTGCGGTCAGCTACCCCACCCGGCGGCTTCGCCGCCACCCTCCCCGCAAGGGGAGAGGGATACCAGCGCTCAGCTCGACTTGGGCTCGGCGTCGTTGATCTCGACGGTGAACGAGCCGTCCTTGATGGCCTTTTCCTTCTCGGCGACCTTGGCCTTCACGTCGTCGGGCACCTTGCCCTCGAAAGTGCCGAGCGGCGCGATGGAGCAGCCGCCCTCCTTCATGAAGGAGTAGACGCCATAATCCTCGGCCTTGAAGGCCCCGGCCTTCACCTGCGCGATGGCGTGGTCGAGCGTCGGCTCGAAATGCCAGAGCGCGGAGGCGACGACCGTATCCGGATAGTCGGCCTGCGTGTCGATGACGTTGCCTATGGCCAGCACGCCCTTCTCCTTGGCCGCGTCGGAAACGCCGAAGCGCTCGGCATAGAGCAGGTCCGCGCCGCCGTCGATCTGGGCGAAGGCGGTCTCCTTGGCCTTGGGTGGGTCGAACCACGAGCCGATGAAGGACACCTGGAATTTGGTGTCAGGCGCCACTTCCTTCACGCCGGCCATGAAAGCGTTCATCAGCCGGTTCACTTCGGGAATCGGATAGCCGCCGACCATGCCGATATTCTTCGACCTGGTCATGGCTCCGGCGATGATGCCGGTCAGATAAGAGGCGTCCTGGATATAGTTGTCGAAGGTCGAGAAATTCGGCAGCGCCGCATCCGGCTTGAAGCTGGAGCCCATCAGGAACGCCACGTCCGGATAGTCCTTGGCGACGGTGCGGGCGGCGTCCTCCACACCGAACACCTCGCCGAGGATCAGCTTGTTGCCGGCTTCCGCATATTCGCGCATGACGCGCTCATAGTCGGTGTTGGAGACGTTCTCTGTCGCGACATAGTCGATGTCGCCGCGGTCCTTCGCCGTGTTGGCCGCCTTGTGCAGCCGGCTCACCCATTGCTGTTCGAAAGGCACGGTGTAGATCGCCGCGACCCTCAGCTTCTCTTGCGCGAAGGCGCGACCCGCGAAGCCGCCGAGCACGCCAAGGGCCGCGCCGGCGCCTGCTGCCTTGAGGATGTTACGACGCGTCGGCGCGCCGAACCGTATGTTCGCAATGCTGGACATTCTGACCACCTCTGGTTCGCACAGTTATCGGGATTCCCGTCTGTTTTTATCGTTTGGTCAACGTTAGGCGAAATCCGCGGGGGCGGCAATCGGGCTGCCGCCGGCAAACGGGCGAATTCCGTCGCGCCGCGCGGAGACCTTCAGGCGTTGCCGATCAGCACGCCGGCGGCGAAGACCAGCGCGCCGCCGAGCACCACCTGAAAGGCCGCCCGGAGGAACGGCGTTTCCATGTAGCGGTTCTGGATGAAGGCGATCGCCCAGAGTTCGAGAAAGACGACTCCCGCCGCGATGCCGGTCGCGGTCCAGAAATTCGGGATGAGATAGGGCAGCGCGTGACCGAGGCCGCCGATCGCCGTCATGATGCCCGACGCCAGACCGCGCTTGACCGGCGAGCCCCGGCCGGACAGCTTGCCGTCGTCATGTGCCGCTTCGGTGAAGCCCATGGAGATGCCGGCGCCGACCGAGGCTGACAGGCCGACGAGAAAGGTTTGCCAGGTGTCCTGCGTGGCAAAGGCCGCGGCGAAGATCGGCGCCAGCGTCGACACAGAACCATCCATCAGTCCCGCCAGTCCGGGCTGCACATAGGTGAGGATGAACTGCCGCCGCTCGGCACGCGCCTCCTCGCCCCGAATATTTTCCGGCACATGCTGCGCCTCGAGGCGGCGGGCGAGCGATTCGTGACCCTTCTCGGCCGCCGCGAGGTCGCCGAGCAGTTTTCGCGTGGAGGCATCTGACGTGCGATTGGCGGCGGCCAGATAAAAGCGCTCGGCCTGCCGCTCCATCTCCTCCGCCTGCGCGCGTACGCGATCGATGCCGAGCGGCCGGACCAGCCAGTCCGGCTTGCGATCGTAGAAACCGCGCACATGCTCGCGGCGGATGAGCGGGATGCGGTCGCCGAAGCGCCGCCGATGCTGCTCGATCAGACTGGCGCGATGGTGGTCCTCCTCGTCCGCCATGCCCTCAAAAACCTTGGCGGATTGCGGGAATTCATTGTGCAAACCATCGGCATAGGCGCGATAGATGCGCGCATCGTCCTCCTCGGAGGATATGGCCAGCGCCAGCATCTCCTGTTCGCTCAAGGAATCGAATGGACGCCGGCCAAAGCCGAAAACACGCAAAAGCATAGTCGCAAGCTCTAGTTTAGAATTATTCTAAACTAAGCGCACACCTGAAAGAGATCAATCGTGTTGCGCGACGCCTTTCGCCGCAGCACGCTGCCTTTCGACGACGGCTTCGTAGGCCGCCTGAAGCTTCTGTCGCACGGTCGGGCCATCGCGCGGGACCGTCCGGGTCGCGCGCAGATGCTCCTCGCGCAGATCGTCCATGAACTCATCCAGCAGCGCGGGGCCGCCCTCCTCCATCAGTCGCGCGCGGATGGACAGTTCCTCGCTGACGGGCAGCCAGCGCCGGCCCCAGGCCCCGAGGCTCGCCAGGATCGGCAGGGTTGAGATCGACATCTCCGTCAGGCTGTAGATGGCCTTCTGCTTGTGAGAGGGATCGTCGGACTTCGTCAGCATGCCCTGTTCGACCAGCGTCTTCAGCCGGTCGGCGAGGATGTTGGAGGAAATCCCCTCCTGATTGCGCATCAATTCACGGAAATGGCGCCTGCCCCCGAAGATGATGTCGCGCAATACGATCAGGCTCCAGCGATCGCCAAAGACCTCCAGCGAAAGATTGATCGGACATCCCGATCGGTGCGTAGCGTCCAAAACCATGGCCCCGGCAAAACCGCTTGCGTTATCGTATCGGTTGGATTATCCATCAACCGCTTTTGAAATGCAATCGGTCCTCGGAGAGCTAGGATGACGGTTCGCCTCTACTATCACCCGCTCGCCTCGTTCTGCTGGAAAGCGCTGATCGCGCTCTATGAGAACGAAACGCCGTTCGAGCCCATCCCCGTGGATCTCGGCGACGAGGCGTCCCGCGCGGCCTTCCTCGCCGTTTATCCGGTCGGAAAATTCCCCGTGATCGAGGAAGGCGGCCGGATCGTTCCGGGCTCATCGAGCGTGATCGAATATCTGGCGGCGCACCATCCCGGTAAGGTGCGGCTCGTCCCGGAAGACGCGGATGCAGCGCTGGATGTCCGCATCTGGGATCGCTTCTACGATTCCTATTTGCACGAGCAGATGCAGAAGATCGTGCTCGACCGGCTGCGGCCCGAAGACCAGACCGATCCGACGGGCGTGGCGCAGGCGCGCGAACAGATTCGCTCCTCCTATGCGATCCTGGATCGGGAAATGGCAGATAGGGAGTGGGCTGCCGGCGAGTGGTTCTCGATGGCCGACTGCGCCGCCGCCCCCGCCCTATTCTATGCCAGTAAGGTGGAAGGCATCGGCCCGGAGCACGACAATGTCACGCGTTATCTCGACCGGCTGAAGGCGCGTCCGTCCTTCGCTCGCGTGCTTGCCGAGGCAGAACCCTACTTCAAATTCTTCCCCGCCCGCCCCGGAGACAATTGATCGGTGTGACATCGCGACGGAAGCGCGGGCCGGAGTTCATGCCCGACCGGCGCAGCTGCACGATCGCCAAAACAATCCACCGGCGGAAACGGCCTCCGGCGCGACGGCGCTCGCTCCCGTCCCATGGCTTCGAATGTCGGCGGGGAAGCAGCAAAACACATCAAACGCGGGCGTCCGATTATGTTTTGACAGGCACAGCAAGTCTGGTTAAGGGGACCAAACTTTTCTGACGAGGTCGCCAGTGGCTAAGCCCGAACTTGGTACAAAACGCATCGATCCGGAGACCGGCCGGAAATTCTACGATCTGAACAAGGACCCGATCGTGTCGCCCTATACGGGCAAGAGTTATCCGCGCAGCTATTTCGAGAGCAGTTCGCCCACGTCGATCGACGAAGAGGACGAGGTCGAGGAGAAGGAAGTCGACAGCGAAGACGCGGTCGAGACAGTGTCGCTCGAGGATGCGGACGACGAGGCGAAGGGCGGCGACGACCTGCCGGATCTGGGCGACGACGACGTGGACATCGGCGACGACGATGACGACGTCTTCATCGAGGACGAGGAAGAGGAAGAGGACGACGTTTCGGGCATCATCGGCGTCGGCGACGACGACGAGGAAGTCTGATCGCAGCCGGTTTCGCAAATCCCTCCGCATGCCCATGGGCGGAGTTCAGAAAAAGCCTCCATGCGGGCTTGATCTTCACAAGGTGCGGGGTTAGAAGCCGCACCTACTCGGGCGCGGGAAACTCGCGCCGACCTCTTCGCCGGAAACGGCGCCGGCCAAAGCCGGAGCGTGGGGCCATAGCTCAGTTGGGAGAGCGCTTGAATGGCATTCAAGAGGTCGTCGGTTCGATTCCGATTGGCTCCACCAAATTTTCCGCTGAACGCCGTTGAAAACGTGGGGTTCTGAGGCGGAACTCAATCGACCTCACTTCGCCTTTTTCGTATCGCCATTGTCAGCTTTCCGGTTCCCTGAACCACGGCGCGGAGAACCGCTCGGTTTCCCGCTTCGTTTGTAATGCGCGCGTGCCCGCAGATGGCTGACAGGGAGTGTCCTGCCGGCAGGACGCAGGACGATAAAAGTCTATCCTTGAGAGACCTTTGCCGCGGCTCGTGTTCCGCATATCATTTCGCTGCAGTTTCGCTGCGCTGAACGGGACTTGCCATGTCGACCTTGTCTGGCCTGCCTCCGATCGTCCTCGGCCTCCTGAACAACATGGACAAGCAGGGCGAACAGATACTCGGCACATACATGTATGGCGGCGGCAAGCCCCACGACGTGTACGATGATCCGATCTGGTCTCCTTACATGATGGCGAACAACGGGCTGCGCCGACAGGTGCTGGGGCGGGTGATGCTCGTCGTGAAGGCGCTTCTGGACCGGAAGAGCAAGGGGCGCTTTCCCGTCAGCGAGACCTTTCACGCGGAATGTCCGGAAAACAACGACTTCTCCGGATACGCGTTCCTGCATGGCACGAACCAGACGGTCGGTGACTTCAAGGTCGTTGGCTGGGCTGAAGTCGAAGATGCCGTCGATCCCGAGGAGGGCGCCTGGGACGTCCATCTCGACCTGAGATACGTGTTCAACGACATCGTCGATCCGAACGGCAACTACGCGATGGACAGCGCCCGCAACATTGCCGCGCAGGTGGTGACCCTGGGTCAGGCGACCGCCTACAGGCTTTCCATCAGCTGGGGTGCGAAGAGTCTGTGCGAAGTCCGCCCAGGCAAGCCGGTTGCCCTCTACGGATATCCGTCAGACCTCCAGCTTCCAGTCAGGCCCCTGCCCCGGGGCAAGCTGGACGTCTGGGCCCTGGAACGCGAGCATGCGAAGGAGATCGAGGCGAAGATCATGCAGCAGTTGCGCAAACGTATTGCTGCGCATGACATCTCGGCCATGGCCGACCGGAAGCGACGACTGCTCTGGCTGTTCTACCGGCTTAGCGGGCCTATGGGCGCGACCTATCGTGAACGGATCGCCAAGGCAAACCACAATGACGAACTCGTTCGCCTGCTGCGCGACAGGATAAGCAGCGAATTGCGAGCTGAACTCATGGCGGCGCTGCGTGGCGAGCGGCCGACCGTGGTGGAGCCAGGCTCATAAGCAAATCCCGGCCGCGCCGGTATGTGGGCAAAGGATGTGAAAAGCCCGCTCCATTGCTGGAGCGGGCTTTGCCTAAGATGATCAGCGCGGCTTGATGAGGCCGCTTGCCGAAGTGCTAAGTCCCATATTGTGCCAGAAGCAACGTGTCATAAGATTCTCCCTTGCCTGAGTTTCCCTTACGGAAGGCAGGAGATGACGACTGTATTGTAAAGTCAATCTGAAACAGGGCTATTGCCGGGCGGCGATTGCCGCGGCCGCGCCCATCATGAAGGCCGCGGCGGTGCGGTTGAGCGTCTTCAGCGCGCGGGGCGTCTGCAGGAACCAGCGCGCCTTCGCTGCCAGAGCCAGATAGGGCACAAGCACGATGACGAGTGTGATCACGGTGAGAGAAACCAGCGCCGCGTAATCGCCGGGCGTTATCGTACGCAGGTCAACCAGCGTCGGCGTGAGCGCGAGATAGAAGATCATCGTCTTCGGATTGCCTATGGTCACCGCATAGCCGGCCGCGAAGCTCGAGATCAGCCCACCCCGGGCCTTCTTCGCCTCGACCTTCTCCGCCGTGATGCCGCTCGTCCAGAATTGCCAGCCGAGCCACGCGAGATAAGCCACTCCCAGCCATTTGATGACGAGGAAAACCGTGCCGAAAGTCTGCGCCACGAGCGCGAGCCCGAGCACCACGGCCGTCAGATAGGTGAGGTCGCCAAGGATGAGGCCGAAGCACATGAAAAGCGATGAACGGAAGCCGGAACCCAGCGCCCGCGCCACGAGCGCGGTAATGCCGGGGCCGGGAATCGCCGCTGCCACCGCGAGAGCGCCGCTATAGGCCAGAAAACCGGAGAGGGTCATGGATCGATCCGTTTGCGCGCCATTCTTATTCCATCACGGCGCCTTCGGAAATTCGGAATTCGGATGCAGGGTTCAATGAATGTGATCGATCCGCCCATAGCCGCAGCGGGCGGATGACGGCTACCGCACCAGAAAGCCCTTGCCGAGTTCGTCGTCCGCCTCGATCCAGAATTCGGATTTGCCGGAATAATGCGCCCTGCCCCCGACCTGCGCGACGATGGCTGCGCGGCCGTCCGAAAGGCTCGTCTGCCGGGCGACGCTGCCGGTGAAGCGCGACCCGACGATGCTTTCGAACAGTCGTGTCTCGTCAATGCCGATCTCGCCCTTCGCATGCATGGCGGCAAGCCGCGCGGTGACACCGGAGCCGGTGGGCGAACGATCGACCTCCGCATCGGCAAAGACGCACACGTTCTTCGTGGCGACGCCGTTCGCGCCATCGCCGCCGTCCGTCAGGATCGTGCCGTAGAGGAAGCCGAGATCGGCCGCGTCGGGATGGGAGGGCGGATAGGTCTGCTTCACCTTCTCCGTCAGCGCCGTCGCAGCATCGACGAAATCGCGGGCACGGTCGCGGCCGAATTCGAGACCGAACTGCCGGCAGTCGGCGAGCGCGTAAAAGGCGCCGCCGTAGGAAATATCAAAGCCGATCCGGCCGTAGTGGTCCAGATCGAGCGTCAGGTCCCGCGCGAACAGGAAGGAAGGCACGCTTTCGAAAGAGACGGACCCGGTCTTGCCGTCCTCTACCTCCACCGATGCCGCGACCATGCCGCAAGGGCATTCGATGTTGACGGTCGTGACCGGCTCGACCGCCGGCACGAGGCCCTGATCGATGGCGTAACGGCCGAGCGCGATGACCGCATGCCCGCACATGGTCGAATAGCCTTCATTGTGCATGAAGAGCACGGCGAGATCGGCGCCGGGCAGGTCCGGCTCGACCAGCAGCGCGCCGTACATGTCGTAATGGCCGCGCGGCTCGAAGATCAGCATCTTGCGGAGATGGTCGAGATGGTCGCGGACATGAGCGCGCTTCTCCAGAATCGTCCCTTTCGGGATCGGCGGGTAGCCGTCGGTGACGATGCGCAGCGGCTCGCCGCCCGTATGCATGTCGATGACGCTGAGCTTCATGGCCGTTCGCCTCCGAGGAGGGCGGCCACCCGCGCCGACGGCATCACTTCGCTGTTGAAGGTGAAAGTGCCCTTGTCGAGGATTTCCCGCGCAGCCCGCTCCACCGCGCCGAAAGCGGCATTGCTGAGGCGGGGGCCGAGCGAAATGCGCTTCACGCCCGCCTCGGCGAGTTGCGCCACGGTCAGATTCGGCCCGCCGGCCAGCACATTGACCGGCTTGCTCACGGACGCGCAAATCTGCCGGATCATGGCTATATCCGGGATGCCGGGCGCAAACAGCACATCCGCGCCGGCTTTTTCGAAGGCCTGAAGGCGGCGGATCGTGTCGTCGATGTCCGGCCGCTTCCAGAGAAAATTCTCGGCACGGGCGGTTAATACGAAATCGCCGGACAGGGCGCGCGCCGCTTCCGCCGCCGCAGCGACACGCTCCACCGCATGGCCGAAATCATAGATGGGGCTGGCCGGATCGCCGGTATGGTCCTCGATCGAGCACCCTGCGAGCCCCGCCGCGTCGGCGGCGAAGACCGTCTCGGCAGCGCTGTCCGGGCTGTCGCCCTTGCCTTTCTCGAGATCGCCCGAGACGGGGATGTCGACAGCCGCCGCCATTTCCTTGCAGTGCGCGATTATGTCCTCGAAGCCGACTTCGCCGTCCTGAAGACCCCGCGTCCAGGCGAAGCCGGCGCTCGACGTCGCCAGCGCCTTGAAACCGAAGCTCCGGATCAGCTTCGCCGAACCGATATCCCAGGGATTCGGCATGACGAAGATGCCGGGGCCTTCGTGCAGCGCGCGAAACAAGCCGCCGTTTGCCATGTGGACCTCCTGCCAGCGAAATAGTGCGCGAAATCTATCCGTGGCGCGGTTGGCCGGCAATCGCTTCTGATCAGGCCAGACCGATGATTCCCGACAGGTCGCGCATGTTGTCGAAGACGATGCCGCCTGCCGATGCCAGCGTTTCCCGGTGGGCGAACGGATCGCCGGCATAGGAATAGACGGCCATGTCCGCCGCGCGACCTGCCCTTGTGCCAGCGACGCTGTCCTCGATGACGACGCAGCCAGCCGGCGGCACACCCATCGTCGTGGCGGCGTGCAGGAAGAGGTCCGGGAACGGCTTGCCCCGCGCCACCATGGTGGAGGAGAACATTGCGTGCTGGAAATAGGGCAGCAGGCCCGTCGCGCCGAGCGTTATGTGCATCTTGGAGACGCGCGCCGAGGAGGCGACGCAGTAAGGGATTTCCCTCGTCCGGAGTTCCTCTATGAAGCTGCGCACATGCGGCACTTCGGTGACGCCGGCGGCGAAGAGATCCGGCAGGCCGAGATTCCAGCGCTCGACGAAATCCTCTCCGAGGTCGATGCCAGCCTCCTCGATCTCGCTCTTCACCGACATCATGCTGCGCCCCTCGAAACGGCGGCGGCAGGTTTCGTAGTCGATCGGATAGCCGGCTTCCGTCAGCCACTGCGACAGGCGCGTATTGCTGAGGCCTTCCGTGTCGACCAGCACGCCGTCGCAGTCGAAGATGACGAGCGAGGGCCGCATCAGGCGGCGCCGGTGGAGCCGAAGCCGCCCGCGCCGCGCCCGGTAGCCCCGGCGAGGGCACGCTCCTCCAGCGCTGCACGCGTCACCGGAGCGATTATGATCTGAGCGATGCGCATGCCGCGCGTGACGCGGAATTCCTCGTCGCCAAGGTTGACGAGCAGCACCTGAACCTCGCCGCGATAGTCGCTGTCGATGGTGCCGGGCGTATTGAGGCAGGTAATGCCATGCTTGAGCGCGAGTCCGGAGCGGGGCCTGACCTGTCCCTCGAAACCCTCGGGAATCTCCACGACCAGCCCGGTCGGCACGAGCGCGCGGCGGCCCGGCAGGATCAGCAGCGGGCGGTCCTCCGGCACTGCGGCGCGCAGATCCATGCCGGCCGCGCCCGCCGTCTCGTAGGCGGGCAGGGTCAGATCCGTATTGTGCGGGAGGCGGACGATTCCGATCAGCGGGGCGGCGTGTGTCATGGCGGCGATGCTATCGGACGCCGCGCCCGCCGCGTCAACCGGCGATGAAAGCGGCAAACGTCTTTGTCGCGCACACCCTGGCTGCCGCGCCGCTACTCGATCGTGATCGGCTCCGTGGTCTTCTCGACGCAGATCACGCAGCAGGTTTCGCAGCTCCGGTCATTGTCGGGGCCGACGCCCCAGAAAATCCGGTCATTGCCGTTGACCCAGGCGCCATGGCAGATGCGCTCGCCCTCGCGGCATTCGATCCGCACGGACTTCCGACCGGATTTTTCCAGCAGGTAGACCTTGTCGCTGCCCGGCCACCGCGTCCCCGTATCCTGCCCGAACAGTTCGATCACGACGGCGCGCGGATAGTCGTTCTTCATGAAGAAGGTCATCTCGCCGGCCGCGGCGGGAACGGTCAGCAGCAACAAGGCCAGGAACGTGCGAATCATGCCGCACTTTGTCAGCCCGGGCACTCTGCTGCCAAGCGGCCGCGACGCGCAGCGGAAAGGTTCAGGTGGCCGTATCGTCCCGCGCCCGATCCCTGGCGGCCATGCGCTGCGCAATGGCGACCGAAAGGAACAGCTGGAACTGGTGATAGAGCATGAGCGGCAGGATAATCAGGCCGGTCGCGTGGCCGACGAAAAGGATGTTGGCGATCGGCACGCCGCTGGCGAGGCTTTTCTGCGCGCCGCAGAACAGGAAGCTCACCCCGTCGGCGCGCGAGAGGCCGGAAAGCCGGCTCATCCGGCCGATGACCAGCATCACGACGATCAGCAGCGCCAGATCGGCGGCGACGAGCACCGCGAGAGTGGCCGCATCGAGACGGCTCCATATGCCGGCGACCATTCCGGCGCTGAAGGCGGAATAAACGATCAGCAGTATCGAGCCGCGATCCGCGACGAGCGTCAGCATCCTGTTGCGCCCGATCCAGCCTTCGATCACCGGCCGGGCGATCTGTCCGGCGACAAAGGGCAACAGGAGCTGGACACATATCCAGAGCGCGGAGCCGGCATTCAGCTCAAGGGAATCGGTCGACAGGAGCAATGCGGCGAGCAGCGGCGTCAGCACCACGCCGAGCATGTTGGAAAGGGAGGCGGCGCAGATCGCCCCGGGCACATTGCCGTTCGCCATGGCCGTGAGCGCGATGGACGATTGCACGGTGGACGGCAGGATGGCGAGGAAGAGAATGCCGGTGACGAGGTCTTCTGGCATCCACGGCCCGGTCAGATACGCCAACCCGAATCCGAGCAGCGGAAACAGCCCATAGGTCGTGACGAAAATCAGCGTCTGGAGCCGCCAGTTCGCCATGCCCGCAACCACCGCCTGCGTCTTCAGCTTCGCGCCATAGAGGAAGAAGAGCAGCGCGACTGCGAAATAGCTGATCTGCGAGACGATCGTCGCGGCCCGTCCGGATACAGGCAGGATCGCCGCCAGCGCGACGGTCGCGATGAGCAGCAGCATATAGGGGTCGATGGGCAGCTTCTTCAGCATCGTCGCCGGTGAAAGAGCAGAAGGGACAGCGCCTTCCTAGACTATCGTCAGGACATCGGGTAGGCGCGACGAGCGTAATGGACATGAGTGTCCATTACTTCTAGGATCGGTGTCGTCTGAAGCGCCTCAGAGGCGTTGCGGCCCCGCGCAGATGGACATAACAGTCGAGCATGACAAAACGCTATTCGGCACTATCTCTGTTCAAGGAAGGGCTGGCCGGCCAGACCGGCTGGGAGCCGGCGTGGCGTTCGCCTGAGCCCAAGTCGAAATACGACGCCATCATCGGCGGCGGCGGCGGTCATGGTCTGGCCACGGCATACTACCTGGCGAAGAACCACGGCGTCACCAATGTCGCGCTGCTGGAAAAGGGCTGGATCGGCGGCGGCAACACCGGCCGCAACACGACCGTCGTGCGGTCCAACTACTTCTATCCCGAAAGCGCTGCGATCTACGGCCTTGCCCATACGCTCTACAGAGGGTTGTCCAGGGACCTGAATTATAACGTCATGATGTCGGAGCGCGGCATCCTCACCCTCGCGCACAGCGAGGCCGGAATGGAGACGGCGGCACGAAGCGTCAACGCCATCCAGATCAACGGCATCGACTGCGAGCTTTTCTCGCGCGAGGACGTGAAGCGCGTCGTGCCGATCTACAATTTCGCACCGGATACACGCTATCCGGTCTTCGGCGGGACGTGGCAAGCCAGCGGCGGCACAGCGCGGCACGACGCCGTCGCATGGGGTTATGCGCGCGCGGCAAGCCGGCTCGGCGTCGACATCATCCAGAATTGCGAGATCACGGATTTCATCGTGGAAGGCGGCCGCTGCCGTGGCGTCATAACCGCGCGCGGCCCCATCCGCGCCGAACGCACGGGCATGGCAGTGGCGGGACATTCCTCCGTGCTGGCGGCGAAGGCCGGCTTCCGCCTGCCGGTCAACTCCTACGCGCTGCAGGCATGCGTCTCCGAACCGGTGAAGCCGATCCTCGACACCGTGGTGATCTCGCCGGACACGGGCGTCTATGTCAGCCAGTCCGACAAGGGCGAGATGGTGATCGGCGGCGCGCTCGACCGCATCCCGTCCTATGCCCAGCGCGGCAATTTGCCGGTGCTGGAAGGCGTCATCGCCGGCATGCTCGACATGTTCCCGATCTTCGGACAGCTGAAGATGATGCGGCAATGGGCGGGCATCGTCGACGTGGTCCCCGACTCCTCGCCCATAATCGGCGAATCGCCGCTGCCGGGCCTGTTCATGAATTGCGGCTGGGGCACCGGCGGTTTCAAGGCCATCCCCGCAGGCGGCACGCTGCTCGCGCATCTGCTGGCGACGGGCAAGCATCACGACATCAGCCGGCCCTTCGATCTCGACCGGTTCATCACCGGGCGCCTGATCGACGAGGCCGCCGGCTCCGGCATCGCGCATTGAGGCGAACATGCAGCTTTTCCCCTGTCCTTTCTGCGGCCCGCGCGACGAAGCCGAGTTTCACTATGGCGGCGAGGCCGGCAATGCGCGGCCTGACGGTGTCGACGCGCCGGCCGATCGCTGGGCGAACTATCTCCACATGCGCGACAATCCGAAGGGCGCGACGCGCGAGATCTGGGTCCATCTCACCTGCGGCGAGTTCTTCGTGATGGAACGTGACACGGTAAGCCATGCCGTCGCCGGTTCTGCGGCTCTTGACGGTGCGGAGCACGGGGCGTGAGCGCGGCGCGTCTCGCCAGCGGCGGCAGCGACATCGACCGCAGCAAGCCGCTGACCTTCAGCTTCGACGGCCGCACGGTCGAAGGCTTTGCCGGCGACACCATCGCCTCCGCCTTGCTCGCAGGCAATCAGAAGATCGTCGCGCGCAGTTTCAAGTACCACCGCCCGCGCGGCATATGGGGCGCCGGCGTCGAGGAGCCGAACGCGCTGGTCGACATCGAGACGACGCGCGGGCATATCCCCAATGCGCGCGCGACGACGCTCCCTGCCGAAAACGGCGTGACGGTGAAAAGCGTCAATGCGACGCCGACCGCACTTTCCGACCGCAACGCGTTCCTCGACCGTTTCGCGCGCTTCATTCCGGCGGCGTTTTACTACAAGACCTTCATGTGGCCGGACTGGCACCTGTTCGAGCCGCGCGTCCGCGCCATGGCCGGTCTCGGCGTGGTCGACCCGGACTGGAAACCCGCCCGCCTCGCCGACCAGATCAACCATCATTGCGACGTGCTGGTGATCGGCGCGGGACCGGCGGGGCTCGCGGCCGCCGCGCAGGCATCCGACGCGGGCCATTCGGTCATACTTGTCGACGACGGCTCCCGTCCCGGCGGGTCGCTGCGCCACCGTGCCGGCGAGATCGACGGCGTGCCCGGCGCGCAATGGGCGGAACGCACGGTCGAGCGGTTGCGGGCGAAGGGCCATACGGTCCTGATCGGAACCACCGCCTTCGGCCTTTACGACCACAATCTCGCGGCGCTTAGCCAGCGCCATGACGACGGCCGGCCGGACACGCTTTGGCGCGTGCGTCCCCGCCGCATCGTGCTGGCCACGGGCGCGATCGAGCGGCCGATACCCTTCGCCGACAACGACCTGCCCGGAATCATGTCCGCTGATGCCGCACTCGCCTATCTGCGCCGTCATGCGGTGCTCGTCGGCCGGGAAATCGTCGTCGCCACCAACAATGACAGCGCCTACGAGCCCGCCGCCGCGCTCGCCGAGGCCGGCGCTTCGGTGACGCTGATCGATTGCCGCGCCGAGGCCGGCGTGACGGCGGCACCCGGAATCCGCGTGCTTGCAGGCCGCGCCGTTACCGCGGCGCGCGGACGGAATGCTGTCGATGGCGTTCATCTTGACGACGGTTCCGTCTGGCCAGCGGATTGCCTGCTCGTATCGGGCGGCTGGACGCCGACCGTGCATCTGTTCTCACAGGCGAAGGGCAGGCTGGCCTGGCGGGACGATCTGGCGGCCTTCGTTCCAGGTTCCGGGATCGACGGCATCGGCGTGGCAGGAGCGCTCGCGGGACATGTCTCCCTGTCCGACGTATTCGCCAGCGCAAGCGAGGCGCTTGGCGATTTCGGCTCCGCTTCAGCTGCCTCCCGCAGCACCGGACAGGAAGCCAGCCTCGGCACGGTCGCCCTGTGGCCGAAACCGAAGTCTAAAGGCCGCGTCTGGATTGACTACCAGAGCGACGTGACTGCCAAGGACGTGGAACTGGCGGCACGCGAGAATTTCGTCTCGGTGGAACATCTCAAGCGCTACACGACGCTGGGCATGGCCACCGATCAGGGCAAGACGTCCAATCTCAACGGTCTGGCGCTGCTGGCCGAGGTGACCAACCGCAAGATCGCCGAGGTCGGCACCACCACCTATCGGCCGCCTTTCACGCCGGTTCCGTTCGCCACCCTTGCCGGCACGCGGCGCGGCAGCCTGTTCGCGCCGGTGCGCCGCCTGCCTCTGGAGAATGTGCATCGCGCCGACGGCGCTGTCTTCCAGGAATATGGCGGCTGGCTGCGGCCCGCGCATTATGGCGCCGGCGATGCAGCCGCCGCGATCCAGGACGAGGCACTGCGTGCGCGGCAATCGGTGGCGCTGTTCGACGGCTCCACGCTCGGCAAGATCGAAGTGATCGGGCCGCAGGCGGCCGAGTTTGTCGACTTCATCTATTACAACACCATGTCGACGCTGAAGCCGGGCCGCTGCCGCTACGGCTTCATGTTGTCGGAGAATGGCGTCGTGTTCGACGACGGCATCCTGATGCGGCTCGACGAGCACCGCTTCGTCGTCTCCTGCTCCAGCTCGCACGTCGCTGCGGTGCATGCGCGGCTGGAGGAATGGCGCCAGGACCGTTTTGGCCGCGACGCCGTCTACATTCACAACGCGACCGCCGCACTGGCGACGCTGACTGTTTCGGGACCGCATTCGCGCAACCTGCTCGAAAAACTCGGCCTCGGCCTGCCGCTGGACGACGCGGACCTGCCGCATATGGCGGTCGCGACCGGCAGTTTTGCAGGGGAAGCCGTGCGGGTCGCCCGTGTCAGCTTCACCGGCGACCGCAGCTACGAGCTCTCGATCCGCGCCGACCGCGCCAAGGCGTTGTGGGCGGCGCTACGCGACGCAGGCAGGGCGCTCGACGCCGTCGTCATCGGGCTGGAAGCGCTGATGATCCTGCGTGCCGAAAAGGGCTATATCGTCATCGGCAAGGACACGGACGGCAACACGCTGCCGCATGATCTTGGCGTCGACGGTCCGCGGCAGAAACGCCAGACGGAGTTCGTCGGACGCCGTTCGCTCTTCACCGAAAACGCCGACCGGGCCGACCGCAACCAGTTCGTCGGCCTGACCGTCGCGGATGATGGCGGTCTTCTGCCGAACGGCGCGCATGGCGTCGAGCGCGCCAACGGCAAAAGCCGCAGCATCGGCTTCGTCACGTCGAGCTACCACAGCCCGACGCTCGGCCAGCCGATCGCGCTGGCGCTGATCGAACGCGGCTCGGCGCGCCACGGCGAGACCATCGAACTTCGCCATCTCGGGATGCTGCGACGCGCGATGATCGCGCCGCCCTGCGCCCTCGATCCGGAAGGAACGCGCCTCCATGCGTAATCTCGCCGAAAAATGGCCCGTTCCTCCGCGCTGGGAGGCCGCCGTGCTGCAACGCGACGATGTCACAGCAAGGACGGTGAGCGGCCTGAACCAGCTTCTGGTCAGCGGCGCGTTTGACGCCTGGAACCGCGCGTCCGGCATGTCCGGCGCAGGCGTCGGAGCGGCCGAAGTGGCAAGCGGCGATCGCTATGCGGTTCGCGTGGCGCGCGACAGGATGCTGGTCGTCTCGGAGCGGCCCCTGTCGATCGAGGCCGGCTGGCACAGTGAGGGATTTGCCGTCACTGCGATGGACGCGGCGCTGCATGTCTTCGAGATTTCCGGTGCGGGTGTCGACCGTCTGCTGGCGCGAGGCACCACGCTCGATCCGCGAAACGGAAGTCCTGCGGCGTCTCTGCTGTTCGCCGGCGTGAATGCAATTCTGTATCGTTTCGACAATGCCGGAAAAATACGTGTGCATGTCGATCGCGGTCTGGCGCCTTATCTCTGGGAATGGCTTGAACATTCCTCGTCGGTGTAGCAGCGTCGCCCTCGACATCACTTCTTCTTGCTGAAAGTCGTTCATTCCGGATGTTTTCGTCTCCCGTCGCCCAAGAAGGTGCCCAGCGCACCAGCCCAACGGGCAACGTCAAGGTCACGCGCGAGGACTGGCTGAACGGCGCGCTGGAAACCCTGATCTCGGAGGGGGTCGAAAGCGTCCGCATCCTCACGCTCGGGCAGCGCCTCGGCGTCTCGCGGTCCAGCTTCTACTGGTATTTCAAGAGCCGGCAGGATCTGCTCGACCAGCTTCTGGAATACTGGCGCAACAGGAACACGCGCGTCATTGTCGAGCGCGCCGCGCGCCCGGCCGCTTCCATCACCCAGGCTGTGCTCAACGTCTTCGAGTGCTGGGTCGACGACTCGCTGTTCAACCCGCGTCTGGATTTCGCCATAAGGGCCTGGGCGCGCCAGTCGCCGGACGTGCGCAAGACGGTCGAGGAGGCGGACGACAAGCGCGTCGGGGCCATCCGCGACATGTTCGAGCGCCACGGCTACACGGGCGTGGACGCCTCGTAAGGGCGCGCGTCCTGTATTTCGTCCAGATCGGCTATTATTCGCTCGAGATCGTCGAGCCGATGAGAAACCGGCTTTCGCTCGTGCCGGCCTATCTGCTCAGCCATACGGGACAGGAGCCCCGTGCCGGGGAAGTGGAAGCCTTTGCCGACTTCGTTCGGCGGGCAAATTCCCACGCCCGCAAGGCCGGCTAAGAGCATTTCCAGCAAAGTGTGAAGCGATTTTGCGTCCGGAAATGCGGCTGAAAAAGAGATAGAGCGATTCCACCGATTCCGTAAGACCGGAACCGCTCCGGGGCCGAGTCGGTCTACGATACGGGTGCGGCGCCGCCTTCCGCCGTACGGCGCGCGATGAACGCGTCGAGCCCATCGGCAACCGCCGCCGAGGCCGGCGGCTCGAATTCCGCCAGCCGCTTTTTCCAGATATCGGTGGCGCGTTCGGTCGCCGTGCGCGCGCCGGACTGCGTCCAGTTACCGAAATTCTGCCAGTCGGCGACCAGAGGCTCGTAGAAGGCGCTGCGATAGCGGCTCATCGTGTGCGTGGCCGCGAAAAAATGCCCGCCGGGCTGCACCTCGGCAATGGCGTCGAAACCGATCGCGTCCTCGTCACCGGGCGTTTCCCGGCAGAGTTCGGCGATCGTCTGCAGCGCTTCCAGATCCGTGATCAGTTTCTCGAAGGAGACGCTCAGACCTCCCTCCAGCCAGCCGGCGGCGTGGATGCAGACCGTGGCGCCGCCGAGCACGGAACCCCAGAGCGCGAACTGGCTTTCATGCGCGGCCTGCGCGTCGGACACGTTCGCCGCCGTGCCTCCGCCGGAGCGCCACGGCAGACCGAGATGACGGGCGAGCTGCCCGGCGCCGAGCGTCGCCTTGACATGCTCCGGCGTGCCGAAGGCCGGAGCGCCGGACTTCATGTCGACATTCGAGGAAAAGCTGCCGTAGACGACCGGGGCGCCGCGCCGCGAAAGCTGCGCCAACGTGATGCCGGCAAGCGCCTCGGCGTGCTGAAGCGTCAGCGCGCCGGCGACCGTGATCGGCGCCATGGCCCCGGCGAGGCAGAAGGGCGTGATGATCGAGACCTGCCCGGCGCGCGCAAAATCGATGATGCCCTGCGCCATCGGGATGTCGAGCTGGCGAGGCGAATTGGTGTTGATGACCGTGTAGCAATGCACGCGATCACGGAAGTCGTCCTCGGACAGCCCGCGCGCCAATCGGATCATCTCGAAACCGTCCGCGACCTGCGGTGTGCCACGGGCGAAGACGAATGGCAGCTTGTCCGACAGCGTCAGCTGCGCGCGGTTCACCGCATAGTGGCGGAAGCGCATGTCGATGTCCTGCGGCTCGACATAGGCGCCTTGCATCTGCAGCACGTCGAAGCCCTGGACGAGCCGCACGAAATCCGCGAAGTCCTGAAGCGTGCCGGCGCGGCGGCCGCGCTCGCGGTCGGTCGCGTTGGGCGCGCCGCTCCCACCGATGAAGGTGAGGACGCCCGGTTCGAGCGTCAGGTCGCGCTCGCGCGAACCGGCATGGCAGCGGATCGAACGCGGCGCGGCGGCGAGAGCGGCGGCGACCAGATCACGGCCGGTCCTGACCATCTGCGTGTCCTCGTCGACCAGCGCGCCGCCCGCAGCAAGGATGGCGCGGGCCTCTGGCAAGAGCACGCGCATGCCGAGCTCTTCCAGCACGCGCAGCGACGTCTCGTGGATCGCGGCGACCTGATCGTCCGAAAACACGCGCTGCGGCACGAACGGGCTGCGCAGTGTGTGATAGTCCGGCTTGCGCGAAGGCGCCTCGCTTCCGCCGGCGTTGCGCCCGCGGCGGCGACCGATGCGCGTGCCCTCCAGAACGGCGTTCACGATCCTGCTCCTCCCTTCGCCGGCTATCCGCCCTGCGTTCAGTTCAGGTCGCGGGGAAACTCCCTGACCTCGTCGCGGTCGAGCACCAGTTCGTCGCCGGCATGGGCGACGATATGGGTTTCCATGCGCCAGACGTCGCGCAGCGCGCGCACCGTCGCCGAGACGGAAATTCGCACGTTCCAGTCGCCGCGCGCATAGGACTTATCCCAGGTAACTGTCCCGCGTGCCGAGTTCGGGTCGTCGGGATGCACGATGAACTTTTCGGTCTGCCGCGCCGACAGGGTGATGCCCGTATGCGGATGCCGCACCGTGCCGGCGTCGCTGACGACCGAATAGGTGGTTTCGCCGGTGATCTGGTTGGTGGCGACATCGCGCCGGAAGGGTTCGCCGGCCTTGATCACCTCCTGCGCCATCGGCTGGGCGCTTTCCGGCCCCTCGAATGCCTTGAGCGTCGCGTCGAGCGGCTGTGCCGCCCGCACCGGCAGGATCAGCCTGCTTTGGGCGCAGTGGATCGACAGCGTCGTCTTTTCAGGCGCGGGGAACACGATCGGCCAGTGCCCGGTCGCAACGGCGAGCCTGATGCGCTGACCCTTCTCGAAACGCTGGCCGCAGCATCGCAGCTTCATGCGCACCGTTTCTACCCTGCCGGGCGTCATCGGCGCGAGATCGAGATCGTCATGCCGGTGCGTGAGGTTGAGGATGCCGTAGCTGACGCGGGCCGCCGCGCCATCCTCCTGCACCAGCGAGAGCGTGGCCGAGATCAGCGCCACTGGCTTGTCGGAGACGAGCGTCACCTCGAATTCCGGAAAGCCGAGAATCTCCACCGCTTCCTCGAGCGGCGCCGTCTCGAAGACGAGGGCGTTGCCGGCTTCCATGCGCTGGTCGACCGGCAGCATCGGCGTGACGCCATAGCCGCACCATGCGCCGGACGACAGGCCAGCCGTCTGCGGCGAGCAGATGGAGAGGACGTCGTCGCCGCCCCTGCCCTTGACCAGACTGCCCGGAGCGAGGCCGAAGGACAATTCGCCGACGCCTGGTCCGGGCCATGACGGCTCCGCCACCCAGCGGCCGGGACGCTCGTCATAGATCGCGGCGGGTGCGGCCGGCTCCTGTATCCAGGCGCGCAGCATGGGCTCGTCGGCGATCCCGGTGTCGATGCCCTTCAGATACTGGTCCCACCAGCGCAGGCACTCCTTGAGGAAGCCCATACGCGGCCCGGGCATGGCGAAATGCGGGTATTTGTGGCCCCACGGGCCGATCAGGCCCTTGCGGATGCCCGGCAGGCCTTCGAGCATGCGGAAGATCGGATTCGGATAGCCGTCCGCCCAGCCGCCCACCGCGTAGACCGGCACCTCGACATCGGCATAGTCCTCGCAGATCGAGCCGTGCTTGTAGAACTCGTCGCGGCGCTGGTGCTCGAACCAGTCCTGCATCCAGATGCCGTTTCCCTTGAGCCGGCCTTCCCACAATTCGCGCCAGCGGTCGCCGACGATCGCAGGGTCCGGCGGCGTCATGGCGATGGCCCAGGCCGTCGTCCCCCAGATGAGGTTGTCGCACATCTGGGCGCCGCCGAGATAATGTACGTCGTCATTGTAGCGGTCGTCGGTCGAGCAGAGCGAAATGACGGCTTTCAGCGCAGGAGGACGGCGCGCGGCGACCTGCAGGCCGTTGAAGCCACCCCAGCTGATGCCGATCATGCCCACGGTGCCGGAGCACCATGGCTGCTGCGCCAGCCATTCGATGACGGCGACGGCGTCGTCCTGCTCCTGCTTGAGATATTCGCCCTTGCACAGGCCTTCGCTGTCGCCGGCGCCGCGCATGTCGACGCGCACGCCGGCATAGCCGTGGCCTGCGAAATAGGGGTGGGTGAGCGCGTCGCGCTCCACCGTTCCGTCACGCTTGCGATAGGGAAGGTATTCCAGGATGGCAGGCACCGGATCGACCTCTGCGTCCTCCGGCAGCCAGATGCGCGCCGCGAGCTTCACGCCGTCCGGCATCGGAATCCACAGATTCTCGATCTCGCGCACCTTGCGCGGAAACTCGGTGACCACGCGGATGTCGTCCATTGCAGATCGTCCTTCTAGATTGCGGTGTGCGCCTCGGCGGCGGATCGAGCATTCAACGGGAAATGGCAGGTCAGCCGGCTGGCGCCGACGACCGACGACATGGGGGCGTCCAACGCGCAGATGTCGCGCACGAAGGGGCACCGGGTGTGGAACTCACAGCCGGACGGCCGCTCAAGCAGCGACGGCACCTCGGCCGGCAGCGCGATGCGATCGTGCACCTTGTCCGGGTCAGGCTCCGGATTGGCCGACAGCAGCGCCGCCGTATAGGGATGATGCGGCGCGGTGAAGATCGCTTCCGTCTCGCCTTCCTCGACGAAACGGCCGAGATACATCACCGCCATGCGGTCGGCGATCTGCCGCACCACATGCAGATTGTGCGTGATGATCAGCATGGACAGGCCCATGCGGTCGCGCAGATCGTTGAGCAGGTTCAGCACCTCGCCCTGCACCGAAACGTCGAGGCCGGCGGTCGGCTCGTCGGCGATGATCAGCACAGGATCGAGCGCCACGGCGCGTGCGACGCCGACGCGCCGCGCCTGTCCGCCCGAAAGCTGGTGCGGATAGCGGTCGGCAAAATCGCGCGGCAGGCCGACAAGGGCGAGCAGGCGCATCACCTCGGCATTGACGTCGCGGCCGGACAGGCGATGGATCGCGAAGGGCTCGGCCAGCAGCGAACGCACGCTGAGCCGGGGCGACAGCGACCCGACCGGGTCCTGGAACATCATCGACATGCGCCGCCTCAGCGGCGTCCATTCGGCTGCCGGCAGACTGCGCAGTTCGCGGCCCTCGAAGCGTACCGAACCGGCAGCGGACTTCTGCAGCCCGTTGACCGCCCTCGCCAGCGTGGTCTTGCCGGAGCCGGACTCGCCAACCAGAGCGAAGGTGCGGCCGCGCTCCAGCGTGAAGCTGACGCCCGCCACCGCTTCGATTTCCGTCGGCTGGCCGGCAAGCGCCGCCATGAAGCCGCCAATGCGGAAGCGGACCTTGAGGTCGGAAACGGAAAGCAGCGGCTCGCCGGTCATGCGACTGCTCCAATGGCGAGCGAGCGGTCGGTGTGCCAGCAACGCGCGACATGCCCCTCGCCGATGACGGCATCCGGCGGCATGGTCGAGCATATGGCATCGGCCAGCTCGCAACGCGCCTGGAAGACGCAGCCCTCGGGACGGCGCCTCAGATCGGGCAAGGTGCCCGGAATGGTCGGCAGCCGCGCGGCGCGGTGCGAAAGCCGCGCCGGATCGCAGGCCAGGAGCTTGCGCGTGTAGGGATGGCGGGCATTGTGGAAGATGTCCCGCGTCGAGCCGCGCTCGACCACCTCGCCCGCATACATCACGATCATCTCGTCGCAGAGTTCGGCAATGACGCCGAGATGATGGGAGATGAAGAGCACGGAGCAGCCGAGCTGCTGCTGGAGCTCCTTCAGGAGCTCGATGATCGTCACTTCGAGCGTCGCGTCTAGTGCGGTCGTCGGCTCGTCGGCGATCAGCAGAGACGGCTCCATCATCAGCGCCATGGCGATGGCGATACGCTGCTTCATGCCGCCGGAGAATTCGTGCGGAAACTGCTCCAGCCTTTTCTCCGGGTCCGGAATACGGACCTTGCGCAGCATGGCGACGGAGCGGGCGTCCTTCTCCCGGCGCGACAGGTTCGAGCGGTACTGGATGTCGCGCATCTGCCGGCCGACCGACAGCACCGGATTGAGCGCGCCCATCGGGTCCTGGAACACGGTCGCGATCTTCTGCCCGCGCAGGGCGCGCATCGCCACAGGATCGAGCCGGACCAGATCCTGCCCGCCCTCGAACGCTATCCGGCCAGACGTGATCTCGCCATTGTCGGCGAGCAGCCCGAGAATGGCGTTGATGAGCGTGGACTTGCCGCAGCCCGACTCGCCGACGACGCCGACGATGCGGTTTTTCGGCACGGTCAGGTTGACCTTCTTCAGCGCCTGCAGCGTTCCGGCTTCCGTGGCGAAGTCGACGCTCAGGTCGCGGATGTCGAGGACGGTCATACGCGTCCTCTCAGCCTCGGGTCGAACACGTCGCGCAGCGTCTCGCCGAGGAAGGTGAAGCCGAGCGTGGTGAGCACGATCGGCAGGCCTCCGGCGATCACGATCCAGTAGGAATCGCGGATGTTGGCGAAGCCGTCATTGAGGATCGAACCCCAGCTCGGCATGGGCGGACGAACGCCCAGACCAAGGAAGCTCAACCCCGCCTCGATCGCCACCACGACGGGGATGTCCATCGACGCCAGGATCAGGATGGGGCCGATGACGTTGGGCAGTATGTGCACACCGAGTATCCGCGCCGTGCCGGCGCCCATCGAGCGCGCCGCCATGACATGTTCGGCGGATTTCATCACCAGCGTCTGCGTGCGGATGATGCGGGCGTAGCCGGGAACGCTGACCAGCACCACGACGACCACCACTGCGAGCAGGGACGGACCGGTGAGCGTGACCAGCGTCAGCGCCAGCATCACCGTCGGAAAGCTCTTCACCGCGTCGAACAGAAGCAGCAGTATGTTGTCCAGCCAGCGCGGCCCGTAGCCCGCGATCAGGCCGAGCACGATGCCCATCACGAGCGACGCACCGGTCGCGCCCACCGCGATCGCCAGCGCGATGCGGCCGCCATGCAGCACGCGCGAGAAGAGGTCGCGACCCAGATGATCTGTGCCAAGAAGATGCGTCAGGCTCGCCGGCGCGAAACGCTCGGCAGGCGAGAGCTTCGCCGGCGGATAGCTGGTCAGAACGTCCGCGAACAGGGCCGACAGAACGACAAGCACGACAAGCACCAGGCCGAGCGCGCCGAGCGGTTCGCGGAGAATGCGCCTGACGACGCGGCTCGCTCCTGGGAACCGCGCCCGCGGCGGCCGATCAGTCAAAACTTGCTCTGACACGGGGATCCAGCACACCGATGACGATATCGGCGAGAACGTTGACGACGACGAAGAAGACGGTGGTGACGAGGACGGCTCCTGTGACGATCGGATAGTTGCGCACCGATATCGCCTCATAGACGAGCTTGCCGATGCCCGGCCGCGCAAAGACGATCTCGGCGAAGACGGAGGACGACAGCATGTGCCCGATGCCGACACCGAGCAGGGTGATCGTCGGCAGGATGGCGATGCGCAGCGCGTAGGAATAGGTGATGCGCCTGTCGGTCAGGCCGAAGGCGCGGGCCGTGCGGATGTGGCTCGCCTCCAGCGTCTCCAGCATGGAGGCGCGCACCATGCGCGCGATGTAGCCGACCCAGCCGAGACCGACCGCAAGCGACGGCAGGACCAGGTGCTTCAGGCGGCTGGCCACATCTCCCGGCTCACCGGCGCCGATGGCCGGCAGCCACTGCAACGCCACGGCGAACACCAGGAGCGAGTAGATGGCGATGACGAAGGACGGCACCGCGATCACCGCGACGGAGAGTACGCCGATGACCCGGTCGACGAAGCCGCCGCGCTTGACCGCCGCGATGCAGCCGAGCGGGATGCCGAGCAGCACGGACCATGAGATCGCGCCGGCAATCAGAGCCAGCGTGAAGGGCAGCTGCTCGAAGACGACGGTGAGCACGGGCCGGCCGGACAGGACTTCGGTGCCGAGATCGCCCCGGAACGCCGAGGTGTAGAATTTGAGGAACTGCATCCAGATGGGCTGGTCGAGCCCCATGCGCACGCGCAATGCCTCGATCATCTGCGGCGATGCGCGCGGACCCAGCGCGACCGACGCCGGATCGCCCGGGATCACATAGACCATGGCGAACAGCATCATCATCGCGACGCTCACGATGACGATGCCGAGGCCCAGTCGCTTGAGTGCGTAGCGGAGCATCTCAGGCCTTGCCCGATCCGCCCCGCGCCGTGCCTGCCGGGGTCATCAGGCGGGTTTGAATTCCGCGAAGACGGGTTCGCCGTTGGGCTTCAGGCCCGCGGCGACGCTGTTGCGGTACATGACGCCGGCAACCTCGTGCGTGAGGAAGACGTAGCAGCCGCTCTCCTCCATCAGGTCCTGCATCTTCTTGTACATGGCGTCGCGCTTGGCGTCGTCGAGCTCGACCTTGCCGGCGGTGACGAGATTGTCGAACTCCTCGCTGTCAAAACTCTCCCAGTTCCAGACGCCGATCTGGCTGCGGGTGAACCATTCCGTCGCCCAGCTCGGATCGGGCTGCATGGAGAAGCGCTGCACAACCATCTGCAGCTTCTTGTGGTATTCGTTCTCCTTGGAGCCCAGCGTCCAGAACGTGCCGCTGTCATTCTGCTTGATCTCGACGTTGAGGCCCACATCCTGCAGATTGGCCTGGATGACCTGGGCGGCGGTGAGGCGCTCGGTCTTGTTGAGGATGTCGAGAACCACGGTCTGGCCGCTGATGCCGGCGGCTTCGATCATCTGGCGAGCCTTGTCCGGATCGTAGTCGTAAAGGTTCTTTTCGCGATGGCCGATAAGGCCCGGCGCGATAATGCCGGTCGAGGTCGCTGCGGCCCCGAAATACGCCGCGTCGACCACGGCCTTGCGGTCCACGGCATACTGGACGGCGCGGCGGACGTCCGGATTGTCGAACGGCGCCACCGCCTTGTTCATGCCGAACCAGACGAAGGCCAGCGACGGCTTCTCGACCACCGTCGTGTCTGCCGGAGGCGTCTGCTTCAGGCGCGAGATCGAGGAGACCGAGGTCCAGGTGTAATCCAGATCGCCGGCCTCGTAGCCGAGTTCGGCCGTCTTCTCGTCCTCGATCGGATGGATGTGGATCTCGTCATAGCCGCCCTGCTCATATTTCCAGTCGGGATTGCGGACCAGCACGGTACGCTGCTTCGGCAGCCATTCCTTGAGAAGATAGGGACCCGACTGCGCGACTGCGGTGACGCCGAGCTTGCCGCCGGCTTCGGTCACCGCGCGCTTGGAGAGGATCGTGCTGGAGGGTGTCGGAAGCGTCGAGGTCCATAGCGGCGCGAAAGCTTCCTTGAGATGGATGAGGCCGGAAAGCTTGTCCTTGATCTCCACCTCCTTCAGCGTCGCCCAGTCGCCGGCATAGGGCGACTCGTTCTTGGGATCGGCGATGCGCTCGATCGAGAACTTCACGTCTTCCGTCGTCAACTGGCCGAAGCCGTCGGTGAAGCCGATATTGTCGCGCAGCTTGAAGGAGATTGTCAGCGGGTCGAGCTGCTCGATCGTCTCGACCGCCATGGGCTTCCAGCCCCATTTGTCGCCGGACGTCGCCACGACCAGACCGGCGAAGATGACGTTGGTGATGTCGCCTTCCGGCGCCGCCAGACGGTAGGCCGGATCGAGTATCTGGATGTCGGCATAGGAGCGCACCTTGAGGATCGATCCCGCGGCCTGCGAGCGACCGGTCGGATAGATCAGGGAGGCGAGACCGAGGGCGCCGGCGCCCGCAAGTACCGTACGGCGAGAAACGTTGGTGTTGGCAAGTTCGCTCATGTTCGACCCTCTCGATTATGACGCGCCGCGGCGCCTTTGGTTTGACATTCCGGTGCCTCCGTCCGGACCGCCTTATGCGCTTAGCGTGCGCTTTCCGGACACCCATGTCCAGTCAAAAAAACGCGCAAATCAAGCCGATCGGGAACTGAAAATCCCTCGCGGCCCGAGGCATGAGGCCGGTCACAAGCCTATCTCCAGATCTCGCGCGCCAGCCGCATGAAGTTACCGCCCATGACGTCGCGCACCGTCCGTTCGGGCTGGCCGCGGCGCAGCAGCACCTCGACCAGTTCGCGCATCTGCGCCGGCGCGGCGTAGGTGGTCGCGCCGGCAGGATACTCGTTCTTCGGCCAGAATTGCGGGTTGTCGGCGATGACGGTGTCGATGCCCTCGATCTCGACGGGGAAGGCATAGTCGAGACCGATGCCGACATGGCGTGGCCCGGCGAGGTCTATGAGGTATTCGACATGGTCGGCAAGCCGCTCCGAATCCGTGCGGTTCTCGCCGAGGAAACGGTTGAGTCCTACAACGCCGATGATACCGCCGGTGCGCGCGCAAGCCCTGATCTGCTCGTCGGTGATGTTGCGGCCATGACCGCACAGCGCCTTCGGATTGGAGTGCGAGAAGATCACCGGGCGGTCGGTGTATTCCATCACGTCCATGGTCGTGCGGTAGCCGGTATGGGTGACGTCGACGAACATGCCGAGCCTGTTCATCTCATCGATGACCTGCCGGCCGAAGGCGGTCAGGCCGATGTCCTCGTCATGGCAGCCGCCGCCGGCGAGATTGTTGCGGTTGTAGGCGAACAGGATCTGCCGCACGCCGAGATGATGATAGAACTCGACCATCTCGATCCGGCCGTCGAGCGCGTTCATCCCCTCGATGTCGAAAGTTACCGCGAGCCTGCCCGCGCTCTTCGCGGCCAGGATTTCATCGGCGGATGAAACCAGTGCGTATTCCGAGGGCCGAGCGAGAATCCAGTGCCGGAATGCGGCAAGCGTGGCGACCGTCTTCTCCCACGGCAGCAGGTCGAAACCGACGTCGATGGAAAGATAGTCGACGCCCGCGTCGAGCCAGATCCGCAAATTGTCGAGATCGGCGGCCGGGTCGGGCATGAAGCCGGAATGCGCGTCCCAGATCACTTCGCCGTCGAGGATCGACTGGACTTTCTCTGCGATGCTCACGGTCTTGGCCTCTTTCGTCTGGAGCCGGCTTCAGGCCGATGTCTGCATCTGGAGCGTTTCCGGTCAAGCAATCGCGATCTAGCGGGCGGCTCTGGATCAATCCATTGTACACTCGTGTCTAGACAACGCGTGAGGCGTGGGTATCCTGAAGCGTGGCGCAAGGGAGCGATTGCCGCTCGGCGCGAGGAGGCGCCCGCAATGGAAAAGCACAGCGCGGCAGGAAATCGGGGAAGCGCTCGATGAAGCCGGATTTCCGGTCATCGCCGGAATACGAAGCGGTACTGGCTTTCTACCGCGACCTTTTCGGGTTGAACGGGCATGTCTTCGGCGCGCGCAGCCTCTGCGGCCATACGACAGGCGAGCATCTTCATTTCATTGGCCAGAGCTTTGCGGAAGGTTTCGAAGACGGCGTTTCGAACCGCCTCTACAGCGTGGCGCGCGATGGCGGCGCGCCGGTTTGCCTCAACGACCGCGAGACAAGGCAGATCCGCCTGTCGCCCGACGGCAGAACACTTGCCGTGGCGGCCGCTACCGACGATGCGGGCGTCGATGGCATAGAATTGTGGTCTGGAGCCGCGCGCATCGCCACCGGCCGCGTTCCTGGCCGCATCGAGCAGATCGACTGGTCGCCGGACGGCCAAAAGCTGCTTCTGGTCGTGGCCGGGCAGGGCGCCGATCTCGCCGGCATCCATGGCGGCTATGCGCAGAAGCACAAATCGGACGCGCCCGCCTGGCTCCCGGAGGTGGCGTGGGGCGAAGGCGACGAATTGTGGCGCCGGATCTGGGTCTGGTCTCTGACCGGAGATCCTGTCCCTCTCACCGGCGCTCCTCTTAATGTCTGGGAGGCGAGCTGGTGCGGTTTGGAAAAAATCGTTGCGATCACCAGCGATCACCATAGCGAGGGCAGCTGGTACGCCGCCCGGCTATCGCTGATCGATATCGCCTCGGGCATGGCAACCACGCTGCATACGCCGCCGGACCAGCTCGGCGTGCCGCGCGGGTCGCCGGATGGAAAACACATCGCCGTCATCCGGGCCTTCTGCAGCGATCGCGGTCTCGTCGCCGGACAACTCACGCTGATTGACTCTGAAAACGGCAGCGTCGGGACCGTGGCGACCAAGGGCATCGACATCACGTCGATCGAGTGGCGCTCCGCCACGCGCCTGCATCTGGCCGGGCTGCGCGGCCACGAAACCGTCGTGGCCAACTACGATCTTGCCGACGGACGAGTGGCCGAAATCTGGTGTTCGACGGAGTTGACGTCGGGCGAGTGGGTGCCGACCGCCTTTCCGGTCGGAGAGACCGGGACGCTGCTTGTGGCGGAATCCTGGTCGCGAGCGCCGCTCCTCGCAAAAGCCGACGAGAACGGCTTGCGGGAGATCGCCTCCCTCGCCGCGCCGCAGGCTGAAGCCGCGATGAAGAATCGCGGCGTCATGGAGCCGTTCACCTGGACGGCGCCTGACGGAATGGAGATCGATGGCTGGCTGCTGCGTCCGTCGCGGGCGAGCGGACCCGCGCCGCTTCTCGTCGACATCCATGGCGGGCCGGTCTCGGCGCACCGGAACCGATGGGCGGCGCGGACGCGCGCAGCGCCGATCCTCGCCGCGCTTGGCTGGGCGATCCTCTTCCCCAACCCGCGCGGCAGCACCGGGCGCGGCGACGCCTTCGCCCGCGCCGTCAAGGGGGACATGGGCGGAGCGGATGTCGGCGACATACTGAGCGGCATCGATGCGCTGGTTGCGAAAGGATGGGTCGATACGGACCGGGTCGCCATCACCGGCACCAGCTATGGCGGCTTCATGTCCGCATGGCTGCCGACGCGCAGCGACCGGTTCGCGGCAGCGATCCCGATCTCGCCCGTCGGCGACTGGTATAGCCAGCACCGCACCACGCAGATTCCCGAATTCGACGCGCTGTTCCTCGAATCGTCCCCCTGGCAGGAGGGCGGAGCCTACTTTTCGCGAAGCCCCGCCTTCTTCAGGCAAAAGGCGAAGGTCCCGACACTGGTCATGGCCGGCGGCATCGACAAGAGCACGCCGCCGTCGCAGGCGCTGGAATGCCATTTCGCCGCCCTGCGTTCCGGCTCGCCGAGCGCGCTGGTCACTTATCCGAATGCGGGGCACAGCGTCCGCACCTATCCGGAATATCTCGATTCCGCCGCCAGAATCGTCTGGTGGCTCGAAACCCATGTGAACGGACATAACCAGTCCCCCACCATCCGAGGAGCATGACAATGGCCGCAACAGGGAATGGAAAGCGCATCGTGGTGGTAGGCGGCGGCATCATCGGCTGCTCCGCCGCATATCATCTGCTGAAGGCTGGCGTGAAAAACGTCACGCTGCTGGAAGCCGTTGCGCCGGGCAAGGCGACCACCGGGGCCGGCGCCGGCTTCGTCTCGCACTGGTCGGCAGGCATGATCCCGGTCGGCGGGGAAGGGCTGAAGCTTCAGCAATACGGGCTCGACTTCTACCGCATGCTGCACGAACTCGGGCGGATGGAAATCGGCTACCGCCCGAACGGCACGCTGATCATGGCGCTTACCGAGCAGGGCCGCGAGGATTTCGTGGCGCCGGTGCTGAACTCCCCCTATGCGCCGAAGGAGATGCAGGATCTCGATGCCAGGCAGATCGGCGAAAAGATGGGCGGGCTGGTCGATCCGGCGCGCGTCCACTCCGGCGCCTACAATCCGCACGGCATCCAGGTCGACACGACGCTGGCCATGCGCGTCCTCGTCGGCGAGATCGAGCGTCTTGGCGGCGTCGTGAAGAGCGGTGTTCGCGTCACGTCCATCAGTGACGAGAGCGGCAGGGTCACGCTCGAAACCAGCGGCGGCGCGGTCGAGGCCGACGGCGTCGTGATTGCGGCCGGCGCATGGAACAACGAGGTTCTGGCGAGCCTCGGCTGGCAACTCCCCATGCTGCGCGTCGTCGCGACCCGCGTCGTCACCGACGATCGCGGCCTGCCCTCCACCCTGCCGACGATCCAGTGCCGGGAACTCCGCCTCTGGCTGCGCGAGACCTTCGGCGCCATCATGTGGGGCACGGGCAGCCACTACACGCCGCTCCATCGGCTCGGCCAGCAAGACGTGGAACCCGGCCAGCCGCGCGATGCCGCGCTCATGCAGTCGATGGTCGATCAGCAGATGGAAAAGCTGCAGCAAGTGTTCCCGCCGCTGCGCGGCTCGAAAGTCGCCAGCTGGGCGCAGGGCGTTCCCTGCTACACGCCGGATGTCGGCCTGTTCATCGATCACGTGCCCGGCTGCGAAAACGTCGTCGTTGTCGGCGGCGACAATGAATCCGGCGTCAGCCATGGTCCCGGCCTCGGAAAGCTGGCCAGCGAAATCCTGCTCGGCACGGAACGCTTCGTCGATCCGACGCGCTTCCGCGTCGACCGCTACGCGCGCCACGCCTTCGCCAGCGAAGCGGATGTCGAGGCGTCCATGCCGGCATGGAGCGCGCGCCACGGCGCAAAACGCTTCGCCACCGCCGCGGAATAGCCGCGCCCGCTCAGCGCGTCGCGGCGCTGTCGAGCAGAGCCTGCGCCACGGCCTGAACCGTCGCGTTCGTCTTCCTGCGGGTGAGCAGGTAGAAGGCATCGTCATGACGGCGCGACGCTTCGGTCAGCCGCACGAGCTGGCCGAGCTTGAGCTGCTCCTCGACGAAACCCGCCCAGGCGAGTGCCGCGCCGCGTCCGGCGATCGCCTCGTGCATCATCGGCAGGTAACTGGAGAAGGTCGGCCCCGGGAGGCTCCGCTCGGTGCCGATCCACGATCGCCAGTTGTCGATCGCATCGGCGGGCGCGGCGAGATGCAGCAGCGGTACGTCGAGGAACACGGCCGGATCTTCGGATCGCAGCGCGGGATGGCGTTGCAGGAAGGCCGGCGAGCAGACGGGAAACCACTCGCCGTCGAAGAGTTTCCGCGCGACGAAGCCCGGCCATTGCTCGGGCCGCCCGAAACGGATGGAGATCGCCACTTCCGGCCGACCGAAATCGTCCGGATCGCTTGAGGTGAGCAGCGTCACGCGGCCATGCGTCACCAGCGAGGTGACGAGATCGAAGCGCGGCATCAGCCATGCCTGGACGAGATCGTAGCCGCTGCCGATGACGAATGTGTCGCGGTCCGGCTCGGACAGGCGCTCGACGGCATCGCGGATCGTTCCGAACCCATCGCGGATTGCCTCTGCGAGGACGCCGCCTTCCTCGGTGAGAGCGACGCGGTTGCCCTTGCGCGACAGGAGCTCGACCGCCAGCCGCCTTTCGAGATTGGCGATGTGGCGGCTCACCGCCGACTGCGCGATCGCCAGTTCCTGCGCCGCCACCGTGAGGCTGCCGTGGCGGGCCGTCGCCTCGAAAGCGACCATGGCGTTGAGCAGGGGAAGGGATGCCTTCAGCGTCTTCATTGTGGCGCGGATGCTATTCCATGCCTTTTCGAGATGGAAGCCTGCCAAAATCATGCTTGATGATGGGAAGTCTTCGCCGCAACTCTGATGAAAAGTCATTGTCGAGCCAGCCGCCGGAGATTTCCATGCCCGCTAGCGAAAAGGCCTTGTCGGCCATTGACCGGAATCGCGTCATCCGCCTCATCGACGAACACCGCAAGGACTGGTCGCTGCAGCAGCCCTTCTATCTGGACCCGGACATTTTCGAGCTGGAGCGGCAGCTCTGGTTCCCCCGCCAGTGGGTGATCGTCGCGCATGCCAGCGAGTTGCCGGAGAAGGGCAGCTACATTATCCGGAACCTCTTCGACGAGGAGATCATCGTCGTGCGCTTCGGCGACGGCGACGAGGATATCGCCGCCTACTACAATGTCTGCACCCATCGCGGTTCGCGGCTTTGCGTCAAGGACGGGCGCGGGCGGCTGCTCGTCTGCCCCTATCACGCATGGTCGTTCCGGCTGACAGGCGAATTGCAGACGCGGCGCGACCTGCCGGAAGGAGTCGATCCCGATGAGCTGGGACTCCACAAGGTTCCGACGAAAACGTTCGGAGGATTGGTGATGTGCGGGCTCGAAGAGTCGAGCCTGCCGAACATCGAGCCGGCTGCGGACGGGCTGACGGAACTGCTGCGCGAGAACGGCGTGCCGAACGCGCGCATCGTCGCCCGCAAGAACTACCTGACCAAGGCCAACTGGAAGCTGGTGCTGGAGAATTTTCTCGAATGCTACCACTGCCGTCCGGCGCATCCGGAATATTTCCGGGTGAACGGCCATGTGAAGGTCACGGCCATGCGCGACGAGTACAAGGCGAAGGAGTGGCAGGAAGAGATCGACGCCTGGCACAGCGTCATCGGCGACGCCGAGTTCCACAAGGGCATATGGGAGCCCGGCGATCTGGACACCATGCCTTTCGCCATGCATCGCAAGCCGATCGGCTCCGGCCGCCTGACGCTGTCGGACGACGGCCAGCCTGTCTCGTGCCTGATGGGCGGCCGCAAGAGCTATGATGGCGGCGAGAACGGCTTCCGCATCGGGCGCCTCTCCTTCCTCAGCGCGCCGAACGACTACCTGACGATGTTCCAGATGATGCCGCGCAGCGCCAACGAGACGGATGTCGTCATCACCTGGCTTGTCGACAAGGACGCCGCCGCGGATGTGGATGCGGACAAGATCTCGTGGATGTGGGATGTGACCACGGTGCAGGACAAGAAGATCACGGAAGACAATGCCGAAGGCATCGCCTCCCGCGTCTATCGGCCGGGGCCTTACACGCCGCTGGAATCGCAGACGGCGTTCTTCATCGAGACCTACCTGTCGCAGATGCGCACGCTGGTCACCGGTGAGCGCAAAGAACGTCAGGAGGAATGGGCCGCGCCGTCGCAGCTCTTCGCCTCGCCGAAAGCCGCTTGCAGTACGCGTCGGCTGTAGAAGCCGGTGCCTCTGCGGGGCGCGGATGGGACTGCTGCCTGATGAAGCAGGAAGCTCTTTCCGGGCGGATATCCGTAACATCCCGCTGAATGAGCGGACGATTTCAGCCGATGTTGCACCAGCAAACCTTGGTCGCTGGAATATCGCCTGCGGAATTCATTCGGCCCTGAATCGCCGACCGCGGAAGCAGGGCCGCCGAGCGATTTCGTCAAATCCATCCGCTGCCATAGTCCGCACCACGGCATAACCCTTTGTCATAAATGCGGATTTTCCGCGAGCTACATAAGCTGACGCCAACAGCGCGCCAAACGTCAACGGGTACTTGCTAAGTTGTAGGATGACCGGGTAACATGAAAACCATCTGGGCCTGACGGGAACCCTCATGAAGCAACGATCTCCGATGATCGGCGTCGTCGACGCCCTGCCGAGCCAGGTCGCTTCGCTGCTGTCGAAGGAGATCGAGAGGAAGCAGCTCCTGCCCGGCCATCGCCTTCCGACGGAACAGCAGCTCGCCGACCGTTTCGGGGTCAGCCGCAACGTCGTGCGGGAGGCTGTGGCTCAGCTGAGAGCCGACGGCCTCGTCGAAGCACGGCAGGGTGTCGGAGCTTTCGTCCTGGCGCCGGAGCAGCGCGCCGCCATCCGCATCGACCGGGAAGCGCTGAAGGACGTCGAGAACATGGAGCGGCTGTTCGAGCTCCGCTGCATCCTCGAATCGCAATCGGCCGCTCTGGCGGCCGAGCGGCGCAACGACGACCATCTGACGAGCATCAAGGCGGCGCTCGACCGCATGAGCGGCGAGGAGAAGTGGGAAGACGGCAGCATCGATGCCGATCTGGCCTTCCATCGCGAAATCGCGCGGGCGACCGGAAACAACTACATTCACACCTTCATTTCATTCGTCTGCGAGCAGATCCGTCATACGATCCAGTATGCGCGGTTGACGAACCCCCTTCACGATCTCGTGGAAGTCAATGTCGGCGAGCATGTGCGCGTCTACGAGGCCGTGGTCGCCGGAGACGCGGTCGCCGCAGAGAAGGCCATGCAGGCGCACATCATCGGCGCCGCGAAGCGCGTGGGTGTCGACATCAGGCCGGCGCGCAAGAAAACCACGAAAGGTAAATGACCATGGCTTTCGGCACCGAAAAGCGCATTTCCGACATATGCCTTCTGGTGGAGGACATCGAGCGGACCGTGAGGTTCTATGTCGACAAGCTGGGTTTCCGATTGCGTCGCCGCGCCGAAGGGTTTGCGGATTTCCACGGCGCCGGCGTCACGCTCGCGGCATGGGAGCTCGACCATATCAACCAGCACACGGGCGTCTCCAACCTGCGCTCGCCCAAGGGCGCGCACAAGGCCTGCGTGGCCGTCCGGCTCGATGACCCGGCGGAGATCGACCGTCTTCATGCGGAGCTTTCGGCCAAAGGCGTCACCTTCTACGGCGAGCCTGCGAACTACGTCTGGAACGCCCGCTGCGCCTATTTCACCGACCCCGACGATACGCTGTGGGAGCTCTACGCATGGCTTGAGGGCGGGCCGGGCGACTATCACGACGAGCAGCCGTAACCGCCGGACACCGATAACCACAAACCTCAGAGGAACGGAACGATGAATGTGACCACGCACTGCACGCCAAGCCGCCGCAGCTTTCTGAAGACCGGTGCCGCGGCCCTCGCGGCGTTCGCGCCGGGAATGCAGCTTATCCTGACGCCGGGCGCGCGCGCCGCCGGCAAGGTCGTCATCCAGTATGACTGGCTGATGTCCAACGGCCAGATCGGCGATATCGCGGCCGTGGCCAACGGCTATTTCAAGGAGGCCGGGCTCGATGTCGAATTCAGCCCCGGCGGCCCCAATTCCGCGACTGTGCCGCCGGTCGTGTCCGGCAGCGCCCAGCTCGGTCAGTTCTCGGAAACGCCGCAGCTTTTTGCTGCACGGGCGAGCGGCGTGCCCGTCAAGATCCTCGCCTGCGGTTTCCGCACCGGCCCCTATGCGCTCACCTCGAAGCCCGGCAAGCCGATCAGGACGGCCGAGGACCTCAAGGGCAAATCGATCGGCATCCAGCCGACCGCGCGTTTCGTCATGGATGCTATCCTTGCGAAGAACGGTATCGATTCAGGCGACGTGAACGTCGTGAATGTCGGCTTCGACAAGGGGCCGCTGGTCAGAGGTGAAGTCGACGCCATCGGCGGATGGATCACCAACACGCAGGCGCTTTCCGTCGTCGGTGACGACCGCATCGATCTTCTGGTGCGCGATCTCGGGATCGAATCCTATGCCGATGTCTACTTCGCCACGGATGATGCGATCGCGAATGATCCGGAAACGCTCGCGAAATTCATCGGAGCGGTCGGCAAAGGCTGGGGACGGGTTCACGCCAATCCGAAGGAGGCCGTCGGGAAGATGGTGGAGGCTTATCCTGAGCTCGACCTGGGATGGGAAGAGAAGACGATCGATCTCGTCCTCAAACTCTCCTTCGACGACGATACCGCCAGGGACGGTTGGGGGACTTTCGATCCCGCCTCGATCGAGAACCAGATCGCGCTTCTGGACAAGGTCGGGCAATATCCCAACGGCCGTCCGAAAGCGGAGGACGTGCATACGACGAAGATCCTCGAGCTTTCGGCGGCCGAACGTCCGAAACTCGCCGCGCCGGGCGCCTGAACTTTATGCCGGGCGCCGTTCAAGCGCGAAGGCTCGATGTCGGCTATCCAGCCTCCGGACGCGCCATCAAGGTGATCAGCGGCCTCGATCTCGACATCGAGGCCGGCTCTTTCGTGTCGATCCTCGGTCCGTCGGGCTGCGGCAAGTCCACCCTGCTCAGGGTCGTGGCCGATCTGATCGCCCCTCTGGGCGGCAGCATCAGCGTGCTCGGCGAGAGCCCGCGCCAGATCCGCTCGCGGCGCGATGTCGGCTTTGTCTTTCAGGACTCCACGCTGCTCCCTTGGCGCACCGTCAGGGACAATGTGCTTCTGCCGCTCGTCGTGGGACGCGCCAGTCTCAGCCGCGCCATCGAAGATCGAAGCAGCCAGTTGCTCGACATGATGGGGCTCGCCGCCTTCGCCGACCGCTATCCGCACCAGCTGTCGGGCGGCCAGCGCCAGAGGGTCGCCATAGCGCGCGCCCTGCTTTGCGAACCGAGGCTCCTGCTCATGGACGAGCCTTTCGGCGCGCTGGACGAGATCACGCGGGACCGGCTGAACGACGAGTTGCTGTCGCTCTGGCGCAAGACCCGAATGACGATCCTCTTCGTCACACACTCCATCGCCGAGGCCGCCTATCTCGGCGAAAGGGTGCTGGTGCTTGCCGCCAATCCCGGCCGAATCCTGGCGGACCACGACCTGCGGCAGATCAAGCGGGAAGGCAATCGCTGTTCCCGCGAAGATCCGGAAATCGTCGCCACGATGGCGGGCCTGCGCGCCGCACTGGAGGCCGCGTCATGACGGCGGACCGGACGATGTCGCCGGCGATGGGTTTCGCCCTGCCTGTTCTCGGAGCCGCGTCGCTGATCCTCGCATGGCAGTTCCTGCTGCCGCTGGCGGGTGTCCCGGCCTATGTCGTGCCGACGCCCACCGCCATCTTCGCGGTTTTCGCCAAGAGCGGCGGCCTGCTGCTCGGCAATCTCTGGCCGACCGCCATCGAGGCCGTCGCCGGCTTCATCATCGGAAATCTGGCGGCGATCCTTCTCGCCGTCGTGTTCGTGCACAGCAGGACCATTCAGGCCGCGTATTTTCCCGTCGTCCTGTTCTTCAACACGATTCCGGTCCTTGCCCTTGCGCCGATCATCATCCTCATCTTCGGACTCGGCATGACGCCGAAGATCGTGATCGCGGCCGTGATCTGCTTCTTTCCGACGCTCATCAACATGATCCGGGGCCTGGATTCGGCCACCTCCAACGAGCACGAACTCTTCCACATCCTCTCTGCCAGCCGGTGGGAGATTTTCTGGCGTCTTCGCCTGCCGCGCGCCATGCCTCTCCTCTTTTCATCACTTCGCATCGCTTCGGCCACTGCGGTCATCGGCGCGATCGTCGGCGAGTGGATCGGGTCGGACAAGGGATTGGGCGCACTGATCATCCAGGCGACCTTCAACTATCAGTCGGACAGGCTTTACGCGGCGATCGTGATGTCCTCGCTGTTGTCGATCCTGCTGTTCTCGCTGGTGGTGCTGGCCGAACGCCTGACGGTACGGTATTGAAGCCCGAGCGGCGGCGAGCGGGTGACATGCAGCCGGCCTGCGGTTCCCTCCGGCGTGGAACGAAACAGGAGGCCCTTTGCGCGGCTTTGATCTCAGTTCCTGGCAGAGCGTCCTCCTGTCGGTGATCGGCGTCGCGCTCTTCGCGCTGATCAGCATCGGTATCCGCCTCCTGATGATGTTCACGATCCAGCAGCGTCGTGAACGTGTGAACCGGCAGATCAACGAAAGACTGCGTACCCTGATCGCGGCATACAAGACGCTTGGCGGCTCGTTCACGGGCGATCTCACTGTCGATCCGAGTCACCTGCGGGATCTGCGGCGGGAGATTCCGGAGACGGCTGATGAAGATTCGGCAAGCGCCAAAAGCGCTGTCGCGGGAGGCGAAACCGGATCGGATCGCCGCCGCCGGATTCGGGACGCCGTCGAAGCCGCTCTCTCGGACATCATATTGCTTGGCACCGAGGAGCAGGTGCGGCTTGCGGCCCGCGCCGTGGACGAAATGGTCGCCGGACGGCCCGTCCGCATCCACGAACTCGTCGTTTCGCTCCGCAACTTCATCCGTGAGGCACTCGATCTGGCTCCGATTCCCGCTGATGTCGCGCTGCCCGACCAGGGTCCGACGCGCCCGTCCGCGTCCGGCTCCCGCGCAAGGAGCAACCGCGAGTCCGGCGGCCGGGGCGGCGGAGCGGGAGGAATGGGCGCTGGCGGCGGAGGCGGCGGCATGGGCGTCATATTGACCGATCAGGACAGCTCGCAGGATCGTTAGCGCCGCCCTGCAGTACGGCCTGCGCGGGCCATACGATTACAGGCGCGACCCTTTCCAGAGCAGCGGCGTCGACGTCTGTCTCGCAGCTGTCCTGATAGAGCTACGAGTGGGGCATGTTACGGCGGCCAAATGCGCCAACTGATCCGCACGCGCCTCCCTGAATTAGGGGCGATCTGTGACGCTTGCCACATAGACCCGGTGACGTGTCGATCTTCGGAAAAGCGAACTCTCGCGGCGCGCAGGACATCGGCCGTCAGCAGATTCGCGGTAGCGAAGGGATCGGCCATCAGCCGTTCCCGCTCTCTCAGAGCTTTCTCAGCCGGGAAAGGCGGCGGCGGTTTACGGCCAGCTTCACTTTCTGCCTCACGCTGCTCATACTGTTCGTGAAAATCTGGGGTGGAGAGTTAGGACCATGGCGAAGCTCGTCTTCGGAATGAACCAGTCCCTGGACGGTTACGTCGACCACCTGGAAATGCGAACAGGTCCCGCGCTTTTTCGTCACTGGATAGAGCACGTGCGCGATCTGACCGGCAGCGTGTACGGCCGCCGCATGTATGAGACCATGCGTTATTGGGACGAAGACCGTTCTGAGTGGAACGCGGAACAATACGAGTTCGCTGCGGCGTGGCGGCGCCAGCCGAAGTGGGTCGTGTCGCGAACGCTGAAGTCAGTCGGTCCCAACGCCACACTTGTAGGGGATGACATCGCGGGGGTGGTACGCGGGCTGAAGTCCCGGCTCGCTGGGGAGATTGCCGTTTCCGGACCGGACTTGGCACGAAGCCTGACCGACCTTAATCTTATTGATGAGTATCGGCTCTACTTCCACCCCGTCGTGCTCGGCCGCGGCAAGCCATTCTTTGCCGGTCCCCGGCCGCAGCTCCGCCTTGTGGCCAGCGACTTGATCGACACGGACGTGATCAGGTTGACCTACGTTCCCGCTTGATCACGCAACTCGCCCGACGGATCGCGCCAACGCAACAGGTCCGCTTCGGATCGAAAGCAGCTATTGCCGCGCTACGCCAAAAGAGATCGAGCTACGGGGCAACGGCAATATCGCAACGAAGGAGCAATCGGCGACTTATGGCGGAGAGAAAGGGATTCGAACCCTTGATACGGTTTCCCGTATACACGCGTTCCAGGCGTGCGCCTTCAACCACTCGGCCACCTCTCCGCGATCGCCAGCTTCATTGGCAAAGCGATGCGGGGCTCATCTAGTCGATCCGAAGCCATATGCCAAGCGTTCGCGGCAAGGATTCGCGCTGGCGCATCAATATCGAGGCATTTGGCGACGCGTTCCGGCACCGCGGCCCGACACGGATGTCGATCCGCTCTTTTATCCGGCCGCCCTGTCACGATGTGATGATCCCGGAGAGCCGTTCCATTGCGCGTGGCGCCCGCCCGCACTATTTCTTGCATATCCAACGCAGAACCGCAGATGATCCGTTTCCTGTTCCGCCTTCTGTCGACTGTCGCGCTGGCGATCGGCGTCGTCATGGCGGTGCTGGACGCAACACGCACGGTGGCGGCGTCGGCCATCGTCATGACGCCGCTCGCCACGAGCTGGGCGGCCTTTTCGCCGGGAACGCTGGACGAAGCCGAGGCGTTCGTGACGCGGACCTTCGGGACGGCGTTCTGGGACCCGGCGCTGACGTCGGTGCTGGCGCTGCCCGGCTGGTTCGTCTTTGCCGCGCTTTCGCTTCTGTTCTATGCGATCGGCCGGAAACCCGTGGCGCGCCTGGCCGGTTTTGCGCTCAAGACCTGAAAGGACACTCCGGCGCTTGCCGGAAAAGGAGACATACGGACGATGTTTTTCCTGAGCGACATGCTGAACAAGAAATACAATATGCCGAAGCCCGAGGAGGCCCTGCCCGGTCGCGACCGGCCGGTCCCGACGGCGTCGAAGCACTATGTCTCGAAGCGCGCCCTGAAAGGTCCGTATCCGGAAGGGCTGGAAACGGCCATGTTCGGCCTCGGCTGCTTCTGGGGAGCCGAGCGCCTGTTCTGGCAGACGGAAGGCGTCTGGGTGACGGCTGTCGGCTATGCCGGCGGCTTCACGCCCAATCCGACCTATCAGGAGACCTGCACCGGGCTTACCGGCCATGCCGAGGTCGTGCTGGTGGTGTTCGATCCGAAGATCGTCTCCTATGCCGACCTCCTGAAGATCTTCTGGGAGGCGCACGACCCCACCCAGGGCATGCGTCAGGGCAACGATGTCGGCACGACCTACCGCTCCGCCATCTACACGTTTGGCGACGCTCAGCAGGCGCAGGCGCTCGCCTCGCGCGACGCCTACGAGGCGGCGCTGAAGGCGGCGGGACGCGGCAAGGTCACCACCGAGATCGCGCCGGCGCCGGCCTTCTATTTCGCCGAGGAGGATCATCAGCAGTATCTGGCGAAGAACCCCTACGGCTATTGCGGGCTAAAGGGCACCGGCGTCGAGTGCGCCGTTCCACAGGGCGCGCTCGCCTGAGGCGGCCGCACCCGGCGTTAACCGCCGTTCCGGCTTTTCCGAAAGGTCAAAATTCCGCGTGGAATTTTGCGCTTGGCCGTGCCAGATTGCCGGCCAAGCGGGAAGGAAAGCCTGCGAAAGGCTCCCAATTGCCGGGGACGTGGCGCTGCGGGACCAGAGGTAAAGAAAACAACCGACAGGGTGTGGATCACATGAAGCGTATTCTTCTCGGCCTTCTGGCCGCAACCGCGATGACCGCCTCGGCCTTTGCCGCGGACATCAAGCCGGGCCTGCTGTTCGATCTGGGCGGCAAGTTCGACAAGTCATTCAACGAAGCCTCGTTCGGCGGCGCTGAAAAATTCAAGGCCGAGACCGGCATCGAGTATGTCGAGTTCGAGATCTCGAACGATGCCCAGCGCGAGCAGGCGCTGCGCCGCTTCGCCGAGGACGGCCGCAATCCGATTGTGATGGCGGGCTTCTCCTGGGCCTCCGCGCTGGAGAAGGTGGCGACCGACTTCCCGGACACCAAGTTCGCCATCATCGACATGGTGGTCGACAAGCCGAACGTCCGTTCCGTCGTGTTCAAGGAGCAGGAAGGCTCCTACGTCGTCGGCGTGCTGGCCGCGCTCGCTTCGCAGACCAAGAAGGTCGGCTTCATCGGCGGCATGGACATCCCGCTGATCCGCAAGTTCGGCTGTGGCTATGTCGGCGGCGCCAAGGCGGCCGGCGCCACGGACGTCATCCAGAACATGACCGGCGATACGCCGGCCGCTTGGAACGACCCGACCAAGGGCGGCGAAATCGCCAAGTCGCAGATCGATCAGGGCGCTGACGTGATCTACGCCGCGGCCGGCGGCACCGGCGTCGGCGTGCTTCAGGCGGCGGCGGACGCCGGCAAGCTCGGCATCGGCGTCGATTCCAACCAGAACGGCCTGCAGCCCGGCAAGGTGCTCACCTCGATGGTGAAGCGGGTCGACGTCGCCGTCTACAACGCCTTCATGGACGCCAAGAACGACGCATTCACCGCTGGCTTCAACAATCTCGGCCTCGCCGAAGGCGGCGTCGACTACGCCATGGACGACAACAACAAGGATCTGGTCACGGCTGAAATGAAAGCCGCAGCCGACAAGGCCAAGGCCGACATCATCGCCGGCACCATCCAGGTGCACGACTACATGTCGGACAACGCCTGCCCATACTGATTGGCGGTATCCTCGCGATCGAGAACGCCGGGCCTTGTGCCCGGCGTTTTTTGTTCCGCTTGATACGAATGAGCGTTTATCTCACCAGTGCGGCGGACGGGTGACCGGTATGTCGGGCGCCGACTGCTCCTCCAGCGCCAGAAAGCGTTCGGTGAGCGCGTCGACCTTCTTCTGGAGGCGTTCGATCACCTTCCATTGCTCGGCGATCTGGCCGGAAAGTTCCTCGATCGTATGCTCCTGCTCCGCCGCACGGATTTCCAGCACCGTCAGTCGATCACCCTGCATCGCCATCGAAGTCTCCCTGTACGTTTGCCGTCCCACAGGCTTCGGTTCACGCGATCCGAAATTGACAATTGTCCACGTTCCTGTCGAGAGTGCGGCAGCCGCTTGCATGGCATCGGGCGGCACGGCATGGTAGCGTTGACCAAACGATAAAAACGGGGAACGGGCCCGCGCATGGCGGACGCTGCGATTGAACTGATCGGCATCAGCAAGAGCTTCGGTCCGGTCAAGGCGAACCGCGACATCCATCTGGAAGTGCGTCCCGGCACCATTCACGGCATCATCGGCGAGAACGGCGCGGGCAAGTCCACGCTGATGTCCATTCTCTACGGCTTCTATCAGGCCGACAGCGGCGAGATCCATGTCGGCGGCAGGCCGGTTTCCATCAGGACGCCCAACGACGCCATCGCGCTGGGCATCGGCATGGTCCACCAGCACTTCATGCTGGTGGAGAACTTCACCGTGCTGGAAAACATCATTCTCGGCGCGGAGGGCGAGGCGCTTCTCGGCCTTTCCATCGCCAAGGCGCGGGCAGAACTGGCGCGGCTGGAACGCGAATACGGCCTCGAAGTCGACCCGGACGCGCTGATCGAGGAATTGCCGGTCGGCCTGCAGCAGCGTGTGGAAATTCTCAAGGCGCTCTATCGCGGCGCCGACATACTGATCCTCGACGAACCGACCGGCGTGCTGACGCCGGCCGAGGCGGATCATCTTTTCCGTATCCTCAGGCAGCTCAAGGACCAGGGGAAGACGGTCGTCCTCATCACGCACAAGCTGCGTGAGATCATGGCGATCACCGACACGGTATCCGTCATGCGGCAGGGCACGATGGTGGCGACCCGGACAACCGCCGAAACCACGGTGGAGGAACTTGCGGAGCTGATGGTCGGCCGTCGGGTGCTCCTGCGCGTCGAGAAGGGCGCGGCCCGGCCCGGCGAGATCAAGCTCGAAGTGCACAACCTGACCGTCAATGACGGCCGCGGCGTCACCATGGTAAAGGACGTTTCCTTCATCGTGCAGGCGGGCGAGATCGTCGGCATTGCCGGTGTCGCGGGCAACGGCCAGTCTGAACTGATCGAGGCCGTCGCCGGCATCCGCAAGGCGGTTTCCGGCTCCGTGCTGCTCGACGGCAAGCCCATCGACGTCACCGGCCATGCCGATCCGGCCGAACTGCGCGACCGCGGCCTCGCCCATGTGCCGGAGGATCGCCATCATGTCGGACTCGTGCTCGCCTTCGAGGAGAACGAGAATTCCATCCTCGGCTACCACGACGATCCTGCCTATCTGAAAGGGCCTTTCCTCAACATCGACGGAATCATTGCCGACGCCGAGGACAAGATACGGAAATACGACATCCGGCCGCCCAACCCACGGCTCAAGACAGCGAATTTCTCCGGCGGCAATCAGCAGAAGATCGTGCTGGCGCGTGAGATGGAACAGGACCCGGGCGTGCTGATCGTCGGCCAGCCGACGCGCGGCGTCGACGTCGGCGCCATCGAGTTCATCCATAAACGCCTGATCGCGATGCGCGACGCCGGCAAGGCCGTGCTGCTCGTCTCGGTCGAACTCGACGAAATCCGCTCGCTTTCCGATCGTATCCTCGTCATGTTCGACGGCCGCATCGTCGGCGAGCGCGGACCGGAGGCAACCGAAGGCGAACTCGGCCTGCTGATGGCCGGCGTGGAACGCCAGGAGGCAGCGGAATGAGCGCTCCCTACGCAAAGTTGCCTCGCTGGGCGGACTATGGCCTGATCCCCTTCATCAACCTTCTCGTCGCCTTCATCGTCGCGGGGCTGGTCGTGCTTCTGGTCGGCGAAAACCCCTTCCGCGCCGCTGCGATCCTCATCGACGGCGCCTTCGGCCGCGGCCAGAACATCGCCTACACCCTCTACTACGCCACGAACTTCATCTTCACCGGGCTGGCCGTGGCGGTCGCCTTCCATTGCGGCCTGTTCAACATAGGCGGCGAGGGACAGGCCTATATCGCCGGGCTCGGCGTCGCCATGGTGGCGCTGACCTTCGACACCGTGCTGCCCTGGTGGCTCAATTTTCCGCTGGCGATCCTGGGAGCGGCGCTCGTCGGCGCGCTGTGGGCGCTGATCCCCGCCTACCTGCAGGCGAGACGCGGCTCGCACATCGTCATCACCACCATCATGTTCAACTTCATCGCCGCGTCGATCATGGTCTACATGCTGGTCGACGTGCTGAAGCCGCTGGGGTCCATGGCGCCGCAGACGCGCACCTTCGAGCCGGGCGCGCAACTGCCCAAGCTCAACTGGATGCTGGAGGCGCTCGGTCTCACCGTCCGCTCGGCGCCGCTCAACGTCTCGTTCCTGCTGGCGCTGGTCATGGCCTTCCTCGTCTGGGTGCTGATCTGGCGGACGAAGCTCGGCTATGAGATACGCACCATGGGCTTCAGCCCGAAGGCGGCGCGCTACGCCGGCATCCGCGAGGCGCGCATCATCATCATCACCATGATGATCTCCGGCGCGCTGGCGGGAATGATGGCGCTGAACCCGATCATGGGCGACCAGCACCGGGTACAGCTCGATTTTGTCACCGGCGCGGGCTTCGTCGGCATCGCCGTCGCGCTGATGGGGCGCTCCCATCCGGCGGGCATCGTGCCGGCGGCGATCCTGTTCGGCATGCTCTATCAGGGCGGCGCGGAACTCGCCTTCGAAATGCCGAACATCAGCCGCGACATGATCGTCATCATCCAGGGTCTGGTGATCCTCTTCGCCGGCGCGCTGGAACATATGTTCAGGCCATGGGTGCAGACCGTCTTCGCCTCGTTCAGCCCGCGTTCCGTCGGCATCGTGAAGGAGGCCTGACATGGAGGCGGCGACCGTCCTCGTCCAGCTGCTCGACGCCACCATCCGCGTCTCGGTGCCGCTGCTGCTCGCCTGCCTCGCGGGCCTCTACTCCGAGCGCGCCGGCGTCTTCGACATCGGGCTTGAGGGCAAGATGCTGGGCGCCGCCTTCTCGGGCGCGGCCGCCGCCGCGGTCACCGGCTCGGCATGGCTCGGGCTTGCGGCGGCCATCGCCGTCGCGGTCTGCCTGGCGCTGGTCCACGGCTTCGCCTCGATCACCCATCGCGGCAACCAGATCGTGTCGGGCGTCGCCATCAACTTCATCGCCGCCGGCTCCACCATCATCCTGGGTCAGGCATGGTTCAGCCAGGGCGGCCGCACGCCTTCCCTGTCCGGGGCCGCGCGCTTCGAGACGATCACCCTGCCTGGCGCGGAAGCGGCGAAGAGCATTCCGGTCATCGGCACGATCTACCCGGAACTGATCTCGGGGCATTCCATCCTCGTCTACATCGCCTTCCTGATGGTGCCGTTCACATGGTGGGTGCTGTTCCGCACGCGCTTCGGGCTGCGGCTGCGCGCCGTCGGCGAGAACCCGGCGGCCGTGGACACGGCCGGCGTTTCGGTGGCGTGGCTGCGCTACCGCGCCGTCATCTGCACCGGCGTGCTGACGGGAGTCGCCGGCGCTTACCTCTCGGTCGCCCAAAATGCCGGTTTCGTGAAGGACATGACGGCGGGAAAGGGCTTCATCGCGCTGGCGGCGCTGATCTTCGCGAAATGGAAGCCGGTGCCGGCCATGCTCGCCTGCCTGCTTTTCGGCTTCCTCGAAGCCGCCTCGATCCGCTTCCAGGGCCAGCCATGGCCGGGCATCGGCCGCGTCCCGGTACAGTTCATGCAGGCGCTGCCCTATGTGCTCACTGTCATCCTGCTCGCCGGATTCATCGGAAAGGCCATCCCGCCGCGCGCCGGCGGCGTGCCTTACGTGAAGGAGCGGTGAGCGGTAAACCGTGAACAGAGATCAGTGCGTATGCCCCTAGCCGAATCACCCCTTGCTGTTGACCGTTCACAGTTTACCGCTCACGACCGGGTTCCCCATGTCCCATGACCTCTACCTCGCGGCCAGGTCCGCCATGGCCAAGGCCTACGTTCCCTATTCGAAGTTCCCGGTGGGCGCGGCGATCCGCACGGAGGACGGCCGCGTCTATGCGGGCGCGAATATCGAGATCGCGTCCTATCCGGAAGGCTGGTGCGCGGAAACCACGGCAATAGGCCACTACGTCATGGGCGGCGGCGGAAGGATCGTGGAAGTCGCGGTGATCGCCGAACGCATGCCGAGATGCACGCCTTGCGGCGGCTGCCGGCAGAGGCTGGCCGAGTTCACGGAGCCATCGACAAAACTCTATCTGTGCGACGAGACGGGCGTCGCAGAGACGGTCACCATGGGCGACATGCTGCCCTACGGTTTTCGCGGAGACATACTGAAATGAGCGTATCCCTTGTCGAACGCGTCGGCAGTCTCGGAGCCAGGACCGCGCTGGTGCTGGGTTCCGGCCTCGGCGATCTTGTCGATGAGGTCGACAATGCGGTACGCATTCCCTACGGCGAGCTGAGAGGTTTTCCGCAGAGCGGCGTCAGCGGCCACGCCGGCACGCTGGTCGCCGGACAATTCGCGGGCGTGCCGGTGCTGATGCTGGCCGGCCGCGCGCATTATTACGAGCACGGCGACGCCGCCGTCATGCGCCCCGCGCTGGAAGCCTTGCAGGAAGCCGGCATCGAAAGGCTGATCCTGACCAATGCCGCCGGTTCGGTGGACGCAGGCATGCCCGCAGGTTCCGTAATGCTGATCACCGATCACATCAATTTTTCGGGTTCGAACCCGCTGTTCGGCGAACAGTCGGACCGCCGCTTCGTCGGCATGAGCGAGGCCTATGACAGGCCGACGGCCGCCGCGATCGAGCGCGCGGCGGACGCCACCGGCACGCCGCTGCACAAGGGCGTCTATATGTGGTTCTCTGGCCCGTCCTTCGAAACGCCGGCGGAAATCCGCATGGCGCGCGTCATGGGCGCCAACGCGGTCGGCATGTCCACCGTGCCGGAAGTCATCCTCGCGCGCTTCCTCGGCATGCGCGTCGCGGCCTGCTCCGTCGTCACCAATCTGGCGGCGGGCATGACGGAAGGCGAGTTGTCGCATCAGGAGACCAAGGATATGGCGCCGGTCGGCGGCGCGCGGCTCGCGACCATCCTCAGGAAGGTGTTTGCCGACCGCCTGATCGAGGATTGACCCCATGCTGCCTCAGGAGATCATCCGCAAGAAGCGCGACAAGCGCCCGCTGGAGCCGGCCGAGATCGCCGAATTCGTGACCGGCGTGGTCAGCGGCGCAGTGTCGGAAGGGCAGGTCGCGGCCATGACGATGGCCATCCTGCTCAACGGCATGAGCCGCGACGAGGCGGTGGCGCTGACGCTCGCCATGCGCGATTCCGGCGACGTGCTCGACTGGTCGGACCTGCCCGGCCCGGTAACCGACAAGCATTCGACCGGAGGCGTCGGCGACAATGTCTCGATGATGCTGGCGCCGATCGTCGCCGCCTGCGGCGCATATGTGCCGATGATTTCCGGACGCGGCCTCGGCCATACCGGCGGCACGCTGGACAAGATGGATTCCATCCCCGGCTACGCCAGCCAGCCGGACAATGCGCTGTTTCGCAAGGCCGTGCTCGAAACCGGCTGCGCCATCATCGGCCAGACGGCCAACCTCGCCCCCGCCGACAAGCGCATCTATTCCATCCGCGACGTGACGGCGACGGTGGAATCCGTGCCGCTCATCACCGCCTCGATCCTGTCGAAGAAGCTCGCCGCCGGTCTTCAGTCGCTCGTGCTGGACGTGAAGGTCGGCAATGGCGCCTTCATGGCGAAATCGCGCGATGCGACGGAACTCGCCACCAGCCTCGTGGAAGTGGCGAACGGCGCCGGCCTGAAAACCTCCGCCCTCATCACCGGCATGAACGAGCCGCTGGCGTCAGCCGCCGGCAATGCCGTCGAGGTGGCGAATGCGGTCGATTTCCTCACGGGACGATACCGCGACCAGCGGCTGCTGGAGGTGACGCTGTCGCTCGCGGCGGAAATGCTTCATGCCTCCGGTATCGCCACGTCCAACCAGCAGGGTCTTCAGCAGGCCAACGAAGCCTTGGAGAGCGGCCGCGCCGCCGAGACCTTTGCGCGCATGGTCGCCGTTCTGGGCGGCCCGAGGAATTTTGTCGAGACCGCGCAAAAGCACCTGCCGCGCGCGCCGGTCGAGCTGGCCGTCGCCGCGCCCGCCGACGGTTTCGTGCGATCGGTCGAGACCCGCGACATAGGCATCGCGGTGGTGACGCTCGGCGGCGGGCGCACCCGGCCGCAAGACCCGGTCGACCACGCGGTCGGCATTACCCGCTTGCTGCCGGTCGGCCATGAGGTCAAGCCCGGCGAACCGCTGGCGCTTATAAACGCACGTACCGACGCCGACGCCCAGCGCGCCGCCGCCGAGGTTCTTGCCGCCTATTCGATCGGCGAGAGCAGGCCCGCGAAGCAGAAAGCCGTGCTACGGCGCATTTCGCCGCACGGCTGAGCGGCAGTAACTACTGCTGCAACAGCAGCGCGCCGTTCTCGACCTGGAATTTTGACAACCGGTTGAGGAAGCTCATGCCGATCAGTGCGCCTTCAAGCGCTGCATCGTCCAGCACCATCGCCTGCACGTTGTCGAGTGATATGCGGCCCACCTGCACGCGGTCGATGGTCGCGACGGCGGCCTTCGCCATGCCGTTCGCAGTCCGTACCTCGTATCTGAAATCCGCATTGGCGATCGACACCCCGATCTGACGGGCGGTTGTCCTGTTGATCGCGATCACTGTCGCACCGGTGTCGATGAGGGCATTGAGCGCTCGCCCGTTCAGCCTGAATTGGGCAACGAAGTGGCCAGTGGAATCGGAGCGGACGAGGACTTTTCGCCCGAGCATCGGCTGGCTCTCGCCCGCCGGCGCCATCTGCGTCACGGCGACCGCTGCCGTGCGTGCCGGCTGGTCCACGGCCTGCGCCGGCGCGACGTCATCCGCCATCACCGCCGCATACCAGCGTTCGACGGCGCCGGGATTGAGCTCGTAGAAGATCGGCAGCGAGGCGAAGGCGCCGACAAGTATGCCTAACATGACAAAATTCTTGAGCATGCCGACGCTCCGGATGGAAGGGCTTCAGCATACGCCGACAATCTGTGTTTGGTCTTAACGCGACACCTGCAATTTCGCGGAAGCCGGCCCTTATTTGGTGCCGTACATGCGGTCTCCGGCGTCGCCGAGGCCGGGCATGATGTAGCCCTTCTCGTTGAGGCCGCGGTCGATCGAGGCGGTGAAGACAGGCACGTCGGGATGCGCCCTGGTGAAACGCTCGATGCCTTCTGGCGCGGCCAGCAGGCAGAGGAAGCGGATATTGGTAGCGCCGCGCCCCTTGATCTTGTCGATCGCCGCGATGGCCGAATTGGCTGTCGCCAGCATGGGATCGACGACGATGACCAGACGGTCGGCCAGATCGCTCGGCGCCTTGAAGAAGTATTCCACCGCTTCCAGCGTGTCGTGATCGCGGTAGAGGCCGATATGGGCGACGCGGGCGGCTGGCACCAGATCGAGCAGGCCTTCCAGCAGCCCGTTTCCGGCGCGCAGCACCGACGCGAAAACCAGTTTCTTGCCTTCGAGCGTCGGCGCTTCCATCGCCTCCATGGGCGTCTCGATCCGGGTCGTGGTCAGTTCGAGATTGCGCGTCACTTCGTAGCCCAAAAGCAGCGAAATCTCGCGCAGAAGCCGCCGGAAGCCGGCGGTCGACGTCTCCTTGTTGCGCATGATGGTGAGCTTGTGCTGCACAAGGGGATGATCGACGACGGTGACGCCCTTCATGGCAAACGGCTCCTGACTGAAACGGCGCAACTCTATAGGGCCACGTCGATCAAGAAAACCGCCGGTTTCCGCCGAATTCCGGCTTGTCCCCGCCTTTCGCGTTCCTGTCAGCGTGGCCGGGAGGAGGCGCCGAGTTTCGCCAGCAGGGCCGATTTCGTCGCCCTGTCGACGAAGGCCGCTTCGAGCGCCGTGCGGGTGACGGCGGCGAGGTCTTTTTCGCTCATGCCAAAATGCTCGGCCGCCATGTCGTATTCGCGTTTCAGGCTGGTGCGGAAATAGGGCGGGTCGTCCGAATTCAGCGTCACCTTGCAGCCCGCCGCGCGCAGCTTCGGGAAAGGGTGTTCGGCGAAGCTCGGAAAGACGCCGAGCGCGACGTTCGAGCCGGGACAGCATTCAAGCACGACGCCGCGCTCGGCGATGCGGCTGACGAGATCGGGGTTCTCGATGGCGCGGACGCCATGGCCGATGCGCGCCGGCCTGATGTGATCGAGCGCGGCGGCCACGCTCTCCCATCCTGCGAGCTCGCCGGCATGGACGGTGATGCCGAGCCCCGCCTCGCGGGCGATCTCGAAGGCGCGGACGTAGTCTTCCAGCTCGCCGAAACGCTCCTCGCCCGCCATGCCGAAACCCGTCACCAGCGGATGCCTGCAGCGCGCCGCGAAACGCGCGGCCGCCTCCACCCGTTCTACGCCGAAATGGCGGATGCCGATGACGATCATCCGCGCCTCGATGCCGGTCTTGGCGTTGGCGCGCGCGATTCCCTCGCCGAGCGCCGTCGCATAGGCCTGCGGCGACAACCCTGCCCTTTCTGCATGGTCGGACGAGATGAAGATCTCGGAATAGATCGCGCCGTCGCGGGCGAGGCTGGTCAGATAATGGTCGGCGAGACGCGCATAATCGTCTTCGCTGCGGAAAAGACCGGCGGAAAAGTCGTAGGCGGCGAGGAATGTCGTGAAATCCGACCAGACGAACGCGCCGTCCCGGATGAAGGGAGACGGGTCCGCACCGTATTTCTGCGCCTGCCGGATGACCAGTTCGGGGGAAGCCGCACCTTCTATGTGACAGTGCAGCTCGGCTTTCAATGGCATGCAACTTCCTCGTCGGCGCGCGGCCGAACACCGCGCTCTCTAACAATAGCGCTGGGGTATGCGATCGGCTATGGTCCGCCCGAAATAAGCTTGGATCACAATCGTGTCAGAACAGCGAACGACCGCCGGCCCGGCAATGTCCACCTCCTACGGTTTCCGGGCCGTGGCTGAGGATGAGAAGCAGGGGCTGGTCAACGACGTCTTCCATAAGGTCGCGAAACGCTACGACATCATGAACGACCTGATGTCCGGCGGCCTGCACCGGCTTTGGAAGGACGCGATGGTGACAGCGCTCAATCCGCCGAAGCGACCCGGCTGGAAGGCGCTCGACGTTGCCGGCGGGACAGGCGACATCGCTGTCCGCATCGTCGAGGCTTCCGGACGCGCTGCGCATGTCACCGTTCTCGATATCAACGGCTCCATGCTCGAGGTCGGACGCGAACGCGCCGAAAAGCGTGGGCTTGCCACGTCGCTGGATTTTGTCGAGGCCAATGCCGAGGAACTGCCCTTCGAGGACGAAACCTTCGACGCCTATACGATCGCCTTCGGCATCCGCAACGTGCCGCATATCGAAACCGCGCTGGCCGAGGCCTTCCGCGTGCTGAAGACCGGCGGCCGGTTCCTGTGCCTCGAATTCTCCGAGGTCGAGATGCCGCTGCTCGACCGCGTCTACGAGCAGTGGTCGTTCAAGGCGATCCCGCAGATCGGCAAGGCGGTGACCGGCGAGGCCGAGCCCTATTCGTATCTGGTGGAATCGATCCGGAAATTCCCGAACCAGCAGAATTTCGCCGCGATGATCGGGCGTGCCGGCTTCGAGCGCGTCAGCTTCCGCAACTATTCCGGCGGCATCGCCGCGCTGCATTCGGGCTGGAAGCTTTGAGGGAACGTGCCGAATGAGCAGCGTCGGCGCATTCCTGCGGCTGGTGCGCGCCGGCTGGGTGATGACGCGCGAGGGCGTCATCGGCGCCCTGCCCGGCGACGAGCTCACCGGCCTGCCGCGCACCGGATGGCGCATCGCGCGCCTGCTGACCAGACGCCGGGCGAGAGGCCTCGACCGCTCGCAGCGGCTTTCCGACGCCGTCGCGCGCCTCGGCCCCTCCTATGTGAAGCTCGGCCAATTCCTGGCGACGCGTCCTGACGTCGTCGGCAACGACATCGCGCTCGATCTCGCCCGGCTCCAGGACAAGATGCCGACCTTTCCGCGCGAGCAGGCGGTGGCGGCGATCGAATCGTCGCTCGGCCGGCCTGTCGGCGAACTTTTCGAGCGCTTGGGCGAGCCGGTTGCCGCCGCCTCCATCGCGCAGGTGCACGATGCCGATATCGCCAGCGCGGACGGGACACGCAAGGTCGCGGTCAAGGTCATCCGGCCGGGCGTGCGCAAGCTTTTCTATCGCGATCTCGAAAGCTATTTTGTCGCCGCCCGCCTGCAGGAAAAATATATCCCCTCGAGCCGTCGCCTGCGTCCCGTCCAGGTGACGGAGACGCTGGCGCAGACGACGAAGATCGAGATGGATCTAAGGCTCGAAGCCGCCGCGCTCTCCGAGCTTGCCGAGAACACCCGCGACGATCCGGGTTTCCGCGTGCCGGCCGTGGACTGGGAACGCACCGGCCGCGACGTGCTGACGCTGGAATGGATCGACGGCATCAAGATGAACGATGTCGAGGCATTGCGCGCCGCCGGACATGATCTCGACGCCATCGCCGCGAACCTCATCCAGTCCTTCCTGCGGCACACGCTGCGCGATGGCTTCTTCCACGCCGACATGCATCCCGGAAACCTCTTCGTGGAAGCCGACGGCACCATCGTCGCGGTCGACCTCGGCATTTCCGGCCGGCTGGGCAAGAAGGAGCGCCGTTTCCTTGCCGAAATCCTCTACGGCTTCATCACGCGCGACTATATGCGCGTGGCGGAGGTGCATTTCGAAGCCGGCTACGTGCCGCGCGCCCAGAACGTCGCCTCCTTCGCGCAGGCGATCCGGGCCATCGGCGAGCCGATCCACGGCCAGTCCGCCGAGACCATCTCCATGGCCAAGCTGCTGACGCTGCTCTTCGAAGTCACCGAACTGTTCGACATGGCGACGCGGCCCGAACTGGTGCTGCTGCAGAAAACCATGGTGGTGGTGGAAGGCGTGGCGCGCACGCTCAACCCGTCCTTCAACATGTGGAAGACGTCGGAGCCCGTGGTGGCCGACTGGATCGCCGGCAATCTCGGCCCGCGCGGCATGCTGGTCGATGCGCGGGACGGCATCAGCGCGCTGGTGTCGCTGGCCCGGCAGGCGCCGGACCTGGCTGCCCGCACAGAGCGCCTGTCGCGCGAGATCGACGCCATGGCCGAGCACGGCCTGCGCTTCGACGAGCAGACGGCCCGCGCCATCGGCAAGGCCGAGGCCCGCTATTCGCGCTCGGGCCGCATCGCGCTATGGGTGATAGCGGCGGCGCTGGTCTGGATTGCGTGGCGCCTGGCTTGATTGCATTGCAATCATTGACTACTTTGCAAGCATTCTGTTCGATGAGAGGAGGCTGACATGGCCAGCGTTACCGTCAGGGACGTCGAGGAAGAAACAAAGCAGCGATTGCGTCTACGCGCCGCGCGGCACGGCAATTCCCTGGAAGCAGAGCTGCGCGTCGTCCTGCGTGAAGCGGCTTCGGCGCGCGAGAAAGTTTCTCGGCCGCCAAGGAATCTCTACGACGCCGTCCGTGAGCTCGTGGAACCGCATGGCGGCTTCGACATTCCGATCCCGCCGCGTCAACGAGCGCCTCGTCCTGTTCCCTTCGAGGATTGGGAGGACGAGGGCGATGGTCATCCTTGATACCAACGTCATCTCGGAGATATTCCGGCCGGCGCCGGACGAAGGCGTCGGCGGATGGCTGCGGGAACAACCTCCGGATCAAGTGTTCGTGACATCGGTGAACAAGGCCGAACTCCTGACCGGACTTGCCCTTATGCAGGATGGCAAGCGCAAACGAGCGCTCGCCGATTCGATCGAACTCTTCTTCGAAGAAAGACTTACCACGCCGGTTCTCGGTTTCGAGGAGGCAGCCGCCGTTCAGTACGCGCGAATATTCTCGCAGCGCCGGCAAGCCGGGCGGCCGATCTCTGAAATGGATTGCGAGATCGCCGCAATTGCACTCACCCATGGATATGCCCTTGCAACGCGCAATGTCCTGGATTTCGAGAACTGTGGTATTGCCCTCATAAATCCTTGGGAGCCGCAATGATCCTCTCCGGCAAGCGCATCCTGCTCATCATCAGCGGCGGTATCGCGGCCTACAAATCGCTCGACCTGATCCGCCGTCTGCGCGAGCGCGGCGTGTCGGTGCGGTGCGTGATGACCGCCGCCGCGCAGGAATTCGTGACGCCGCTTTCGGTTGGCGCGCTTTCGGCCGGCAACGTCTTCACCGACCTGTTCGACCGGCAGGACGAGCATGATGTCGGCCATATCCGCCTGTCCCGCGAAGCCGACCTGATCGTCGTCGCGCCGGCCACGGCCGACCTGATGGCCAAGCTCGCCAACGGGCTGGCGAACGACCTTGCCTCGAACGTGCTGCTCGCCACCGACAAGCGCGTGCTGATGGCGCCGGCCATGAATCCGCGCATGTGGAGCCATCCCGCGACCCGGCGCAATCATGCGACGCTCATTCAGGACGACGTTCTCTTTGTCGGCCCCAACAGGGGCGAGATGGCCGAGAGCGGCGAGGCGGGTGAAGGCCGCATGGCCGAACCGCTGGAGATCGTCGCCGCCGTCGAAGCGCTGCTCGACGACCGCCCGAAGCCGCTGGCGGGGAAAAAGGTCATCGTCACGTCGGGTCCGACGCATGAACCGATCGATCCGGTGCGCTACATCGCCAACCGCTCGTCGGGCAAGCAGGGTCATGCCATCGCCGCTGCGCTGGCGCGGTTCGGCGCGGATGTGCGGCTGGTGTCCGGTCCAGTGTCCATCCACGATCCCGCTGGGGTGAAGACCGTTCATGTCGAAAGCGCGCGCGAGATGAAGGACGCGGTGGAGCAACTGTTGCCGGCCGACGCCGGCATCTTCGTCGCGGCCGTGGCCGACTGGCGCACGGCGAACGAGGCCGGCGAAAAGATCAAGAAGGTCGCCGGCGAAGGCCCGCCGTCGCTTAAGATGATCGAGAACCCCGACATTCTGGCCGGCATCGGCCATCACCCGAAACGGCCCTATCTCGTTGTCGGCTTCGCGGCGGAAACGCAGGACGTGCTGAAGAACGCCGAGGCCAAGCTGAAGAAGAAGGGCGCGGACTTCATCGTCGCAAACGACGTCAGCCATGACGGTTCGGGCGGCGTGATGGGCGGCGACCGCAACAGCGTCACCATCGTCTCGCGCGACGGCATAGATCAATGGGCGGACATGACCAAGGAAGCGGTGGCCGAACGCCTCGCCGCGATGATCGCCGAAAGGCTGAGGACGATCACGGTTTGAGCGCGGCAGTCGTCATCGAGACGGAACGTCTCGTGCTGCGTGGTCATCGTCCCGAAATCTTCGACGCCTATCTCGCCATGCTCCGGGACGCGGAAGTGATGCGGTTCATTTCCGGCAAGCCGATTCCGCGTGAGGACGCCTGGGCGAGAATGCTTCGCTATGCCGGCACATGGGCTCTGTTCGGCTACGGCATGTGGGCGATCGAAGACAGGCGAACCGGGCTTTTTCTCGGTGAGGCGGGTTTCCTTGCCTCCCGCCGCGACATGTCGCCCTCGACCGAAGACACGATGGAGGTCGGCTGGCTGCTTGCGCGCGAGGCGCAGGGTCGCGGCATCGCCACGGAAGCCGTCGGCGCGGCGCTTCGCTGGGCCGACGAGCATTTTCCGAACCTGCGGCGGACCTGCATCATCGATCCTGAAAATGCACCCTCGCTGCGCGTCGCCGGAAAGCTCGGCTTCGTCGAGCTGGCGCGCACCGTCTACCATGACAAGCCGATCATCCTTTTCGAGCGGCTGAAGCAGGATCAGGCCGCCTCGCGGACCTGATAATCCTTCACCGCCGCGAAGCGGATGTCCTTCCAGCGTTCTGCCTCGTAGTTGAGGCCGAATTCGTGCGGCGCGAGGAACACCGGATCGTTGTCGAGATCGCGGGCGATGTCGCCGCGATGGCTTTCGATGAAGCGGGACAGTTCGAGCGAACTGTCAGCCGATATCCACCGGCAGACCGAGAAGCGCGCCATCTCGAAATCGACCGGCAGGCCGTATTCGACGTTGAGCCGCTCCTTGAGCACGTCGAGCTGCAGCGCGCCGACGACGCCGACGATGGCCGGCGAGCCGTCCTCGGGCGAGAAGAGCTGCACGACGCCCTCTTCCGCCATCTGCTGCAGCGCCTCCTTCAGTTTCTTCGCCTTCATGGCGTCGCCGAGGCGCACGCGGCGCAGGATTTCCGGCGCGAAGTTCGGCACGCCGCGGAACAGGATTTCCTCGCCTTCCGTCAGCGTGTCGCCGATCCTGAGCGTGCCGTGGTTAGGAATGCCGACGACGTCGCCCGCAAAAGCCTCGTCGGCGGTGATGCGCGAGCGGGCGAAGAAGAATTGCGGCGCGGTCAGGCTCATCGGCTTGCCGGTGCGCACCAGCTTCGCCTTCATGCCGCGCTCCAGCTTGCCCGAGCAAACGCGGACGAAGGCGATGCGGTCGCGGTGATTGGGGTCCATGTTTGCCTGGATCTTGAAGACGAAGGACGTCATCTTGTCCTCCGTCGCATGGACCACCCGCGTGTCCGCTTCCTGGTCGCGCGGCGACGGGCCGAAATCGCCCAGCGCCTCGATCAGATCGCGCACGCCGAAATTGCGCAGCGCCGAGCCGAAATAGACCGGCGTCAGATGGCCTTCGCGAAAGGCCTTGAGATCGAAGGGGCGGCAGGCCTCGCGCGCGAGTTCCAGCTCCTCGATGAATTCCTGCCGGTCGTTTTCCGGCAGCAACCCCGCGACGCGGTTGGAGTCCGGGCCGTTGACCTTGACGCGCTCCACCTCCTCGTCGCTGCGCCGCACCGCGTTCTGGGCGAGATGATAAGTGCCGGCGAAGGTCCTGCCCTGGCCGATCGGCCACGTCATCGGCGCGGTGTCGAGCGCCAGCTTCTGCTCGATCTCGTCGAGGATCTCGAAGGTATTGCGGGCCTCGCGGTCCATCTTGTTGACGAAGGTTACGATCGGAATGTCGCGCATGCGGCAGACCTCGAACAGTTTCAGCGTGCGCGGCTCGATGCCCTTGGCCGCATCGATCACCATCACGGCCGAATCGACCGCCGAGAGCGTGCGGTAGGTGTCGTCGGCAAAGTCCTCGTGGCCGGGCGTGTCGAGCAGGTTGAAGACGTTGTCGCCATATTCGAAGGTCATCACCGAGGTGACGACCGAGATGCCGCGCTCGCGCTCGATCTTCATCCAGTCCGATCGGGTCTGGATGCGGTCCTTCTTGGCCTTCACCTCGCCGGCGAGCTGGATCGCGCCGCCGAACAGCAGCAGCTTCTCCGTCAGCGTCGTCTTGCCGGCATCCGGGTGCGCGATGATCGCAAAAGTGCGGCGGCGGGCCACCGCCCGTTCGATGGTCTCGGTCATGTCGGGGAATCCGTTGGAAGCGGCTCTATAGCCTCACGCGGCGCAGGTGTCGAACGGAAAGCGAGGCTTATTCGCCGGCCGGGCAGGCCCAGTCGGCAGGAGCCGAAAGCGACGCGGGCAGCCTGGTGCTGGCGTCGCCGCAGGCCTGATCGATCTGCCACTGCTCCAGCCCCGTCGCCTGACTCAGGTCGAGGCCATCCAGACGGGTGAGGAAGAGAAAGCCGCCCGAGAAATCGAGCGGTCCTTCGAAGCGGGCGCCGGCAAGATTGGCGCGGGCCAGATTGGCCATGGCGAATTTCGCGCCGGTGATCACCGCGTCGGCGAAGACGGCCCGGCCGAGCTCGGCTTTCTGGAAATCCGCGCCGGTCAGGTTCGCGCCGCTGAAATCCGCCCGTTGCAGCTCGGCGCTGGCGAAGGATGCGCCCTGCGCCGAAACGCCGACGAAGGTCGTGCGATAGCCCTCGATCCGGGAAAGATTCGCCTTGTCGGCATTGGAGCCGTTGAGCGACGCGCGGAACAGCGTCGCCTTCTCCAGCTTCGCGCTGGCAAGGTTCGAATTGCGCAGATCGGTGTAGGAGAGATCGGTGCTGGTCAGGTTCGCCCCGGCAAGCGCACTGCCGGGGATCATCAACCGGCTCTTGTTGCAATCCTGCCAGTCGACCGAAGGTGCCGGGCTGGCCTTGCAATCAGCCGCGAGAACCGGCGACTGCGTCAGCATCAGCAATCCGGTCAGCGCGCCCGCAAGCAGCTTCAGGCGCTTCACATCGAAACCGCGAAGAAACGATCCAGATCCGCACGCCATGCGCCAACTCCTCGTCAAGGTCGGCCGTCAGTTATCCGGATTCGGCGCGGGCGACGCGGACAAACGTCGTTGATGCCCGATACGCCTAGCCGTTCCGATATCCGGTGCTACGAATATGGGATCAAAGTGGCCTTCGCGCCAGCCGCCGGTCGTTCGACCCTGTCGCCGCGCGATCAGGCCTGCTCGATGTCGGGGATACGGAGCACCTGTCCCAGATAGATCTTGTCCGGGCTTTTCAGCATCGGCTTGTTGGCCTCGAAGATGATGTTGTTCTTCGCACCCTTGCCCTTGCCGTAATGCGCCTCGGCGATCTTCCAGAGATTGTCGCCCTTCTTCACCGTGTAGAACACCGGCTCCCTGGCGGGCGTCGCGGCCGCCACCACGGCATTCATGTCGACATTGCCGTCGAGCTTCAGCCCGGATTCCGGCGCGACGATCTTGAGTTCCTCGGCCTCGACCTTGGAGACGCCGAGCGTGTTGCCGACGGCGATCACCGCCTTCTCGAAGATCGACTGGTCCTTCACGACGCCCTTCAGCACGGCGGTGTCGCCCTTGACGACCACCTGAACGTTCTCCGTACCCAGCTTGTGGGAATCGAGTTCCTTCTTCAGCTCCTCGGCTTTCGGCGCGGCCTCCTCCTCGTCACCGAAGCCGAGCTTCTTGCCGACACTCTTGACGAAATCGAACATTCCCATTTGGCATTCTCCCTGAAAGCGCCGCCCGATCCGCAGATTGGCATTCGTCCGTAGCGATGGAAAGGCCTTTGCACAAGCCTCAGTCCTGCTCCACCCGTCCGCGCATCTTCTTCACCGTCGAGCGCCCGGCTTTTTGCTTCAGCCGCCTTTCGACGGCACCCCTGGAAGGCTTCGTCTTCTTGCGCGGCGGCGGTGGCGGCTCGGCAGCCCTGGTGATCAGCGCCACCAGCCGCGCCCGCGCGTCGGCCCTGTTCTGCTCCTGCGTACGGAAGCGGCCCGCCTCGAAGACGATCACGCCATCCTTGGTCGCGCGCTGGCCGGCGAGCTTCAGGGCGCGCTCGCGCACCCGCTCCGGCAGGCCGGCAGCGTTGCGGGCATCAAAGCGCAGCTGCACCGCCGTCGCCACCTTGTTGACGTTCTGCCCGCCGGGACCGGACGCCCGGATGAACGTCTCCTCAAGGTCGCCCGGATGGATTGCGACGCCCGCCACTACCTCGATGATGTCGTCGCTGGTCATGCGGAACACATGGCCCGACGGGAAGAAAATGAAAAGAGGGTGAGCAGTGAGCAGTGAGCAGTGAGCAGTGAGCAGTGAGCAGTGAGCAGTGAGCAGTGAGCAGTGAGCAGTGAGCAAAGGAACGCCGGTCTCTGCTGTCGGCAACCTCTGTTCACTGCTCACCGTTCACTGTTCACAACCAAACGTCACTCCGCCGCCTGCCGCAGCTGCGGCGCCGCTTCCATCACATGGGCGTCTACATGCTTCTCGAACTTTTCGAAATTGGCGGCGAACATCGACACCAGTCTGGCGGCCTGCCGGTCGTATGCGGCGGGATCGGCCCAGGTCGAGCGCGGGTCGAGAATGGCGGCGTCGACACCCGGCACCGCCACCGGCACGGCGAAGCCGAAATTGGCATCGGTGCGGAACTCGGCATTGCCGAGCGAACCGTCGAGCGCGGCGGAGAGAAGCGCGCGTGTCGCCCTGATCGGCATACGCTTGCCGACGCCGTAGGCGCCCCCGGTCCAGCCGGTGTTGACCAGCCAGCAGTCGACCTGATGCTCGGCGATCAGCCGGCGCAGCAGGTCGCCATATTCGGAGGGATGGCGCGGCAGGAAGGGCGAGCCGAAGCAGGTCGAGAATTCCGGCTGCGGTTCTGTCACCCCACGCTCTGTGCCGGCGACCTTGGCGGTGTAGCCGGAGAGGAAATGGTACATCGCCTGCGCCGGCGTGAGTTTCGCGATGGGCGGCATGACGCCGAAGGCGTCGGCCGTCAGCATGATGATGTTCTTCGGATATCCGGCGCGACCGCTCTCGCTGGCGTTCGGGATGAAATCGAGCGGATAGGCGCAGCGCGTGTTTTCCGTGCGCGATTCGTCGTCGAAGTCCGGCACGCCCTCCTCGTCGAGCACGACGTTCTCCAGCACCGTTCCGAAACGATTGGCGGCGGCGAAGATTTCTGGCTCGGCCTCGGCAGACAGGCGGATGGTCTTGGCATAGCAGCCGCCCTCGAAATTGAAGACGCCGTCCTCGCCCCAGCCATGCTCGTCGTCGCCGATCAGCGTCCGGTTCGGATCGGTGGAAAGCGTCGTCTTGCCGGTGCCGGAAAGGCCGAAGAACACGGCCGAATCGCCGGCGGGGCCGACATTGGCCGAACAGTGCATGGGCATCACGCCCTTGCCCGGCAGCGAATAGTTGAGCGCCGTGAAGACGGATTTCTTCATCTCGCCGGCATAGGCGGTGCCGCCGATCAGCACGACCCTGCGGGCAAGATCGAGAGCGATCACCGTGTCGGTGCGGGTGCCGTGGCGGGCCGGATCGGCCTTGAAGGACGGCAGGTCGATGATCGTCATTTCCGGCACGAAGCTGTCGAGCGCCGCGCGGTCCGGCCGGATCAGCAGGTTGCGGATGAACAGGGAGTGCCAGGCGAGTTCGGTGACGACGCGTGTCGGCAGGGCATGTGTCGGGTCGGCGCCGCCGACGAGATCCTGCACATAAAGGTCCATCGACGCCGCATGGGCGAGGAAATCGGCATGCAGCAGATCGAACTGGGCGCGCGACATCGGCGCGTTATTGTCCCACCAGACGCTCGCCTCGGTGTTCTCGTCGCGGACCACGAACTTGTCCTTCGGCGAGCGGCCGGTATAGGGCCCGGTGTCGGCTACCAGCGCGCCGAACGCGGTCAGTCCCACCTCGCCGCGGCGCAGCGCCTCCTCGTAAAGCGCATGAGGCGCGAAATTGTACCGCACCGTGCCAGCCGTCCGCAGACCCATGGCGGCGATTCCGCACGCCGGGTTGCGCTTCCCGATTTCGATCATGCATTCCCCTCGATATGAAATACGCCGCACGCCGCCCATGCCGGGCGCGAGACCATCTGCGCAGCCTCACAAAAAGCGGGAAGCAGAAAAGCGAAGCAATTTCAAATTATTAATCGATTTAAGATTTTTGAATTTCTTTTAAATCGTTTATAAGCGTAGCGCGCTGCGGGTGCAGACTCCGTCCCGGAACGAGGCCAGGGTGACTCCGCCGGGAATCTCTGCCACAATTTGTACCCAATTTGTCCTCCAATAGCGCGTCCTGAAGCAGGAAGGGACGCCCGCTCATGAGGGAGCCAAACGAAATGGCGACTATCGCGCTTGTCGACGACGACCGGAACATCCTCACCTCGGTCTCGATCGCGCTGGAGTCCGAAGGCTATCGCGTCGAAACCTATACCGACGGCGCTTCGGCGCTGGAAGGACTGGCGGCTCGGCCGCCGAATCTCGCGATCCTCGACATCAAGATGCCGCGCATGGACGGCATGGAGCTTCTGCGCCGCCTGCGCCAGAAGACCGACCTGCCCGTCATCTTCCTGACGTCCAAGGACGACGAGATCGACGAGCTTTTCGGCCTCAAGATGGGCGCCGACGACTTCATCCGAAAACCGTTTTCCCAGCGCCTGCTGGTCGAGCGCGTCAAGGCCGTGCTGCGCCGGGCCAGCGCCCGCGAAGCGGCAGCCAAGACGCCGAACCAGCAATCGAAATCGCTGGAACGCGGCCAGCTCGTCATGGACCAAGAGCGCCACACCTGCACCTGGAAGGGCGAGCCGGTGACGCTGACCGTCACGGAGTTCCTGATCCTGCATTCGCTGGCGCAGCGGCCGGGTGTCGTAAAAAGCCGCGACGCGCTGATGGATTCGGCTTATGATGAGCAGGTCTATGTCGACGACCGGACCATCGACAGCCACATCAAGCGGCTTCGCAAGAAGTTCAAGGCGGTCGACGACGACTTCGAGATGATCGAGACGCTTTACGGTGTGGGTTACCGCTTCCGCGAAGCGTAAGCCGGGAGCCTGCGCCGCAAATGGCGGTTGACATCGAGATCAGGAAGCCGGCTGTAGCCGGCCCGGGGCGTGGCCGCACACTGCCACGCCTCATGAGCAGGATCACGGTGCCCATGCGCCGTGTGCTCGGCCACTACATATTTTCCAGCCTGACGCGCCGCATCCTGTTCCTCAACCTCGCGGCGCTCGCCGTGCTCGTCGTGGGCGTACTCTATCTCAACACCTTCCGCGACGGCCTTATCGAGGCCCGCGTCGAAAGCCTGATGACGCAGGGCGAGATCATCGCCGGAGCCATCGCCTCCTCGGCGACCGTCGAGACGGATTCCATCCGCATCGACCCCGAAAAGCTGCTGGAGCTGCAGGCCGGCGAGAGCCTCGCACCGGGCAGCGACCAGCTCGACAGCCTCGACTTCCCCATCAACCCGGAACGCGTGGCGCCCGTGCTCCGGCGGCTGATCTCGCCAACGCGCACTCGCGCGCGCATATACGACCGCGACGCCAACCTGCTGCTGGACTCCCGGCACCTCTATTCGCGCGGCCAGATCCTGCGTTTCGACCTGCCGCCGGTGGCCGACGACCAGCCGGATCTGCTCGACCGCATCTACAAGCGTGTGGCGAACTTCTTCAGCCCGACGGATCTTCCCATCTATCGCGAGCAGCCGGGCGGCAGCGGCGCCGCCTTTCCCGAGGTCATAAGGGCGCTGACCGGCACTCCGGCCACGGAAGTGCGCATCAGCGAGCAGGGTGAGCAGATCGTCTCCGTCGCCGTGCCGGTGCAGCGCTTTCGCGCCGTGCTCGGCGTGCTGATGCTCTCCACGCAGGGCGGCGACATCGACAAGATCGTCGCCGAGGAGCGCAAGGCGATCCTGCGCGTCTTCGGCGTGGCGGCCCTTGCCAACGCCATCCTCTCCATGCTGCTCGCCTCGACGATCGCCCAGCCGCTGCGGCGTCTGGCCGCCGCGGCCGTGCGGGTGCGGCGCGGCGTCAAGAGCCGCGAGGAGATCCCGGATTTTTCCGACCGGCAGGACGAAATCGGCAACCTGTCCGTCGCGGTGCGCGACATGACCAATGCGCTCTATGCGCGAATCGACGCCATCGAGAGTTTCGCCGCTGATGTCAGCCACGAACTGAAGAATCCGCTGACCTCGCTGCGCAGCGCCGTTGAGACGCTGCCGCTCGCCAGGAACGAGGCATCTCGCAATCGCCTGATGGAGATCATCCAGCACGATGTCAGGCGGCTCGACCGGCTGATTACCGACATTTCGGACGCGTCCCGCCTCGACGCGGAACTGGCGCGCGAGGATGCCGGCAAGGTCGATCTCAGGAAATTGATCGGCGACCTCGTATCGGTGTCCGCCGATGGCGGGCGGCACAAGAAGACGGTGGAGATCGCCTTCAAGGCTGGCAAGCTCCCGCAGGGCGCCAAGGGCTTTTACTGCCTTGGCCACGACCTGCGCATCGGTCAGGTCATCACCAACCTGATCGAGAATGCGCGCTCCTTCGTGCCTGACGACCGTGGTCACATCTCGATCAATCTGTCGCGATCGGGCAAGTTCAACATCATCACCGTGGACGACAACGGACCGGGCATCCGCGCCGAGAACATCGACCGCATCTTCGAGCGCTTCTACACCGACCGGCCCGCGAGCGAGGCTTTCGGCCAGAATTCCGGCCTCGGCCTGTCGATCAGCCGCCAGATCATCGAGGCGCATAACGGCACGCTGACCGCGGAAAACATTCCCGGCACCAAGCCCGGCGAGGTGAAGGGCGCCCGTTTCGTGGTGACGTTGCCGGCCGAGGGATGAGCCCGGCGAGCAATCTGCACGGAACGGCGGTGATCCTGGGCGAAAAGGGCGTCCTCATCACCGGGCGCTCCGGCGCCGGCAAGACGGCGCTCGCACTCGGCCTGATCGAACACTGGCGCGGGCGCGGCTGCTTCGCACGCCTTATCGCCGACGACCAATGCCTGGCGCGCATTGCCGGCGGCAGATTGATCCTCGAGGCGCCCCCTACCATCGAGGGCCTGGTCGAGGTCCATGGCCTCGGCCCTGTGCCGTGCCCGGCGGAGAGCCGCGCCGTCATCGATCTCGTCGTGCGTCTCGCCGAAAGCGCGATGGCGCCGCGTTACCAGGAACCGGGAGAAGAGACGATCGCGGGGGTTCCGGTACCGTCGCTGACGCTGCGCGAGCGGGCGACACGATCGGCCATCGCCGCGATCCGCGCCTGCCTTTCCGGATGAACATGACGGGCAGGCGGAGCGCCGATAGTCGTCCAATGCGTCAAAATGGCCCAGTGCTCGGCAAATTTGGGCTTGTCAAGCGACCGCCGGTCGACAAGATAGCGCACTCGCTGCCGGCCCGCCGGAAGCGCGATGAGAGTAGCAGGCGTCGATGAACGCGCTATGACGGGAGCCAAAGCAGAATGATCGGTCTCGTGCTGGTCACGCACGGTCGACTCGCCGAGGAATTTCGAAATGCCGTCGAGCATGTTGTCGGACCTCAGCAGAGTTTCGAGACGGTTTCGATCGGCGCGGACGACGATATGGAGCAGCGCCGCCGGGACATCGTGCAGGCGGTCGCGACGGCCGATACCGGTTCGGGCGTCATCATCCTCACCGACATGTTCGGCGGCACGCCGTCCAACCTCGCCATTTCCGTGATGGAACCGGGCCGGATCGAGATCATCGCCGGCGTCAACCTGCCGATGCTGATCAAGCTGTCCAGCGTGCGCAAGACGGGCGATATGGCCAGCGCGCTCAACGAGGCGCAGAATGCCGGCCGCAAATACATCAATGTCGCCAGTCAACTCCTGACCAGCAAATGAGCGTGGCGAGCGTGTCAGCAGATCCGGTCAGCCGCGATGTCATCATCGTCAACCAGCGCGGCCTGCATGCCCGCGCATCCGCGAAGTTCGTTCAGCTCGCCAGTGGCTTTCAGGCCGACATCAACGTCGAGAAGGATGGCATCAGGGTAGGCGGAACATCCATCATGGGCCTGATGATGCTGGCGGCGAGCCCTGGCTGCTCGATACGCATCACCGCGAGCGGCCCCGACGCGGAAGCGGCCGTCGGCGCGCTGGAGGCCCTTGTCGGCGCCCGTTTCGGAGAGGAGTGCTGAGCGCGAAGGGCAAGCCCCGCCGCCAGATTCCGTGTTGGCAGGCTCACGCGGCGTGGGGTAAGCTACGCGAAGTTACGTTGCTTCTCGTCGCGTCTTCCGCCTATCGTCCAGGATATTCCGCAGCGGGCGTCAGGTGTCATTAATAGGAATATTCCGGCGCTTGTCCCAAGGCGGTATGGCTTTCGGCATTAAATCGATTGGTGCGGGCTGCGTGTCATGAGAATTGTCCGGCGTCAGGATCGAGTGGTTTGGCTGTAATGCGGCGTTTCGAACATGCGCGTATCCTGATGTACAGCCACGACACGTTCGGGCTCGGGCATCTCAGGCGATGCAGGACGATCGCCCATGCGCTGGTCGAGAACTATCGCGGCCTCGACGTGCTGATCATTTCGGGGGCCACGATCGCCGGCGCGTTCGACTACCGCGCCCGCGTCGATTTCGTGAAGATTCCCAGCGTCATCAAGCTCAGGAACGGCGAGTACACATCGCTGGAGCGCCATCACGCGCTGGACGAGACGCTGAAGATGCGGCAGTCGATCATCCGGCATACGGCGGAGACGTTCCAGCCGGATATCTTTATCGTCGACAAGGAGCCGCTCGGCCTGCGCGGCGAGGTGGAGGACACGCTCGCCTATCTCAAGACGCGCGGCACGACGCTGGTGCTCGGCCTGCGCGAGGTGATGGACGCGCCGCATCTGCTCGAGGCCGAGTGGAAGCAGCGCGACGTGATGCGCAAGATCGGCCGGTTCTACGATATGATCTGGACCTACGGCCCGCCTGATTTCTACGATCCGCTGACCGGCCTCGACGTTCCCGCCAATGTGCGCGCGAAGATGAAATATGTCGGTTTCCTGCAGCGCAGCCTGTCGCAGCAGCAATTGCCCGAACATCGTCCCGAGGGCGACTATCTGCTCGTCACCACCGGCGGCGGCGGCGACGGCTCGGACCTGATCCACGACGTCATCCACGCATACCAGCAGGACCCCGAACTGACCCACAAGGCGCTCGTCGTGCTCGGACCCTATATGCCCGCCAGGAAGCGGCAGAAGCTCCTGAAGAAAGGCGGCGCCATCCCGCATCTCAGGATGATCGAGTTCGACAACCGCATGGAGGAGCTGGTCGCCGGTGCCAGGGCAGTCGTCGCCATGGGGGGCTACAACACCTATTGTGAGATTCTGTCCTTCGACAAGCCGGCGCTGATCGTGCCACGCGTGCGTCCGCGCGAGGAGCAGTTGATCCGCGCGCGCCGCGCCGCCGAACTCGGCCTCGTCGACATGCTCCTGCCGGAGGAAGCGGAAGACGCGCCGCGCTTTGCCTCGGCGTTGAAGAACCTGCCGAACCGGCCGCGCCCTTCGCAAAGCAACCCCGATCTGAGGCTGGACGGCCTTGCCCATATTTCCGAGATCGTCGGCGAATGGCTGGATTCGCGTTCGCGCCCTCGGCTCTCGGTCGTCGAAGGCTCGACCTGATCCTTGACCATGCGCCGCAAGATCGTCGTGGTGCTGAAAGGCTATCCGCGCCTGTCGGAAACTTTTATCGCTCAGGAACTGCTCGGGCTGGAGCAGGCCGGACTCGAACTCCGGCTGGTGGCGCTGCGCCGGCCCACTGACAGAAAACGCCATCCGGTCCATGACGATATCCGGGCGCCGGTCTCCTATCTGCCCGAATATCTGCATGACGAGCCGGGCCGCGTCCTGCGCTCGCTCTTCCGGGTGCTGCCGACGCGCGGCTTCCGGAGCGCCCTGCCGGCCTTCCTCAAGGACCTTGGCCGCGACACCAGCCGCAACCGCGTGCGTCGCTTCGGGCAGGCGCTGGTGCTGGCCGCCGAATGGCCGCGCGACGCCGGCTGGCTGCATTCGCACTTCATCCACACGCCGGCATCGGTGACGCGCTACGCCAGCCTTCTGCTCGGCGTGCCATGGACCTGCTCGGCCCATGCCAAGGACATCTGGACCTCGCCCGACTGGGACCTCGCCGGCAAGCTTGCCTCCGCCCGCTGGGCCGTCACCTGCACGAAGGATGGGTTTGGCCGGCTGAAACGGCTTGCTGGCGGCGGAACCGTGCATCTCAGCTATCACGGCCTCGACCTGACACGTTTCGGCTCGCCGGCAAAAGCCGACTCGGAGCGGGACGGCAGCGATCCGGCCGCGCCTGTCCGAATCCTGAGCGTCGGCCGCGCTGTGGAGAAGAAAGGCTACGACATTCTGTTGCGGGCGCTGGCGTTGCTGCCCTCCGGCCTCGCATGGCACTTCGAGCATGTCGGCGGCGGGGATCGTCTCGACGCGTTGAAGGCGCAGGCGACTGAACTCGGCCTGACCGACAGGATCGTCTGGCGCGGCGCGCTCGCGCAGGAGGAGGTGTTGGTGCTCTACCGAAGCGCCGACATTTTTGCGCTGCCCTGCCGTGTCGCCGTAGACGGCGACCGCGACGGCTTGCCCAACGTGCTGGTCGAGGCGTCGAGCCAGCGGCTGGTCTGCGTGTCCACGAATGTCGCCGGCGTGCCGGAACTACTGACGGACGGCGAGAACGGCTTGCTGATCCCGCCCGAGGACCCGGCCGCCCTTGCAGCGATATTGGCACGTGCCATCCGTGACCCGTCGCTGAGACGCCGGCTCGGCGACGCGGCGGAAAAGCGTGTGCGCGAATCCTTCGACCACCGGTCGAGCATCAGGCAGTTGACGGGCCTGTTCGAGGCGTCGTGGCGGGAAGGGTCATGACAGGCCGGCGCGTCCTCTTCTACGTCCAGCATCTGCTGGGCATCGGCCATCTCGCCCGCGCCAGCCGCGTCGCGAGCGCACTCGCCGCGGACGGGTTCGATGTCACCGTCGTCACCGGCGGCACGCCGGTCGCGGGTTTTCCCGCGCCGGGCGTCGCGCACGTCGCTCTGCCCGCGCTGACCTCACGCGACGAAGGCTTTTCCGGCCTCGTGACAGCGACCGGCGAGCCGGCCGGCAAGGCATTCGAGGCCATGCGCCGCGACCGGCTTCTGGAAGTCTTCCATGCGCTCGCGCCCGACATCCTCGTCATCGAGGCCTTTCCGTTCGGCCGCCGGCAGATGCGGTTCGAACTGCTGCCGCTGCTCGACGCAGCCGTGAAGGCGGAGCCGAGGCCGCGCATCGTCACCTCCATCCGCGACATATTGCAGGAGCGCACCAAGCCCGGGCGCAACGAGGAGACGGTCGATACGCTCAACCGCTATTTCGACCTCGTTCTCGTCCATGGCGACCCGGCTTTCGTGCGGCTCGAAGAGACGTTTCCACTTACCGGCGCGATCCGGCCGCCCGTCGCCTATACTGGACTGGTGGCGCCGGAGCCGCCCTTACCCTCGCAAGAACGTTTCGACATTATCGTCTCCGCCGGCGGCGGCGCGGCGGGGCGAGACCTCGTCGCCGCGGCTGTCGATGCCGCGAAACGGCTGGATCAGAACCTGCGCTGGCTGCTCATCACAGGCCCCAACCTCGCCGGCGACGCGTTCGCGGTCGCCGCGAGCGGCGCACCCGCAAACATGGCGGTGGAGCGCTTCCGCACAAATTTTGCCGGTCTGCTGGCCTCCGCACGGCTTTCCGTCTCGCAGGCCGGTTACAACACGGTCTGCGATGTGTTGCGCGCCGGTTGCCGATCGGTGCTGGTGCCTTTCGCAGCCAGCGGGGAGACGGAACAGACCATGCGCGCCGAACGCCTCGCGCGCCTCGGCCTCGCCGTCGTGCTGCCGGAACACGGTATCAGCGGCGAAGCGCTTGCCGCTGCGATCGGCGCGGCGCTGGCCGCCCCACCTCCTTCGCGTTCCGCACTTGTCCTCGACGGCGCGCAGCGCAGCGCTGCAATCCTGAAGGCACTTTGACCGCTCGTTCTTCTTGATTTTTCGTCCGGCCGCCGACGCGGATAGTTGGGCCGGTTCTGCTGCTATTCCTTATATGTTGACTTTAATCAATCGATTGATTAAATATATGAAGCATGAACGCCGCTCCAGATACAAATACGACGGCCCAGACCTCCGCCGATCAGACCCGCCTCGCCCTGGTGGGAGCGGCGCTGCGGCTCTTTGGTCAAAAAGGTTTTGATGGCACGTCGACGCGCGAGATCGCCGCCGCGGCGAACGCCAATATCGGTTCAATCGCCTATCATTTCGGCGGCAAGGAAGGTCTTCGCATCGCCTGCGCCGAGCATATCGCCGCGACGATGGGCACGCTCTCCGCGCAGGTGCTGGCGACCGCGCCCGAGCCTGACGATCTCACGGCCGAAACGGCGCGGGCGCTGCTGCGGACCGTGGTCACGACCATGGCGACGTTTCTTCTCGGCCGGCCGGAATCAGGGGATTTCGTCCAGTTCATCCTGCGGGAACTCGCGCATCCCACGGCGGCGCTCGATACGGTCTACAACCGCATGTTCGAGCCGATGCATCGCCGTCTCTGCCGCATCTGGCAGGCCGCCACGGGCGAGGACGCGGAGTCCGAGGCGACGAGGCTGACCGTTTTCACCCTGATCGGACAGATCGTCTATTTCCGCATCGGGCGCGAGGCGGTGCTCCGCCGCATGGGATGGACGGGCATCGGCCCGGAGCAGATGGCCGCTGTGATCGCCGCGGCCACCGCCAATCTCGACGCCATGCTCGCCGCCCGCAACCCTGATCCCTCGAAGGGGAACTGACATGAGCCTTCTCTGTTCGCTTCCGCTTGCCGCCTCGCTGTTCGCGTCCTGCGCGCCGGCCGCGCCGCTGGCTGTCGGCTACGTCGAAGGCGAGTTCGTGCTGCTCGCGCCGATCGACGTGGCGCAGGTTACCGAGGTCGCCGTCAGGCGCGGCGACCGGGTGGAGCCGGGCAAGCGGATCGCCGCGCTCGACAAGGGCGACGCCGAGATCGCGGTCGCGCAGGCGACGGCGGCGCTCGCACAGGCCGAGGCCCAGCTTGCCGATCTCAGGATCGGGCGGCGGCCCGAGGAGATCGCCGTGCTGGAGGCGGCAGTGCGCTCGGCCGAGGCGCAGGCTGCTGAAAACGCACGGGTGCTGGCGCGCATCCAGGATCTCTACCAGAAAGGCACCGCGACCCGCGCGCAACTGGACGAGGCGACCACGCAGGTGGAGGTCTCCAACGCCGCCATCAGTCAGGCGGAGGCGAACCTCGCCGTCGCGCATCTGCCGGCGCGTCCGGAGGAGATCAAGGCCGCGGAGAATCAGGTCAAGCAGGCGCGTTCCACGCTTGATCAGGCCAACTGGAAACTGTCCAAGCGCGATATCGCAGCGCCTGCGGCGGGCCGCATCGACGACGTGATCCGCAATCCGGGCGACCTGGCCGGCCCATCTGCGCCCGTCGTCTCCATGCTGCCGGACGGCGCGGTGAAGCTGAAGGTCTATGTGCCGGAAACGCATTTCTCAGCCCTCGCCGTGGGCTCGGTGCTCGACGTGCGGTGTGACGGCTGCAAGCCGGGATTGAAGGCGAAAGTCAGTTACGTCTCTCCCGATCCGGAGTTCACGCCGCCCGTCATCTACTCGCTCGAATCGCGCCAGAAGCTTGTCTATCTCGTCGAAGCGCGGCCGGAAGCCGATGCGACCGCCCTGCAGCCCGGCCAGATCGTCGATGTCAGTCTCGCCGGCAACGGTGAGCGGAATGACTGACGCTGCCGTTCACGCCTCGCCGATCGCCACTCACGGACGCTCGCTCGCCATCGCCGTGCGCGGCCTCGTCAAGCGTTTCGGCACCAAGACGGTGGTCGATCATGTCTCTATGGATGTGGCCGAAGGCGAGATCGTCGGCTTCCTCGGCCCGAACGGCTCGGGCAAGACGACGACGATCCGCATCATGTGCGGCCTGCTGACGCCCGACGAGGGCGAGGGCCAGGTGCTCGGCCACGATCTCAGGACCGACAGCCTGAAGATCAAGCGCGAAGTCGGCTACATGACACAGAAGTTCTCGTTCTACGAGGATCTGACCATCGCCGAGAATCTAATGTTCGTCGCCCGGCTCTACCAGCTGAGGCCGGCGAAGGAGCATGTCGATCGCACGCTTGAGGAGCTTGGCCTGACGTCGCGTCGCGACCAGCTCGCCGGCACGTTGTCCGGCGGCTGGAAGCAGCGGCTGGCGCTCGCCGCCTGCATCATGCACAAGCCGAAACTGCTTTTACTCGATGAGCCGACGGCCGGCGTGGACCCGAAGGCGCGGCGCGAGTTCTGGGACGAGATCCATCATCTCGCGCGCGGCGGCCTCACCGTTCTGGTCTCCACCCACTACATGGACGAGGCCGAGCGCTGCCACCGCATCAGCTATATCTCCTATGGCAGGATGCTGGCGTCCGGCACGGTGGAGGAGGTCATCCGCAATGCGGGCCTGACCACCTTCGTCGTCAGCGGGCCGGACCTTGACCGCGTCGCCGTCGATCTTCAGGGCAAACCCGGCGTCGAGCAGGTGGCGCCGTTCGGCGCGACGCTGCATGTCGTCGGCTCCGATAAGGCGGCGCTGGGAGAATCGCTGGAGGAGATCGGCCGGCGCGACGGCATCACGGTCAAGCCCGGCGAGACGAGCCTCGAAGACGTCTTCATCCAGTTCATGGCCGGCTCGAAGGATAACATGGCATGAACCGGTTCTTCTCCTTCGCCCGGCTCGGCGCACTGCTGATGAAGGAATTCATCCAGATGCGGCGCGACCGCATCACCTTCGCCATGATGCTCGGCGTGCCGCTGATGCAGCTCGTGCTCTTCGGCTACGCCATCAACAATGATCCGAAGCAGCTTCCCGCCGCACTGATGGTCACCAGCAACGACAACTACACCCGCGCCATTGTCTCGGCCTTGCAGGTCACCGGCTACTACCGCTTCGACCATGTCGTGGAGAGCGCGAGGCAGGCCGAACTGCTCATCACGCGAGGCGACGTCTCCTTCGTCGTCACCATCCCGGCGGATTTTGCGCGCCGCGTCTCGCGCGGCGACAGGCCGCAGATCCTCATCGAGGCGGACGCCACCGATCCCTCCGCCTCCAGCGGCGCGATCTCCACGCTGTCCACCGTCGCGGCGCAGGCGCTGCTGAGGGAACAGGGCATGCAGCAGGCGGCGGCCGAGAACGCACGCGGCGCGCTCGATGTGGTGGTCCACCGCCGCTACAATCCGGAAGGCATCTCGCAGTTCAACATCGTGCCGGGCCTGCTCGGCGTGATCCTGCAGATGACCATGGTCATGATGACCTCGATGGCGCTGACCCGCGAAACCGAGCGCGGGACCATGGAAAACCTCCTCGCCATGCCGGCAAGTCCGACCGAGATCATGCTCGGCAAGGTGCTGCCTTATCTCGTCGTCGGCGCGGTCCAGGTGACGGTCGTTCTCGTCGCCGCAAAGCTCCTGTTCGACATTCCTTTCGTCGGTTCGCTGCCCCTGCTGCTTTCGGTGATCCTGGCCTTCGTCATGGCGCTCGTGCTGCTCGGCTACACCATCTCCACCGCCGCGCGGACGCAGATGCAGGCGATGCAGCTCACCTTCTTCTTTTTCCTGCCGTCGATCCTGCTGTCCGGCTTCATGTTCCCCTATCGCGGCATGCCGGACTGGGCGCAATATTTCGGCGAGATCTTTCCGCTCACCCATTTCAACCGCATCGTCCGCGCCGTGATGCTGAAGGGAGCGGATTTCGCCGCGATTTCGACGGAAGTGTTGTGGCTTTGCGGCTTCATCCTGTTTTTCGCCGCAATGGCATTGCTTCGCTTCCGCCGCACGCTCGACTGACAGGAATAAAGCTCCTGCTTCCCCGTTGTTCATGCGTGCGATGAAACCGAATCGCGCGACCCGCGTTGTCGCGCAGAACGGAGAAAACAAGGATGCGCAACTTCCTCATCAATTCCGCATTGGCCATCGGTGTGGCCCTGACCAGCGTGCCGCTCGGCGCCGGCCTGGCGTCTGCGCAGGTGGAGTTCCGCATCGACCGCGACGGCCCGCAGCTACGCCTCCGCGACGACGATTGCGATCCGCGCTACCGCGAGTGCCGCGAGCGGATGCGCCGCGACGAGTATCGCGAAGGCCGCCGCAGCGAGTGCACCGCGGACCGCGCGCTGCGCAAGGCCGAACGCATGGGTATCCGCCGCGCCCGCGTGGTTGACGTCGGACGCCGTACCATCGAGGTTGCCGGCCGCGACCGCCGGGGCGATCGCGTCATCGTCAGCTTTGGCCGTCGCGACCGCAGCTGTCCGATCTGGGGCTGACCGGTCAGCCTCAGCGACCGGCGAGGATTCCGGCATAGGGGCCGGGATCTACATTGCCTCCCGACAGCACCACGACCACGCAGCGACCGGCGAGATCGATTTCGCCGGTCGACAGGGCCGCGAGCGCGACCGCGCCCCCAGGTTCGACTACCAGCTTCAGATATGATGCCGCGTCGCGCATGGCCGCCGCTGCCGCCGCGTCGGTCACCGCCACCGAACCGGCAAGCGCCGTGCGGTTGATGGCGAAGGTGATCTCGCCGGGCATCGGCGCGAGGATCGCGTCGCAGATCGAGTTATGGCCCGGCTCGTTGGCGATACGCCTTCCTTCGGCCAGCGAGCGTCTCGTATCGTCGAAATGCTCCGGCTCCGCCGCCCAGACCTCAATCGCCGGTGACAGCGCCTTGACCGCCAGCGCGATGCCGCTGATCAGCCCGCCGCCGCCGCAGGGCGATACGACGACATCCGGCGTCATGCCGAGACGTTCGGCTTGCGCCATGATCTCCAGCCCGACCGTGCCCTGACCGGCGATGATCAGCGGATCGTCGAACGGCTTCACCAGCACCCGCCCTTCGTCCACATAGGCCTTCACCACAGCGTCGCGGTCGTCCTTGAAACGGTCGAAGGTGATGACCGTGCCGCCCAGCGCCTCGACATTGCGCCGCTTGATCTCCGGCGCGTCGTGCGGCATGGCGATCACCGCGTCGATGCCGAACATCATTGCCGCGGCCGCCACGCCCTGCGCATGGTTGCCGGAAGAATAGGCGACGACGCCCCGCGCCCGTTCCTCCGGCGCCAGCGATGCGATCTTGTTGTAGGCGCCGCGGAACTTGAACGAGCCCGTGCGCTGGAGCACTTCCGGCTTGAACAGGACGCGCCCGCCAAAACGCTCGTTGAGGGCATGCGATTCCAGAAGCGGCGTCTCGACCGCCAGACCCTTGAGGCGCTGCGCCGCCGCGCGAACGTCGTCGAATGTAGGCAACGGAATTGGACGGGCTGTCATGGCTGCGATCCTGCGGGTCTATCCGGATCGTGCATGGTTCGGCCCCGTCCGCCAGCAAAAACATGTCGCCGCGACAATCGGTGGATACCGGAACGATGGAAGACGGGGTCGCCGATGGGTGGTGCTTCATCCGCCTTTCGTCACCCGTCTCAATGTCAGGTTGATGCGGCCGCCATTGGCGAGCAATGTCGATGTCCCCGGATAGATGCGGTCGACGCCATGGAAGGCGAGGCGGCCCTCTCCGCCGAGCACCACGACGTCGCCGCTGTGCAGCCTGAACGACGACGTCGGATCGGTGCGCGACGTGCCGCCGATCCTGAAAAGACAGGTATCGCCGAGCGATACCGACACGACGGGAGCCGAGAACTCCGCTTCGTCGCGATCCTGATGCAGGCCCATCCTCGCTTCCGCCGTGTAGAAGTTCACGAGGCAGGCTTCGGGTGGCAGGCCGCAGTCGGCCACCTCCTGCCAAAGGGCCAGCAGTTGCGGCGGGATCGGCGGCCACGGCGCGCCGGTGACCGGATGTGTCGGCTGGTAGCGATAGCCGCGTTCCTTGTCCGTTACCCAGCCGAGAACGCCGCAATTGGTCATGCGCACGCTCATCGGCTTTCCCGTGCGCGGCATCGCCGGCGTGAACAGCGGCGCCACACGCACCGCCGCGCGAACCTCCTCGAGCAGTTCTTCCTGCGCCGGCCGGTCGAGGAAGGATGGAAGATGTCTGATGCCGTTCGGCAGCTTCGGCATGCTCGTCCCTTGCATCGCAGCGCCTCGAGTCAGGCGCATCCAACCTGCTTAACGCAAAATTCACCATGCGCTCACACGATTCCAGCCTGATTTGGATCGACCGCCATGTGCCGCTGGGCCGCCTATCTCGGTGACGACGTCTTTCTCGAGGACATCGTCACCGAACCATGTCACTCCCTGATCGCGCAAAGCCATCATGCGCTGGAGGCGAAAACCCCCACCAATGGCGACGGCTTCGGCGTGGCATGGTATGGAGAGCGGCCGGAACCCGGTCTCTATCGTGACATCCTGCCCGCCTGGTCGGACCCTAACCTGAAAAGCATCTGCCGGCAGATCCGGTCCGGCCTGTTCCTCGCCCATGTGCGCGCGTCGACCGGCGGCACCACCAGCCGGGCCAACTGCCATCCCTTCGTCTGCAGCCGCTGGTCGTTCATGCACAACGGCCAGATCGGCGGTTTCGAAAGGCTGCGTAGGCATCTGGAGGCCGCCATCTGCGACGATCTCTACGATCGCATGGAAGGCACGACGGATTCCGAACTGCTCTTCCTGATGATGCTGGACGAAGGGCTGGCGAAAAATCCGCAGGGCGCGGCCGAACGCGCCACGGCGCGCGTGCTCGGCGTCGCGCGGCGGCGCGGCATCGACACCACGATCCGGCTGACCGCAGCCTTCTCGGACGGCGAGACGCTTTACGCGATCCGCTATGCGACGGACGCCCATGCGCCGACGCTCTACACGTCGGAGGTCCGGGACAAGGGACGCTGCCTCGTCTCCGAGCCCTTCGACAGGGAAGGGGCCAACTGGCACGCCATCCCGCCATCGAGCTTCGTCACAGTGACGCGCGGCGGCGTCGACATCCGCCCGTTCTCGCCGCATCCCGAGGCATACGCCATAGCGGTCTGATATTCCGCCAGCCTGCTTGCGGCAGAAGACCGATCCCCTTTCGTTCACGGAACACAACCCACTACAACCGGATCGCAATCAAAACGTTCATTTGTTCTATAAACGTTCTTGCGCCGCATCTGTCGATATGCTTTGTTCCGAGTGGGCGGCGTCTTGCGTTTCTTCCGGTTTCTGATTGGCCTGCAAGGGGAGTGGGCATGGTTTCGCGCGTCAGTACGGTTGCATTCCAGGGCATCGAGGCGGTTCCCGTCGACGTGCAGGTGATGATCGCGCCGGGCAAGATGGGTATCCACATCGTCGGCCTGCCGGACAAGGCGGTGGCGGAAAGCCGCGAGCGCGTGCAGGCCGCGCTGCATGCTTCCGGCCTGTCCATGCCGAGCAGGAAAGTCACCATCAATCTCGCGCCAGCCGACCTGCCGAAGGAAGGAGACCGGATGTCGAATCGGCGATGTGTACTGATCAAATTGAATTTGGAAATCAACGCGTTGAGCGGTCATTGCCTCGAATACACTGCTCGTAAGCTGACAATGAGGAATTGCGCAGCAGCCCGGGTCTATTCGGCCCGGCGCTGACCATGAATAAGTACCAACCTGGAAGTCGGGGGTGTCGAACCCTACGCTGCCGCAATAATTTCCGCCAGGGCGCGCCTGATTGTCTCGTCTTTGCTCGCGTCTAGCCTTTTTGCGATCTCATCCAATAAAGCGAAGTCTGATGCATCCTCGACGATTACGACGTGGCCCCGAAGAAGTCGGTCGTTCTTGGTTATATTGTTTAGGTATTTCCGAATCGCTTTATCACTGGTGTGGCCAAGCATTTCTCTGGCCAACTCGATGATCGATATGAAATCTGCGCGACCGCCGTTTGCCGCCCTGTCCTTGTGGTATAGGTCGTAGACGATCTGCTCGGCAAACGTGGCGCGTAGTCTATGCGCTGTCGCAGACAGGCCGACCTCGCGCAGCTTTCCGCCTATTACACGCGACATAGAGCCGGCTCGTAGTGAACCGCCCCGGGTTTGCCGGAGGCTCCAACTCCTGAGAAGGTGGAGCCATCATGAGCAAGACGACGAACAAGTTTTCCCCCGAAGTGCGCCAGCGAGCCGTGCGGCTGGTTCTTGATCACGAGCCCGAGCATCCGTCGCGCTGGGCGGCGGTATCATCGGTGGCGGCCAAGATCGGCTGCACGGCGCAAACTCTGAATGAGTGGGTGAAGAAGTTCGAGGTTGATGCCGGCAAGCGGGCCGGTGTGCCGACGGACATGGCAGCGAAGCTGAAGGCTCTGGAGCGGGAGAACCGTGAGCTTCGACAGGCCAACGAGATCCTGCGCAAGGCGAGCGCTTATTTTGCCCAGGCGGAGCTCGACCGCCCTTTCAAACGATGATTGCGTTCATTGACGATCACCGCGAGGTTCACGGGGTCGAGCCGATCTGCAAGGTGCTGCCGATCGCCCCGTCGACCTACCGCAACCATGTCGCCAAGCGGGTCGATCCCGAGAAGCTCTCGGCGCGGGCGAAGCGGGACATGGCCTTAAGGCCGGAGATCGAGCGCGTCTTCGCCGAGAACTTTGAGGTCTATGGCGCGCGCAAGGTCTGGCGGCAGATGCTGCGCGAAGGTTTTACCGTCGCGCGCTGCACCGTCGAACGTCTGATGGCCGGCCTGGGCCTTCACGGCGTCATCCGCGGCAAGGCCATCCGGACTACGGTGCAGGACAAGGCGGCGCCATGTCCGCGCGACCATGTGAACCGGGTCTTCCATGCTCCGGCGCCGAACCGCCTCTGGCTGTCGGACTTCACCTATGTCAGCACCTGGTCGGGTTTCGTCTACGTGGCCTTCGTCATCGATGCCTATGCCCGCCGGATCGTCGGCTGGCGGGTGAGCAGGACCGCCCATGCGGGCTTCGTCCTCGATGCTCTCGAACAGGCTCTGCACGAACGGCGGCCCATCCATCGCGGCGGTCTGGTGCACCATTCCGATAGGGGCTCTCAATATGTCAGCATCCGCTACACCGAGCGCCTGGCCGAAGCCGGCATCGAGCCCTCCGTGGGCAGCGTTGGAGATTCCTACGACAACGCTCTCGCAGAGACGATCAACGGGCTATACAAGGCCGAGGTCATCCATCGACGCGGACCGTGGCGAAGCTTCGAGGCCGTCGAGTTTGCCACGCTGACGTGGGTCGACTGGTTCAACAATCGCCGGCTGCTGGAGCCCATCGGCAACGTCCCGCCGGCTGAAGCCGAGGAGCGCTACTACGCCATGCTGGAAGAACCAGCCATGGCAGCGTGACCCAAACGAAACGGCCTCCGGCAAACCCGGGGCGGTTCATAGCGCCTCGCCCGTCTTGTATGACAGAAAGACGTTGTCCGGCGGATTGTAGTGAGGAATTCGCGCCCGACGACGCTCGACAAACGCCCGGCGGTCGGACCAGATGTAATCAAGAATCTCTAACGCTAACGACACGGTGATCGGGAGTGGTCGTGCTTTGCCCTTCTCAATAACCATCGCAAATATGTAGCGGCGTCCCGCAGTCTGCAACGTCTTAAGTGCGCGTAATATTGTTATCCCAAGTGAGCCATTGTTGGCATCCGCTAGGTTCGCTCCATTAAACGTCCGTGCTATCGGTCGAATTACTCTCGCCATCTCGGGTTCATCCAGGACGGCCTCGGCAAGTGCGGTTAGTGTTAGGTCCTCGACGCCGCATCCGCGGGCTCCGCCATACATCTCGAGGCTTGCGGCTAGGTAGTATGTACTTCCTCGATTGCCATCCGACCGTTCGAGGAGGCGGTCTAGTATACTCTCCGCATCCAGGATGGACGGCGTCGACTTCGGTCTGCGCTTTCTTTCCTTTGCTTTCCGGGCCTCATGCCTTGTGTGATGATCATTGTTGGACGCAAGTGGAACCCCGAGACCGATCCCTACCGGGATCGCTGGTAACCTGTAAGTTGCGGATGTACTCGCGGCTCGGGGGGCAAGAATCCCACTGACCAACTCAAGACGGTTCTGCAGAACATGATAGAAGTCGTAAATACGTCCTCGCTTACGACGGATTGTCTCTTTATATATTACTGTCGCGTCAGTTGCGCGAAGGAATACGACATTGCTCGCCCTCTTAGCACCGCGGTCAAAGTATTGCCGAAGAATGTGCGGCGTTATGAGATCGTATGAAATCTTCATAGACGAAAGATAGTCCCAGAATTCGGCCAAGCAGTACGCGTCGGCTTCCAGGGCCTTCTCGCTGGTATCCTGTTCCGATCGGTATTGAAGGTATGCGGCGATCGGCAGAACGACGCCGTCTCTGGAATTCGACACGATCGGGTAGCGGGCAACCGTGCGTTCCCCCACACGCAACTGCTCAAAATGGACGGTTGAACGGACAGTCACTCTTTCCGATCACCCCTGTAGAGAGCAATAACGTTGGCGCGACCAGCGCTGCCATTTAACAGTCGTATTTGGTCATCGAGCTTACGCACCTGCGCCTCTAGTAGGACGTTCTGTTTCATTAGGGCTGTATTGATCGCTCTCAGGGTTTCATTCTCCCTCTCGATGGGATCGGTTCGAAGAACGTCGAGTGCCTGGGCCAAGCGAGCAGACAGTTGGGGGTATTTGCCGTTAGGAGCGTCGATGCTTTGGCTGGACCAGCTAATAAAGTCACCCGTGCTTTGCCATTCACGGAATTCCCTGAGCGACGTTGGATACCACGTCTTGAGTGGAAGACGCGCTTTCTTCATGTCTGCTAGGCGCTCCAGGATTGCGAGTTTTTTCTCGAACGACTCGCGGACTTGCTCGCCCCGGCTCCTGGGAGATTTACCTGGGCCCGACATTATCATCCCTAAACTCGGCAAAAACGTTTGCTTCGATAAATGCCACTCGCTGTTCTCCGATACGCGAAACCTCCGTAACCGAAGAACGGGCTGCCATTTTCGCGTTTTCGAACGCACGCTCCCAGTAGGGTAGAAGCTGCCTGATACGGATGTTGTGAACACATGCGCAGCAGATGTCGTCAGCGGCATACGTGAGGTCTGGTTCAGTCTGTGTGCTCGGCTTCTCGCCGGTTTGTTTTTCCCGAGCGATCAGGCAGCCAGCAGTCTCTTTGTCCTTGGCTTCCGGTCCGCAGCCACAAAGTCCATGCCCTTCCGGGTGGGGTCTCATGTGCAACTGATCCGCCAACTTGGCTAGTTCGCGGTTGAGGAAACCCTCAGCTTCCGCGGTCGAGCCGATGACGATCTGGTTTGAAAATTTCTCCTGCAGCTGGGCGCTGATGGCTCTGCCCTTCGCCCCCCCGAGCGTTTCGCCTTGCTGAACTACTCCTCGGAGCAATTCAACGATGAACGCCTCCTCCACCTCGCGGAGAGCGTCGGCGCGATCCATTTCAATCCATCTGGCGTCCTGAGCCTTCTTGCGCGCCTGCGTGATGTCGTATTGCCGAAGAGTCGCGGCGCCGCGCATCTTCGCGTAGCCTGCGGTAACATCGATAGACTGACGCAGATGGTGGTTAAGGGCACCGAAGTCAGGGAAGAAATATCGCCACTGGAACGATACAGCAAAGAATTTTCGGAATTGATGCGAGGCGAATTCCCAGACGTTACCGTCGGGCAGGACTGGTACGTTGACCCATGAGCTGAACTGTTGCAGACCCTCATTGAACTTGAAATCGACCGGACCATATGGATCAAAGTATTCGAGCAGCCAGGCTGGATCGCCGTACTTTGCGGAAAAATGTCCGATCCGTTCAAGTATCGAGACCGCATGGCCGACAACCCGATTTGCTGGAATCTTCGTAAGTTCGCGCCGATTCTTAGCTATCCAACAATGGAGCCACAGGTCACCGAACTCATCTTCCTGGATACACCCTGGCCTGAGAGCGCGAAGTTCGCAGTCTCGCCTTGCCCCGAATGCTGCAACGACAATGACGGCAGCGGTGGCCAACAACCGGAACGTGACCTCCCGCATTGTAGGGAGCTCACGTGATACCCCCTGCCAACGTGAGCGGCGGTATATGCCCGCGATCGGGTTGAAACCGAGCGCATCTATGCGATCTCGAACTCGGGGCAGATACGGACTCTCATTGTCCTCCGTTCCTGCAGCCCTGTCCTGACAAAACGCGAAGATGTCGTCGACGACGGTATCGAAGATGAAGCGGAGCGACGCATCAATCAGCCAGGATACCTGATAAGGAGGGGCATCCGGCGTTTTCCTTCCGTCTTCGGCCCAGCCGCCATAGATATGCTGTAACTCTCCTCGATCCGTATAAGCGTCATACTGCAGAGGATCATGAACGAGGTACTCGTTAAAACTCCAGAGGGTCTGCCATACGGATAGCTGCGCAAACGCCGCAGTTTTGGTGGTATTCCGGGGTTGGGGGCCGACACGTTTACGACTGCCCCGTTGAAAGAGCACATTTTGCTCCCGGGCGTAGTCCAAAAGTACCGCGATAGCTTCCGGAGGCGTTTGGTTGATGGTTAGGCCCAGAAGCCTCTCGATGCCAGCGTGGAAAAACACCCCCTTCTTCCGAGGCAGTTGGATCAACCCGGCTCTGGCCGCTTCGACCAAGCGTCTTGCCCGTTCCTCAACGTCCAACAAACTTTCCAGCCCCTTGGCGCGAAATCGGTCGGCGAAATCCCGATGATGGGCAGCGGTTAGCTCCATGTTCGACTGCACTCCGATGTGTGTCTTCCATCGGAGAAAGTTAAGGTTCGTTCGATGAAAGCCAGGAACGCTCGATGCGGTCCGAAGCCAACCGATGGGCGCCGGCTCCAACGAGTACCAGACGAGAATCTTGGCGGTGATCAGATCATTGATGTGCCTGACGTCATCTAAGCTGCTGGTGTTCGGCCATGCGCCGATCGGTACGTCAAAACGAACCGTCTCCGGCTCTGACCGCTCCCCTTCCCGTTGGGTGCTGATGTACCAAACGTTGTCCAGCGGATGGCTATCGACCTGCCATTCGCGGGTCGGTAGCGCCCCGATTATCCGCTGATGAAGAGAGTTCCCAGCATTAAGCATCATTGCTGTCACCAGATTGCAGGGAAGGTTTTGCTACCGGCGTCGAGCTTCCGTTCTGCTGACGCTGCGGCCGCCCTAAATGCTGCTCGATGTCGTGACTGCTCCAATTGGGTAGCAATCGCCTCCACAACTGCTTGCCAGGGCAGCCATGTGCGTATCCATCTGAGCGGATTGGCTGCGCAAATTTCACCCTGCATTCGAATTAATGCGCGTCTCGCGATATGGAGGTTCTCCAGCGCCTCCACGTGAGGGGTGAACAAGGTAGCCTCCGGAACGAGAGTTTCGGGAGAGACCGATGTCTGTTCCGCGTCGCCCTCTTCCGTCGGGCTCAAAAGCGCGAAATCCAGGCCAGATGATAACCCAAGCATTTTCCTTCTCTTGAGTTCCGCCTCAGGGATTCCTAGCTTTATCGCAGCATCATCAAGATTGGTTACCGCTACGGCCTCCCACAAATTGAGGTATTCTCGCATCTTGTTCTCATAGAGAGCCCTGATGGTATCCTCCGTCAAATACATCTTTGACTGCACATGCTTCGAATGGTCGAGAAGTGCCATGGGCAGTTGATGGCTAAAGCTGCCATTCATCGCCGCAATATTTGCCACTGTCTTCCGGATTATCCGTCGAGTAATTGGTAGGCCGCTCAGTCGCGGCTCATCCTCGAGTGAACGCAGGAAGTCGATCCACCATCCAACCTTCAGCGAACGGAGGTTCGTGCTGAACCGGTTGGTCCGGGCTTCGCGCCAAATCCAGAGCCGGGAAGCCGCCTCATCGAATCCCAGCTGCGCGGCGCGTTCGCGCAACGGGCCTGTTATCTCCAACCACGCTTCGATTACTTGGACACCGCTTATGCGGACATCAGACCTCCTAACTGGAATCCATGCTTGCTCCGCGGTATCCGCAAGCGGCGCCTCAATCTCCTTCTCACCTGCACGAACCTTTATGCTCCCTATCGACCTTAGTTGCTTGCGCCCCTGGACGGTCTTCCCGACAAATGGTCTCTCTCCAAGATCGTCTATCGGCTGACATGACCATCCTGTATCGATCGCAACGATATGGTAGGCGGCATTGAGGGTGTCCGGATTGGCGCCAAGCATTCTGTGCAGGCGTACTCGTTTTCCAGATTGAATGAAGAACTGCTCGAGTCGACCTGTGTCACACTTAGCTTCGTACCCGTGGTAGCAAATCGCCCATAATAGCTTCAACGCGCAGCCGCGGCGAAACCGACTTCCCTTGCCGCCTAGTTTCCGCGCGAAAAATAGGCTAGTCGACTCGATGTATTCATCGATTTGCTCTACATCCGGTAGTGTGCGGTCGCTTATTAGCGAAACAGTATCACGAAATTCTGATAATCCCGCGATTAGGACGTCCTCTAGTCTGGATCTAAGTAATGCGAGTAGCTCTGTGTTGTTCTTATGGATGGCTATCTCGTACTCCTGCGCCGACGCACAAGATGGAAGCCGCCCTGCTCGTCGACTTAGGTCGGCGAGCACCGGCGTTCTAGTTCGCGAGGATGTTTTCACCGTTCCGGCGAATTTGAATGAGGGAAAAACCTCTACCGCGACGAGTAGTTTACATGTGGCACGGACCCCATCCCAAAATGTCGCTCTCGTTCTATCGTTAGATGAGTTTACTATTGTAAAGTCGTCTGTGTCATCAATGCGACGGAACACAAACATAAGTGCCTTATCGAGTGACAAGGAATCTGCGGTCCCAAGGTTTAATTTGATGAAGAATTGGGCTTCGGAGTGACCCTGCGATGCATAGAATCCACCCACGAACATGAAGCGGAGCCACGAGTCGAAGTATTTTCGTGCTGTTAGCTCGTTCAGGCCATGGTAACATTCCTCTATTCCACTAATTAGCTTTCGAATAGTGACGTCGCTATACCACTGTTCCAGAGACCCAAAATAATACGGGGGGTGCCCCTCCACGCACGCGACGGCACCATATCCCCCTAACCTCCGTCGTTTCGCCCTCTCGTCCGCTAGCAGAGCCGTTAGTGGATGCAAGAGAGGCTCGGGATGGGCGGGGCGATTGCTTTCGCTTGCCCGCCCCTGCTGACTTTCCACTCTTGATCGCATGGCGGACGGCATATTCCTGGTCATGCCGCGCTCGTTTTCGACGAGTTCTCCATGCAAGAACAGAGTCTCAGACTACACTCGGCCACGGAATCAATAAGAAAAGATATCGACTTATGTGGGAGAGAATAGATGAATTCCGCGGAGCAATACAACGGCTTATAAGCAATCACAGTGACGCCCTCGATATGGAAATATGCGAAATCCCGTGGACTGCTTGCCGAGTTGAGGTGCTCAAGACAATGAGCCAGAGACACAAAGACCTCTGTCCATAGAATGTGTACTTATGAGGTTACTAGGATGCGGGTCTCATAACATGCGAGAATGCGAGGCTGCGGGCCTAGGACGCTATGAGGCTGTGAGGCTGTGAGGCTGTGAGGCTGCGCGCTGTCCCGTTTTAACCGGACCAGTTCGAACACCGCGGCGAGAATGACCGCGGACCCTGCCCATTGCACCGCTGACAGCCGCTCGCCGAGAAAGACGAAGGCGAACGTCACGCCGAACACCGGGATCACGTTGAAGTAGCTCCCAGCCACGGCGGCGGGGACCGATCGCAATGCCGCGACGTAGAGCCAGTACGCGGCCGCGTAGTAGAGAAGCCCGGAGAGGGCCGCGGCCCCGGCTAGTCCGGGGGAGAGCCGTCCGAAATCGGTCGGACTGCCGTGGGATGTTCCCAACAGGAGGAGAGCGACCGCCCAGGCCAGTCCTGCAGTTTGCTGGACTGCGACGATGAATAGGGGATCGAGGCTCTCGCTCAGTCGTCACGAGAGGACGGTGTAGAAGGCGCAGCACAGCACGGCCCCGAGCAGGAGGAGGATTCCGGCGGAGTCGTTGTCGTTTCCCTGGAAGCCGCTCCAGGCGTCGGAGACCAGCGAGACCCCGAACATGCCCGCCAGCATCACGGCTAGCAGCCGCGGCGTCACCGGCTCGCGCAGGAACAATGCCGCCAGCCCGAGAATCATTAGCTCGGCCGCCCAAAGCAGCGTCGACACGCTCGCTGAGATGCGGGCGAGGCCCATCAGGCTCAGCGTGTAGGAGATGCCCGGGTTCAGAAGGCCGAGCAGGATGAGTGGCAGCATCAGCCGCGGCGACCGTCCCCGTCCCCTGGAGAGCGAGAGCGCAAGCCAGAGCGCGGCGGCGCTGGGGGCGAGCTGACGCAGCAGGAGAGTAACGGGCGGGATCGAGGCGAGAAGGGCCTTGCTGAGAACCGTAGCGCCGCCCCAGAGGGCACAGGCAAGGACCAGCAGAACAGCCGGGGAAGGGCGCGTAGACATGCGCATGGAAGGGCTCCATGAGTTCTATTTCGACAATTATCGAAATTCGCTTGACTGCGAGCCGCAGGGCTGTCAGTCTATTTCCATGAAACTCGAAATAGCAGCATCCCAGCTCGAGGCGATCGGCAACCCGACGCGCCTGCAACTCTACCGCATCCTGGTCCGGGCCGGCGACGAAGGCCTGCCTGTCGGCGCGGTCCAGGAGAAGATGGGAATCGCGGCCTCGACGCTCTCGCACCACCTGAAGAGGCTCGTCGACACAGCGCTCGTCACCCAGGAGCGGCAGGCCACGACGCTGATCTGCCGCGCGCATTATCCCGCCATGCACTCCCTGATCGGCTTCCTGGCAGACGAGTGCTGCGCGGATGGGTCGTGCCCACCCGAACCACGCCGCGGCATCGCCTGCGAGCCTGTCCGCGAGACAAGGAAACACTCATGAACGCGATCCCTGCACCCGACCTTCCCGTCGCCGTCATCGGGGCCGGACCCGTCGGGCTGGCTGCTGCTGCCCGGCTCGTCGAGCGCGGCCTACGCCCCGCCGTGTTCGAGAAGGGAGCGCGGGTCGGCGCGGCCATCCTCGAATGGGGCCACGTCCGTGTCTTCTCGCCCTGGGATTACAATGTCGACGAGGCAGCCCGCGCGCTGCTTGCGGGCCAAGGGGCTACGGCTCCTTCCGGAAAGTATCTGCCGACAGGCGAGGAAATCGTCAGGGATTACCTTGAGCCACTGTCCCGGGTGCCAACCATCGCCGACGGGCTACGGCTCGGCGCCGAGGTGACCGGGATTACCCGGCTTGGCCATGACCTGATGTCCAATGATGGTCGCGCGGATGCTCCTTTCGTTGTCCGGTACCGCGATGCCGCGGGCGAACACCGCCTGCTTGCGCGGGCGGTCATCGACGCGTCCGGAACGTGGTGGAAGCCGAACCCGATGGGCGTGGATGGCTTGCCCTTGTCGGGCGAGGCAGAGGCCTCGGACCGGATCGCCTACGGCATCCCGGACGTGACGGGCGTGGAACGCGAATCCTACGCTGGCAAGCGGGTCCTCGTCGTCGGCAGTGGGCACTCCGCGATCAACGTCGCGCTCGCGCTCCTCGAACTTCAGGGGAAGGCTCCCGGGACCGAGATCCTCTGGGCGCTGAGGCGCAACCGCATCGACAAGCTGCTCGGCGGCGGGTTGAACGACCAGCTCCCTGAGCGCGGGGCTCTCGGCCTCGCGGCAAAGCAGGCGATCGAGGCCGGACAGCTGCGCATGCTCGCTCCCTTCGCGGCCGAGAGGATCACTCGGAGAGGCGAACGCTTGATCGTGGAGGCGACGATGGGTGGCATGCCTTTCACGGAGGAAGTCGACCGCATCGTAGTGACCACCGGCTTCCGTCCCGATTTCTCCTTCCTCCGGGAGGTCCGGCTGGCCCTGGACCCGGCCGTCGAGGCGCCGCCGGCGCTCGCGCCGCTGATCGATCCCAACTTCCATTCCTGCGGAACCGTCCCGCCGCACGGCATCGACGAGCTCAGCCATCCTGAACCCGGCTTCGTGATCGTCGGTTCGAAGTCCTATGGCCGCGCGCCGACCTTCCTGATGGCGACGGGCTACGAGCAGGCGAGATCGGTCGCCGCGGAGATCGCGGGCGACCGTGCGGCTGCCCGGGAGGTCCGCCTGGTCCTGCCGGAGACGGGGGTTTGCAGCGCGCCTGCCGCCGCCTCGGCATCGTCCTGTTGCGGTGGCCCCGCCCCGTTAGGCATCGACGCATGCTGCGTCGACGACGCAGTCGCCAAGGAGAAAGGCGACGCCGGATGCGGCTGCTCCGGGAAGCCAGCGGCGGCTCCCGTTGCCGTCGCCAAGTGTTGCCAGAGCGCCGCTTGACGGCCGTTCCGGATGCCGGGGACACCCGCTGGTTCATCAGCGCGCTTGGGGCCGCACAGATATGCTCGTGGGGGACGCTGTTTTACGGCTTCCCCCTGATCGCCGAGGCGATGCGGACCGACCTCGGCTGGTCGAAGCCCGAACTCTACGGGGCCGCGACCTGCGGCATGCTGCTGGCTGGTCTCGCAGCTTATCCGGTCGGGTCGGCAATCGACCGCGGTCATGGCCGCTTCCTAATGGGCGGAGCGTCGGTCGTAGCGGGCCTGCTGCTCGCCGCCTGGTCACAGGTCACGAGCATCGTCGCCTTCTACGCCGTGCTTGCCGTGCTCGGCTGCATGCAGGCCGCCACCCTCTACGAGCCCGCCTTCGCCGTCATCGCCCGCCGTGTCGGCCCCTTGGGCGCGCGAAAAGGCATCACCGCGCTGACGTTGTGGGGCGGTTTCGCCAGCACGGTCTTCATCCCCGTCATACAGTTCCTGATCGAAACTTATGGCTGGCGCGGCGCGCTCCTCGGCATGGCCGCCGTCAACATCGTCGTCTGTGGCGGCCTCTATTTCCTCGCCATCGACCCAAGCAAGGATGCTCCGGTCCGCGTCCATCATCCCGACGAGGCAGCCCCTCTCAAAGGACGCGCGGCGGTAGCGGCAGCGATGCGCAAGCCCGCCTACTGGGGTCTCATGCTTGCTTGGATCTCCTATGCGGCGGCGTTCTCGTCGCTGACCTACCACTTCTATCCGCTGCTGCTGGAACGCGGGCTGGATGCGTCCGGGGTCGTGATGGTGCTGGCGGTGATCGGTCCGGCGCAGGTCGCCGGCCGCGTGTTGATCCGGGCCTTTGCGTCCGAAGCACCCGTCCGGAAGCTGGGCTCGGCAATCGTCATCGTCTTTCCTCTGGCCGTGATCGGCTTCGCATACGCGCCGCCGCAGGTCGCCGTGATCGCAGCGATCGCAGCATTCTACGGGGCGGCCAACGGCATGATCACCATCGTGCGCGGGCTCGCGGTTCCGGAGATGATTTCGCGCGAGGCCTACGGAGCGGTGAACGGATCACTCGTCGCGCCCATGAACGTCATGCAGGCCGCAGCACCGCTTGCGGCTGCGGTCATCTGGCAGGCGAGCGGCGGCTATGGAGCCGTGCTCGCCGCGATCTTCGCCGGCTCGCTCACCCTCTGCGGCGGATTCTGGTTCGCCTCAATGCGAACGATCCGTTAGATCGCCGAACGCTGGTCGTATCCTGGACGCAAGACACGTCTGCGAAGGTCCCTCTGTTCCGAAAATGGCGACTTACGTCTCAAGAGCAGCCTTGATGCGAGGTGCCAGTTCCCGGGCCGTGCGGCCCGCACCGATCAACGTTGCGGACGCGGCACCCGTCCAGTTTCCATATCCCTGCAGCCAAAGCCGCGGTTCCTCGACCGCGCGTTGATCGACCACTTCGATGCGTCCATCAGCGCCGACCACGCCAAGCGACTGGAGATGTCCTGTCGCCGGACGAAATCCCGTGCACCACAGGACGGCGTCCACAGGCATCTCTGTTCCGTCCGCCCAAACGACACCGTCCGTCGTGAAGCGGACGAAGGGGCGGACCGATTTCAGCACGCCGCGGTCTCGCGCTTCTTTCACCGGTGGAACCATGACGATGTCGCCCAAGGTCGTGGTCGACGCCTGGTCAAAGTCACCGCGCACACGCGCGCTGGCGCGCTCGAACAGGACGCGCCCGTCGACGTCGTCGGGCAGGAAGACAGGGTCCTTGAGCGTGACCCAGACCGTCTGTGCGACCCCGCTGACCTCTCCGAGGATCTGCGCCCCGGAGTTGCCGCCGCCGACAACCACCACCCGCTTGCCAGCGAAGGGGACAGGACTGCGATATTCCGCTGAATGGAGCTGAACGCCGCTGAACAATTCGCGGCCCGGATGATCGGGAATGTAGGGTGCGCTCCACGTTCCCGTTGCGCTGACGACGGCCCTCGCGGTGAAGGTCCGTCCGTCCCCCAACAGGAGACAGAGCCGTTCGCCGTCCCGTTCCACGGTTTCAACGTGACATGATCGCTCGATCGGAAACGCATAGCGTTGCTCGTAGCGCGTCAGGTAATCGATCATCTGGTCTTTGGTCGGGAAGCCATCAGAGCGGCTCGGCGGCATCGGCCAGCCGGGAAGCGAGCTGTAGGTCGCCGGCGAGAAAAGACGTAGCGAGTCCCAGGCATGAAGCCACGCGCCGCCCGGACGGTCCTCGGCATCGAGCATGAGGAAATCGATTCCGGCGCGACGAAGATAATAGGCGACGGCGAGGCCCGCCTGACCTCCTCCGATCACGACGACATCATGATCCCCTTCATTCATGCGGAGCGCTTCTGTGGCATGATCGCGATCGTGGAAAGATCCGTCGTCGGATCGATCGTCTTGCCTGCAGCTTTCCTTTCCGAGTAGCGGTCGACGAGCCGAGCCGCATGCGGCCGGGTGAGAATGGTGAAGCGGACCAGTTCCTCCATCACGTCGACGATACGTTCGTAATAGGCCGACGGCTTCATACGTCCGTCGTCGTCGAACTCCTGATAGGCCTTGGCGACGCTCGACTGGTTGGGGATCGTGATCATCCGCATCCAGCGGCCGAGCAGCCGCAGCGTGTTCACGGCGTTGAAGCTCTGCGACCCGCCCGAGACCTGCATCACCGCCAGCGTCCGCCCCTGCGTCGGGCGGATGCCGCCCATATTCAGCGGCAGATTGTCGATCTGCGCCTTCATCAGCCCGGTGATCTGACCGTGCCGTTCGGGACTGCACCAGACCATTCCCTCCGACCAGATGGCATGCTCGCGCAGTTCCCGGATGGCCGGATGATCGTCCCCCGCCACCTGGTCGGGAAACGGCATGTCGGACGGATCGAAGATCCGCACCTCGGCACCGAAGAAGCGGAGCAGGCGCGCCGCCTCCTCGGTGGCAAGCCGCGAGAAGGAGCGTGGGCGCAGAGAACCGTAGAGCAGCAGGATTCGTGGGGCGTGTTCCCCCGGCCCAAGTCCGAGGCCGGGCCGCACCTCGGCATACCTGAGATCGAGCGCCGGCAGATGGTCGGGATCGTTGAGTTCGCGCAAACGCATGGTGCGGCTCCTACAGTCTGGGTGTCGCTGCGGCCGGCACTGCATCAGGCACCGTATCCGCGAACCAGCGCCTGCCCAGCCTCAGCGCCACGTGCACCAGGAGGACGAGCACGGGAACTTCGACCAACGGCCCGATGACTGCCGCGAACGCTGCCGGCGATGCGAGCCCAAAGGCGGCGATGGCGACAGCGATCGCCAGCTCGAAGTTGTTGCCCGCGGCCGTGAAGGCGATGGCGGTCGTGCGATGATAGTCGGCCGCGATCAGCTTGCCCATCAGGAAGCTGATGACGAACTGAACGACGAAGTAGATAACCAGCGGCACCGCGATCAGAAGCGCGTCGAAGGGTAGCCGCACGACATCGCCGCCCTTGAGGCTGAACATGGCTACGATGGTGAAGAGCAGCGCGACGAGCGTGATCGGGCTGATCCTGGGCAGGAACACGCCCTCATACCAATCGCTCCCCTTCCTGGAGATAAGGACGCGGCGCGTGACGTATCCGGCGGCGAAGGGGATGCCGAGGTAGATAAGGACCGCCTCTGTGATCGTCCAGAAGCCGACGTCGACCACGCTGCCCTCCAGGCCGAACAGCGGCGGCAGGACGGACAGGAAGAACCAGGCATAGGTCGAGAAGAACAGGATCTGGAAGATCGAATTGAATGCGACGAGGCCCGCGACATACTGGTTGTCGCCCTTCGCCAACTGGTTCCAGACCAGCACCATCGCGATGCAGCGCGCCAACCCGATCAGGATCACGCCCGTCATGTATTCCGGGTAGTCTCGCAGGAAGATCACCGCGAGCACGAACATCAGCGTCGGCCCGATGATCCAGTTCTGGACCAGCGAGAGCACCAGCACACGCTTGTCGTCGAAGACACGGTGCAGCTCCTCGTACCGGACCTTGGCAAGTGGCGGGTACATCATCAGGATCAAGCCGATGGCGATCGGAATGTTCGTGGTGCCTACGGACATAGCGTCGAGCGAGGCCGGAAGGTTTTCGAAGGCTGTCCCGAGGAAGACGCCAAGCGCCATGGCCGCGAAGATCCAGACGGTCAGGTAGCGGTCGAGGAAGGACAGCCGACGGGCCGGAGGTGTTGCGTTCGACATTGGAATTTCCCGTGGTTGTCAGGCGAGCCTGTTGCCTGCCGCATCAGTCACCTGCTCGCCGTCTTCCTTGGCGAAGGCGCCCTTTTGGCCGGGTAGAAGGTCAAGGACCGTCTCGGACGGACGGCAAAGCTTCACGCCTTTCGGCGAGACGACGATCGGACGGTTGATCAGAATCGGATGCTTTTCGATCGCATCGAACAGCTGCTCGTCTGTCAGGGCGGGATCGCCAAGGCCGAGCTCTCCGTAAGGTGTGTTCTTCTCGCGCAGGATACTACGGAGCGACGTGCCCATCCGCTCCACCAGCTGACGCAGCAGCTCTCGCGTCGGCGGTGTCTTCAGGTACTCGATAACATGCGGTTCGAGTCCCGCATTGCGGATCATCGCAAGCGTGTTGCGCGAGGTCCCGCATTCGGGGTTGTGATAGATGATCACGTCCATGCCGGGTCTCATGCTGTTGCGGCCGCCGAGACTTCGAGCTTTCCGATCTCGCGCAACCTGGACTGGAGCGACATCCGGTCGATCGAAGCTAGCGGCAGCGCCAGGAAGGCGGAAATGCGGTTCGATAGCTGCCGATAGGCATCTGCGAAAGCCAGGTGCTTCTCGGCATCCGTGCCTTCAGCGGCCGCGGGATCCGGAATGCCCCAATGCGCTGTCATCGGCTGTCCGGGCCAGACCGGGCAGGATTCGTTTGCCGCGTTGTCGCAGACCGTAAAGACGAAATCCATCTTCGGAGCACCGGGCGCCGCGAACTCGTCCCAAGATTTCGAGCGCGCGAATGACGTATCCAGCTTGAGGTTCCGAAGGAGTTCGATGGCAAACGGATGGACCTCTCCCTTCGGCTGCGATCCGGCCGAGAAGGCCTGGAAGTGCCCAGTGCCGAGATTCCGCAGGATAGCTTCTGCAAGGATCGAGCGGGCGGAGTTTCCTGTGCAGAGGAAGAGTGCGTTGTAGAGTCTGTCGGACATAGAAAATCGCTCCTAACAATCGCAGGTCACGGCATTGATGACTGGACGGCAGAGTTCGGGCGCGCCGTTGCAGCAGTCTTCCATCAGGTAGGCGAGCAGGTCACGGAATCCGGTCATGTCGGCGACGTAGCGCACGGTCCGGCCATCCCGTTCGGGTCGGATGAGCCCCGCATGCGTCAGAATCTTGAGATGCGAGGATGTGGTGTTCTGAACCGCTCCCACTCGCGTCGCAATCTCACCCGAAGGAACGCCCTCTGACCCGGCTCGTACAAGCAGACGGAAGATGTCCAGGCGGGTCTCCTGACCCAGCGCTGCCAGCGCAGCGAGCGACGCCTTCTTGTCCATGAATCTGCCCTTCTCGATATTTCGAATTATTCTCCTACACCATGACAGGATGATGACAAAGAGGCCTAGATCTGTCGGCCGTTCTTCTGATGCTGTGGGAAGGCCGCATCGCAGGCAGCCCGAAACCCGCCATTGAGGAGGCATCTGCATCTCGGCCTGAACAGTGCCATCAACTGACGGTCCGGTTTAGCCGAAATCAGGAGGAAATTGTCGTTCTGAGGCGTTCGGGAGGGCGGTCCTACTTGCCTGAAGAATGCCGTCACATTCATCGTCCGCTCGGCAGAGCGCCGACACCTAGGCAAATGGGAGCCAAACGAAGGCAGCGACCGCCAGCGCGACCGCGCATGCCGTGATTGCAGCGAGCGGCAGCGAAAAACGGGTTGGACCCGTGAGCATTGCGAGGAACAAGCGCCCGACGGCATTCGTGCCAAGCGCGACAAGTACGGCTTGCCCCACGAGTGCGACGGCGGTTCCACCCTCGACAAGCCGAAGCGAGCTGAGAACGGCCACGTCGACGTCGAAGGCGCCTGAAACAGCAGTCGTTGCCAAGAGTCCGCTCTCACCGAAGCGGCTCGAAAGCGCCGCGCTAACGGTGGAAACAAGCGCGAACGCACCAGCGAAGACCAGCAGCGTTCCGAGTTCGAACGGGTTGCGCGCCGGTTGGTCGCCGGCCTGGTACGCAGCGCTTTTCAGCAGCAGGAGGGTCCCGGCGACAGCAAGCACAAGTCCGCCCGCGATCGCGGGTCCGATGATGTACGCGATGACCTGCGGTGCGAGCAGCGCAACGATAGCGCAGACCCGCAGGACCGACACGAGCGCCGCAAGCGCCGCGCCACCCACCAGCGGCATCGCGTTGGCCTCCGATCTGGCCATACGCGCCAGTGCGACGGTGACCCCGGTCGACGAAACAATGGCGCCGGCGATCGATCCGACCAGCAGTCCGCGGGTCTTTCCCAGCAGACGCACCGCGACATAACCGCCAAAGGAGATCGCGGCGACGATCACGGTGAAGTACCATATCTCGAACGGGTTGAGCCCGCCCCAGGGATCGATGGTTCTGTCCGGAAGCAACGGCAGGACGATCGCGGTCATTGCCGCAAGGACGATGGCGGAGCGCAGTTCGATCCAGGTCAGGCGACGCAGCATACCGTGGAGCATCTCCCGGCTGGCCAGGACAGCTGCGAGCGCGGCACCACCTGCCGCAGCCACGAGTTGATCGCCGACAATGGCGAGTGCGCCGAGGGCGAAGACGCACAAGGCTGCCACGACACCCGTCACGCTGAAGTTCTGGTCATGCTCGGCTTCATGCGCTGAGAACCAGGCGAAGATCGCCGCAAAACCGATGAATCCGGCAATCAGGACTGTGCTTGAATCCAGGGTGGCCGCGAGCGCGGCAAAGATGCCGCCCAGCAGCCCCGACAGGCCGAAGGTGCGAATCCCGGCCGTACGGCTGTTGTCAGCAGCTTCGCGTTCACGCCAGCCACGCTCCAGACCGACGAGAAGGCCGATTGCCAGAGCCAGCCCAAGTCTTGCAATCGTATGGTCCATAGGGTCAGCCGTAACTCGTCAAAGCCTGTTGCCGAATTCGTGCGATCGCGGAGTCGGAAGTGGGACGCGTCTGTTGTAGAGACTGGGCGGCGAAGACGCCGCGGTGCACTGGCCCGTCTGGTTTAGGTGCACGAGAATGCCACAACGTCCGGAGACTTTGCGGAAACCTTGGAAGGCAGTGCACAACGGCTTTGGCGTCATGCCACGCTCACGCCGAAGAGCGCGCCGACTGCCGCGGTGACGCCCATGGCGAGCGCGCCCCAGAAGGTGACGCGAAGCGAGCCGCGCAACACTCCGGCTCCGCCGGCTCCGGCTCCAAGGCCGCCAAGAACCGCCAGAGCAAGGATCGTCGATCCCGCGACGACTATGCTCGTCTTGTCGGCAGGAATGGCCATTGCAACCAAGACGGGAACGACAGCACCCGCCGCGAAGGTCAATGCGGACACCAACGCTGCCTGAACCGGCCGCGCGGCCACTGTCTCCGAAATGCCAAGTTCGTCGCGGGCATGTGCAGCGAGCGCATCGCCTGCCGTGAGCTGGGCTGCAACCTGCATCGCGAGGCCGCGGTCGAGGCCGCGCTTGATGTAGATCTGGGTCAGTTCTTCCAGTTCGGCCTCCGGCGTCTCCGCCAGTTCCCGCCGCTCACGAGCGAGGTCGGCGTTCTCCGCGTCGGTCTGTGAGCTTACCGACACGTATTCGCCGGCTGCCATGGACATTGCGCCTGCAACGAGGCCGGCGAACCCTGCGACCAGAATTTCTGTCGACCCTGACCCCGCCGCCGCCACGCCCACTACGAGGCTGGACGTGGAGACAAGACCATCATTAGCTCCCAGCACGGCGGCGCGCAGCCAGCCGATGCGATGGACCATGTGGACTTCGGAATGGGATAGGCGGCTCATGTTACGATACCTTCCTGAGATAGAAGCGCACCGTCACCCGGATAAATCGGCCGAGGTTCGGCGGGTCGGATTCGAAGCGCGCGAAGTGCGTTGAGGATGACGGCGATGTCGATGGCTTCCTGGATCAATGCGCCCTGGACGGGCGTCAGGTAGCCGAAGGCGGCCGCGACCATGCCCATGACGGACAGTCCGATACCCGCGACGACGCTTTCGAGCGCGATCCGCCGCGCGCCCTGGGCGATGTCGACGCCCGTGCCGAGCCTGTCCACCCTGTCGACGAGTAGGACGACATCGGCGGCTTCCGCGGAAGCCGCTGCCCCGCGCGCGCCCATGGCCACGCCGATGTCGGCGGCGGCGAGGGCGGGAGCGTCGTTCACCCCGTCGCCGACCATCATCACAGGACCGTGCTTGCGCTCCGAGAGAACGAGCAGAACCTTCTGATCGGGCGAGAGTGCGGCGCGTATGCCGTCGAGTCCGAGGCCTGACGTCACCCGCTCCGCAACCTCCTGTCTGTCGCCGGTGGCGAGGAGAATGCGGTTGACCCCCTGCCGGCGCAGTCCCGACAGCATGTCATGCGTGCCATCGCGCAGCGGATCGGCCATGACGATGTGGCCCGCGAGCTTGCCGTCGATCCCGACCGCCACCAGCACCGAGCCCGCCGACAGCGCCGGATGGGCGATGGCCCCGGCATCGACCTGTCCTGCGACGAAGCCATGACCGCCGACGATCACCCGGCGACCTTCAACAATCCCGGTCAGTCCTTCGCCAGGCGCTTCCCTGACCTCTTGTGGGACCGGAAGCGTCAATCCGCGCTCGTGCGCACCGGCAACAATCGCCTGGGCTACCGGATGTTTCGTGGCCTGGTCGAGAGCCGCCCCGAGCCGCAGCAACTCATCCGCTTCGATACCGCCATGCGTATCGATCGAAACGATCCGCGATCGCCCGTCGGTCAGCGTGCCGGTCTTGTCGAGAATGAGCGTTGTCGCACGCGCCATGGCTTCCAGCGGCCCGGCACCCTTGATGAGCACTCCGTAGTGGGCGGCGCGCGAGAGGCCAGCCACCAGCGCTACGGGCACCGCCAGTATCAGCGGACATGGCGTTGCCACCACCAGCACCGCAACTGCCCGGATCGGATCGTTCGTGAACCACCAGGCGGCGAAGGCGATCGCCACGGTCACGAGCAGGAAGCCGAGCGACCAGCGGTCGGCGAGGCGAGACATGGGAGCCTTGGAGGACTGGGCCTGTTCGACTAGGCGCACGATGCCTGCATAGGTGCTGTCACGCGCCTCCCTGGTAGCAACAAGATCGAAGGCATCGCCCGCATTGGTCGAGCCGCTCATCGCCTCTGCGCCAGCGGCGAGCTTGATCGGCAGGGATTCGCCCGTGAGTGCGGAGGTGTCAAGGAACGCCGACAGGGATGCGACCGCGCCATCCACGGGAACGATGTCGCCCTGCCGGATCAGGAGGCGGTCTCCGGGCGCGATCTGATCGAGCGGCACGTCCTCAAGGCGGCCATCGCGGTGCCGTGTTGCGGTGCGCGGGACGCGCGAAAGAAGATCGCGCATCTCTCGCCGGGCGCGACCCTCGGCAAAGCTTTCCAGGAATGTACCGCCGGAATACATCACGGCGACGACTGCGGCGGCCAGCGCCTCGCCGAACACAAGAGCCGCCGTCATAGACAGCGCCGCGACGATGTCCAGTCCGGCTTCGCCTCGCGCAAGGCTGCGCAGGATCTCGACCAGCAGCGCGGCGAGGACGGGGATGACGCCGATCATCCACGTGCTGGAAGCAAGGTCTGGCCTGTCCACCACGTAGGCCAGCAGGAGGCCTCCCAGAAGGCCCGCCACTGCCACCGCCAGAAGCGCCGTCTTCACCCTGTCGCCTGCGGAAGATTCCATGCCAAAGTCGCTCCTAGGCGGCATGCTCGAATGAGTTGCCCACGCCCCGTCCACGAACCGTATCGCGTTCGTCGCGAAGCAGGAACAAGGCTTCGATTCCGGTCTTCCGCGCCAAGGTACTTCCTTCGTCGGGTCCGAGCACCATGAGCGCCGTTGCCCAGGCGTCGGCGGCGGCGCATGATGGGGCGATGACCGTGACCGAGGCAGGAGGTTGGAGCAGCGGCGCGCCGCGCTTCGGGTCCATGGTGTGCGAAAGCAGCCGTCCGTTCACGCTCACGAAGTGGCGATAGTCGCCGGAAGTGGCCACCGCGCAGTCGGTCAATTCGAGCACCGAGTGGGGCGCGCGCCGATCCGTATCGGGCTGTTCCACCGCGACCGTCCAAGGCTGCCCGTCCGGTCGATGGCCCATGGCACGCATCTCGCCGTCGATCCCGACCAGAGCGTCGCGGAAGCCGAGAGCCGACAGCGTTTCGGCAAGGCGATCGACGCCGAAGCCCTTTGCGATTCCATTGAGATCGAGGGTGATGGCGGCACGCTTCGTCACGGTTCCCTGGCCGAACGCGAGGGCTTCGACTGCCGACATGCGGTGCGCCGACATCGCTGCGCGGATTGAATCCTGGGAAGCGCCGCCCGGCCCGAATCCCCAGGCCGATACGGCGTCGCCCACGCCCATGTCGAACGCACCGCCGGATGCCTTGCCGATGGCCTCACCGAGTCGCAGGACCTGTTCGAGCATCGCGGGTATCGGCACTGCCTCGCCGTTCGGAGCTCGGTTCAGCAGCATCAGAGCGCTGTCGGTCTTCCAGATCGACATCTGCGCATCGACTTCATCGACAGCAGCCTGCAAACCGGAGCGGATACGGGCCACATCGAATCCGTGCTCGGCCCAGAACAGAGCCGACCAGCGCGTTCCCATGGTCGGGCCGCTCAGCGCATGACGAACCGGATCAGTAGACATCTTCGACATAGCGTCCCTCCGCCTTGAGCCGCGCCGGCGAGAGGCCCATCGGCTCCAGGATCGCAGCAAGAGTCTCCGCCACGCCGGCCGCCATCTCCCGACCGCCGCAGACCATGATCTGCGCTCCAGCCCCGATTGCCGCTGCTATCGACGCGCTTTCGCGCGCAATGGCGTGCTGAACATAGCGCGGATGCGCGCCGCGCGAGCAGGCGGTGACGAGGCTCGCCAGCCGACGTTCGGACGACCAGCGGGCCAGCTCTTCTCCGTACAGGAAATCGCTGTCGCGATGCCGCATGCCGAAGAAGAGGTGAATGGGACGTAGCCGATCGTTGGCGCGGACGAAGCCCGCCAGCGGTCCGATCCCGGTGCCGGCGCCGATCAGGATCAGCGGCCTGAGACCGCGCGGCGGATGGAAGGTAGGGTTGCGACGCAGGAAGGCTTCGACGGACTGGCCCGGCTCCAGTCCGGTCAGCATGTCGGAGCAAGCGCCGCCGACATGCTTGCGGACCACGATCTCCAGGAACCCGTCACGCCTGCCGGATGCGAGAGAATAGAAGCGCGGCACGGTTGAGCCCTGCGGCAGGACGCCGACGAGGTCGCCTGCCTCGAAACGGGCGAAGCCGCGTCCCGTCAGGCGCTCCAGCAAGCTGCGGCGTGGCAGTACGAAACGCAGGATCGCCATCGGAGCCTGTACCTCCTGGCCGTAGTTGCGGCGAGAAAGCAGCGTCAGGGCAGTCGTCCTGGGCGCGACGGGCTGGTGATTCAGCTCCAGCTCGATGCCGAGAGCCTGCCCCAAAGCGCGGCCCCACCGCGCGAACTCCTGCGGCGACTGGCGGTCGATGGTGTCGAAGGGCAGGATCGTATCCCATCCCTTCGCGCGTGCGGCGGCATTGACCTCCTCGGCGTAAGCGCAGAATCGCGGGAAGGATCTGTCACCGAACCCTAGGACCGCGACCGCTGCCGTCGGTGCCGCGCGAAGTGCGCCGAGACGGTCGAGAAAGCCCTTGGCGGAGGCCGGCGCGTCACCGTCCCCATAAGTGGCGGCGAGCACGATGTAGTGTTGCGCACCTCGGGTTCGGTCGGGCGCGAAGGCTGACATCGGCGCGACATGAACGCGCTTGCCGACCCTCGCCAGGGCCGCATGCAGCGTGGCGGCAAAGCCCCACGTGCTGCCGCCCTCGCTGCCGACGAGCACGACGACATGCGCAACGGAAGGCGATGCGTTGCCCCTAATCGACGGTCGCCCGCGCCGCGCGGCAGCCCAGATGACCAGCCCCGTGCCGCCCATCACCGGCACTGCCAGCGCCATCGCACCCAGCAGCAGCCCAAGCAGGGACGCGCCGCGACCCGTGTGCAGCATGTAGACGGTCTCGGTCGCGCGCTCCCATGCGCTCAGGTCGACCCAGCCGAGCGTCTGCCCGGTGCCCTGGTCGATCGCACCCGACCCGCTGTCGGTCTTCAGCGTGAAGACGTCAGTTGCGTCATCCGGATAAGGAAACGTCAGTTCGCGCAACTCGTCGATCGGCGTGGCCGCCAGCAGCGGCATTGCTGATAGCACCGCGCCTTTCGTGCCGCTCGCGGCAGACTGCTCCATTGCCGCCGGCCCGTCGGGAAGAAGGCTGAAGGTGGAAGCCGTCATCCAGAGCGCCGTTGCCGACGACAGAAGCAGGCCCAGGACCGCGGCGCGCGCGAGTTCTACATGGATGCGCCCGGCAAGCGGGCCGCGCAGCGGCGCGAACCAGCGGCGAAGGCCGCCGGTGCGGCGCGCAACCAGCAGGATTCCCGACACAGACAGCAGGAGCATTGCTGCCGCGCCGGCCGCCGAAGCGAGGCGTCCCGTGTCGTCCAGGAAAAGCGAGCGGTGCAGGTTCGTCAGCCAGCGTTCGACCTGATTGGGATCGGCCGCACCGACCGCCTCCCCCGTCGCCGGGTCGATCACCGCAGAACCCGGGGTGCCGTTGTCGAACCAGAGGGCGGTGATGCGGCCGGACGGCGAACGCCTGATCTGCTCAACGCCAGGAATAGCCGACTGAATCCTCGACGCAATCTGCGCGACGCTCGCAACCGGATCGGCCTGCGGCGAAGACATTCTCTCCGCCGCAGGGAAGATCGAAAGCGCCGCACCGCTAAGCGCCAGCAGCGCCAGCAGGGCGAGGCCAATGAGGCCGGGCCAGCGGTGGAACAGCCGGGTCATGGCAGCCTCACATCGCGTAGGCAAGGCTGGCGACGTAGCGGCGGCCCTGGACGGCCTGCCCGGCATTCGCCGATGTCAGCGGAACCGAGACGTCGTTGGGGCTGTCGCGCATGTCTTCCACCGCTGCATCGACATGCAGCGTGTAGCCCGCGTCGAAGAGCGCGTCGGCGAGGTCGAGCGTGATTTCCAGCGTGCGGCCCGCGCCGACGCTTGCCCCGGTGATGCCGTTGATCTCCGCAGCATTGCCGCCCGTGGCGCTGTACCAGTCCGCTAGGTGCTCGTAATACTTCGCCTTGCCGCCCGCCATCCACAAGGTGCCGGCATAGGCACCCTTGGCGTCTGTGACGTAGATGGCGAGGTAGGCGCCGTCGCCGCCATAGCTCTTCATCGTCGTCGTCAGGGTCACGGGACGAGCCAGCGCCACGCCGGGCAGCGTGAGCGCTGTCGTCAGGGCCAGTGCGGCCAGAATCTTCTTCATGATGATGCTCCGGTGTGCGTCAGGATCCCTCGGTCAGTTCAGTCGGACCTTCGGAGCAGGACCGCTGCCGAAGAGACCGTTGGCTGGAGGTGCGACAGCGCCCGCCGGCGCCGGGTTGGCGGACTCGTTCCGGCTATATCCGTCGTCATCGTCGTCGTCGTGGTCATCATGATCGTCGTCGTCGTCGTGCCCGTAGCTGTCGTCATCGTCGCCGCTGCGCGCTTTCCGGCCATGATCCCGATCAAGGCGGTCGTCGCTGGCGAGCTTCAGAATGCCGTCATCGCTCGTCCTTGCCGACGCATGCTCGGAGCGACGCATGCCGCTCCAGGCTGGAACGCCGGCGCCGATGGCCAGGGCGGTAGAAGCGACGAGGATTGCAAAGGTCTTTTTCATGGCAGGTCTCCTTTTCTGCTGGCCTCTTGTGGAACCTCCATCTGATCGCTTGCTGACGCGTCCGGACCTTCTGCTTCAGCTTCCCGTCAGCGAACGGCGGGAAAGCAGAAGGCCCCGCCGGGGTGGCGGGGCCTGGTCAATCCGGTTCGGGCCTTGTGAAGCCGCGCTACCGGTCGTCGCCTCGCCGTTCGCGGTGCTCTCCGTCGTCACGGTCGTCATCGTCCGCTTCGATTTTCATCACCTTGAGCGTCGCGGGATTGACCGTCGCTTCTATCTGCCGGCCCTCCGCATCGCTTCCGATGATCTCGTAGCAGCCGTCGTCGATCTTGATCCGGCGCACTGTCCAGCCAAGCTCGGCCGCCATCGCGGCCACCGCCTCGCGCGGCTTCCAGTCGGCCATCGGGACGAAGCAGTCGTCATCGGCGCGCGCGCTGCCAACCGACAGGGCGGCGAGCGACGCGAGAATTGTCAGGGCGAGGCGCATGGCGCATGACTCCGGCCGTGGTGACTTTTCTCATATTGGAAGCGCAAGCTGACGGTTTCCTGAAGTTGGGCATCACGCTGCTTCAGCAAGTTGTCAGGATCAGCGGTGATGATGCCGCTCGATCGAAAATGAAGGCATGAGATGCGCACGCTGCTGGTCGAGGACGATGCTGTGCTGGGGGCGGCGGTGCGCGACCAGCTCGCCGGTGACGGGCATTCCGTCGATTGGGTTACGCGCCTCGACGCCGCCCGCGACGCCATGGCCGGCGCGGCCCACGATCTCGTCCTCCTCGACCTCATGCTGCCGGACGGTCGCGGCATAGTGTTCCTGAAATCGTTGCGTAGTGCGGGCAGCGTCACCCCCGTGATCATCCTGACCGCCCTCGACCAGGTAACCGACCGGATCGAAGGGCTGAAGGCTGGAGCCGACGACTACCTCGTCAAGCCGTTCGATCTGGACGAACTTTCCGCGCGGATCGGTTCGGTCGCGCGGCGCTATTCCGGCAATCCAAACCCGATCATCCGCATCGGTCCGCTGGAGATCGACATCGCGCGCCGCAGCGTCCGGCACGACGGAAAGGCAGTGCAGCTGACGGCGCGAGAATGGGCCCTGCTGGACGCATTCCTCGCCCGCCCCGGTCAGCTGCTGTCGAAGTCGCAACTGGAGGAGAAGCTCTACGATTTCGATTCCGAGATCGAGAGCAACACGATCGAGGTTCATGTCAGCCGCCTACGCAAGAAGCTTGGACCGGAGCTCATCGAGACCGAGCGCGGCCTCGGCTATCGGCTGGCCAGGGCATGAAGCTGCCGCGCAGCCTTCAGGGCAGACTCCTGCTCACGCTAGGCGCCGTCATGCTTGCGATATGGGTCGGCGCCGCATGGGCGACCGCCCTGCTGCTTCGGCACGAAATCGAGGAGGTTTTCGATGCCTCGCTGCAGGAGACGGCGCAGCGCCTGCTACCGCTGGCCGTGCTTGACATTGTCGGTCGCGAGGACGGCGACGCGGCCAGCCAGCGGCTCGCGACGATCCGCAGCCACGAGGAGCTGTTCACCTACGTCGTGCGGAATAAAAATGGCGCGGTTCTGCTGCAATCCCATGCCGCCGATCTCTCGGCCTTCCCGCCCTATGACGGCCCTGGCTTTCGAACGACCGGGCGCTACCGGCTCTACAGCGAGGAGGCGTTGCAGGGCACGGTGATCATCACTGTTGCGCAACCCCTTTCCAACCAGGCTTCCGTCATTCGCGAGATGCAGATGGTCCTGGGACTTCCGGTGTTGCTCGTCATACCGGCTGCCTTCGGTGCGATCATCTTTGCGGTGCGACAGGGCACTCGGCCGCTGCGCAGGTTTCGCGAGCAGCTGGAGACCCGCAGCGAGAAGGACCTAGCCGCTGTCTCCGCCGAAGGCCTGCCGAGTGAGGTCGCGCCACTAGCCGAAACCATGAATGCGCTGCTCGCACGGCTACGGTCCGCGTTCGATGCCGAACGGAGCCTCGCGGCTAACACCGCGCACGAGCTACGCACCCCCCTTGCCGGCGCCATCGCCCAGGCGCAGCGCATCCGCAAGGAAACCGCCGAAGGCCACACTGCGCAGCGCGCCTTTGACATCGAGGCTGCGCTCAAGCGGCTCACCGCGCGATCCGAACGGCTGATGCAGTTGGCCCGGGCGGAAGGTGGGCGGCTGACGCTGGACGCCGACAGCGACCTGCGCGACGCAGTGTCGGTGGTCGTGCACGACATGAACCGCACCGGGCAGCAGGAACGCATCGTTCTGTCAGTTCCGGACACGCCGGTCCTGTCGCCGATTGACCCCGATACGGTCGGAATCCTGTGCCGCAACCTCATCGACAATGCGCTTCAGCATGGCGGCAAGGATTCCCCGGTCGAGGTTTCCCTGTCAGCGAGTGGAGAACTCTCGGTCGCTAACGGGGGGCCGCTCGTATCCCCGGAACGACTGGAATTGCTCACCAGGCGTTTCGAGCGAAACGGCAGCATAGGCCGGGGAAGCGGGATCGGACTATCGATAGTGGCGACGATCGCTGAGCGGATTGGCACCGGGCTTAAGCTCTCTTCACCCCGCCCCGGCCGCATCGATGGCTTCGAGGCTCGTATAGACTTGAATAGGCCCCTTTGTTGAGCGCCGTTCCCTCCGAGGCGGAGCAAGGCTGCAAATTCCGTTGTATATCGGCCACGGTGGAATGGTCGCCATTTTCGACCAGCTTACCTGAGATTTTCTCGCTTGCGCAGGATCGGCATCCTCCAGCTCGGCGCCTGCGAAGCCCATAGCGTAAAACCCAAAGGGATAAAGGTCATTCGACTCCCATGCGCAGCGCCTCAGCTAGGAGCGATGCAAGGTGGATCTTATTCGTGGCGTGGCGCACACTGTCGGTCGAGACGATCCGGGAGACCCCAGCAGTATACAACGCTGCAGTGTCTGTTTCGGAGCTCAGCATGTGCGTAGCGAACAGCTCAACGCGATCTGCTCCCGCATCCAGAAGATGACGGGTGGCGACGCAGACGGTTGAGCCCGATGATACCACGTCATCGATGAGGACGGCCGTCCGTCCCCTGACGCGATCCAATCCGGCGATTTCGATGGCGACATCGCGGTCGCCGAGGCGCACCTTCCTGCCGACGAGGACATCAAGTGCCGATGCTTTCGCGGCAGTCTCGACCCAGCGTCTGGATTCCCAGTCCGGCCCGACGAGAACAACATCCTTCCGGTCCTTGTCAGCGGTGATCGAGCGACCCAGAAGCGGCGCGGCGCTCAACTGCGTCACAGACATGCTGAAGACACTGTTCAGGTCGTGCGCCCGATGCAGATGCGGGTCGACGGTGACCAGCCCGTCGAATGCATCTGACAGAATTCGGGCAACAACCCTCTGACTGACTGCCTCGCCCGGTTGGAAGGCCACGTCCTGGCGCATGTAGCAGAGATAGGGTGCTACCAGCACGATGGACCGGGCGCCCGAATCCCGCAAGGCCGACGCTGCGAGGAGGAGGTCAAACAGCCGATCATTCGGATGATCGAGGCTGCAATAGATGACCGTCGCTCCCGTCTCCGGCTCTGTCCGTACCAGGCTTTCGCCGTCCGGAAACCGCCGCTGTTCAATCCCTCTGAAATCCGCGCCGAGTGCCGTCGCGAGCCGCCGCGCGGGTTCTTCATGGTAGGCGAAGGCGTGTACGGAGGACCAGACTGGCGCTGACATCAGGGCAAACTCGCGGGCCCTACCCCAAAGCCGACATTGCGGTCGGCGGCCTCGGTTGCCAACGCCAGGTCTCCGGCGTGGGCTGCATGAATCCGATACACGATCTCGCCCGCCTCCACGACATCTCCCGTCTTTCTGATGAGATCGATGCCGGCGCCGCGATCGAGCGGAGCGCCCGCCAGCCGGGCTATCCGTGCCAAGCGGTAGCAGTCCATGTCTCTAACCCTGCCACTGGCCTGCGCATGCACCTCATGGGTGAGATCGCCCAGCGTGAAGGCCATGGGCGGGGGACCCTGCAGCTTCATTATTCGTTCCATCGAACGCAATGCAGAGCCGGAGTCGAGCAATTCCCTGGCACGCGTGTAACCGGTTCCGCCGCGGCACGCGGGATCGAGTTCGATGATGCGCGCGGCTAGTTGCAGCGACTTTTCGCGAAGGTCCGAAGGGGCGTCAGCCTCGCACCGCAACACGGACATGACGTCACGTGCTTCCAGCACAGGTCCTATGCCACGCCCGATCGGCTCGGCGGCCGGAGTGACCGCGACATCGATGTGCAGTCCGAGCCGGTCGCCGACGAATTCGAACAGCTTTCTCAACCGCACCGCGTCTTCGGTCCCACGGACCTTTGCGGACGGTCCGACGGGTATGTCCACCACTAGATGCGTGGACCCTGCCGCCACCTTCTTCGACAGGATGGAAGCCACCATCTGTTCTCGTGTGTCGATCCCAAGAGGGCGCTGGACCGAGATCATGATGTCATCGGCTGGCGAGAGGTTCACGTTGCCGCCCCAGACGATGCAGCCGCCGCACTCGTTCACGACATGGCGTATTTCATCGACCGACAGGTCCACGCGCGCCAGCACCTCCATAGTATCAGCCGTCCCCGCAGGAGAGGTGATGGATCGGGAGGACGTCTTGGGAATTGTAAGGCCGTACGCAGATACGATCGGGACGATGATCATCGACGTGCGATTGCCCGGAATCCCGCCGATGCAGTGCTTGTCGACAATTATCGGCTGAGCCCATTCGAGTTTCCTTCCGACTGCGATCATCGCTTCCGTGAGAGCCAGGAGCTCGTCTGTGGTCATGAAGCTCGCCGAACCGATCAGGAAGGCTGCGAGATCCATTTCGCTGTATCTGCGGTGGGCGATATCGACGACGATGTTGCGGATGTCGTCCGACGAAAGCGTCGCGCCCCGGATCTTGGCGCGAACACTTTCGAGACTGCGAGGGGGCACCGCAGGTGCGATCGTGACGGGAACGCCTTCCGGCAGGCCGAGGCTCGAGAACCCTTGCTCCGAGAGCCCGAGCTCGTCATCCGCAACGATACCCTCGTCGTCGGCAATGGCGAGCGATGCGAGAACTTCGCGTCCACCTTCCCCGGTGATGCTGACCTTCTTCAGCGCTCGGTGCTGGTCGGGTCTGAACAGCCGGCAGTGCCTGTCGACATAGGCGATGCTCTCGTTGTGCGTGTCGACCCCGATGCGCTTGAGCTTCAGCAATGCGGACAAGTCCCCTGCGCCATAGCCGTGATTGCCGGACAACTCTTTCATGCTAGGCTAGCATGGAGTTCGGAGGCCTTCGAGACTGATCGCAACCAGAAGACTTTCATCTGACAGCCATTCATCGGGAGAGCGTCGTGCTCTTCTGCTTGAGACATTGGAAAGCGGCCCATGCACCCGGTCCTGCGTTTTCACGGCGCCGCCCACGCAGTCACAGGATCCTGTTTTGAGATTGAAACCGGACACTGCCGCGTTCTCGTCGACTGCGGCATGTTCCAGGGATCGAAATCCGAGAAGGAGCTGAACTACGGCGACTTTCCGTTCAGGCCAAACGCGATCGACGCCGTCATCCTCACCCACGCGCATATCGATCACAGCGGCCTTCTTCCGAAGCTGACCAAGCACGGATTCGCAGGCCCGATCTACGCGACCTTGCCGACGGTCGATCTTTGCTCCGTGATGCTTCCGGACTCGGCGCACATCCAGGAGATTGAAGTCGAGCACCTCAATCGCCGCAACGCGCAGCGGGGGCGTCCGCAGGTCACGCCGATCTACTCCATCGCAGACGTCGCCAATTGCATGCGCCAATTCCGGCCCGTGCAATATGGCGAATGGGCGACTGTCGCGGCCGGTATCCGCGCATCCTACTGGAACGCCGGACATCTGCTCGGGTCAGCGTCGGTCGAGATCGAGATTGATACCGGCACGCAGGATGGGCCACTGCGGCTCCTGTTCTCCGGCGACATCGGACCCGGCCAGAAGCTGCTGCAACCCGAGCCGGACGGCCCGAGCGGCGTGGACTATCTCATCTGTGAAAGCACGTATGGCGATCGTGACAGGTCAGAGGTTTCCCGCGAAAGCCGCCGGGCGAAGCTGGGCGAGGAAGTGAGGCGCGCGGCCGAGCAGAAAGGGCCGCTCGTGATCCCGTCCTTCGCGGTCGAGCGCACGCAGGAGCTGCTAGTGGACCTCTACCTGCTGGCGCGCGAGGGCTCGATCCCATCAGGGCCGATCTTCGTCGATTCGCCCCTCGCAACACGGGCCAGCGCAGTCTTCGAGCGTCACGTCGCCGAGATAGACGGCGGCAAGGAGCTGCTCGCGGCGCTGCGCTCCGACTCCATTCGGTTCACCGAAACCGTCGAACAAAGCAAGGCCATCAACCGGCTCTCCGGCTTCTTCATCGTGATCGCTGCCAGCGGCATGTGCGATGCCGGTCGTATCCGCCATCATCTCAAGGCGAACCTGTGGCGGCACAACGCCACGATCATGATGGCGGGCTTTCAGGCGCAGGGGTCTCTCGGGCGCATCCTGCTCGACGGCGCCTCGCGGGTCCGCATCCAGGGTGAAGAAATCGACGTCAAGGCGCGCATTGAACAGTTCGACTTCTATTCCGGCCATGCCGACGCGCCAGAACTCGTGTCCTGGGTGAAGAAGCGCTTCCCGGTGCGCCGATCGATATTCCTCACCCACGGCGAAGAAGCCGGGCTCGATGGGTTGCGCGACCGGCTTTCATCTTCTCTGCGGTACAACCGGCTCATCCTGCCGCTCATCGACGATGCTTATGAGCTTGGCCCCGAGGCGGCCCAGCAGATCGACGTCAACAAGCCTCGTCGGCTTAAACCCGACAAAGTTGCGCGACTCGACTGGCACAACGACCTCTCCAAGCTCCTCATCGATATCACACAGGAGGTCAACGCCGCCGCCGACGAACGATCTCGTTCGACAATCATCAGGCGCTTGCGGCGTGGGCTGGAAAGCGAATCCGAATAGCTGATGCAGCCGCCGACCGATCGGGAGAGCCGCATAGTCTACAGCCACAAATGCGGAGCCTGGATTGCCCTGATGACCTTGCGGAATTTGCCGCCTCTGCCGCATTGTTCTGGCGCTTCCTCAGCGACTGGGTCCGGATCGTCGCGGATCACGATCTGAGCAGTCGGACCGTCGTTTCCCACATCCGCAAGGCGACGATGGGCGACCGTGCCTATCGGAATACCCAGCCTTCATCCGGGAGCTGTCGGGTTCGGTCCACCTGTTCGCAGGGGATTCTCGCCGACAAGGATTTCCAGTCGTAGTCCTTTTGCCCCGTCGGAGAAACGGATGCGGAACTGGCCTTTTGCGGCCTGCTCGATCGAATGCGTTCCGTCTGGACCGTGCCTGGGGAAGTTCCCTCACTGGAGTTACGCATGGCGGTGCTCGCTTCGTGCGCGGCGGAACTGAGGGTGCTGGGCACCGCGAACTTTCTCTACTCGGACGGCGACACCCTTTTCGCTCACGGCGGCCGCCGCAAGAACGGAAGCACCCGAAAGGTCGGGCCTCCAGGGCTGGTATTGCTGCGCCGATACTGCTCGCTGGATTCCAGTGACGGCATGGCACCCGGCATATCGATCGAGGGCTAGGATCATTTCGTCACCCTCGTCGCCAGCGTGCCGCTGAGCGATGACATCTGGGAGCCGCTCGGCGAGGGAGAGATCGTGGCCCTGACGGATGGAGAAGCCGTCCGGTTTCCTCTCGGCAGTCACTACGCTTGAAGCGCAGAAGATGGACGCTCATGTCCGGCGCGCCGCCAGACCTGTCTGGGCGGCATAGAGTGTCAGCATGCCCACCAGCATCGTTCCGGCGAGCGCGGGCGCCTGCCAGTCGCTGCTGGTCAGCCTGACCGAAATCAGGACGAGACAGATGATCGTTCCCAGCGCAGGCACCCAACGCGGCACCTCGAACCTACCCTTCGCCTCGCCGACCCGGCCCTGTAGGGCCACGAGCGCGCCGTTGACGATCGCGAACACCACAAGCAGCATCAGCACCGAAGCCGACGCGAGCTGGGCGATGCTGCCGAAGAACGCCAGGGGGAGAAGCAGCACAAGGAGAGCGAGCGTTGCCAGATAGGGTGTCTGTGTCCGGGACTGAACCTTGCCCAGGGCGGCGGGAAGAAGGCCCTGCCGCGCCATGCCATAGATCATGCGCGAACTGGTGACGTAGTTGACGAGCGCCGTGTTCGCGACGGCGAAAAGGGTGATGCCAGCGAACACAGCAACCGGGATGGCGGGTGCGGCCCTGCGCATGACTTCGGTCAGAGGGCCCGGAGCTTCGGTGAGTTCCTGCCACGGCACGACCGAGATGGCCGAGATGGCGACAGCCACATAGATCGAGGCGCCCACGACCATCGCGCTTACCAGCGCCACGGGAATCGTGCGCTGCGGATCGCGGCATTCCTCGGCGACGTTGAGGATGTCCTCGAACCCGATAAAGGCGAAGAAGGTCAGCACCGCGCCCTGGAAGACCAGCACGATCAGGACGTCGTTGCCGGGCCGCCCCGGGGTCTCCAGCAGATCGACCGAGCCCCAGTAAGGAATGCCGACCGCGATCACCAAGAGAAGCCCCGCCGCCTCGATCAGCGTGCAGGTGACGTTCACCCACATCGCCTCACGAATACCTCGCAGCACCAGCCCGGTCAGGACGAGCAGGAATCCGATTGCGATCGCCCAGATCGGCAGCATCGCCATTCCGGTGACCGAGGCGAGATTGACGGCAAAGACCTGCGATTGAGTCGCGATGGACGTCAGCCCCGAGGCGACGACAGAGAGGCCGACGACGAAGCTCAGGAGCGGCATGCCGAAGGCACGCTCGGTGACGAAGGCGGCACCACCCGCTCGCGGATAGCGCGACCCGAGCGAGGCATAGGACAGCGCCGTCAGCAATGCCGCAACCATGGCCACCACGAAGGCCAGCCAGACTGTATTGCCTGCCAGCCCGGCGGCCTGTCCGATCAGGCCATAGATGCCGGAGCCGAGCATGCTACCGAGGCCGTAGAGCGTGAGCTGAAACGGCCCTATCGACCGTCGCAGCTTCGTCGCGGGGAGCTCCAAAGTTTTCCACCTGTGTGTTGGCTGTTGAGCCAATCCTTCTGCTGATCGTCGGCGAACGCTATGTCTATCCGTATCAACTGCGGAAGTCTTGGGTTTAAACCACGAACGCGCCGAGCTTTGTGTTCGCGTGACGCGAGCGGCGGCGAGGATGCTGCCCATTCAGTTTTCAGCCTGCAATTCCCGACGAGGGCCACAGGGCGTTCTGGACGTGCCGGGTCAAGAAGAAGTCTGACTGCTATTAGGTTTGAAGGCGAACGTTGTGGACGACCGGCGTTGTGGCGCGTTGCGGTCGAAGTGGGGCGGCCACCAGAATGGCCGCTTTTCCGACTCCACCGCTCAGAACCGGACGGGCAGGAATCCACCCCCTTCCGGCCATGGACGGGGAGAATCGACACCGTCCACAGAACAAACTAAGAACATACGCCGGCAGAGCAGGAGTCCATTGCATTGCGCTATGCGGAGCTTCAGGTCACCTCTCATTTCAGCTTCCTTCGTGGCGCCTCGTCGGCGGAGGAACTGTTCGCCCAGGCTCACGCATGCGGGATCGCGGCGTTGAGCATCGTCGACCGGAACTCCCTTGGGGGAAAGTGTGTGCGCATGAGGCGGCGAAGGCGACAGGGATTCGACTGGTCGTGGGCTGCCGGCTCGACCTCTCCGACGGCATGTCGATCCTGGTCTACCCGACGGACCGCACCGCCTATTCCCGGCTGTGCCGGGAAGGCGGACACGCTCGGCACATTCCAGATCGAATCCCGGGCGCAGATGTCGATGCTGTCCCGGCTGAAGCCGCGCACCTACTACGACCTCGTCGTGCAGGTCGCCATTGTCCGGCCGGGGCCAATCCAGGGCGACATGGTCCATCCCTATCTCCGCCGCCGCGAAGGCCGTGAGCCGGTGGTCTTTCCGAAGCCGGAACTGGAGAAGGTGCTGGGCAAGACGCTCGGCGTGCCACTCTTCCAGGAACAGGCCATGCGTGTCGCCATCGAGTGTGCCGGATTCACACCCGGCGAAGCCGACATGCTGCGCAAGTCGATGGCCACCTTCAAGTTCACCGGCGGGGTGAGCCGTTTCAAGGACAAGCTGATCGAGGGCATGGTCGAGCGCGGCTACGATCGCGACTTCGCCGAGAAGACCTTTTCCCAGTTGGAAGGATTCGGCTCCTACGGGTTCCCGGAAAGCCACGCGGCATCCTTTGCCCTGATCGCATACGCCTCGGCCTGGCTCAAATGCTGGCATCCCGACGTGTTCTGCGCAGCTCTGCTCAACTCGCAGCCCATGGGCTTCTACGCACCTGCCCAGATCGTCCGCGATGCCATCGAGCACGGCGTCGAGGTCCGTCCGGTGTGCGTCAACGCCTCCCGCTGGGACTGCACCCTCGAGGAAATGGACGACGGCCGCTTCGCCGTCCGGCTGGGCATGCGCATGGTCAAAGGACTCGCGAATGGCCACGCCGCCCGCATCGCGGCCGTTCGCGGCGACGAATCCTTTTCCTCCATCGACGATATGTGGCGGCGGGCTGGCGTCCCGTCCCACGTCCTGGAGCAACTCGCGGAGGCGGACGCCTTCCGGCACTCTTTCGGCATGTCGCGGCGCGAGGCGCTCTGGGCCATCAAGGGACTTCGGGACGAGCCTCTGCCGCTGTTCGCGGCCGCCTCCGCGCGCGAGCAGGAGACCGTTCCGGAACAGGTAGAGCCTGCTACGATGCTACGCCGGATGAGCGACGGCAGCGAGGTCGGCTCCGACTACGGCCACACCGGGCTGTCTCTGCGCCAGCATCCCGTATCCTTTCTGAGGACCGATCTTACCCGGCGCCTCATCGTAACCTGCCTGGAAACGATGCGCGCGCGACGGCCGCTGGCTGGAGGCTGCAGGACTCGTCCTCGTCCGGCAGCGGCCGGCCAGCGCCAAGGGCGTCATGTTCATCACGATCGAGGACGAGACTGGAATCGCGAACCTCGTGGTGTGGCCGAAGATGTTCGAGAAGTTCCGACGCGTGGTCCTAGGTTCGACAATGTTCGCGGTGCGTGGACGCATCCAGCGCGAGGGCGAAGTCGTGCATCTCGTCGCCCACCACCTGACGGACATGTCGGAAGCGCTGGCGGGGATTGGAAGGCGCGACGCACCGTTCCCCCTCCCGCGCGGCCGCGGCGACGAGTTCCATCACGGGAGTCCTACGCCCCACCCTCGCGGCGCTGCCAAGCCGAGGGACATCTACATTCCGGACCTGCACATCGATCGGCTGCGGGTCCGCGCAAAGAACTTCCGCTAGTCCGATGGCGGCGCCTCCTTGCCAACGCCGGATGCGAGGCTAGTCTCGCGGACCATGTGCAACCTCTATAACATTTCGACGAACCAGGAGGCGCTCCGCGCGCTGGCCAGTTCCTTCGACGATCTGCTCGGAAACCTCGAGCCGTCCATCGATGTGTGGCCCGACCGCACGGCGCCAATCATCCGCAATGGGCTGTCCGGGCGGCGCGAGGCGGTCCGGACGCGATGGGGCCTGCCGTCATCGTCCTTCGCGCTGATGCAGGCAACGCAGAAGCGTGCAGACAAGCTGAAGGCGAAAGGCACTCCGTTCGACTTCAAGGAGCTGCTGCGCATGGAGCCGGACAAGGGCACCACGAACGTCCGTAACACATCCTCACGCCATTGGGGACGGTGGCTCGGCGTCGAGCACAGGTGCGTGGTTCCCGTCACCTCCTTCGCCGAACCCGATCCGGCCAGCAAGGTCGACGGTGGCCCGACGCCGAATGCCTGGTTCGCACTCGACGCCACGCGTCCACTGAAGTTCTTCGCTGGGCTGTGGGTGCCAGGATGGGAGAGCGTCCGGAAGGTGAAGGACGGCCTGACGAAGGACGACCTGTTCGCTTTCCTGACAACTGAGCCGAACGACGTCGTCGGCGCGGTCCATAGCAAGGCCATGCCAGTTCTGCTGACAACACCCGACGAGGTGGAGCACTGGCTGACCGCGCCCTGGAACGACGCGAAGGCGCTGCAGCGACCACTGCCGGACGGAGTACTTGAGGTCGTCACTCGGCCTGCTTCGCCGGAAGCAAATGAACTATTCGCCGACCGCTAGGGGGCCGGTGGCAGACCGACGGGTTTTGGATTTAGGATTCGTTTGACCGGAGGGTACTTGGCTCAGCTCAAGACAAGGGGCTCTTTGGGGATGCAATCGGCGAACTCGACATTGCATAGTAACTTTGGTCAGGCTACCAGTCCTTTGTCCAAGTTCGCCATTGAAACAGGCGACTGGAAAGCATCCCGGGGCGGGGCATGAGACTGATTCCTGCGCAAATCTTAGACTGCGACTCCGTCGCGGAAAGGAGGGTGTTCGGATATCTGGCCGAAGTGGGGTTCAGTTCCTACGACGTAGCCCTCCATTCCCTCAACATTGGCCACCACGAGTACAAGCGGTGGGGAGAGGCCGATTTCTTCCTGGTTGGACGGCGTGGAATTCTGCTCCTCGAAGTCAAGGGGGGGCGCGTTGCCTGCAAGGACGGGATCTGGGAGTTTACAAACCGAAAGAACGAAATTAACCGGAAGAAAGAAGGTCCGGCAGAGCAAGCGAAATCCGCATACTTTTCCCTAGAGAAAAACTATCTCTATCCCAAGTTCTACCGGGAACTGAATGGCGTCCCCAGGGGCTGGGCAGTTGTTTTCACTGATATCCCGCGCCTTGCCAGCGATGGCGCGACGCTCTTGCCTGAGCATCCAGACGAGATCACCGCCTACGAAGAAGATTGCAAGGGCCACAACACTTTCAAGACGTTCTTGGCGAGGACCTATGACCACTGGGCATCGAAGCAGAAGAAGTCGGTCGAGCTCCCCCCCGAATTGGTGAAAGCAATATCGGATTCCTTGCGGCCGAACTTCGAACGTGTCCCCTCGCTAAATAGCCAGCTCCGCGAGGTCGAGCAGAGGCTCTACCAGTTCACTACCGAGCAATACGAGAAATTTGATGCGATTTCCGAAAATGAGCGGATCCTCGTTGCGGGTGGTGCGGGTACTGGAAAAACCTTCGTTGCCGCTGCATGTGCTCGTTACGAGGCGGCGGAGGGGCGTTCCGTTCTGTTTCTAACCCGGAGCAATTACCTTGCCAGCTTCCTGGGGAATCAGGGCTTCCCCGACGGAGTTACGATCGCAGCCTTCGACGAAATTCCCAGGTACGTCGAGAAAGAGGCAATCTGGGATGTCCTGATCGTCGATGAGGGGCAGGACCTTTGTTCACTCGAATGCATCGACCTGATCGACAAGGTGGTGGCGGGGGGGTGGGAGAATGGACGCTGGCGGTGGTTCGGCGACCCCAACTATCAGGTATCTCCCAGCTTTCCATTGGACCACGATTGCTTCGACTACTTGAAGTCCCAGGGCGTGGTGTCGAACCTGAAGAACAACATCCGCAATGCGGGAAAGATCGTCGAGGCCATCAAAAACTTGGCGGGCGCAGATGTTGGCAAGCCGAGTAGCAAGGCCGATAGCGGCGTCGTCGACCTCCAACTGGTCCAGATGGAGAGCGAAGTTCTCCCCCGGGCGGCGTCGGCGGTTCGAAAGTGGTTGAGCGACGACAATCAACTGCCGCGAAATTCGATCGCCATGCTGGTGCCGAGTAAAAGAGACATCGAGAAAGCCATCGAGCTTCTCTCTGCCAACAATGTGCGGTCAGAAGCTTTGAGCCAACGTGCCTTAGGCGGCAAGCCGCGGGACTGTGTCCTGATAGCGACAATCGAAGACTTCAAGGGTTTGGAGCGACCACTAGTCTGCGTGGCCGGGTTGGGCGGAGAGCACGGGTTTGCGTCCAGCGCCTACAAGGCAATCTCGCGAGCGAACCATGTCTTAGCGCTCGTGACAACGCGTGGCTCCGTGGCTGAACTGACGGCAAGAAGCGCTTCGCAAACTAGGGGGCAAGGAGATCCAAATGCTTGGCAGGGAGAAGATCCTCGGGGAAACTCGAAATAGGTTGATCGGTCCCGGCCTAGGGAAACCCGGGCCAAGCGGGAGTCATGATGACGAGATCATCGAAGGCCGCATGAGCTTGGCCTACATGCAGGGAATGCTCTTTCCTCGCGCCGCACGGGCCGCTCCCGACCTTGGTGGCGATGAGGCCGAGGACGCTGCCGACGAAGATGCCGAAGACCCGCTCAGCATGTCCAACGCAATGCTCCCGGCCTCCATGGGTATGTCGCTTTGTATTTCATCTGGCGGCACCGTGAAGGTCACAGTCGAGGCAGCCATCTATGTCCCGGTCGAGTCTGGCACGGCAATTGAAGAACCCTTTTTCGCCAATGGGGATGTTTCGAAATCCGGTTCGGCAGAGGGGACGACGACCAATTCCGATGCCCGCCCGGTCGCGAACGAGAAGAAGGCCGCGAAGGGACGAAACAGGGCGACGGCGCGGTGGCAGCGCCGCCAGTTGGAGTCGTCAACCAAGCACGTTGGCGCAGACGGATCGGACGCAAGCCTAGTCCTAGAGAACCATGCGACATTAGAGGTACTTTCTCGAAGACTGTCGACTGGCGAAATCCTCCTGACGGTGAGCTTGTCCAACATTCGCGAGGCGAAGAACGCGAGAGCTAGCGAGGATACGCTTTACCAAGTGTCGATTTGCGCCGAACCCGTTGATGGGCAAATCCTCAAGTATCCCGCCGCGCGGTACGTCCCCCCTTCCGATGAGGAGCGGGAACTCCGCGTCATATACGGCGAGCAACGTCCTTACGCCGTCGGCCACGGTGTTGCCACCGACTGGAAACTCGAGAAGGGTCGCTGCCAATGGGTAAAAACCGAGGCGCTTCCCACAGCCCACGTATGGCGACCGGTGTTCGATAATCTCTCAATCACGAGAGACGGCGAACAGGTCACCTTTGATGACGACGAGTTGTTCAAAATTGCCTCTTTGGCCAGTGGAGATCTGGCCGGCCCCGAGTTGATCGGCCGCCTCAGGGACCTAGTCGAGTTCTATGAGGAGTGGATAGCTTCCCAATCCGCGATACCGGTTGATGGCGATCTGGAGGATGACGCCTCGAGGATGATAGGACGGTGCGAGCGCAGTGCAGCGCGAATGAAGCAAGGCATCGACATCCTGGAACGCGATGCTGATATCGCCCGCTGCTTCAAGCTCGCCAACCGCGCAATGCTAATGTCCATGTCACACGCGGCACGTGCTTCGGGCCGTGGCCGCGAGGACGGGCTGCAGGGGCCTTTCGAGCTTGGAAAGGCCGAGACGGGCCCGATTGAATATTTTGCCAACCCCGCGCAATGGCGTCCGTTCCAGCTGGCCTTTTTCCTCCTCGTGCTCCCTTCTCTCGCGGGCGAGGAGCTCACCGACCGGGAACTTGTGGACGTCATATGGTTCGCGACGGGTGGTGGTAAGACCGAGGCATACCTGTTCGTCTCAGCGTTCGAACTCTTCCGGAGGCGGATCGTCGATGGGAAATCCGGTGGCGGGACGGGGGTTATAAACCGCTACACTTACCGATTCCTGACCGCTGACCAGTTCCAGCGCACTGCCGGCGTAATCTGCGCTATGGAGATGATCAGGCGGGAATTGAGACAAGCCGGCGATCCGTCAGTTGGCGAGGAGGAATTCTCGATCGGCTTGTTCGTTGGAGGCGACGTTAGCCCCAATTCCTTCGCGGGCGACAAGGATGGAGCTCTCACGCCGACGCAGGAGCTACTCGATTCTAGCCAGCCCCGTGATGCCAATCCCTTTCCTATCGAGAGCTGCCCATCGTGTGGAACACTGCTTGTCCCGGAGGAGAAGAAGGCGAGGCCGGACGGCACCCCAGACGAGTCCTTCTACGGTTTCTTGGCAACCGCAAACAGTTTCACGACGCGGTGCCCGGAGGACGATTGCGCCTTTCACGAACGCCTTCCCGTCTATTTCATAGACGAACAGTTGTTTCGCGCGCCCCCGTCGTTCCTGCTGGGGACCATCGACAAGTTCGCGATGATCCCCTGGAAGGAAAACGGCGGAACCTTGCTAGGACTCGGGACGGGTTGGTCGTCGCCCTCGCTCGTTATTCAGGACGAGCTGCACCTGATCTCGGGTCCGCTGGGCACCTTGGCAGGCATTTACGAGGCGGCTTTCGAAACCTTGATGGCGGCAGGTGGAAAGACCCCTAAAGTGATTGCTTCCACGGCGACCATCAGGAACGCGTCGGTCCAGTGCCGCAGGATCTACGGTAGGCCCTCGATGGTATTCCCATCGCCCGGGTTGCGCGCGGAGGATTCCTTTTTCTCGAAACTCGATTCAGGCAACAAGGAAAGATCCAGGCTGTACGCGGGTGTCATGGCGCAGGGGCTACGATCAACGGTGGCTGCCTCCTGGACCATGGCAACCCTTCTCCAGTCATCGTTCGAACTCGTTGATAAAGGTCAGCTCACTTCAGACGAAGCAGATGGATACTGGACGCTCGTCGCCTATCACAACAGCAAGCGAGAACTTGGTCGCATCGTCAACGCGACGCGAGACGAGATCCCGACCCGCATGAAGGTGTACGCGTCGGACGAGACGGTGGAGCGGCCGTCCAATTTCCAAATCCTCGAGTTGAAGGCCCACGCGGAAACGCCCGTTCCGAGAGCTAGGCAATTGCTGGCGCGGCGCCATAGGCCAGACCAGCCCGCAATCGACGTGGTGCCGTGTACCAATATCATCTCCGTCGGGGTCGACATCGATCGCCTTGGCATGATGATGGTGAACGGTCAGCCCAAGCTAAGCGCCGAGTACATCCAGGCAACGAGCCGTGTCGGGCGCGGCACGGTTCCCGGTCTCGTAGTGGCCGCCTATTCCCCCAGCAAGCCGAGGGACCGTTCGCACTACGAGTCCTTTCGCGACTACCACGAGCGCTTTTACAGCTTCGTCGAGCCGACAAGCGTGACCCCTGGGGCTTTGCCCGCGATAGAGAGGGGGCTGCACGCCGCGCTGGTAACCGTAGTGCGACATAGAACGAAGTTGAGGCGAAACTCGGCTGCAGGGAAATTTAATCCGGCCGAGCCCTTGGTCGCCGTAGCCATCGATCATCTCGAAAAGCGCCTGTTGAAAGCCTACGACGCACCGAACGAAGCAGAAGAGCGAAAACGCATTTCGGCGAAGCTGGCCGAGAAGGTATCCGAGTGGGCTGGGTGGGCTCACTCCATTGAGGGGCTGCAGTACACCTTCGCCAGCGGACAACAGCGTCCTCACCTACTCGTGCGCTACGGGAACAAGAAGATCGACGGGGCAGGCTGGCACACGCTGCAATCGATGCGACACGTCGACAAGGAAATCACGCTGGAGGACATGGGAATTGCCTAAGCCAACAATTCGTAGCGCGCAGCTCATAAGCCCCTTTGGCATTGGATCGCTTTGCGAGATCGACGGGCAGTCATTCTTTGTTCGCGGCACGGGTAGTTGGGCGAAAGGCTATAATCTCCAGAAAATCGAGGTTGGCTCGCTCACAGATTGGCTTAGGCCACGCCAGCTGAAGACGCCGACGGAATCGGTCGCAGTTATGCGCTTCCCGCATTGGCACTTTTGCCCCGAGTGCCGCAGGATGGTTAGGTGGACGCAGGATAAGGACCGGGAGCTTTGGCCTGCTGCCGGTTTTTCGGACACGAGGTTAAGCTAACATAGCTTTCTCCTCGAACTCGACAGGACTCAGGTAGCCCAGTGTCGAGTGCCTCCGTCGGGGGTTGTAGAAGCGCTCGATGTAATCGAACACATCTGCCCTTGCGTCGTCCCTTTTCCTGTAGACCTTGCGGGCTGTCCGCTCGGTTTTCAGCGACGAGAAGAAGCTCTCCATCGCGGCATTGTCCCAGACGTTGCCCGACCGGCTCATCGAACAGGTGATGCCATGGTCGGCCATCAGGCGCTGGAACTGCTCGCTTGTATATTGCGATCCCTGGTCCGAGTGATGGAGCAGGCTGTCGGGTTTGCCTCGGCGCCAGATCGCCATGATGAGGGCGTCGGTCACGAGCTGGGCCGTCATCTCTGCCTTCATCGCCCAACCCACGACACGGCGGGAGAACAGGTCGACGACGGCGGCAACGTAGAGCCATCCCTCGGCGGTCCAGATGTAGGTGAAGTCGGCGATCCACTTCTGGTTCGGCGCCGATGCCTCGAATGCGCGGTCAAGCAGGTTGTCCGACACGGAGGCTCGCTCGCCCGTATCCTTCGGCAATCCACGGCGTCGGGGCCGAGCACGCAGCCCGTTCTCCCGCATGAGCCTTTCGACACGATGAAGGCCGCAGGAGAAGCCTTCGGCCAGCACGTCATGCCAGACACGACGGGCGCCATAGGTTCGGTCGCTGCTCTTGAAGCTGCGGTCGATCCGGGGAATGAGCACCTCGTCGCGCCGCGACCGGGCGCTGGGGCTGCGGTTGAGCCAGGCATGGAAGCCCGAGCGGGAGACGTCCAGCGCACTGCACAGCCATGCCACCGGCCAGATCGAACGGTGCTTCGCGATGAAGGCGAATCTCATATCGCTTCCCTCGCGAAGTAGGCTGCGGCCTTTTTTAGGATGTCGCGTTCCGCCTTCAGCTTCGCCACTTCCTTGCGCAGCCGGTCGATCTCCTGCTGCTCTGGCTTCATCTGACCATGGCCGGGAAACGCATGCTGTCGATCGGCAGCGAACTCCCTGACCCACTTGCGCAGCACGTTCTCGTGGAGATCCAGATCACGGGCAGCCTGCGCAACAGCAACGCCTCGATCCTTCACCAACCTCACCGCCTCAAGTTTGAACTCGCGGCTGAACTTCCTTCTCTGCATTCCCACTCTCCAGTTCCGTCAAACACCTTATCTCGGTGTCCACGAAACCGGCAGCAGGCCAGACAGTGCGGATGATGGCATGGTCGTTCGAGACAATCCCCACCGGTTAGGCCGCGTCGTCCGTTTTCGGGAGTGAGCAAGGCTGCCTGAACGCCCGAAATGGGGGCACTCTCCAGACGCTCGTAGCGGGGCTTCGAGACAGCCCCGCCTAAAGCCCGATCTGAACGACCAACTTTCGGGCGAACGCGGCGTTCTCGTCCGCGTATCCTTTAGGATTCGAGTTGATCCGGGTAGTCCCGACGACATAGTCGCAGCTGTTGTGCGCATGGCCGTGTACCCAAAGGCCGGGTGCGCCTTCCTCGATGAGGCGTGACAGATCGGACGCATACGCGGCGGTCGTCGGGTCCCCGCGGAAGCGTTCCGGCACTGAACGCGGGTGCGGCAGATGATGCGTCACCACGACCGTCGGTAAGGGATTCGATGCCAAATCCCGTGCCAGAAAGGCCTTCGAATCCTGGTGCAGCCGCAGTGCGTGAACGGGGAGGAACCGCTGCCAAGGAATCTTCTGCCAGGCAATCTGGCGATAGTCGTTCATCCTTCGGCGCGCATGGTCCATGGCAGATTCCGGGGCGCCGTCGAGCCGGAAGTCGGTCCACAGGGTGGCCCCAAGGAATCGCACTCCGCCGAGGGTGATGGCATCGTTCTCAAGGAAATGGACGCCGGTGGTCTCGCTCGCCGCAGCGCGGCCAGCCTGGAGTCCCTCCTTGATCGACCCTTTATAGAACTCGTGGTTCCCTGCCACGTAGACGCACGGCATGGCGGGGGCGATGTGTTCGGCCAACCAGCGAACACCGTTGTCGATGCCGCGGCACAGGTCCCCGGCCATGACGCAGACATCAGCGTCCGGCGGCTCGAGCGGCTCGGTGAGATCGGCGACTTCCAGGTGCAGATCTGAAAGTACCCAGATTCTCACGGCTCGATCAGCTTTCTGGCCTCGCCCAGAACTGCCTCGAGCGTGGGCCCCGTCAAGGTGCCGTGCTGGATCAGCTCGCCGTAAACGTAGTCGATGGCCGCAGCCTGCTTCCTGACGAGGCTCAGTGCCTCCTCGTAGGCGTTCTCCAGGCGCCTGTTCACATCCGCGGCGAGTTCGGCGTTAGTGGCCAGATGATGTGCCCAATCCTTGCAGCGACGGAAGAGCAGCGGCATCTTCTGCCCCACCCCCATCGACGTCTCCATGTCGTAGGCAAGCTTCGTGGCGACCTCGATGTCGCTTCCGACCGACTCGCCATTGTTGTTGGCGCCGACGCTCTCGAGGAACACCTCTTCCCCGGCTCGACCTGTGAGCATCAGGCAAAGGTGGGCCGAGAGAACCTTGCTCGTGTTCTCGGGGTACACGTCGGTGCGAGCGTTGACGTAACCGCCATGCGGCGCCTCGATGGTAATTTCGGTGACAGTGTCGAGGGCGAGGCAGAGACGGGTCACCGCGTGGCTGGCCTCATGGATCGCCAGCCGCCTGACCAGGGACTCGCTGCGTGCCGGCCTGTGGGCCTGGTGCTTCGGACGGGCGGTCATGCGGCTTCCTTTCCTCGGTGTGACGGCGGACAGAAGGAATCGAGCGGCCGGGGTGCGCAGGCTGCAGCTGTCCGCCCGGCCATCATTGCAGCGGCCTCTCGCGTTCCCTCGCCTCGACAAGCTGCTCAACGATGCGCTCGAGTGTCCGGATGGAACCGCCGCCCCACGCCGAGGCGGCCGCGTCGAGCTCGAATCCTTCCAGCGCGGTCGCCCAGCGCGGACTTTGGCCCCGTTCGACGTAAAGCCGCTCCATGATGCGGATCGCGAGGCTTGGCAGATGCTCGGGGCCAGGCTCGGGGAAGCGAAGGACCCGGCAACGATCCCGCAGGATCGGGGACATTGTTGACACGTCGTTTGCGGTCATCAGCCAGGTCAGGTGGGACAGGTCGCAACTCGCCTGGATGTATGGATCATGCCACCGGCTTGAAGTTTCCTGCTCGAGCAGGCCCAGCAGCACGTCATGTGGATTGCCGTTATTGCGTCCCGTCCCAACCTTCTCGATCTCATCGAGGATGATGACGGGGCCGGCACACTCGTGTCGCCGCACGGCAAGCATGGGTAGGCTGGGTTCCCCGGTTGACCAACGCCGTGCCGCTCCGCCGAGCGCGCTGTCGCTCATGCCCCCGCACGGGATCAGCTCGTAGGGAGCGCGGAGTTCTTCGGCGAGCCTTCGCGCGAAGCGGGACTTCCCGCAGCCGGGTGGCCCGAGGAAGATCGTCGGGCGCATATGCAAATAGCTGCGTCCGATGAGGCCCATTCGAAGCTGGTCGACGAGAGACGTGGCGTAAGGAAACTCCGCGGCAAGGATTGCCCGGACACCAGCGAGGTCCGGTAGCGCCGGGACAGGCAGCGGGCGACCAGCAATTTTCTCGAACGCCTTGGCAACGTCGTGACCCTTGGAAGATGCATTGCCAACCTCCCGCAACACGATGATCCTGCCGTCGGACGGTACCTCACCGGGGTGTGACGGTTGCTCGCGCTCAGTGCCTGAGGGCGCTTGTTTCGAAGCAGACGGCTCATTCTTGTCGCCAGGCTTCGCTCGCATGATCGCGTTCTTGAAGAGGTAGGAGTAGCTCTGCAGGTCGTGCTGGAACTCCAGTCCTCTCGCATTGGAGTGGTAGCGCGCATACCGCTGCTGCTCGGCCATGTCGCGAGAGAATGCCGACCAGGCCAAAGCGCGCCACAGCATCCTCGGCTTGTAGCTACCCGTGTCAGCGTCCTTCATCGCCAGCATCGCCATCTCGCCGGCAATGGCAGCGGCTGCATCGACTGAACCGAAACCAGCCTGATACATGAGGCATCGCAGCTGTGCGGCACGCACAGGGAGCCCAGACTTGTCCTTGATACGATCCAGGGACGCCGCGAAAGCCAGAAGGCTGTCGAGGCTTTGTTCTACAGTGAGTTCTTCCAGGCAGGCGACGACAGGCTGAAGGTCGGAACGGTGACGCTTCCTCAGCCGCCGAGCGAGTCGATCGCCATATTCCCGCATGTCTTCCCGGAGATCGTCCCGGAAGAAGGGCATGCCGCGTAGCAGTTCTTCCTCGGTCGGCAGACGTACTCCGCCTCGGACTGCCTTCTCCCGGCGCTTGAAGACCTGCCAGGCGCGCGAGGTGTCGTCCATCGCCGAGTCCATCACGAATGGTTGCCCGCGTGTCCGGCCGGGCGGCCAAGGCGATACCACCGCGACAGGGAGCGGGCCCACGAGTTGTCCGCCGACATAAGCCACAGATCCGAGGTCGCGATCGGCCTTCTGGTGCCGAAGAGACGCGGATGCCCGGAGGACAGTCCGACGAGACAGGGGATCGGCCTGTTAGCCATGACCCACCCGTCGAGGAACGGAGGTTCTCCGTCGGTAAGATTCTCAGGGGAGACCCCGCCGCGAACGGCAGTCATGTCCGCCAACAGCGCAGACAGCCGCCCGAACTCGTACTCGAAACGCTCTCCCTGTTCTCGTTCGCCGGGGTTGAACTTCATCATGGATGTCCCCTCCGCCTTGCGGCGCCGTCCGCCGGCGCGAATCCTTGATTCTCGTCATCTCTGGCCGAAGGCATAAGGCGTCCCAACCGAGGGCGTCCAGACGCCCACGGCGATTTTTCTGCCGGCTGACGAACATTCTCGGAGGCAGCGTCTAGGACTGGAGACGGGCTGCGGCAAAGGCTAGAAGAAGCCCATGAAGGCTCCTTACCAACTACTGCGCGCCGCCCGAGTGGCGCTCGACATATCTCACGAGGACCTCGCCCGAGAGGCAGGCGTTAGTAAACGTACGCTTGTCCGGATCGAGAAGCCTCAGAGTGTGTCAGAGGAGTCCATCGCGCGGGTACAGGCGGCGCTTGAGGCTCGCAGAGTGAAGTTCCTCGCGGCTAGCGATGAAGGCGGCCCGGGGCTTCGCATACCTGCCTCTGCCGTCGCACGCCCGGCGGTTCGTCGCCACGAGCCAGTTAGAAAGCAAGGCCGCTCTTAACGTGGAACGAAGCTGCCGGTCGATCCGACAGGCTCGCACCACCTCTTTCCGGAAACGATGGCTCCTCAGGCCGCGTCGAACTCGATCTGAACGGCGATCAAATGCAGTGCCCCCGCCAAGCGGGGGGCCGTCTGCCCCCCGCACCCCCCGAGGATATTTGGAAAAGGGTTATAAGACTAGCCTGCACGGCAGCAATCTGCTTTAATCTCGAAGCGGTACAGGCTGGGAAGCCGATGACCGCAAAGGGTTAGGACGGCGCCTCCAACGGAGGCGCCGTTCTCTATTGTGGCGGTGGTTGGGAACAGAGCGAGTGGTTTCTCTGCCTACGGATACACATCCTCAATGGCGCATACGCAGCCACTACGATCTGCCCATTGCGCTCGGCCTGATGGCCGCTCTTGGCGCCATTCCGGGCGATGCGCTGTCCGGCTATGTGGTTCTCGGCGAGCTGTCGCTGGACGGCATGATCGCGCCTGTGGCCGGCGCCCTGCCGGCTGCGATTAGCGCCAACGCCATGGGCAAGGGCCTGATCTGCCCGCATGGCTGCGGGCCGGAAGCGGCCTGGGCCGGTGCCGATGTCGATATTCTCGCGCCGCGCAGCCTGATCGCCATGGCCAACCATTTCCGCGGCACGCAGGTACTTTCGCGGCCTGCGGCTGCCGTGCAGGCGCCGGCCGGGAACCTGCCCGACCTCGCCGACATCAAGGGTCAGGAAACGGCGCGGCGCGCATTGGAGGTGGCCGCTGCCGGCGGCCACAACCTGTTGATGGTCGGTCCTCCGGGCGCGGGCAAATCCATGCTGGCGCAGCGTCTGCCGTCGATCCTGCCGCCGCTGCAACCGAAAGAGCTTCTGGAAGTCTCGATGATCGCCTCGATGGCAGGCGAACTGGCTGGCGGCAGGCTGACCGACAGGCGTCCCTTCCGCGCGCCGCATCACTCCGCCTCCATGGCGGCGATGGTCGGCGGCGGACTCCGCGTGCGCCCCGGCGAGATGTCGCTTGCGCATCATGGGGTGCTTTTCCTTGACGAGTTGCCGGAGTTCACGCCGCAGGTGCTCGACTCGCTGCGTCAGCCGCTGGAATCCGGCGAATGCGTCATTGCGCGGGCCAATCACCGCATCGCCTATCCGGCGCGCATCCAGCTCGTCGCGGCGATGAATCCCTGCCGCTGCGGCATGGCGGGGGAACCCGGCTATCGCTGCGCGCGCGGAGAGCGCTGCAAGGCGGACTATCAGGCGCGTCTGTCCGGCCCGTTCCTCGACCGTATCGATCTCCGGATCGAGGTGCCCGCCGTCAGCGCCGGCGATCTCATCCGGCCGGGCCGTTCGGAATCGAGCGCGGCCGTGGCGGAGCGCGTGGCCCGCGCCCGGTCGATCCAACAGGGGCGGTTCGAGCGGCTGGGCGTATCGGGAACGACCAATGCCGCCTGCCCCACCGCGCTGGTCGAGGATATCGCCCGGCCCGACGCCGCCGGCATGGCGCTGCTCAGCGACGCCAGCGACCGGCTGGGCCTCTCCGCGCGCGCCTATCACCGTGTGCTGAAGGTGGCGCGCACGCTCGCCGATCTCGATGGCGCCGAGACAGTCAGCCGCTTGCATCTGGCCGAATCGATTTCCTACCGCATGGCCGGCGAAAGGCTCGCGCAGGCGGCGTAGCCGCATTATCCTGACGGCGAATCCGGAGGGAGGACGCCTTGGCGAGCAAGCCGCGCAAAGTCATCATCACCTGTGCCGTCACCGGCTCGATCCATACGCCGTCCATGTCTCCGCACCTGCCGATTACCGCGCAGGAGATCGCGGACGCGGCGATCGGCGCGGCCGAGGCGGGCGCGGCCGTCATCCATCTCCATGCGCGCAAGCCGGACAGCGGCGAGCCGGACCAGTCGCTGGAGGCGTTCCGCTCCTTTCTCGGCGTCATCAAGCAGCGTGTCGACGCGGTGCTGAACATCACCACGGGCGGCGCCTCGACCATGACGATCGAGGAAAGGCTTCAGCCCGCGCTGCATTTCCGCCCGGAGGTCGCGTCGCTGAACATGGGCACGATGAATTTCGGCCTTTTCCCCATGCTCAACCGCTTCAAGGATTTCGCGCATGACTGGGAGCGGCCGTATCTGGAGGGGTCGAAGAGCCGCATCTTCCGCAACACCTTCGAGGACATCGAGGCGATCCTGACGCGCTGCGCCGACAACGGCACGCGCTTCGAGATCGAGTGCTACGACATCGGCCACCTCTACACCTGCGCGCATTTCGTGGATCGCGGGCTGATCAAGCCGCCCTTCTTCATCCAGAGCGTGTTCGGCATCCTCGGCGGCATCGGTCAGCATCCCGACGACGTCACCCATATGAAGCGCACCGCCGACCGGCTCTTCGGTGACGACTATCGATGGTCGGTTCTGGGCGCCGGGCGCATGCAGATGCAGATCGCGCTGCAATCGGTGCTGCTGGGCGGCAATGTGCGGGTCGGCCTAGAGGATTCGCTATGGGCCGGCAAGGGCCGGCTGGCCAGGAGCAACGCCGAGCAGGTGACGATCGTGCGCAAACTCATTGAGGATCTCGGGCTGGAGATCGCGACCCCCGCCGAAGCGCGCGAGATGCTGGCGCTCAAGGGCGGCGATCAGGTCAATTTCTGAATGGTTCGTTGGCGAACGCCGAAGGCGTCCGCCAAGCCGAACATTGCCCGCCGCCGCTCGCTCAATGCCCGAACAGCTCGGGCATGACGCTAGACGGCGGCGTGTTGCGCGAGCGGTGCGTTCGCACGATGCCGTCGATGATGGTCATGCCGATGCCCGGAATGTCGCCGAGCTCGACGCTGTGCAGCAGGTTTTTCCCGGCCGAATGCTGCGCCTTGTCGAGCAGAACGAAATCCGCGGCCCGGCCCGGCTCGATCAGTCCGCAATCGAGGCTGCGCATGCGCGCCGTGTTTCCGGTGGCGAAGCAGAAGGCGATTTCGGCCGGCACGTCGCCCAGCGACGACAGCAGCGCGATCATCCGGATGATGCCGAGCGGCTGGACGCCCGATCCCGCCGGCCCGTCCGTACCGAGGATGACGCGCTCCAGCTCGCCGAGTTCCTTCGCGATGCGCAACGTGTAAAGGGCTGCGCGCTCGTTGCCGTTGTGGACGAGTTCGAGCCCGCGCTTGCAGCCCTCGCAGATGCAGCGGATCTGGTCGTCCGGCAGGGCGGTGTGGCCGCCATTGATATGGCCGACGACGTCGGTGTCGGCCGCCAGCACGACATCCTTGTCGATGAGGCCCGAGCCCGGAATGGAGGGACCGCCGGTATGGATGGTGCTCTGGATGCCGTATTTGCGCGCCCAGCCGACCATCTGGCGCGCCGTGTCGGCATCCTTCACCGAGCCGAGGCCGACTTCGCCGAGCAACCTGACGCCGGCTGTGGCGAGTTCCTTGAAATCGTCCTCCACCATGCCGTGCTCGATCACCGGCGCGCCGGCATGGACCTTCACGCCGGAGGGCCGGAAAGCGGCGAACATGCGCTGCGAAGTGATGGCGTGCGCCTTCAACCCGACGATGTCGCGCGGCCGCCCCGGCGTGTGCACCTCGCCGGCCGAGATCATGGTGGTGACGCCGCCATGCAGGGTTGAGTCGATCCAGGAAAGCTGGCTCTGGCGCGGCGTCCAGTCGCCCGCGACCGGATGCACGTGACTGTCGATCAGGCCCGGCGCGATGGCCGAGCCCCTTGCGTCGACCACGGTCGTCGCGCCTTCCGTATCGAGATCCTTGAATCGGCCGACAGCGGTGATGCGGTCATTGTCGCAGACGATGGTATCGGCATCGAGGATCGGCTTTTCGAGCGCGCCCGAGAGCATCAGTCCGATGTTGCGTATGACGAGCTTTGTCGGCTTGCCGTCGCCGGCAGGTGCATCGTGAGCCAAGATATCCTCCGTCAGTAGGTCGCGCGGCCGCCCGAGAGGTCGAAGACGGAAGCGGTCGTGAAGCTGTTTTCGGCCGAGACCAGCCAGGCGACCATATTGGCAGCCTCGTCCACTTCGAGGAAGCGCCCGCGCGGGATTTTCGACAGCATGTAGTCGATATGCTGCTGGGTGATCTGGTCGAAGATGCGGGTGCGCGCGGCGGCCGGGGTGATGGCGTTGACGGCGATGTTGTAGCCTGCAAGCTCCTTGCCGAGCGATTTGGTGAGGCCGATCACGCCGGCCTTGGAGGCGGAATAGGCGCTGGCGTTCGGGTTGCCTTCCTTGCCGGCGATCGAAGCAATGTTGACGATGCGGCCGTAATTGCGCTCCTTCATCGAGGGCACCACTGCCCGGTTCACATAGAAGGTGCCGTTCAGATTGATGTCGATGACGCGCCGCCATTCGTCCAGCGGATAGACGTCGGTCTGGTGGTTGGCGCCGGCCACGCCGGCGGAATTGACGAGGATCGACACCGGTCCGAGATCGGCCTCAGTCTTCCCGTGCGCCTCGACAATGGCTCCCGCGTCAGTCACGTTGACCACCTGCGAGCGCGCGGCGGAGCCGAGCTCGGCAACCGCTTCGTCGAGCAGCTTCGCATCCATGTCCCACAGCGACACCTTCGCGCCGGACGCGACGATGCGTTTCGCCATGGCAAAGCCGAGGCCCTGCGCGCCGCCCGTGACGACCGCCACCTGCCCGTTGAGATCGATCTGATTCATCTGCCGAATTTCCTTCCGCCCACTGCTCGTCAGGCCCGTTCTCCCATCCGATGATCCGGGTCCGGCGGCTGCGATAGCACAGGCCCGGCCGCGCGTCAGCCCGCCAGGCATGGTTGCGGGTTGTTGCAGTTTGTCTCCGACGGGGCTTGCCGTTGTCCGCGGAAGCGGCGAAGACGCTATCGAGAGGTCAGGAGCGCGGCATGAACGACGGCGCCATAGTCACGATCGGCGAGATCCTGGTGGAAATCATGGCCACCACGCGGGGCGAAGGGTTCCGCGAGGCGCAGCCGCTGACAGGTCCTTATCCCAGCGGCGCTCCCGCGATCTTCATCGACCAAGTCGGCAGGCTCGGTCATCCGGCCGCCATCGTCTCGGCGGTCGGCGATGACGATTTTGGCTTCCTCAACCTCGAACGCCTGAATCGCGACGGCGTCGACGTCTCAGCCGTCGCGATCCATCCGGGTGCGGCGACCGGCAGCGCCTTCGTCCGCTATCGCCCGGATGGCGGACGCGATTTCGTCTTCAACATGCGCGACAGCGCGGCCGGCCGGATCGCCGCGACACCAGAGGCCGAGGCGGTTCTCGCGGCCGCCGGCCATCTGCATATCATGGGGTCGGGGCTGCCGGTGCCGGCGGTCTTCGGCATGGTGCGGAATGCCCTGCCCGCGATCAAGGCGCGCGGCGGCACAGTCTCGTTCGATCCGAACATCCGCAAGGAAATGCTGACCGCCGGCGATGCGAAGGCGGCATTCGACATGGTGCTGGCGGCCACGCATTACCTGCTGCCCTCGGGAGAGGAGCTGCAACTCGTCACCGGCGAGAGTGATGAGACGCGGGCCGTCGAGCGGCTGCTCGATGCCGGCGTCAGGGAAATCGTGCTGAAGCGCGGAGCCGAGGGCGCCAGCCATTTCGACCGCAACGGCCGGACCGATATGCCGGGCTTCGCCGTGGAGGAGATCGATCCGACCGGCGCCGGCGACTGTTTTGGCGCTGCGTTCCTTGTCTGCCGCCGACTGGGGAAGTCAGTCGAGGATTCCCTGCGCTATGCGAATGCAGCCGGCGCGCGCACCGTCACGGTGAGAGGGCCGATGGAGGGCGCGTCCACTTTCGCGGAACTCGACGCGTTCATAGCGGCGACAGCCAAGCGGCCGGGAGCGTCCTCATGACCTATGCGGTCGCCTTTTCCCGGATGACCTTGGTCAGGCTGCCGGTCGAGGGATAGAGCGGTATCAGACAGGCCTGCAGGGCATGGTAGATGTCGGCCTTGCCGGCGAAGATGGTGTAGGACGACTTCAGATCCTCGTCGAGCTGCTCGATCCAGCCGCCATGCTGGCGGTCGAGATGATGGTCGGCGATGTAGTTCCACACCCGCCGATACCATTCCTCGTGGTAGAGGCTCGGCTGATGCTCGGTCAGGAAGCTCGCGGCGCCCGCCGCCTCGCAGGCCGGCCACCAGAGCTTGTGCCGCATCGCCGGCCGTCCGTTCCAGTCGAGCGTGTAGAAGAAGCCGCCCTTCTCCCGGTCCCAGCCGAGTTCAACGGACTGGCGGAAGAGCTCGGACGCCGCATGCGGCATCCAGTCGTGATGCTTGCCGCCGAGAACCCAGAGCTGGAGGATGAGTCGCGCCCATTCCAGCGAATGCCCGGGCGTCGTGCCCGAAGGCCGGAACATCTCGTTGACGGCGCGATAATCCTTGTCGAGGTTCCATTCCTCGTCGAAATGCTCGGCCACGCGAAAGCCGTTCGCCCCGGCGTGCCGCCGGATGACGAGGTCCGCGATGCGCTCGGCCTTGTCGAGATACCGGCGGTCGCCCGTCGCCTCGAAGGCCGCCATCAGCGCTTCGGTCAGATGCATGTTGGAATTCTGGCCGCGATAGTTGGCGAAAGGCGTCCAGTCGGCGTTGAACTCCTCCGCGATCGCGCCGAAACCGTCTTCCCAGAACCGGCTCTCCAGCACCTCGGTGATGTCGGCCAGCATCTTTTCGGCGAGCGGATGGCCGACCAGCTTGCCGCCCGACGCGGCGAGCAGCACGAAGGCATGGCCGTAGCCCTGCTTGGTCGGGTCCTTCGGCCCGTCATTGTCCATCGACCAGAAATAGCCGCCATGCGTGGCGTCCCGGTGCCGTTCCCAGATGTATTTCAGGCCGTGGTCGATGATGCGGTCGGAACCGGCCCGGCCGAGCAGGCTGCCGATGACGAAGCAATGCACCATGCGCGCCGTCGTGTGGATCGGCCGCACCGGATTCTGCGGGTCCAGCGGCCGGCCGGCCGGGTCGAGGTCGAAGAAGCCGCCTTCCGGATTGAACGCGCGATACTGGAAGAAATCGAAGAGGCCGTCGGCTTGTTCTTCAAGCCAGCGGCGATGCGATGGAAGCGTTCGCCACGAACCGGTCGCAGCCGACACGAAATCATGTTCGGGCATCAGCAGTCTCCTCCAGCCGGCGCCTCTCCGCTCATCCATGCGGAGCGCGGGAAGAGGCATACACTCGCCCCGCCGGCACTCGCAAGGCCACTCCGGCGCAACCGAAAAATGTATGTTCGCATCCTATACAAAATCGGAACTCGCCTATAGCATGCCAAGCGTCAGATGCGACGGCACCGGGAGGAGACCATGCCGCCGCACCTGCCATGACCCGCGACAGGCGATTTGGGAGGAGTGCTGATCGCCCGCGGGTACCCCCCTTTGCAATGCCGCCGCAAGGCGGAAACCGTGCGCCGCGACCATCGCGGTTCCCATGTCAGATCGAGGAGGAGTTCGTTCATGAGGAAGTTCGTTACCGCAATCGCCGCGCTCGCCATCGGCGCGGCCGCGATGGTCACCGGCGCCGTGGCGCAGGACAAGAAATACACCGTTGCCCTGATCCCGGGCCTGACCACCGACGCCTTCTACATCACCATGCGCAAGGGCGCGCAGGCGGCCGCCGACGCGCTTGGCGTCGAGCTTGTCTTCCAGGGCGGCCCCGAGTTCAACCCGACTGTGCAGGTGCCGGTGCTCGACGCCGTGATCGCCCGCAAGCCGGATGCGATCCTGATCGCGCCCACCGACACGAACCAGCTCGTCGCGCCGCTGACGAAGGCAAAGGACGCCGGCATCCCGGTCATCACCGTCGACACCTTCATCGGCAACGGCAAATACCAGACCGGAGCCGGCGACGCCGACTTCCCGCTCTCCTATATCGCTTCCGACAACGTGCTCGGCGGCCGCATGGCGGCGCGGGCGCTGGCCAACGCCATCGGCGGCGAGGGCAAGGTGTTCGTCTCCAACGTCAAGCCGGGCATCTCCACCACCGATCAGCGCGAGGAAGGCTTCAAACTCGAGATGAAGGAGAACTTCCCCAAGGTCGAGGTCCTGGAGACGCAGTTCAACGAGAACGACGCCAACAAGGCGGCCTCGCTGCTGCAGGCCGTGTTCGCCCGCAATTCGGATTTGAAGGGCGTGTTCGGCGCGAACCTGTTCTCGGCCATCGGGTCGGCCAACGGTGTGCAGCAGGCGGGCCAGACAGGCACCATCAAGGTCGTCGCATTCGACGCGCCCGCCTCGATCGTCGACAGCATCAACACGGGTCTCGTCGACGTGGCGATCGCCCAGCATCCGGCCGAGATCGGCTATTACGGCGTCGTCTCCGCCTATGCCCACCTGACCGGCCAGTCGATCCCGACGCTGATCGGCACGGGCTTCACCGTGATCGACAAGTCGAATGTCGGCGATCCGAACGTCGCCAAGTACATCTACTCGGAGTAATCGCTCCCTTTCGCATCTCCCGGCGCTGCGGCTGCCGGGAGATACTTCCTTGCAAGGGCAGTTTCCACGGCGCCGCTCAACCCGGCGCGCGGCCGACGGGATGATCGCATGACTTCAGACACGCAGGCCCCGGATAGCGGGCATGTCGCGCCTCAGGCCGATCATGCCGACCGCGCCAAGACCATCATCCAGCGCATCGCCGATCTCAGGGCCTGGCTGTTCCTCGCCGGCCTGGTCGTCGGCTTCGAGATATGGGCGCGCATCTCCTTCGGCGGCACCTTCATCCTGAACCCGTTCAACCTGCAGTCGATCGCCATCTTCGCCGTGGCGCCGCTGCTGCTCGCCATGGGCCAGACCTTCGTCATCATTTCCGGCGGCATCGACCTGTCGCTCGGCTTCATCATGGGACTGGCGGCGGTCGTCGCGGCCCATGTCATCAACTGGGCGAGCCCCGGCATGCCCCTGCCGCTGGCCGTGCTCTTGGGCGCTCTCGTTGCGGTCGCGATGGCGGCGATTCCCGGCATCGTCAACGGCCTGCTCGTCTCGCGCCTACGCGTCCCGCCCTTCATCGGCACGCTCGGCATGTTCGGCGTGGCGCGCGGCGTCGCCTTCCTGCTGGCCGGCGGCACGGTGGTGCCGATCAGCGGCAACAGCTTCTTCTCGACGCTCGGCAACGGCCGCGTGCTCGGCATCCCCTATATCGTGCTGATCACCGCCGCGGTCGTGCTCATCCTGCACTACCTGCTCAGCCAGACGCGCTTCGGCCAGCACAACTACGCCATTGGCGCGAACGTGCAGGCGGCGCGGCGGGCCGGCATAGACATCAAGGCCCACCAGCTTCGCCTCTACATCCTCTCGGCGGTCTGCGCGGGCGTCGCCGGCGTGCTCTATTCGGCCCGCTTCAATGCCGGCGCCGCACAGGCCGGCGAACCCCTGCTGCTCGACTGCGTGGCGGCCGTGGTGATCGGCGGCGCGAGCCTGTTCGGCGGTTCCGGCACCATCCTCGGCACCGTGGCCGGAGCCTTCGTCATCGCCGTGATCCAGTACGGGCTGGTCTTCGTCAACGTGGAACCGTTCTGGCAGTTCATCAGCGTCGGCGTGGTCATCATCATCTCCGTGCTGATCGACCAGGCGCAGCGCCGCTTCTCGGGAGGCCGCGTCGATGAGTGAGTCGAGCGCCGCCGGGCCGCTGCTCGAAGTGCGGCACCTGTCGAAGAATTTCGGCGCCGTGCAGGCGCTGAAGGAACTGTCGATGTCCGTCCATGCCGGCGAGGTCGTCGCGCTCGCGGGCGACAACGGCGCCGGCAAGACGACGCTGATCAAGGCGATCTCGGGCGTCTACAAGCCGTCCGGCGGCGAAATCCTTCTGAAGGGCGAGCCCGTTTCGTTCTCGACGCCGCAGGAGGCGCGGGATCAGGGAATCGAGACGATCTATCAGGATCTCGCGCTGGCCGACAATCTGTCGATCGGCGCCAACATCTTCCTCGGCCGCGAGCCGATGCGGAAGCTCTTCGGCTTCCTGCCCGTGCTCGACCGCCGCAGGATGGCCGAGGCCGCGAAGCAGACGATGAGCCTGCTCGACTTCCATGTCAGCCGTCTCGATGCGCCGGTCAGCAATTTTTCGGGCGGCCAGCGGCAGGCGGTCGCCATCGGCCGGGCCGTGTTCTGGAACGCGCAGATCCTGATCATGGATGAGCCGACCGCCGCGCTCGGCGTGCCCGAGCAGCGCAAGGTCATCCAGCTCATCCACCAGCTCAAGGCGCAGGGCCGGGGTGTCATCTTCATCTCGCACAATCTGCAGGACATCTTCGCCGTGTCCGACCGGATCGTCGTGCTGCGGCGCGGCGTTCTCGCCGGCGAGCGCCGCATCGCCGAGACCAATCATGACGAGGTCGTCAAGCTGATGGTGGGCGGCTGACCCGTCTGCGGCGTCTGGACGCGCGTCGGGACAGGGCGTTTCCACGGAACCGTGAACGGCTTTACTGTCCCGGGTGCCGGCGTGCCGGCGGGGAGCTTTTTTCATGTCGATGCCGCAAGCCGTCCGGCACATCAACGAGACGCGCGCACTGGAAGCGCTGTTCCGCGGCGGCCCGATGAGCCGCGCGGAGCTCGCGCGGCGTCTCGGCCTCACCCGCTCCACGGCGAGCAGCATCGTTGCCGATCTGGTCGGCGCCGGGCTGGTCGCGGAAGACACGAATGAGCCGCAGGACCGCGGCAGCCGCACGGGGCGACCCGGGACGGATTTGCGCCTCAACACGCATCACGCCGTCTTCATCGGCGCGGATATCGGCGTCGGCCATGAGACCGTCATCGCCATCGGCCTCGACGCCTCCGTCATCGCCCGCGAGACGCGGATGCTGGAGATGCGAAGCATGACGCCGCCAGCCATCGTTGACGCGCTAGTGGATCTGGTGCGGACGGTGATGGACAGGCTCCCTGCCCCCGACGCCGTGCGCGGCATGAGCGTGATCCTGCCCGGCCTGCTCACGCGCGACGGCAGGCTGATGCGGGCGCCGATCCTCGGCTGGTACGACGTGCCGGTGCTGGAAATGCTGCGCGAGCGGCTCCCGGAACTGCCGGCGATCGTGCTCGAAAACGACGGCAACGCCTTCGCCGTGGCCGAGCTTTATCGCGGCGGCGAGGCCGCGCCCCGGGAAGCGCTCTACATGTTCCTCGATGCCGGCGTCGGCGGCGGGCTGGTGAGCAGCGGCCGCATCCTGCGCGGCCATCACGGCTATGCCGGCGAGATCGGCCACATCTATGCCGGCGAGGGCGGCTTTGCGGCGCTCGCCACCGTTCCCGGTTCGCTCGAAAGCTTCGTCGGGCGCGACGCCGTGCTGGCCCGCCACCGCTTCCATGGTGGAACAGCGGCCAGCTTCGAGGAGTTTCTGAGAGCCGTCGAGGGCGGCGACGCCTCGGCGCTCTCCACCGTCGCCGACTGGGGCGCGTTTCTCGGGCGCGGACTGGCGACGCTCACCAGCGTCCTCAATCCGGAAACCATCGTCCTCGGCGGTCCGGTCGCATCCCTGTTCGCCTACGCCACGGAACAGGTCGAGGCTTCGCTGCGGCGGCATCTCCTGCCGAACCATCCCCTGCCGCGACTGGAACAGTCGACGCTCGGCATCGAGGGACCGGCGATCGGCGCGGCCTCGATGCTCCACCAGAGCATGTTCTCGATCGACGAGGAACTGGTCTTCAGGGGGCGGACGTTCGAGGCCTCGCCATAATAGGTCGCAGCACCTTCAGTGCGTGCCGCAATTGGCGCAGGTGCCGCGCATCTCGATCGTCGTCTTCTCCAGATGAAAGGCATGGTCTCGCGACCATCCCCTGAGTCTCTCCTCGACCACTGCATCGGAAAATTCGTCGACGCCGCCGCAGCGGTCGCAGATCGCAAAGGCGATGAGGCCATGCGAATGGTCGTGAGGATGGGCGCAGGCGACGAAGGAATTGATGCTCTCCAGCCGGTGCACCAGCCCCAGTTCGACCAGCTTGTCGAGCGCCCGGTAGACCTGCAACGGCGCGCGGAAGCCATGCTCGCGCAACTGGTCGAGCAGCGCATAGGCGCTGAGCGGACCCTCGGTGCGGGACAGCGCGCCGAGGACGAGAGCTTGGTTTCTGGTGAGTTCGCGTGTTTCGCCCATTTTTCCGTTCCGGCCAGAATCCATCTTGCGTCGTGCTCGACGCTTAATGTAATAACATAACGCACGCTGGCGCTCAAGCAACGGCGTCACCTTGCCGTGGATTGCAGATGACCGATGCCGCAGTGACATTCCGCGATTTGACGCTCGGCTACAACAGCCATCCGGCGGTTCACCACCTCAACGGCCCGGTGAAGCGCGGCTCGCTGACCGCCGTGGTCGGCGCCAACGGGTCCGGCAAATCGACGCTGATGAAAGGCATCGTCGGCATATTGAAGCCGATGTCCGGTTCCTGCGCGGTGACTCGCGGCCTGCGCATCGCCTATCTGCCGCAGCAATCGGAACTCGACCGGTCGTTTCCGGCGCGCGTCGTCGACCTCGTCTCGCTGGGATTGTGGCCGCGGCGCGGGCTGCTCGGTCGTCACCGGCCGGAAGACCGGCGCGCCGTCGGGGAGGCGATTTCCGCCGTCGGCCTCGAAGGCTTCGAGAAACGCCCGCTGGACACGTTGTCGGGTGGCCAGTTGCAGCGCGCGCTGTTCGCCCGCGTGCTGGTGCAGGACGCGGACCTGATCCTGCTCGACGAGCCCTTCAACGCCGTCGACGCCAGAACGGTGGGCGACCTCGTCGCTCTCATCAAGCGCTGGCACGGCGAGAAGCGCACCATTCTGGTCGTGGTGCACGACCTCGACCTCGTCCGCGAGAACTTTCCCGAAGCGCTGCTTCTGGCGCGGGGACCGGTGGCGTGGGGGGACGCGCGAGCGGCGCTCGCTCCGGCCAATCTGCTCAAGGCGCGGCAGTTCCACGAGGCTTGGGACGACAATGCGCCGTGGTGCGCTCCTGACGATCATCACGATCACGAGCATGGCGGTCACGATCATGCGCATGACGGATCGCATTCCCACGGGCACGACAACGCGGGATACCGGGCGGGCGCTGCGTCATGATCGCGCTCTACGACTGGATCGTCGGCCCCTTCGCCGAATTCGAGTTCATGCAGCGCGCGCTGCTCGGCTCGCTGATGCTGGCGCTCGGCGCATGCCCGGTCGGCGTCTTCCTGATGCTACGGCGCATGAGCCTGGCGGGCGACGCCATGGCGCACGCCATCCTTCCGGGTGCGGCGGTCGGTTTCCTGCTGTTCGGATTGCAGGTCGTGCCGATGACAGTCGGCGGGCTCGTGGCCGGCGTCATCGTGGCGCTCGGCGCGGGCGCGGTGTCACGGCTGACGGTGCAGAAGGAGGACGCCTCCATGGCCGCCTTCTACCTCATCTCGCTGGCGCTCGGCGTCATGATCGTGTCGCTGCGCGGATCGAGCGTCGACCTGATGCATGTGCTGTTCGGAACGGTGCTTGCCCTTAACGACGACGCGCTTGTGCTGATCGGCGGGATCGCGGTGCTTACCCTCGTGCTGCTGGCGATCTTCTGGCGCGCGCTGGTGGCCGAATGCCTCGATCCGCTCTTCCTGCGCTCGGTCTCCGGTCTCGGTCCGCCGGTGCATTTTGTCTTTCTGGCTCTGGTAGTGCTCAATCTCGTCGGCGGCTTCCAGGCGCTGGGCACGCTGCTCGCCGTCGGCCTGATGATGCTGCCCGCCGCCGCCGCCCGTTTCTGGACGACGCGCGTCGAGACCATGTGCCTGCTGGCGGTGGCCATAGGCATGGCGTCCTGCGTGTCCGGCCTGCTGCTGTCGTACCATGCCGCTTTGCCGTCCGGTCCGGCGATCATCCTGTCGGCCGGCGTGATCTACCTGTTCTCCATCCTTGCCGGGGCTCGCGGCGCGCTCGCCGCGCGCGTCCGGCGCACCTCCCACAGAACCGCATGAAGGATCGAACCATGCTGAAGACCCTTGCCTTTGCCGCCTTTGCCAGCGTCCTGAGCCTGACCGCAGCGACGGCCGCCGAACCGCTCAAGGTCGTGGCGAGCTTCTCGATCATCGGCGACCTTGCCAAAAATGTCGGCGGCGACCGCGTCGAGATCACTACGCTGGTCGGGCCGAACGGCGACGCCCATGTCTATGAGCCGCGCCCGGCGGATGCCGCCGCGCTGTCGTCCGCCGCGATCGTGCTCGTCAACGGCGCGCAGTTCGAAGGTTTCCTGCCGCGCCTTGTCGAGGCGAGCGGCAGCAAGGCGCCGGTCGTCGAGGTGAGCAAGGGTATAGAGCTTCTCAAATCCGAGGAGGAACATCATCATGGCGAGGAAGCCCATGAAGGCGGCCATGACGATGCGCATGACGAGAAGGAGGCCGGGGCCGGACACGATCACGGCCATCATCACGGGGCCTTCGATCCGCATGCGTGGCAATCGGTCGCCAACGCGCAGATCTACGTGACCAACATCGCCACCGCCTTCTGCGCCGCCGATGCGGCCGGATGCGACGCCTACAAGGCCAATGCCGACGCCTACAACCAGAAGCTCGCATCGCTCGATGCGGAGATCAGGGCGGATGTCGCCGCGATTCCCGCAGACAAGCGCACCATCATCACCTCGCACGATGCCTTCGGCTATTTCGAGCATGCCTACGGGCTGAAATTCATCGCGCCGGAAGGCGTGTCCACCGACGCCGAGGCTTCGGCGGCGGATGTCGCCGCGCTGATCAGGCAGGTGCGCGAGGACAAGGCGGCGGCAATCTTCGTGGAGAACATCACCAACGCCAATCTGATCAACCAGATCGCCTCCGAAACCGGCCTCAAGGTGGGCGGCGAGCTGTTCTCCGACGCATTGTCGGACGAGAACGGGCCGGCGGCGACCTATGTCGACATGATGCGGCACAATATCGAGACGATCCGCGGCGCGATCCTCGGCAGTTGACGTATTCTCGGCGGTTTCTCGCGCCGCGACCGAGCGTTACATGCCGCCGTCCTGTTTCTTGAGCGGCGAGCGCCTCCCGCTCCGGAAATACGGCGCCAGGTCGCGCTCGTAGACCTTGAGCGCGCTCGCCACGGCCTGATGCATGTCGATGTAGCGATAGGTGCCGAGCCGGCCGCCGAAGATGACGTTAGGCACTTCGGCGGCCATCGTGCGGTAACGCGCATAGGTTTCACGATCTTCCGCGCTTCCGACCGGATAGAATGACTCGTCGCCTGCACCGGCCTCGCGCGGAAATTCGCGCACCACCACCGTCCGGTCCGACGTGTAGCGCCGTTCGGGATGCAGGTGCCGGTATTCGACCGACCGCGTGAACGGCACGTCGCGATCCGAAAAATTCATCACCGCGCAGCCCTGGAAGTCAGGCGTGCCCACGACCTTCCGCGCGAAGTCGACGGTGCGCCATCTGAGCTTTCCCGCCGAGCCGTCGAAGAAGCGGTCGATCGGCCCGGTATAGACGACGGGAATCTGGGCAGGGAGCGCGCCGCGCATTTCGAGATAATCCGCGCCGAGCCTCACCTCGATGCCAGGATGGTCCAGCATCCTCCCGAACATTTTCGTGTAGCCGTCCGCCGGCAATCCTTCGTGGGTGTCATCGAAGTAGCGGTTCTCGAAGGTGAAGCGCAGCGGTAGCCGGTTGATGATGTGTTCGGGCAAGGCGCGCGGGTCCGTTTGCCACTGCTTCCACGTATAGTCGCGGATCAAGGCTTCATAGAGCGGTCTCCCGACGAGGGAGATCGCCTTTTCTTCGAGATTTGCAGGCCGCCTGCCGCCGAGTTCCGCCGTCTGTTCCCGCAGCAGCGCCCGCGCCTCGGCGGGCGTCATCGTCCGGCCGAAGAAGCGGCAGATCGTGTCGAGATTGATCGGCATCGGATAGATGGCGCCGCGATGCGTCGCGAACACCGCGTGGCGATAGGATGTGAAGGCGGTGAAACGCCGAAGATAGTCCCACACCGCCGTATTCGACGTGTGGAACAGGTGCGGCCCGTAGCGGTGCACCTCGATGCCGGTCTCCCCGTCGATCTCGGAATAGGCGTTGCCGCCGATATGGGACCGCCGCTCCAGCACAAGCACCTTCAGGCCGAGCCCGCATGCCGCGCGTTCGGCGATGGTTGCGCCGAAAAAGCCGCAACCGACGACGACGAGATCGGGCGTCATGCCGACGCGTCCTGCCCGGCGCGGCTCCGCGCGGTTTCCACCACGGCCAGAAAGCGCGCGAGATGGTCGTCCAGCGACGGGATGCGGTCGGCCCCCTCCCAGTATTCGGCGATCCGCCGGCGATCCGCGACGAGACGTTGGAGCGTATCTCGAAGCGCTGCCCTGTCGCCACGGCGGAAGCGGAAATCCGGCTTGTCGACCAGTTCCTCGAAACCGACGCTGTCCGACATCACGACCGGCACGCCGGCCATGGTGAACTCGTAGGCGGTGATGCTGTAGGTCTCGAAGCAGATCGACGGAATGATGCCGAGATCGATCCCGGCCAGGATTTCCGGCAGTTCTTCGCGGCTGTATCCGTCGATCCATCGTATGGCGGCCAGACGGTCGCCAAGGCGCGCGAGCCGCCGGTGAAGACGTTCGTCGTGCCGGCAGACGATCCAGAGTTCCATCTCGCGCGCCCACGGGCCGGCATCCGCCAGCGCTTCGATCAGCAGTTCCAGACCTTTGGACGGAATGGCGTATCCGAGAAAGCCGAGCCGCAACGTACCGTCATTCCGCTTCTTCGCCTCGTAGCGCCGCCGACGCTCGGCCGCCATGACATGGAAATCGAAGCCGGGGTGGACGGTCGTCATCAGCGCGGCAGCGATCCCCCGCGCGGCAAGCTGATCCCGCTCACGGTCGGAAACGGTGATGACGGCATCCGCATAGGCGTTGACGCGGGCGGCGTTTTCCGGCCGCCAGCGACTGAAAGCGCGCGACCAGAGCTCGATGCCGACGCTTTTCCGGTCGAGCGCATCCATCGACCGACGCCAGCGGGGAGCCAAGTTGCCTGGCGCCTTCCGCCGCGCCATATCCCGCAACGAGCCGGCGACGTCCCTCGTCCAGCCGTAGCCATGCGCCGCGGTCGAGCGGACGATACGTTCGGCGACCGTGCCGCTGACGCGGGTCCGGTCCATGACGTCGATCACCGCCCGCGCCATCTTCGCCTTGCGCGCGTCGACGACATGGCCGAAGCAGCCGACGCAGTCGCGTCCCTCGTGGTCGTTCTCGCAATGATCGCGGAAATCGCGCAACAATTCGATCTGCGGGCAGACCAGGTGATAATTGTGCAGGAAGAGCACCAGCGCCGCGCCGGTATGTTGCTTGATCCATTCCAGCGTGAGCGTGCTGATGCCCTCGACATTGTGCAGCACGACGATGTCGTAGGGGCCGGTCTCCTGCATCATGGCGACGAATGCGGACGCCACCGTCCGATCGTCGAGGCAGGCGTCGATGAGGCTGAAGGAGTCGTGCGCCGGCGCCTTCACCGGGCTGTTGACGATCTCGAAGCTGCGCACGCCGAGCTGTTCGAGCGCGTTGCGCGTCCGCCGATGGCGGCAGCGGCGGTTGAAGGCATCGTAGGCGTGGCCGGAGCTGAGCACGGTCACCTGCCAGCCGTGGCGCTCGACCAGCGCCGGGATCGTCTGACGCAGATAGACGCTGATGCCGCCGCCTTCGCCGGCGACGTCGAATTGCACCCAGTTGTAGATCAGGGCGCGCATCAGCGAAGCATCCGGCGCGCAATGCGGCGCGGCAATCCGGCGGCGTTGCGCAAAAGGCTGTTGCCGGATTTCAAAAATCCGTAGCCGTCGATCAGGCGAGACTGCCCGGAGGCGACAAGACAGCCGGAAATCCAGTAGTCCTCGACCTTCCAGCGCCGCAGCCGCGCCGGCACGGCGGCTCCCGGCACCTTCTCGACAAGCGGATGCGACGAGAGGCTGAGCCCGCCGGCCTCCTGCACGAGGCGCGAAGCCGCATCCACCAGCGGCATGGAGGGGCGGGCGAAATGGGCCATGGCAGCGGCCGCGATCCTGTCGATGCGTGCCGGCGCGCCGTATCCGAGCGCGGACAGGCCGGTCGAAAGCTTGCGCACTGCTTCCGCCTCGAAGCGTGCGCGCAGATCGTCGGCGATACCCGTCGCGGCGTCGAAGACCGGTTCGATGCGTTCGCCATCGCGGCGGTAACCGCGCAACCGGCCCCGCGTCGCGTCGCGGAACAGGCATTCCAGCCAGGCGAAATTGTCCGAGAGGATCGCCGGCAGGCCGTCGTGCCGGAACACCACGCCCGGCTCGATGCTTGCCGCCGGCCACGCCAGCGCCCGGTTCCGCGCCAGAAAGCTGTTGGACGCGACCATCATCATGTCGATCCGGGTCCGGGCAAGCAGATCCGGCCTTTCGCGGAGCAGGTAGTCCGAAATGTAGATGGCGATGGTGCCCGAATAGCCGATGTCGCCGAAGACCACCGGCCCGTCGCCAATGGCGCCTTCCTGGAGCAGATAGGCGAGCGCCATATCCTGCCGTTCCAGAATGGCGGCCCTCAGAGCCTCCGTCAGCCCGGCCTGTTCCATCGCCTCGGCAAGGTCCGATGTCGGCAAACAGCGATCCGCATGTTTCAGGGTCGACGGCAAGGGAACGCCATAGTGGTCGGCCACGTCGCTGCAGCTCATCTTCCGCCCGGCCAGCCAGCCGACGCGTCCCACCGCCTCCCGCAGGAAATCCCTGCTCCACGGCATCGACAGGACATGCGTCGCGGATCGGCTGACGCAGAGTTCCTTCACCTCGATGCCATCGAATTCCGCCGCGAGATACGGATTGGCCTGCCGCACCCGCTCCCAGAGGCGACGCATCACGGTGGCGTCGCGGCTGAGGAAGAAGACGCGCCGCGCCGCCTTCATACGGGCGCGCATCATCACCGCCATCAGGAACGCCGCCATGATGTCGCTGGCGAGATCGACCAGCAGCGCCTCGCCGTCGAGCGGCTCCGGATGCGGGACCGGCGGAAAATGATTGCCGATTCGTGCCGCCGACCACCCCGCCGCGACAGCGTTGCCGACATCCGACACAGTATTGTCGCCGACATGCAGGATGCGGTACGGCGAGACGCCGAGCCGTCGGCGGACGACGTCGAAAACGCGGCCTTCGTGCTTCGTCTCGCCGATGCCGGTCGAGATGAAAACCTCATCGAAGAAATGGCGCAGGCCTTTCGCCTCAAGCAGCGTGTTCATGTCCGCCGGCGAAAAATACATGTCCGACAGCGCTACGACACGCTTGCCGGCCCGCCTGAGCGCCGCGAGCACGGTCCCGGCATCCGCGTGCGCGACCAGCGCTTCCCGTTCGAGCGCGAGCTCGAAGGCGACCGCATCCTCGGCGAGACGGCGGCGCTCGTCCTCGTCCATGCCGCCGCCCGTGGCCAGCAGGCGCTCGACGATCGCTTGAAGGGGAGGCTCGCGCGTTGCCAGCGCGACCGAGTCGCGCAGCACGTTCGCCGCATGGTGACGCCGATCCGAGACGGTTTCGGGCGTCCCGAACAGCCGCCGGTCGAGATGGCGCATCAGCCGCGCGCTCGAAAGCTGGCGGATTTCCTCGAACGACAATGTCCGGCGCGTCAGCAGCGTATCGAACAGGTCGAAGCTGACGACCTCGAACCGCCCGGAAAGCGCGACCACCTCGCTCAATGCACTCAGGGTATGGCTGCGTTTCAACAGGATTCGATATCCTATTCTTCCCGGACGAAACCGGCTGATCGCAAACTGCCCGCGATACCGACGCGCCACGGCATCAGACGGCGCTTTCCGGCGGACCGAGCCGGCTCCTTGCGCCTTCGATCGTCAGCCGGACCCAATTCCGATAGGCCTTCCAATCGCGTTTCAGGACCACGAAATAGAGGAAATAGCGCACGATGTCGGCCGCCAGCGTGACGTAGCGGCGATGGTGCCAGAAGATATAGCCGCGGTTGCGGAACGTCAGATACCGCTTGGCCTCAGTGCCGGGATCAATGGCCATCAGGCTGTCCCAGAGAACACTGTGCGTCTCCGGCTTGCCGGATGGATGGGCCACCTTGATGCGGGCGCTCGTCACAACGCGCCCGCCATTGCGGAGCATGCGATGGAGGAAGTCCACCTCGTCGCCGCGCAGGCACAAACGTATGTCGGGCAGGCCGAAGCGGAGAAAGGTCGCTGCAGGCACGACGCAACCGTTGAAAAGATGGCCGAAACCTTCGACGCGGCCGACACGCTCCATCTCGGCGACGTCATAGGTGCGACCGCCGGCAACGGGATAGGGAAAGCAGAGCTGGTCCGAATCTTCCTCGTCCACGGGAAGCGGCGCGACGAGATCGGCGCCGGTGGCAGAGAGTTCCGCCAGCGCATCGCGGATATAGTCGGCACCGACAAGCTGGCCGTCATCGTCGAGCAGCAGGATATGATCGGCGCCGGCCCCGAGGGCGGCGAGGATGCCCATCGCATAACCGCCCGCGCCGTTCAGATTGCGCTCGTTCGGCAGCCGACGGACGGGAAGCGTCGTTTCGACGCGCCGTCGTTCGGCAGGCGGCGTGTTGTCGACAAGGATCACGCGCGCCACCGGCGGCTGCTGGCGCTCCAGCGACCGGAAGGCGGTAGCCAGGCGGTCATAGCGGCGATATGCCACCACCACGGCATGTATGTTCGCGGAGCGGGAGGAGGCGGTGCTGTCCGACGCGTCCATGCCATGGCCACCGATGCAGGGCGCAGCCAGTTCAGCCATCGCAACCCAGCAGCCGCCGCAGCAATCGGCGCGGCGAGGTTGGCGAGCGAGAGACCGGTCGATCCGTCGTCTCGATGTCGCGGGAAGGCGGCGGCCCGAGATGCCGGTCGAGCGCAGCCCGGATGTCGTGGAAGTGGAACTGGTTCAGGCGATCCGCGCGCAGCTGGATGCGGGCCAGCGCCATGAGATGCCCCGGGCCGATCCGGCCCTCGGCCCATTCCTTGCGCAAGAGCTCGTTGCGCAGGCGCGCATCCGTCTCGGCATGCAGGCCGGGCAGCGACGTCACCGTGTTGGCGTAGGCGGCCGGCGCGTCACCGGCGCCGATCCGGCGATGATAGTTCGCCAGCGGTTTGGCGATGACGCCGATATCGTAAGCCGTCACTAGCCGAATGCCGAACTCCCAGTCTCCCATCACCGGCAGATCCTCGCGATAGGGACCGAGCCTGTCGTGCACCGCGCGCCGGTAGAGAAGCGAGTTGGTCGTGAGATGGTTGAACACCATCATGTCGGCGATCTGGATCGATTCCAGATCCTCGTTCATGACGTATTTGCGCAATGCCGTCGGATCACGATCGGCCGTCTCCTCGACGACCGAGGTCTGCGTGCAGACCCCGGCAAACGTGCCGCGCGCCTCCAGGAAGGACACGGTCTCCGCCAGAAAGGAGAGCTCCCATGTGTCGTCGTCATCGAGAAAGGTCACGTAAGGCGTGTCGGCGAGGGCGAGACCCTGATTCGAGGCGCTCTCCATCCCGGCCGGATTCGCGACACGGCAGAGCCGCACCGCGAGACCCGATCGCCGCGCCTCCGCCAGCGCCGGTTCGACCGCGGCTGCATCCGTCGAATCGTCGGCCACGATCCACTGAAGGTCGCGGAACGTCTGCTGCGCCAGACTCCTGGCGGCGCGCCTGAGCAGGTCCGGACGGTTCCTGGTGCGCGTAATCACGGAGACCAATGGCATCTCGTCGCGCCGGCCGCTCGTTACAGTATGTGATTTGCTTTAGTCGTTGGAATACGTTTGTCAATGACGCGGCCGAAGCAGGCGCGACGTTTCCGCAGCAGTCTGTGCATGCGACGGAAAACCATAGGTTTTCGCGCATGGACATGGCGCAAATCCATTGGCTATAGGCGATTCTTGGCCGAGATTCGGGTCGCGGCCAATGGAGCATTATTCGGGCTGGAGGAAATGCATCGCAGCAGGAGGCAGGGCGTTCAGGCGGGCTCGCTGGGCGAGAGGTTCAGAGCCATCCTTGCCGCCTCGGAGACGGCAATCGAGCAGCGCCGCCATTATTTCACACGTCCCGAAGGAGATTTCACGGAACCCCAGTGGGTTTTCGACGCGCCCCGCGACCGTGCGTTCGCGCAGCCGGACCATCCCGCCTTCGCCCGGACATTGAGCGTCTTCACGCAGGAATGGGTGGGGATTCGCGCTGCCGCCGGATCGTTTCCGGGCATGAAGCTCGCAATCGGCAAGCAGGCTGCCTGGACCGCTCCGGAACTGAGGCGCGTCTTCCAGAGGCTGCAGGCCGCGCGCATCGAAACCGTGGTCTGTCACGGCGCTTCGTCGTCCGTGCTGGATTTCCTTCAGGCGCTCCGCATCGCCATGCCGGAACTCACCATTGTCGGCGTCTGGCACGGCACGCTTGCCGCCTGGTCTTCGGACGAGGAGCACGCGCTGGCGAGCCGTTTCCTCGATCTGGCGACCAATGGCGTCTTCGACCGAATCAGCCTGCTGCGGCGCGGCATGCATCTCCTGCATCCGAAAGCCGTCACTTACCTGACGCCGAATCTGCCGCCATCAGTCGACGTGAAGCGGCTGGCGCCCGCCATGTCGAGCCTTCCGCTGACCTGCATCTTCGCTGGCTGGAACAACCAGTGGAAAAACATGTATGCCAACCTCGTCGCGGCCAGTTCCAGCACCTGCGTCGGCAGGGTGCTGAGCTATGCCGCCGCCTCGCTGCCCGCCCCGCTCGGCGCGAAGCTTGACACTCTCCCCTATGGCACGCGCCGCCAGCACCTCGTCACGCTCTTCGGCGCCGATCTGGCGCTCAACGTCACGACGGTCGACTGCCATCCGATGATCGAACTCGAGGCGATCGCGGTCGGCACGCCGGTGCTGCGCGGCCAGCTCGATCTGGATTTCGGCGGCGACCATGCCTTTTCGCACCTGCTGACGGTGGAATCGCCGCTCGATCCCGTCGCGATCAGGGAGCGGCTGGAAGCCGTCGCGCAAGTGCCAGCGGGCGAACTCTCCGACATCGTCGCCGATTATCGCCGAACGGTGATCGAAACCGCCGTCGCGCGCTACGGCGAGTTCCTCAAGGGTGCGCGGTGACAAGACGGCGCGTCTGCTTCGTCACCTTCGAACTCGCCCCGTTCACCGGCGGCGGCATCGGTACGTGGCTGGCCAACACGCTGGAAACCTACGAAGACCGCGGAGCCGATTTCGAAGTGCTGTTCTGCGGCGCGACCATGCCCGACAGGGATCTTTTCCGCCGCATCTATCCGCGCGTCGTCCTGCACGCGATCTCGCTGGAGAGCCCGGACGAGGAGATCCTGCACGGCCGCAGTCTGCGTCGCGCCGACATGATCTCGGTGGCGCAATGGCGCTCGTATTTGCTGATGTGCGCGCTGGAAAAGCTTGAGCGCGAGACCGGCCGCTTCGACGTCATCGAGTTCGTGGACTGGTGCGGCGCCGCCTATTTCAGCCTGAATGCGAAGCGGCTCGGCCGCTCCTTCCAGCAGACGGTGCTCTCGGTGCGCCTTCACGCCACCGAAAGCGTCCTGCGCGACCACGAGACCAGGAGCTGGTCGGGCGAAAACCTCGTCATCGCCGATCTCGAGCGGCAGGCGCTGCTCGATGCCGATCTGAAGATCGCCCATCTGTCAACGGTGGCCGACGCGTTCCAGAAGCATTTCGCTTTCCCGGACAGCTGGCGGGAGAACTTTCGGATCGAGAGCCCTCCGGTGGCGGTCGTGCGTCGCGCGGATCGGACGAGCCGTCCGACATTCGCAACGCCCATCGTGTTCACCAGCAAGTTCCAGTCGATCAAGCGCCCGGAAATCTTCGCGCGCGCCGCCTCCCGGCTGCTGTCGCAAAACCGCTTCTATCAGGGCGCCGTCCGCTTCCTCGCATTCGACGTCGACCCGGGCGTCAGATATCTGAGCGAGCTGGCTTTCCCGCAAGGCCTGCGCGATCGCGTGGTCTTCGGCGGGCCGTCCGACAGGTCTCTGCGCGAGGAAATCATCCGCGACAGCGTCGCCGTCTTCCCCGGTGCCTTTGAGACCTACTGCTTCGCCGCCTACGAGGCCAGCCTTGCGGGCGCCATCGTGGTGCTCAATGCGAGAAATCCCGCCTTCGGCGAAGGCACGCCGTGGATCGACGGCGTCAACTGCCTGAAATTCGACGGCACGTCTCTGCGGCTCCACGAGACGCTGGAGCGCATCTTTTCCGAACCATCGGCGACGGCGTCGATCCGGCCGGTCGAGGCGGTCGCGACCGAGAAACCGTACTGGGAAACCGTCGTGCCCGGAACTCCGGTCACGGCGACGGCTTTGACCGCATCGGTGGTGGTGCCGCATCGCTTCGAGGGCGGGCTGCTTCATGCCACCGTCGACAGCGTGTTGTCGGACGACGAAGACGTGGAACTGGCCGTGGTCAGCCACGGGAATGGCGAGCCGGGGTCCGATCTGGTGCTGGACGCGCTGGAGGATCTGCGCCGCGAGGCGCCCGACCGGATCAAGGTGATACGCCGCGATGGCAATCTGGGCGTCGGCGGATTGCTTCTCGAAGGCATTGAGGAAACATCGGGCGACATCGTTGCGATCATCCCCGCCGGCTTCGAGCTGCTCCCGGGATTTCTGAAAACCGCCATCGCCGCGCTGGCGGCGCAGCCTTCCCATGACGCTGTTCTTCCGATGGTGCGCGTTGTGTCCGAGCATGACGTGTTCCGCACTGCGGAACACTGGCTGCCGATGGGCGCCAGCATCCATTACGGGCTGTTCGTCAACCGCATGACGTCGGGCTGCGTCGTCGCGCGGCGCTCGCTGCTCGAAGCGTTTCCGCCCAACGAGGTGCTGACGGCGGAATGGCTGTGGGACGTCATGCTGCGGGCTGCATTCTCGGGCCGACGATTCCTCGTCACGGACGAGCCGGGCGTGCAGGCGATCGGCCGCGTGCATTTCGACCACTACGCGCACTCCGAGCAGCAGCGCCGGGATACGTTCGAGACTGTGCGCCGGAACCTTGCCGTCGAGGGCATCGATGCCCGCGCGAGTCTGGCGTTCCTCGGCGACGGCGAGCTGCTTTCCGCCACCGGCCCGATCGCCGCCTCCCTGATCGAGGCGTCGAAGGCGGAAGCGGGGGATTTGCGGCGGCAGCTCGACGAGGTTTACCACCAGAGCGGCGATCTGGAGAGCTGGCGGCAGCGCGCTCTCCACGCGGAAGATCAGTTGCGCGTGCTGTCCGATGCGACGAGCGTGAGACTGGCGCTCGGCGCGGCGCGCGCCATGGAAAAAGCGAGGCCATGGCTGAGGCGACCGCTGCGGGCCGCCCTGCGGCGGAGACGGTGACGCTACCGGCTGAAGGACAGGATCGTTTCGCAGCCGATCGCCGGGACCTCGCCCGCGCTCACCTGTTCGTGCGAGCGCCGCAGCATGTCCGCATCGGCTTCGTGGCAGAAGACGTAGTTGAGATGCGGGCACTCGGCCAGCATCAGATAGCCGGCATCCGACAGGATCTCACGGCATGAGGCAAGCTTTTCCGCGCCCAGGATTTCCACGATGAGGGGCGGCCGGAAGCGGCGCAGCACCTCCGCCGCTCCGCGCAGCACGGCGATCTCGACCCCCTCGACATCGATCTTCATGCCGCCGATCGCGGTGACGGGAAGTATGCCCGCCGACGTCGCGGCAACCGTGCCCAGCCGTTCAGGACCGGCTTGCAGGAGGAGAGCGTCAAGGCTCGTGCTGGCCACCGGCTCCAGATAGTCGGTCGCATAGTCCGGCTCCAGCGATTCGCCCGAAGCCATCGACAGCGCGCCGAAGGCATGGCCGAGATGGACGATCTCCGTGCGGTCGCTGACCGCCGCATGGCACGGCACGACGCGCAGATCGAAATCGTTGAGCAGGATGTTCTGGACAAGCCGCCCATGCGTCAGCACGGAGGCCTCGATGGCGGCGGTGCGATGCGCCGGGCGATGCGCCGCGGCGATCATCGCGTAGAGGCCGCTGTAGGAGCCGACGTCGAGATAGAGCGAAGGCGCCTCGCGGTTCAGCATGGCGAGCCACCAGACGAGCGCATCCAGCTCGACATACTCGCCCTGCTTGATACTGCCGACGACGACATCGTCGACACCCCAGCTACTGACCACCGCCGCCATCAGGAAGCTTTGGCCCATGAAGCTGATTTTCTCGATATTGTGCTGCCGCATCAGCCCTCTGCTTCTTCTGCCGGATTCCATCACGCGACGAGCCACGCGAGGGCGGACATCCCGACATCTCTGCCGCCAAAACGAAGCGCGTGGCGCCCGTCCCGGACGGGTCTAGAAACTGACTTCGGAAATGACAACCCCTGCCGGCCGGTTCACGCCGGCGGGCAGGGGGATGGACTGGAACGGAAGCAGCCAAGGATGGACGCCCGGATCAGATGTATGCGCCGAACGATGCGCTGTCGACGCTGCCCGCGCTGTCGCCGGGCAGGTAGCCCGCGCCGCCCGCCGTATAGATGATCGCGGCGACGCCGACATAGAAGCGGCTGCCGGTGGCGCTTCCCACGAAGGCGCAGGAGAAGGCCTCGATGATCGCCTTCGTCAGCGCGAATGCGAAGTTCGCCGAGAAATTAAGCGTGGTCGGCATGGTGATCGTCGCGAACGAAAGAGTGATGTGTCCGCGCGTCTGCGCGATGACGTGATACGGCGCGTCGCCCGTGATGCGATAGTCGCCGATGGCGACGACGCGCGCGTCGAGCGCGAAGACATGGGCAACGCCGCAGACGTCGAAATCGATGTCGGCGAAACGCAGGCGCGAGCGGTTGGCGACGTCGATGCCGCGCGAGCCGGCCGTGATCGTCAGCCTGTGCACGTCGAGCCGCGCGCCGTTGTCGAGCGCGATGGCATGGCCGGGAGCCGATATGACGACATCCGCCGCCGTGCCGCCGGCGCCGCGCAGGATGAGGTTGCCGCGCCCCGGCAGCGCACCGGCCACGCTGACGCCGCCGACATAGGTGCCCGGCGCCACCAGGATTTCGATGTCGCTCAATCCGCTGTCGAGCGCGAGCGCGGCGTCCACGGCCCTCTGGATCGTTGCGAAGGCATGGCCGGCGCCGTCGGCCAGACCGTCATTGCCGTCGTCTCCATCGATGCGAACATAAAAGCTGCGCGGCACAGCGAGAAGCTCGCGCACGCCGCCCTGGGGAAAGGCGACGCGTCCGGAGTCGGGATCGACCTGCAGCGCCGTTCGCCATGTCACGCCGTCCGACGACACCTTCATCGACAGCGCGTCCGACCCGACCGTGCCGATCTCGGCGCGGCCGCTCAGACCTGTCTGGAAGAGCAGCGACGCCGTATCGCCCGATCCGGCCTTGTCGAGCTTGAGCTGGTGTCCGGCGCCGGCATGGCTGAACAGCGAGGCGTCGCTGGCGACGGCGAGGCGCGTACCGGCATCTGCCGCCATGCCGATGCCGAGCATCGGCAGTTCGCCCACGGCGGGCCGCCAGTCGCTGCCGCTATGGACAAGCAGAAGCGCCTCGTCCTCCAGCCACACACGCCAGCCGGCACGCGCCGCCACGAACTCCCAGCCGCCATCCCGAAAGCGGGCGATATAGCCGTCATGCCCCGCGAACGCGCCGCCGCCTTCCGCGGCGACGATCCAGCATTCGCCCTCTTCCGGATCAACCGGCGGCGTCGCGCTGCGCCCGAGAGCCACGGCCTGCGTGAGGACATCGAGCCGCTCAAGCGCCTCATTGTGGGTGACGTGCTTCTGGGCCTGGGAGTGAAGGATGTGGGGCAGTTCGAGCGAAGGCGTTGCGGTCATTGACATCTCCAGAATGAAAATCCATTCTAGGATATTATTCCTATTTGTCAACACGGGCGCGGAACAGCGGGCGGTCAGCCGGGCGTTCGTCGAGCGCCGACACACCCGCCCACTCTCTGCAGTTGAGTGAAATTGATACACAGGTTGTCGCGGTGCTTGACACCATCTTCCGCCGAAGCAAGGTGAAACTTGGGGATTCGGGGGGTGTCGCCGATGAGGCATGTGCTCAATGTTGTCGTGGCGGCGGTGGCTTCCCTGCTGGTGGTGATCGGCTGGAAGCCGATCCTCGGCCTGGAAAGCTTCGACGCGGACATCGAGATCACCGCTCTCGGCACCAGGAACCCGCAATCGAAGAATGCCGAGGTTTGGGTGAGGCTGGTCGACTGGCCGGCCGGCGTCACCGTCGACGATTTCCTCAGGACGGCCAAGCCCAAGGAAGGATGGGAGAAGCGCGACATCGCCGCCGTGTCCTATCAGAACCAGCCGGCCCGCATGAACTGGCGCGGCAAGGTCGGGCCGGAAGCGAAGCTCTCCTTCGTGCGCCACGACTGGTCGGGCGACATGAGGATCATCATCAACGGATCGACGAAAAACTACGATCTCTATGCGGCCGGCGCCAGTCCGGATCTCGTCATCCGGTTGAAAAGCGTTCCCGCCGTCTTTCGCGACAGTCTGCTCTCCGTGCCGGGGACATTTCTGCCCGCGGCGCTGCTCGCCATTGCAGCGCTTGCGATCGGCTACACGATCGCCAGCCGCCGCCGCGGTTAAGCTGTTTCATCGGGCGGTCCGCGATCGGCCGTCGCCACCGCGAGCGCGCGCGCCAGCGCCGTCGTCGTCTCCTGCGCGGCGCGCAGGCGCAGATGCAGGTTGAAGATCGCGGCAAAGGTGATGAGCACGAAGCAGTAGAGCACGAGATCCGCGCCGCGCCCCACCCCAAGCCGGTGCGCCGCCCAAGACGTCAGGTCGGGGAACAGCACCAGCACCACGCCGAGCAGCGAGGTGGTCGCGATGCTCACCGAAACCGCCCAGGATTTCCTGCGCTGCGAGAAGGCATAGAAAAACAGGAAGAACAGCCCGAGCGACAGGACGACCTTGATCATCTGTAGAGCTTTCCGATGGCGAGATCCCAGAGGATCGCGAAGGCGCCCGACATTCTCTGGCCCTTGGCGCGGGAGTAGTCCGTGTAGACGATCGTGCAGGGGGCCTCGACATAGCGAAGCTTCTTCTGCGCGATCTGGCCGAGAAGTTCGGAGGCATGCGCCATGCGATTGTGCCGGATGCGCAGGCTCCGCGCCGCCGACGCGGTCATCACCCGCAGCCCGTTATGCGTATCGGTCAGCGTCAGGCCGGTCGTGAGGCGGGTATAGGCGACGGCCAGCTTGAGCAGCCAGCGGCGCCGCCGGCTTATGCCTTCGGCAAGGCCGATGAAGCGGGAGCCGAGGACGATGTCGACCTTCTGCGCGTCGAGCGTCTCCAGCATGCGCACGGCATCCTCCGGCCGATGCTGCCCGTCGGCGTCGAAGGTGACGATCTGTTCCGCACCCCGCGCCAGCGCGAGTTCGATGCCGGTCTGGATGGACGCCCCCTGCCCGAGATTGACGGGATGGCGGCAGACCATCGCTCCCGCATCGCGTGCGGCCTGGGCGGTTTCATCGGGCGAACAGTCGTCGACCACGAGCATATTGTCGAAATAGGGGGCAAGCGCCTGGACCGTCGCGCCGATCACCGCCGCCTCCCGATAGGCCGGCATGACGACCCAGGCCGTCGACCGGAAGCGATTGGAGGCAGGTTTCTGGAATGGCAACATGCGTTCCGTGACACGACGTTCGGCGGCGCTCGTATTGCCCGATCATCGGGTCACCGCGCGTCCGGTACAACCTTAATAGTCACAGAATGCACGCAGGCAAGCCGTAACGGTTGTGATGCGATGTATAAGGGGTTGTTATGCGTTTTCACGCGTCGGACCAACGCGAAAGCCGGCGTTTTGCCCTGCACCGATCGCCAGAGCCATGAGGAAGGGGCCGATCATGTAGATCGGAAGCTGATAGCGAAAATCCTGTGAGCCGGTCAGTGGCATCATCGACAGGGTGTTGAGCAAGGCCGGCGCGCAGGCGAGCGCCAGCGGCAGGCAGGCCGAAGGGTTTCGCGAGACTGCTATGGCGAGACAGCCCGCCAGCAGCAGGAACATGAAAGCCGGCCTCCAGAACAGGACAAAGCGCGGCGTGCTCGCCGTCGTCCAGGCGAATTCGGCCTTCAGCCAGACATTGAGTTTCGGGATCACCGGCTGTTCCACCAGTCCGGGAGCATCCAGGGGCGGCTCGGCCTTCCAGATGCCAAGCGGCACCAGCGTGTGGACCGCGCCTTCCGTCGGAGCCAGCCTCCAGACCGACGAGTTGACGCACAGGAAATGGGCCAGCGCCACATCCGGCGCAGCCATTGCCGCGCGGAGCGCCGGCAGGAAGAGGCTGGCGTCGATCTTCCCGTAGTCGATGCCGGGCGCCCAGAACAGTGGCACCACGTTCAGGCAATCATAGGTCTCGCGCCACTCCTCCATCGGCAGGATCGCGTCGAGCCGCTCAAGCGTATCCTGATCGCCGATGGCATCGGCCGCGACCATGCCGCCGAGCAGGTGCAGCGGGATGATGCCGCCATAGTGCCGGCCCACGCCGCCCACCCCGACTGCCGGCAGCACGACCGCCGACCAGAGCACCGGCAGCGCCACGCCGGCGACAAGGCCGGCCGCCAGAAGACGCCTGCCTGCCCGGCGGCGCATGACGAGGCCGATCAGCACGAGCGTCCCGGCTGCGACGAGAATGCCGTTGTGGCGGAACGTTGCGACAAGGAACAGTGTCAGTGCGAAGGCCAGCACATAGTCAGGACGCCGGGCCAGTGCGCCGCCGGTTCGCGCCAGCGCCATCGTCATGACGGTCAGCACGGCGATCCCCGCCGAATAAGGCACGTCCTTCCAGAACACGGTGGAGATGAGATGTACGGCCGGCAGCAACGGCACGAGGAAGGAGACGATCCATACGGCGGCAGGCAACACGTTCCAGCGGCGGATTTCCGCCGCCAGCGCCCCGCAGGCGAGCGCCAGGAGCACGATCTGCAGGAAAATCGACCAGCCGGGAGAGCCGAGAACGTAACCCGGTCCGCCGATCAGGATCGTGTGCAGGACGGGATGCGCGTTGTTGTATGCGCCGGAGGCAAGCTGCCCCCACTGGCTGACGGAGTCCGGCGACATCTGCGCGGGCCAGGTCCCGAGCAGGACGACGACGAATATCGCCAGCGCCGGCAGCGGATGGCGGAGCGTATCGCGCGCATAGGACGACCGCTCCTCATACTGAGCGGCGGCCGGCATTCGCGCCAACACCTTGAGGGCGAGGAAAATCGCAAAGGTCGTCGCCAGCCACGCTGTCAGGAACATCGGCCAGCGGCTGGTCGCGACCGTGATTCCGGCCGGAAAACGTTCCAGGCCCAGCGTCAATGGCTTGCCATCCGGCGCCGGGTCGAAGAGGTTCTCCGTGACCATCGTGCCATTGATCTCGATCGTAACCTCGCCCGACCAGCCGTGACGCACGAAGGTGAATGCACCGTCGCCGAGCAGAGGCCCTTCGAAACGCAGCGTGGAAGGCTGGCCACGGTAGGAGACGGCCACGCCGTCGCGCATCTCCCAGCCGCCGGATGTCGACGGCCCGCGAGCAGCTCCGGAAAATCCAGCCCGTCGGGCAGTCCGGTCAGCCACACCTCGGAACCCTGGGATCGCGCGTCCTTCGCTCCCGTCGCGGTGATCGCAACCCGATGGATTTCGGTTTCGCTCCACGGCGCCAGAGGCCATGCGAGGACGGCGAGAAGCGCCAGCATTGCGCTGGCAACAAGGTCTTTCGCGCTGCGCGTCACGCCGGCCGCCTCGTCTGTTCAGATTGTGCGTGACGCCTGATTCGACCCGCAACGCGAAGATACGCAGCCGGTCGGTGGGCGCAACCGCCTACAACCGATGGCTGCTTTCGTCGCTTCGACGCTCCGGCCGCAGGGCTGGGCCATGTGTCGCGGATTCATGTTCTTTCAGCCTCGCAAATCGGGGCAACGGGTTCTCGCATCGGCTCGAAAATAGCAATCGACAAAGTCTACTGATTTTGTAGATTGATCCGCCAATGGAGTAAGGACATGGCCTATACCCACACGACCAGCACTCCCAAGCTTGCCGAAACGGCCCGTGTCGCGCTGCCTCGCGGCATCGGCGCAGCCAATCTTTTTTGCTATGCCGCCTTCGCGCTGTCGTTCGGTTTCGCCGTCGCCGTTGTGTTCGGCCTGATCCATTGACCTGAGCGGTTCCGGCTTTTACGGAATCGGTCAAGCCGCTTTATCTCTTTGTTTTATCGGCATTTTCGGACGCAAACCGCTTCGCACTTTTGCTGGAAATGGTTTAGGCGCTTTCACCTCGATGCCGAACCTCGCACTCAACCCGGCTAAGTCCGCAAGGGACCTTCCTATCCGGTTGCGATGCGCCATTCGGCGCATACCCCATCATCGGCCTCCAGCGCATCTGTTTGCGCGCGCAGCTTTTTCATCGCGGACGAGTCGAGAAGCCGCGACAGCGCCCAGACCGCCGCGCCGCGCACGAGCGGCGAGGCATCGCCAAGCAGATCCCGGCAGCACGCCACGAGTTCGGGCGAACCGGAATTGCCTGCCGCAATCAGCACGTTACGGATGAAGCGGTCGCGGCCGATCCGCTTCACCGGCGAGCCGGAGAAACGCTGGCGGAAAGCCGCGTCGTCGAGCGTGAGCAGTTCCGCGATGGCCGGCGCGCGCAGGTCGTCGCGCGCCATGAGCTTGGCCTCGCTTGCTGCCTGCGCGAACTTGTTCCACGGGCAGGCGGCGAGACAATCGTCGCACCCATAGATGCGGTTGCCGATCTTCTCGCGGAATTCGAGCGGGATCGGCCCCTTGTTCTCGATGGTGAGGTAGGAGATGCAACGCCGCGCATCGAGCCTGTAGGGCGCCGGGAAGGCGTCGGTCGGGCAGGCGTCGAGGCAGGCGCGGCACGAGCCGCAATGATCGCGTTCGGGCGCGTCCGGCGGAAGCTCGGCCGTTGTGAAGATCGTGCCGAGAAACAGCCACGAGCCGAATTCGCGGCTGACGAGGTTGGTATGCTTGCCCTGCCAGCCGATGCCGGCGGCTTCCGCCAGCGGCTTCTCCATCACCGGCGCGGTGTCCACGAACACCTTGACGTCGTCACCGGTCCTTGCCGCGATCTTTCCCGCGATCTCCTTCAGCCTGCCCTTGACGACGTCGTGATAGTCGCGGTTCTGCGCATAGACCGAGATCGCCGCGCGGTCGCGCCGCGCAAGAATCCCGCGCGGGTCGCTGTCGGGACCGTAGTTCATGGCGAGCACGACGATCGAGCGCGTCTCGGACCACAGCACGCGCGGGTCGGCGCGCCGCGCCAGCGTTTCCGCTATCCATTCCATCGAGCCATGCATGCCCGCGGCGACGAACTCGGCCAGCCGGGCCGGCACCTGCGGTATGGCGTCCGGGGTGGTGACGGCGACGGCCGCGAAGCCGGCGGCGCGGGCCTCGCGTTCGATCAGCGCACGGAGCTTTTCGGCCCTAGGCGGGGCCTCAGAAGTCGAGGTCCGCATAGTGGGAGGCGGGCGTCAGCCCGCGCACGCGGTCGGCCAGCAGCGGACGGAAGGCCGGCCGCGACTTGATGCGCGTGTACCATTCGCGCGCCGCGGCATAGTCGCGCCAGTCGATCTCGCCGAGATAGTCGAGCACGGAGATCGTCGCGGCGGCGGCAAGGTCGGCATAAGTCAGCCGCGTGCCGGCCAGCCAGTTGCGCGTGCCCGCCAGCCAGTTGGTGTATTTCATGTGCTGCTTGATGTTGGCGCGCGCCGCGCGGATCGCCGCCGCGTCCGGAGAGCCGCCGCCATTGTCGGCCGGCATGTGCGGCTTCAGCACGCGCTCGCGCACGATGTGGCGCGTCACCTCGCCTTCCGTCTTTGTCAGGTACCAGTCGCAGATGCGGCGGATTTCGGCCCGCTCGAACGGACCCTCCACGAACAGGCGCTTGTCGCGTTTCAGCACGCCGCGCGTCTCGTCCAGATATTCGGCGATGACGGAGGCGCCGACGATCGGCACGTCACCCTCGGCCAGCAGCACGGGCAGCGTGCCGGCTGCGTTGAGCGACAGGAATTCCTTGCGCCGCGTCCACGGCTTCTCCTCGATCAGCGCCAGCTCCTCGCCGTACTCGCCGAAGGCGAGGCGGACGAAGCGACAGGCGGCGAACATCGGATGGTGGAAAAGGGTTAGCATGATCCCGCAATGATTGTGTCGGCACTGGCCAAGACCGGGCCGCGCCTGTAACTTTTGCGCACCCCGATTCCCCGGCGCAAGCGCTTCGACCTATAGGGTCAGTTGAACGCCCTGACAAGCAAAGCCCCGTCGTCCATCCGGAAGTTCTCATGGAAAGCCAGACGATTGTCGAAGCCCTGCTCCTCGGCCTGCTCGAAGGGCTGACGGAATTCATACCGGTGTCATCCACCGGCCACATCCTGCTGGCCGGGCATTTCCTCGGCTTCGAATCGACTGGCAAGGCCTTCGAGGTGCTGATCCAGCTCGGCGCCATCCTTGCCGTCATCGGCGTCTTCCTGCGTCGGCTGTGGACCATCTTCGTCAAGCTGCCGACAAGCCGCCGCTCCAAGCGCTTCGTGCTCGGCGTGCTGATCGCCTTCCTGCCCGCCGCCGTCCTCGGCGCGCTGCTGCACGGCTTCATCAAGACGGTTCTGTTCGAGACGCCGATGCTGATCTGCATCATGCTGATCCTCGGCGGCGTCGTGCTGCTGGTGGTGGACCGCATGCCGCTCCAGCAGCGCTATCGCGACATCAAGGAGTTTCCTTTCGCCGTCTATCTCGGCATCGGCCTGTTCCAGTGCCTGGCGCTCATTCCCGGCACGTCGCGCTCGGGCTCGACCATCGTCGGCGCGCTGCTCATGGGCGTAGAGAAGCGGGCGGCGGCGGAGTTTTCGTTCTTCCTCGCCATGCCGACCATGGCCGGCGCCTTCGCCTACGACCTTTACAAGAACCGCGAGGTGCTGTCGGCGGCCGATTTTCCGATCATCGCGGTCGGCTTCGTCGCCGCCTTCGTCGCGGCGATCATCGTCGTACGCTACCTGCTCGACTACGTCTCCCGCCACGGCTACGCGCTGTTCGGCTGGTGGCGGCTCGTCGTCGGCGCGGTCGGCCTGATCGCGCTGCTGGTCTGGAGCTGAACGCCGGCCTTAGCCGAGCCCCAGAATGCCGCGCCGCAGGAGGTCTAGCGCCAGAACCGTGATGGCGACGCGGAACCAGAACTTGAAGCTCTTCTCGTCGAGCCGGTCGAGCAGCCGCGTGCCGTAGACCGTGCCGAGAAAGCCGCTGGCGATCATCGCGGCGACAAGCCAGATCCACGGCCAGAAGACGAAACCGAGCACGCCGAAGACGACGATCTTCAGCGCATGCTGCACGACCATGGTCACCGCCGAGGTCGCCACCAGCGCCTTGCGGTCGCCGGCGAGGAACTGCGCCAGCACCGAGGCGACGATGGGGCCTGTCGCGCCGACCATCATGGAGAGCACCGCCACGCCGGAACTGACCAGCGCGAGGCCGGAACGTCCGATCCGCCCGATGCCCGGTATCGCCACCCAGGTGATCAGGATGATGAAGACGCCGAGCACGATCTTCAGCAGCGCGTCGGGCAGTTGCACCACGACAAACGCGCCGGCGACCGCGCCGATGATGCTGCCGATCAGGAAGGGCAGCGCGATATCCATGCGGATGTTGGCGCGCTGGTGCCATGCCCTGCCGCTGTTGGAGCCGAGCTGCACGGCGCCATGCACGGGGATGAGCGAGGCCACCGGAATGAAGATGCCCATCAGGGCGAGCATCGCCAGTCCGCCGCCGACGCCGAAGGACGCCGTGAGCGCGGAGGTGAAGAAGCTCGCCACGACGAGCAACGCGGCTATCGCCGGCGTGATGCCGTCTGGAAGAAAGGCGGCAAGCGTGTCCAGACCGGTCAGGCCTCGGTCTTGCGGGTGAACTGGCCGGCGGGACGGAAGCGCCAGAGATAGGCCGGCAGGATCGCCTCCGTCGACTGCGGGTAGAGGCCGAGGCCGGCAAAGGTGCGCCCGTCCCTGATCGCCGCGTCGGAGACGACGTTGTCGGTCCTGAGCAGCGTCACCTGATCGCGGGTCAGCAACGGGTTCGGCAGCATGCCGAGGATGGAGCCCTGCAGTTCGGCGGCGAACCACGGCACCGGCACCAGCAGCCGCTTGCGGTCGATCACTTCGAGCATCTCCTCCAGCAATTCGCGGAAGGTCGAGATTTCGGGGCCTCCGAGTTCGTAGATCCGGCCGCCGGGAACGACGCCGTCGACCGAGCGCGCGACGATCTCGGCGACGTCGCCGACGAAGACCGGCTGGAAGCGGGTCTGCCCGCCGCCGATCAGCGGCAGGACGGGTGAGTAGCGGGCCATGCCGGCGAAACGGTTGAAGAAGCCGTCTTCCGGGCCGAAGATGATGGAAGGGCGCAGGACCACGGCGTCAGGCACGGTTTCGAACACCGCCCGCTCGCCCGCCGCCTTGGTGCGGGCGTAGACGGATTCGGATTCCGCGTCGGCGCCGAGCGCCGACATATGCGTAAGCGGCACGCCAGTGGCGCGAGCGGATTCCGCCACGGCCCGCGCACCGAAATCCTGCACGGCATTGAAGGTCTGGCGTCCACCCTCGAAGAGGATGCCGACGAGGTTGATGACGTGATCGGCGCCTTCGACCGCCCGGTCGATAGACCAGCGCACACGCAAATTCGCCTGTACGGCCTGGATCTGGCCGACATTGCCGAGCGGCTGCACGTGGCCGGCGAGATCGGGACGCCGCACCGCCACCCGAACCCGGTAGCCGCGCTTGGCGAGCGCGCGGACGACATGGCGTCCGACAAAGCCCGAACCGCCGAAAACGGTCACGAGTTTGGGGGTTTCAAGGATTTCGGTCATATACGTCTCGCGGCTCTCGGGAAGCGATGGCTCACCGTGTCATAGTCGGTTTTTGCCGGCAGGCAAAGCATCTCCGCCGCGACCGATCGCCCAGACAAAGCAAAGCCGGCCGTGGCATCCACGGCCGGCTTCTAAAATGGTATCAGACAGGCTATTCGGCGGCCTGATAGCCGGCGATGCCCTTGATCTCGAGGAAGTCCTCAAGGCCGTATTCGGCGTATTCGCGGCCGTTGCCCGATTGCTTGTAGCCGCCGAAGGGCAGGCCGGCATCCCAGGTCGGGTAGTTGATGTAGACATTGCCCGAACGCATGCGGGAAGCGACCTCGCGCGCCTTCTTCATGTCCTTGGTCTGGATATAGGAGGCGAGGCCGTAGACGGTGTTGTTCGCCTCGTCCACCACCTGCTCGACCGTGTCATAGGGCATGATCGACAGGACAGGGCCGAAAATCTCCTCCTTGGCGATGCGCATGTCCGGCGTCACATTGGCGAAGACAGTCGGGCGCACGTAGTAGCCGCGGTTGAGGTCGGCCGGACGGCCCGGGCCGCCGGTGAGAAGCGTCGCGCCTTCCTTGATGCCGCTCTCGATAAGGTCCTGGATCTTCTTGAACTGCACTTCGCTCACGACCGGGCCGAGCCTGGTGTTCGGACCGTCGGCCGGGCCGACGGTGAACTTCTCGGCCGCTTCCTTGGCGATCGAAGCCGCCTCGTCGTGGCGTTCGCGCGGCACGAACATGCGCGTCGGCGCGTTGCAGGACTGGCCGCTGTTGCCGAAGCAGCCGGCGACGCCCTTGGTCACGGCGGCCGGCAGGTCGACATCGTCGAACAGGATGTTGGCGGACTTGCCGCCGAGTTCCTGATGCACGCGCTTCACCGTGTCGGCCGCCGCCTTGGCGACAAGGATGCCGGCGCGGGTCGAACCGGTGAAGGACATCATGTCGATGTCAGGATGCGCGGACATGGCCTCGCCCACGGTCGGGCCGTCGCCGTTGACGAGGTTGAACACGCCCTTCGGCACGCCGGCCTCGTCGACGATCTCGGCGAAGATGATGCCGTCGAGCGGTGCGATCTCGGACGGCTTCAGCACCATGGTGCAGCCCGCCGCGATCGCCGGCGCGACCTTGCAGGTGATCTGGTTCAGCGGCCAGTTCCACGGCGTGATCAGGCCGACGACGCCGATCGGCTCCTTGACGATCAGATGGTCGCCCTTGACGTGGCGGAACTCGAACTCCTTCAGCGTCTTGGCCATCTGCGTCAGGTGGGCGAGGCCGATACCGACCTGGCTCTCCAGCGCGAACTGGCGCGGCGCGCCCATCTCGCGCGACACGGCCAGCGCAAGGTCGTTGCTGCGCTTCTTGTAGACCTCGATGATGCGGTTGAGGATGTCGAGACGCTCCTCGACCGTGCTGAAGCCGAAGGTGCGGAAGGCGCGCTTGGCGGCGGCGACCGCCTTGTCGACATCAGCCTTGGAACCCAGCGAAATCTGGGCGAACGCGTCTTCGGTCGACGGATCGATGACATCGAAAACGTTTGGCGTGACCGGATCAACCCAGGCGCCGTCGATATAGAACTGCAGATTGTGCGACATCATCTTCTCCCGAAATCGGACTGGAAACTGCTGACGTTATATCCGCAGGACGGTAACGAGTCCAAATCGGTGCTGTCAATTGACGGCTGCGTTCCCGAGGCGGGAGAAGTGGGCCTCGGGCAGCTTTCGATGAAGCCAGAGCCGTTGGCTTGAGACCACAAGCACGGCACGACGAACAGCAGACGCGACGTTCCCGCCACGTTCGCTCGTTCATGTTTTCGCTATCGGCTTTTTGCGGCCCACGCCGGAGGCGGAGCGATGGCGCTCACTGAAAGGATGCGCGCGAGGTGACGATCTCGCCGACGCGGCGAGCGCAAGCGGGTCCCGGCCCGCGCATATAGTGGCGCTCCGGGCGATAGCTCGGCGCGACAAACTCGCGGATGGCCGACGCATAGCGCGCGAATTGCAGGAAAATGCTCATTGTCCCTGTCCTGGCGTCCCTGTCGGATGTCCCTTCCGATCGGGTGTGACTATAGCGGGCCGGTCGTGAATATCGGGTGAACGCCGCGTTAATCTTCGGTCAAAAACACCGCCGATCATGACCGAAATACGAATTCTTCCAGGCATTTCGGTGCATTTCGAGAGGTTCGTGCCCTGTGTGCCTTTTACGCAACGCATGTTTCGTCCGCGCGCCGCCGGAAAGGCGGAATTTCCCGAAAACGGTTACGCGGCGGAAACCTGGGCCCGATCAGGCCGGCGCTTGCTCGCCGCCACGGCGCGCGGCGACCGCAACGGTGAGGCTGATCGCCAGCGCCATGGTCGCGGCCAGCGATCGGAATCCTTCGAAATTGGCTTCCACCACTTCGAGCACGACATCCGCCGGCGGGGCGATGGGCGAGAAGACAGAGTCCGTGACGGCGACGATCCCCGCGCCCCGCGCCGCCGCAATATCGACCAGCGAAACGGTCTGACTGGCATAGGGCGCGAAACTCACGGCGATGACGGCATCGCCCCTGCCGATGAAGCCGACCTGCTCGGCGCCCAGCCCCGCCACGCCATCCACGAGGATGTTGCGGATGCCGGACTTGCCCATGGCATAGCTGATGTAGGACGTGACGGGAAAAGAACGCCGCAGCCCTATCAGGTAGATCGTCTCGGCGGATGCGAGCATGCCGACCGCCTTGTCCAGCCGCTCGGGATCGACCTTGCCGCGCAGGTCCGCGACGGACCGCTCCGCCGCTTCCAGAAACCCGTCCAGCAGCAGGCCGGCCTTGCTGGCGGCGATGCCGTGCTCGCGCATGCGGGCAAGGCGCTCGTCGTAATTCAGCACGCGTTCGCGCAGACGGGAGCGGAAGACCTCCTGCAGATCCGAAAAGCCTGAATAGCCGAGCGCGTGGGCGAAGCGCACGAGGGTGGAAGGCTGCACCGCCGCTTCGGCGGCGATGCTGGCCACCGTGCCGAAGGCGATCTCGTCGGGATTCGCGAGCGCATAGGACGCCACCTGCGACAGCCGCTTGGGCAGGCTTTCGGCCCGCTCGGCGATCAGGCCGCGCAGCGCCTGAAAATCCTTTGGAGGCCTGTCGCCCGTTTCCGGCATGGATGGTCGCCCGATCAAATCCCTTGACGCACCAGAGCAGAAATGGAATGAAAGTTCCATCCTGAAATAATGATTGCGCCGCTGTATCGACCCAGATTGCCGAGCCCGCTGCGTGGCCGGCAACGGCTGGACTGCGGCCGGCGGGGGAGACGGCATGGCTAAGGACACGATCGGCGTCGGCCTGATCGGCAGCGGCTTCATGGGCAAGGCGCATGCGCTCGCCTGGAACGCGGTCGGCCCGGTGTTCGGCGACACGCCCCGGATCAGGCTCCTGCATCTCGGCGAGGCCGGCGACGAACTGGCGCGGAAGAAAGCCGCGGAATTCGGCTTCGAGTGCGCCTCCGGCGACTGGCGGCAGGTGATCGCCGACCCGGATGTCGACGTTGTCTCGATCACCACGCCGAACAAGTTCCATCTGGAAATGGCGACGGCGGCGCTTGCGGCCGGCAAGCATGTCTGGTGCGAAAAGCCGATGGCGCCGAACCTCGCCGATGCGGAAAGGATGCTGGCGGCGGCGAAAGCGTCCGGCAAGGCTGCGGTGCTCGGCTACAATTACATCCAGAATCCGCTCGTCCGTCATATACGCAAGCTGCTGGACGAAGGCGCGATCGGGGCGGTCAACCATGTCCGCATCGAGATGGACGAGGATTTCATGGCCGATCCCGAGGCGCCGTTCCAGCAGCGCCACGAGGCGGCGAACGGCTGGGGAGCGTTGGACGATTTCGGCGTCCACCCGCTGTCCTTCGTCACCATGCTGTTCGGCAAGGTGGTGAAGGTCATGTGCGACATGTCGAAACCCTATCCGACGCGCAGGACGCCGGAAGGCGACCGCGACGTGGAGGTCTACGACCTCGTCACCATACTGCTCAGGCTGGAGAACGGCGCGTCGGGCTATATCGCCGCGAGCCGCACGGCATGGGGGCGCAAGGGCCGCATCGCCATCCAGATCTTCGGTTCCAGGGGAACGATCACATTCGATCAGGAGCGGATGAACGAGTTCCAGCTTTACGTCACGTCCGACCGACCGACCGAGCAGGGCTTTCGCACCATCCTCTCGGCCCCGCATCACCCGCCCTATGACCGCTTCATTCCCGCCCCGGGCCACAATCTCGGCTTCAACGACCTGAAGGTCATCGAATGCCGCCAGCTGATCGGCCGCATTCGGGGAGAAGAGAGCGTCGGCATCACCTTCGACGACGGCATCCTGATCGAACGCACCGTCGCAGCGGCAGGCAAATCCTTTCAGGAAGGGCGCTGGGTGGAGGTTCACTGAGACGTCCCGGGCTCACGCCCGCTTGCCCGCCGGGCGCGGGTCCTGCTAGTCGGCCCACCTGATGCCTGTCACCGTTCTTCCCGATCTGCCGGTCACGGCTGTTTTGCCCGCGCTGACCGGCGCGCTGGCGGAACGGCCGCGCGCCGTGCTTGTCGCCCCGCCCGGCGCCGGCAAGACGACGCTGGTGCCGTTGGCGCTGCTCGACCAGCCCTGGCGCGGCGACGGGAAAATCGTCCTGCTCGAACCGCGCCGGCTGGCCGCCCGCGCCGCCGCCCGCCGCATGGCGCAGCTTCTCGGCGAGGAGCCGGGCGGCACGGTCGGCTACGCCATGCGTATGGATAGCCGGCAGTCGGCGGCGACAAGAATCCTCGTCGTCACCGAGGGCATTCTGGCCCGCATGATCCTCGACGATCCCGAACTGCCCGGCGTTTCGGCCGTGCTGTTCGACGAATTCCATGAGCGCTCGCTCGACGGGGATTTCGGACTGGCGCTGGCGCTCGACGTGCAGGGCGCGCTGAGACCCGATTTGCGGCTGCTGGTCATGTCGGCGACGCTGGACGGGGCGCGGGTGGCGAAGCTGCTCGGCGACGCGCCGGTGATCGAAAGCGAGGGCCGCAGCTTTCCGGTCGACATCCGCTATCGTGAGCGACCCGCCGGAACGCCGATAGAGGACGACATGGCGAAGGCGATCCGTGACGCCTTGGCCGAGGAGACCGGCAGCGTGCTCGCCTTTTTGCCCGGCCAGCGCGAGATCGACCGCACAGCCGAGCGGCTGGACGGCCGCGTCGGCGGCGATGTCGACATCGTGCCGCTCTACGGGCAGCTCGACGGCAAGGCGCAGGACGCGGCGATCCGGCCCGCGCCCGCCGGCCGCCGCAAGGTGGTTCTGGCGACCGCGATCGCCGAGACGTCGATCACCATAGATGGCGTGCGCGTCGTCATCGACAGCGGCCTTTCCCGCCTGCCGAAGTTCGAGCCCGCCTCCGGCCTGACGCGGCTGGAGACGGTGCGCGTGTCGCGCGCTTCCGCCGACCAGCGGGCGGGCCGCGCCGGGCGCACGCAGCCGGGCGTCGCGATACGGCTGTGGCGGGCCGAACAGACGGCGGCGCTGCCCGCCTTCACCCCGCCCGAAATTCTGGAGGCGGATCTTTCCGGCCTGCTGCTTGACTGCGCCGCCTTCGGCGTGGCCGATCCGGCGACGCTTGCCTTCCTCGATCCGCCGCCCGCGCTGGCGCTGGCGGAGGCCCGCAGCCTGCTTCGCGATCTCGATGCGGTCGATGAGGCCGGTCGCCTCACGGAGGCGGGCGAGGCCATGCGCCGGCTCGCCCTGCCGGCGCGGCTGGCGCATATGGTCGCCGAGGCAGGCCGAAGCGGTCAGGCGCTCGACGCCGCACGCCTCGCCGTGCTCCTGACCGAGCGTGGCCTCGGCGGCAGCGATACCGATCTGGAGCGGCGGCTCGCCCGCTTCCTCGCCGACCGTTCGCCGCGCGCGAGCGCCGCGCGGCAGCTCGCCGAAAGGCTGGCGCGACAGGTCGCCCGACACCCCCACGATCAGGATTCTCGAAGCGCCGCCGGCCCGCTTCTTCTCCATGCATGGCCGGACCACGTCGCCAAGGCGCGCGGCGAGCGCGGGCGGTTCCTGCTCGCCAATGGCAGCGGCGCCATGCTCGACGCCGCCGATCCGCTGGCGGGCGAGGCCTTCCTCGTCGTCGCCGATCTTCAGGGCAAGGCGCAGAATGCCCGCGTGACGGCCGCCGCCGCGATCACCGAGAGCGATCTGAGGGCAGGCCTCGCCGGGCGCATCGAGCGCCGGACGGAAACGCTGTTCGACACCGAAAAGCGCGCCGTGCGGGTGCGCGAGACGGAGCGTCTCGGCGCCATCCAGCTTTCTGAACGTATGCTGCCTGCCCCGACCGGCGACATGGCAGACCGCGCCATCCTCGACGCGATCCGCGCGCATGGGCTGGCATTGCTGCCGTGGACGAAGGAGACGGAAAGCCTGCGCAACCGTTTGAAATGGCTGCGTCAGGGGCTCGGCGAGCCATGGCCGGACGTGTCCGACGAGGCACTGCTCGCCGCGCTGGACGACTGGCTCCTGCCTTTCCTCGGCGGGGAGGCATCGTTCTCGCGCATCCGGCCGGGCGTCGTGCATGATGGGCTTATGTCGCTGGTGCCGCACGATCTGCAGCGCAGGCTCGCCGCGCTGGCACCGACGCATTTCGAGGCGCCGACCGGCAACCGCGTGCCGATCGACTATGAAGGCGAGCAGCCGGTCCTGTCGATCCGCGTGCAGGAGCTTTTCGGCATGGCCCGCCATCCTTCCATCGCCGACGGCAAGGTGCCGCTGACGGTGGAGCTTCTGTCGCCGGCGCACCGGCCGATCCAGACGACGCGCGACCTGCCGGGCTTCTGGCGCGGCTCGTGGGCCGACGTGCGCTCCGACATGCGCGGCCGCTATCCGAAACATGTCTGGCCGGAGGACCCGCTCAACGCCGCGCCGACCGCGCGCGCCAAGCCGCGCGGCACATAGAGCGCGAATTGCGTCGCACGACGCGGCAGCGCATAAGGGGCCATGCTGCAGGACCTTCGCAATTTCGATCCGCACCAGTCGAACCGGCTGCGCCTCAACACGCTGATCCGGCTGCGCTGGCTGGCGATCATCGGCCAGAGCCTCGCCGTGCTGATCGTCGCCTACTGGTTCGGCTTCCAGCTTCCGGTCAGCCTGTGCTTCGCGCTGATCGCCTGTTCGGCCTGGGTCAACATCTTCCTGGCGCTGCGCTATCCGGCCACGCACCGGCTGGACCCGTTTCCGGCGCTCGCCATCCTGATTTTCGATGCGTTGCAGCTTGCCGGCCTGCTCTACATGACCGGCGGCATGACCAACCCCTTCTCGCTGCTCATCGCCGTGCCGGTGGTAGTGTCGGCGACGTCCCTGCCCGTCCGCTTGACGGTTGGGCTGGGATTTCTGGTCGTCGCGATGGCGACGCTGCTGGTGTTCTTCCACCTGCCCCTGCCATGGAGCGAGTCGCCGCCGCTGGCGATCCCGTTCCTCTATGTCGTCGGCATGTGGTTGGCGGTGGTGTCGAGCATCGCCTTCACCGCCATCTACGCCTGGCGCATCGCCAACGAGGCCCGTCAGCTCGCCAACGCGCTGGCCGCGACGGAACTGGTGCTCCAGCGCGAGCAGCACCTATCCGCGCTGGACGGGCTGGCCGCGGCGGCTGCCCATGAGCTGGGCACGCCGCTCGCCACCATCGCGCTGGTCGCCAAGGAGATGCAGCGGGCGCTCGGCGACGACCCGAGATTCCACGAGGACGTGACGCTGCTGCGCAGTCAGACGGACCGCTGCCGCGAGATCCTGAAGCGCCTGACCAGCCTGTCGACGGAGAACGAGGCGCATCTCGCCCGCCTGCCGCTGACCTCGCTGGTCGAGGAGGTGACCGCGCCGCATCGCGAGTTCGGCATTGCCATAAAGCTGGAGCAGGGGGAACGCTTCGGCCCGGAGCCGGTCGGCAGACGCAATCCCGGCGTGCTCTACGGCCTCGGCAATCTCGTCGAGAACGCCGTCGATTTCGCCCGAACGACCGTCCATATCGGCCTGTCTTGGGACGACCAGCGCATCCTGTTCCGCGTGCGCGACGACGGACCGGGGTTTCCGCCCGACATCATAGACCGCATCGGCGAGCCCTACATGTCGACGCGGCAGGGCGCGGAGCCCGGCGGCGGACTCGGGCTCGGCCTGTTCATCGCGAAAACGCTGCTGGAGCGGTCCGGCGCCACGCTGCGCTTTCAGAACGCTCCCGAACGCGGTCAGGGCGCACTGGTCGAGGTGACATGGTCGCGCGAGGCCTTTACCAAGCCGCTTATCGAGGCGGAAAAGAGCCTTGCCTGAACGGCGGAATTTGGTATCCGGCCGAAAAGTACCTATAGTTGCGACAAAATAACACAGAACGGGATTGCCATGACCGAAGGTGACGCGCCGGCAGGCGGCACGGATCAGACGCTGCTCATCGTCGACGACGACAAGCCATTCCTTACCCGCCTTGCGCGCGCCATGGAGACGCGCGGCTATCAGGTGGACACCGCCGAGAGCGTCGAGGAGGCCGTGAGCAAGGCACGCCAGCGTCCCCCGGCCTTCGCGGTCGTCGACATGCGGCTGGGCGACGGCAACGGGCTGGACGTCGTCGCCGCCATCCGCGAGAAGCGCGAGGATTCCCGCACCATCATCCTCACCGGCTACGGCAACATCGCCACCGCCGTGACGGCGGTGAAGCTCGGCGCGATCGACTATCTGTCGAAGCCTGCCGATGCCGACGAGATCCACGCCGCGCTGACGCGGACGTCAGGCGAACGCGCCGCGCCGCCTGAAAATCCGATGTCGGCGGATCGCGTGCGCTGGGAGCACATCCAGCGCGTCTACGAAATGTGCGACCGCAACGTCTCCGAAACGGCGCGGCGTCTCAACATGCACCGCAGGACGCTGCAAAGGATATTGGCGAAGCGGGCGCCGAGATAGGGATTGGTGAGCAGTGAGGAACTGCCTTTTGGCAGACGAAGTAACCTACGCGATAATCCGAAAGCGTGTCGGAGCCTGAATAAAGTCCTGCGTCAACCAAGGCTTAATTGAAGATATCGGCTGGACCGAAGATCACGACGCCAATGGGCCGTACAGGCTGTGGCAATTGAAGAGGGCGGCTGGTGAGTCGCCCCCCGTCTTGCTGTCGCTTTATGCCGTCGGGAAATCGGCGGGGAGTGTTTCGGCCGGCGGGATGTCGGGGAACTTACGCCCCTTCACTACGTCGGCGATACGGCCCTGATTGATCTGGAAATACGACGCGATGCGCGCGTAATTGTAGTCCAGATTTCGAGCTAGCTTGATGACCGGAACCATGTCCGGCGTGACTTTTCGGTCGTTCACTACCTTTCCTTCCTCAAAAGGATGCGACCGAATGCCAGTTGACGCCGATTACAATATGAATCATTCTTATCATAGAGTGCGCCGACATTCGGCCTGCTTGTTCTGATCCGGGACCATCCTTGGACCAGTATGGAGTGGAGCCGGGGCATTTCCGCTCCCGACCCCGTACCGCCCTACCGGCGGCTGCTGACGTGACCAGGTGTGCGAGACCTCATCACATCAGGAAGTCGCTATGGGCTCCATCGCATCTCCGCTTCTAAGACCGCCGGGTAATCCCCGGCGGCTTTAACCTTTAAGGCCTCGCCAAAGATTCGGCAAGCTCCCTTCCCAATGATATTTGAGAATCTTTGGGAATATGATATCGTCTCTTTGGGAAGTATTTTGGGAGAAACGCGGTGCCACGGTTCTTGGACGCGCTGAAGGCAGAAATTGACGAGATTGAGCGGGAGTTGGCGGCGGATCCTCGACAGGCGAAGCTCCGCAGCCTTCGGGAAGTTCTCGCTTTGTACGACGTGAGTGGGGAGGCTAGGGATGGATGGGCGCCGGTCGCCGAAAATTCACCCGTCGCTCCGCGCACCGTTACGCGCGCTCCATCAGAGGCGCGTAGTAAGGCTATGGAACTAGCGGAGTTTTTCCTTCGAAATCGGGCCGGACCGACGCCGACGCGAGAAATCTTAGACTATATCGTCATGTTTGGGGGAGAGGTTGGTGGTAAAGACCCGGTCAGCAATCTTAGTGCTATGCTGTCGAACTCCGGGCTATTTCAATCGCATGGCCGTGCCGGTTGGACCATTACTGATCCAGATGTGAAGACCATTGACGGTCAGACTGTATCGGATGTTGTGCAAAGCGTCATGGCCGATCTCACTTCTGACGATATCCTGCATGCGCACTCGTGGCATGAAACGAACCATAAGATTCCACAAGATCTAGATGGGAAACTGCTTTCCGAAACGCGTCGACGCATCGATCGGCATCTAACTGATGGTGAGATGCGCAGTCTTAGAGGCGCCTTCATAAATGCGCTAAGGAGCGCCGTCCTCGTTTAATCAAACGAGAGCTTATTGATATTCATCGTCAGGTTCTGCGGCGCCGCAGATCAGACTTCGGAGTAACAGCCACCGCGCCCATCACCATTACGTACTGCGTGCCATTCGCTTCGCGGCGGCAATCTTTGCGCCACACCATTTCGGCGCCATAAGCGCCGAGGTACGCGCCGGCAACGTGATGATGAATGCCATCTCTGGGCGACGCATTCTGCAGAAAACGGCTCGGCAGCGTTCGTGCAAGCGCCATCCTTCGGATACGCCTTTTGATGGTTGACGCGCTTTATCGGGAAATACGCCGCGAGATGGTCCCAATGGGGAGCTTCGTCAGCATGGACAGTCGAGCCATGCACGCGTTGGCGGCAACGAAGGCAACCCCTTCGGCCTCGGCGCGGGCAACGGCGTGATGGTGCGGCCATTGGTTTCGCGGGCCACGATACCGATCGGCGCTTGCCGGATTGGTTAGCGGCCTTGCGCAGGTCCTTGTGGTTGGCGCGATTGTTGACAGGCTTCACGTATCCGCCGAAATACGCACCATCAACGGTAACGTTGCCTGCAAGAGCGCCCTCGGTGCGGGCAAGCTGTATCGCCTCCCGCATCTTGTGCAGCATCACGAAAGCCGTTTTGTAATCGGCTCAACGATCGCGCGACAATTGAAGGGCGCTGTAGCCCTTCGCGCCGTTTTCACTGTTCACCGATCACTGCTTTATTCACTCTCCCCGTCCAGCGCCGGCACCGACACTCCCGCAAGTTCCGCCGCCAGCAGGCGCGCCGCGCCGGCGCGGGCGATCCTGAGCATCAGCGCCTTGCGCGTCGCCGGCGCCAGCCGGTGTTCCGGCGCATCGCGCATGATCTCGGCGCCATAACCGTCCGAAAGGATGAATCCGCATTCGTCGGGAAAAATCCCGGGGGGAACCGCCGGGTGCGTGGCGAAGAAGAAACGATCGGAAAACAGCCGGTATTCCGGCCATTTGCGGTCGACCCGGAAGTCCTCGATCGAGGATTTTATCTCGATGATCCAGATATCACCGCTGCGCGTCAGCGCGACGAGGTCGGCCCGGCGGCCGCTGGCGAGGGAGATTTCGGGCAGCACATGCGCGCCCATCTCCATGAGCAGGCGCTGCACGCCGCGGCGCACCACCATGGCGCGCTCGGACTGGCGGCCGTCCGCCAGCGGATTGAGAGGAATCGGTGAAACGATCGGCATGCGCCACCATGCCAGATTCCGTTCACGCTTTGAACCCGCAAGCCCGATCAGTTCGCTTTCCCGACGCCTGCGATGTCGTCGAGAATCGGGCAATCCGGCCTGTGGTCGCCATGGCAGGCATGTATGAGCTTGTTCAGCGTGCCGCGCATCGCCTGCAATTCCCGGATCTTCTCGTCGATGGCGCCGACATGGGCGATGGCGATCTCGCGCACGTCCTGGCTGGCGCGGCTCTTGTCGCGATAGAGCGCCAGCAACTGCCGGCATTCCTCGACCGAGAAACCCAGGCCCCGCGCCCGGCGCAGGAAGGCTAGGCGGTGGATGTCGCCCGACGCGTAGTCGCGATAGCCGTTGGCCGCGCGCGCGGGACTGATGAGCCCGATCTCCTCGTAGTAGCGGATCGTCTTGGCCGGAAGCCCGGATGCCCGCGCGGCCTCTCCAACGTTCATCGCCTGCTCCTTTCAGTCCTCAAAGCATTTCCAGCAAAAATGTGTGAACCGGTTTTGCGTCCGGAAATGCGGCTATACAAATAGATAGAGCGGTTCGCCCGCTTCCGTAAAACCCAACCCGCTCTTAGCGCGATTGCGACGTGAAACGGGTTCGGTCCGGCTCGCTCCGCCCTGTGGCGAAAATGCCATATCGAGCGCCGCAACATACATCGTGTAACGCCAATGTGAGTGCAAGACCTTGGCAATAAATCGGAGCCGCCGGTAGAAAGAGGCTGAATTGGGGCTCGAATCGGGCGGAAAAAAGCCCGTTTGCCATGTGCAGGGGAACGCATGAATCTGAAGACCGTGCTCATCGCCGTCGGCCTTTCGCTCACCGCCATGCTCGCGGGCTGCACCACCGATGGCGGGTTCGTCACCACGTTCTCGGGCAGCTACGGCGCGCGGACGGATGCCGGCTATCGCCTGCCGGCCATCCCGATCTCCAAGGTGCCGGCGAAATATCATCGACAGGTCGTCCGCTACGACACCAAGGAGAATCCCGGCACGGTCATCGTCGATACCCGCGCCAAGTTCCTTTATCTCGTCATGGCCAACGGCAAGGCCATGCGCTACGGCATCGGCGTCGGCCGCGAAGGCTTCGAGTGGAAAGGCACCTCGCGCATCGCCATGAAGCGGGAATGGCCGGTGTGGACACCGCCGGCCGCGATGATCCGCCGGCAGCCGGAACTGGCCAAATGGCGCGGCGGCATGCCCGGCGGCCCGGGCAACGCGCTCGGCGCGCGCGCCATGTATCTTTTCAACAAGGGCGGCGACACCGGATACCGCCTGCACGGCACGCCGGAATGGCACTCGATCGGCAAGGCCATGTCGTCCGGTTGCATCCGCCTGATCAACCAGGATGTCATCGACCTCTACAGCCGCGTCGATGTCGGGGCGAAGGTCATCGTCATGTAGCTGAATTCGTGCGCGGACCGTCCAGGCAACAACAGGACGTCCTAAAAAAAACCGGGCCGCAGAGCCCGGTTTTTTTATGTAGCGGCCGACCACCCGCAAGCCCGGCGGAACAAAACCGCTGGAATCCGATTGGACATGGCAAGGAGATCAGCCATGGAATGGATCATGAACTGGTGGTGGGTGACCGTTCTCGGGCCGGTCGTGCTCGGAGCAGCGATAGCCTATGCCCTGTTCAACAGGAGAAGGCTCTCGCCCACCGAAAAGGCCCGGCAAGCCCGCGCCGTGGATCGGCTTTACGACAGCTCGCCCAGGACGACCACCGGGAAATAGCCTCTACAGCGCGTAGGTCAGGAGACCTGCTCGACATGCTGCACTTCGGGAACGAAGTGGCGCAGCAGGTTCTGGATGCCGTGCTTCAGCGTGGCGGTCGAGGACGGGCAGCCGGAGCAGGCGCCCTTCATATTCAGGAACACGGTGCCGTTCTCGAAGCCGCGGAAGGTGATGTCGCCGCCGTCCTGCGCGACCGCCGGGCGGACACGCGTGTCCAGCAGTTCCTTGATCGTCAGCACGATCTCCTCGTCGGCCTTGTCGTAGAATTCCTCGTCGAGTTCGGTCTCGGCTTGGCTCGGCCCGAACGTCGTCGCCAAGACCGGCTGGCCGGACATGAAATGCTCCATGATGGTGCCGAGGATGGCGGGCTTGAGATGCTGCCAGTCGGGTCCGTCCTTGGTGACGGTGATGAAGTCGTAGCCGAAGAAGACACCGGTCACGCCATGGATATCGAAAAGCCGGCCAGCCAGCGGCGACGCCTCGCGGGCGACCTGCGCGTCGCGGAAGTCGGCTGTGCCTTCGCGCAGCACTTCCTTGCCGGGCAGGAATTTCAGCGTGGCCGGATTGGGGGTCGCTTCGGTCTGGATGAACATGATGGGTTCTCCGCGCCCCTACGGGCGGCTTCTTTGGAATAGTTCTAAATAGCGCCGTTGGGCGCGGACAGCAAGCGAATGCGATTCTTTCCCGACCGGGCTTCGCCGCCGCGCCCATCAGATGGGTGTTTCAGGCGAGATTCTCAATATCCTCGTCGCTCAGCCCCTGCGGTACGACGGTGACGGGAATGGCGAAGCCGGTGCCCTTGCCGGCCACAGCCGTCACCAGCGGTCCCGGGCCTTCCTTACCCATGCCGGCGGCGAGAACGAGAATCGCGATGTCCTGATCCTCCTCGATCAGCTTGTGGATCTCCTCCGCAGGCTTGCCCTCGCGGATGACGAGTTCCGGCTCGATCCCGTGCTGTTCGCGAGCCCGCACGGCATGATGGTCGAGCGCGGATTTCGCCGCGGCCGTCGCCTCCTCGCGCATGATCTTTTCCACACCCAGAAAATGCTGGAAGTCGCCGGGTTCGATGACGAAGAGCAAAACGAGAACACCGTTCGTCGTCCTGGCGCGGCGCGACGCATAGGCGACAGCCCGCTCGCACTCTGGCGTATCGTCGATGATCGCCAGGAACTTGCGGCGATGGCCGGCTTGGCGGCTGAGACGTTTGGAAACCATCGGGCGATTCCGGCACCAGAATTTTGCCGCAATCTGCCACTGCGAGACCGCGGCCGCAAGCCGGACACGCGTGCCGCTCCGTCGGCAAAGGCGGTTGCTTCCCGCGCAATCCCTTGCAGCACAAGGCATTGCGGGCCAATGCCGGCAAAACACCGCAGGGTATGATGGAGCCGGTCAGGCGACCGGCGAAGCGTCACACCGTTGCGACGCAGGAGCGCAAGGCCGCCATATCTGTCCGCCGCACCCGCAGACGTCCTGTCGGTGCGCCTGACCGCGCTCAGTCCTGCAGCAGGCCGATAATGTCGCGCACCGACCTCATTGTCGCCTCGGCCAGCGCGCCGGCGCGTTGTCCACCGTTTTTCAACACGCTGTCCACATAGGCGACGTCGGCCAGTATGCGGCGCATCTCGCCCGCGATCGGCGCCAGCTTCTCCACCGCCAGATCGGCCAGCGCAGGCTTGAAAATGGAAAACTGCTGGCCGCCGAACTCCCGCAGCACGTCTTCCTTCGAGACCTCGGCGAGCCCGGCATAGATGCCGACGAGATTTTCCGCCTCCGGTCGGCCTTCGAGCCCGTCGACCTCGGAAGGCAGGGCTTCCGGATCGGTCTTCGCCTTCTTGATCTTCCTGGAGATCGCGTCGGCATCGTCGGTGAGGTTGATGCGCGACAGGTCGGACGGGTCCGACTTCGACATCTTCTTGGAGCCGTCGCGCAGCGACATGATGCGCGCGGCCGGGCCGCCGATCACCGGCTCGGTGATCGGGAAATAGCCATGCACCGTCTCGTCGCCGACCTGCATCTCGACGCCGAGGCCCAGCGCCTCGATCCGCTCCGAAAAGTCGTTGTTGAACTTCTGGGCGATGTCGCGAGTCAGTTCGAGGTGCTGCTTCTGGTCCTCGCCGACCGGCACATGGGTGGCGCGGTAGACGAGGATGTCCGCGGCCATCAGGCTCGGATAGGCGAGCAGGCCGAGCGACGCGTTCTCGCGGTCCTTGCCGGCCTTGTCCTTGAACTGCGTCATGCGGTTCATCCAGCCGATGCGCGCGACGCAGTTGAAGATCCAGGCAAGCTCGGCGTGCTGCATCACCCGGCTCTGGTTGAAGACGATGTGCTTCTGCGGGTCGATGCCGGAAGCGAGGAACGCCGCCGTGATGGAGCGGGTCTGTTCCTGCAGGTCGTCGTGAACCAGCTGCGCCGTCAGCGAGTGCAGGTCGACGACGCAGTAGATGCAGTCATTGTCCTGCTGCAGCGCAACAAACTTCTTGATCGCGCCGAGATAGTTGCCGAGATGGAGATTGCCTGTGGGCTGGACGCCCGAAAAGACGAGCTGCTTGAAGCCGGACATGTTTTCCTCGTGGCTTGTGGAGGGCCGTTTCGCGCGCGGCGAAATTCGAGTGGCGCTTATGGACGAACTCCGGTTTTCCGGCAAGTGGCATCCGGCAAGGGCGAATGCCGCCTGGTTCGATATTATCTAAAACTTTACCAGACCGGCGCTTCCATTGAGGCGGGCGCTCGCAATGTGGGAACCTCTGGCATGACAGAGGCGTTCCGGCGGTGAAAAGTGAGAATAAAAACTATGGCGAAGGATAGAGATGGCGCGATGGATGCGCTCGCCAAAGACATAAGACGGCAGATCGGCACGCAGGCGAACAAGACGTTTCTGCGCAGGATGCCGCTTTTCCGGGTCGATGCCGGCCTGCCGGAGGATTTGTCGGTGCTTCTTGGCGAGCTGGACGTTGCCGAAAAACGTCAGCGAAACGCATCCGTACCGAACGCATCGTCGCGTCGGTGAAACGTCCGTCCGCGGTGACCGAAGCCGATCACCGCGGGCGACGTCGCCATGAATACCCCTCGCCAGCCCGTTCCGGCGCGCCGGTCGGCTGGTAGTAAAATCCCAATCCGCCCACCTGTCCTGCTTCGAGACGCCTCAAAAGCACGGGGTGTTTTATCTCGAACTCGTCAAACCCGAGCCGCAGCATATGAGGAAGCTGATCGACCAGCACCTCTCCGGTCGCGCGGATGGTGTCTTTGAACCCGTGGCGGCTGCGCAGCAGTTCGGCCTTGGAGAAGCTGCGTCCGTCGCTGAAGGCCGGAAACATCAGGGCGACGAGAGAGAGATCGTCCAGCAGTCCGGTGATCTTCTTCAGTTCGTCCCCCGGCTGTAGCTCCACGCCAAGCCGCGCCCGGGCCGATTTGCGGACCTCCGGGTCGAGATCGAGGAAAGTCTGCATCGGCAGGATGAAGCGCCCGTTTCCGGCCAGCGCCTCGGCGTTGTCGGCGCGGCTCCATTCGTCCTCGCGAAAACCGGCGGGGGTCCAGAGTCGGGGCGAAGGAAGGGTCGTCTCGGTCATGCGCGCGAGCATATGGCGTGTTTTCTCGTCTGTCTCTAGGGCGGCAGGCGCCCGATCAATGCGGCGCGGCCGCGAGAGCCGTGTCGAGACCGGTCAGATGGATGCCGCATTCGGTCTTGGCCTGGCCCGCCCAGCGTCCCGAACGCGCATCTTCGCCCGGCTTGACCGGCTGCGTGCAGGGAAAACAGCCGATCGAGAGATAGCCGTAGGCAACCAGCGGGTTTTCGCGGAGGTCGTGCGCGCGCATATAGGCGGCGAGGTCGGCTGTCGTCCAGCGCGCCAGCGGATTGATGCGCAGCCGCGGCCCGACGGCCTCGAAGACCGGCAAGGCCGCGCGCGTTGCGGCCTGGAAGCGCTTGCGGCCCGTCAGCCACGCGCCGAACGGCTCGACACCGCGCGCCATGGGCTCGACCTTGCGCACGGCGCAGCAGGCCTCCGTATCGGTCCGGTGCAGGAGGCCTTTCGGGTCGGCGCGCTCCAGCGCCGCTTCGTCCGGCGTGACGATGCGGATGTCGGTGAGGCCGAGATCGGCCACCAGCGCGTCGCGATAGTCCAGCGTCTCGCCGAAATGCTTGCCTGTGTCGAGGAAGACCACCGGCAGGCGGCGGTCGACACGGGCGATGAGATGCAGCAGCACAGCTGAATCCGCGCCGAACGAGGAGACGGCCGCGAGGCCTCCGTCAAAACTCTCGGCCAACGCCGTCTCGATCACGGCCTGCGGCGCCAGCTGGCCATAGCGGGCGTCCAGCGCCAAGGCACGCGCGGACGCATCCGCGCCGGCATCAGGCTGCCTTGACTTCGGCACCATAGAGCGCCTCCTTGAACGGCGCGGGGCCGACGCGGCGGTAGGCGTCGAGGAACCGCTCGTCGCGGCTCAGGCGCAGGCCGAGATAGGTGTTCACCACCGTCTCGATTGCGTCGGTGATCTCGTCCGGCCCGAAGCCCCGGCCGATGATGTCACCGATCGACGTGCTCTCGTCGCCGGAGCCGCCGAGCGTCACCTGATAGAGTTCCGCGCCCTTCTTCTCGACTCCCAGTATGCCGATATGGCCGACATGGTGATGGCCGCAGGCGTTGATGCAGCCGGAAATCTTGAGCTTCAGCTCGCCGATGTCGCGCTGGCGGGCGAGATCGCCGAAACGCCGCGAGATCGCCTGCGCCACCGGGATCGAGCGCGCATTGGCGAGCGCGCAATAGTCGAGGCCGGGGCAGGCGATGATGTCGGTTATAAGGTTCGAGTTGGCCGTGGCCAGATCGATCTCGACCAGCGCGTCGTAGACCGTCTTCAGATCGGCGCGGGCGACATGCGGCAGGATCAGGTTCTGCTCGTGACTGACCCGCAGCTCGTCGAAGCCATATTTCTCGGCGATGTCGGCGATGGCCTCCATCTGGCTGTCAGAGGCGTCGCCGGGCGCCTCGCCGATCCCCTTCAGCGAGATCGTCACGGCCGCATAATCGGGATGGCGGTGGGTGATGACGTTCTGGTCGAGCCATTCGCCGAAGGAGCGCGAGTCGAGCCTCGCCTGTTTCACGATGTCGTCGCCTTCCGGCCGCGCGGGCAGGTCCGGCGGCGCGAAATAAGTCTCGATCGCCCGGATGTCCTCGTCCGGCAGCTTGAGCTGGCCGGTCTCCAGTTCGGCCCATTCGGCCTCCACCTGTCGCGAAAACTCCTCCACGCCCGTCTCGTGGACCAGAATCTTGATGCGGGCCTTGTACTTGTTGTCGCGCCGCCCATAGAGGTTGTAGACGCGCAGGATCGCCGTGCAGTACGAGAGCAGATGCTCCTCGGGCAGGAAGTCGCGGATCTTTTTTGCGACCATCGGCGTGCGGCCCTGGCCGCCGCCGACATAGACGGCGAAGCCCAGCTCGCCCTTCCCGTTCTTCTTCAGATGCAGGCCGATGTCGTGCGTCTGGATCGCGGCGCGGTCGCGCTCGGCGCCGGTCACGGCGATCTTGAACTTGCGCGGCAGGTAGGAGAATTCCGGGTGCACCGACGACCACTGCCGCAAGATTTCCGCATACGGGCGAGGGTCGGCGACCTCGTCGGCGGCCGCGCCGGCGAAATGATCCGCCGTCACGTTGCGGATGCAGTTGCCGGAGGTCTGGAGGGCATGCATCTCCACCGAGGCGAGGTCGGCGAGGATCGCCGGTATGTCGGATAGGGCCGGCCAGTTGAACTGGATGTTCTGCCGCGTGGTGAAGTGGCCGTAGCCCTTGTCGTACTTGCGGGCGATATGCGCCAGCATGCGAAGCTGCTTCGGGCTCAGCGTGCCGTAGGGAACGGCGATGCGCAGCATGTAGGCGTGGAGCTGCAGGTAGACGCCGTTCATCAGCCTGAGCGGCTTGAACTGGTCTTCCGTGATCTCGCCGGCAAGCCGCCGCTCGACCTGGTCGCTGAATTCGGCGACGCGGGCCTTCACGAACTCCTGGTCGAACTCATCGTAACGATACATGGCCAATCTTCCGGGGTTCAGCGCGCCTGGTGGAAACCGGGCTCGGCCTGCTTGCCTAGGTCGGTACGGTTGGTGGGGCCTGCCGCGCGGATGCGCTCGCGCAGTCGGTTGGGCACTATCTCGTCATCGGTCAGCTCGACATCGATCAGGTTGACGTCGACCACCTCGTTGTTCTCGTAGGCGGCCTTGCCGATGGCCTCGAGCCGCGCTTCGGCCTCCTTGTCGTCGGCCAATGCCGACCCCGCGATCGTCTCCGACCAGCGGCCGTCCTCGGCGTACCAGACGGCCTCGCCGTCGCTCAGGCGGTTGGCGGTGAGAATCTTCATGCGCGGACCTCGACGGTGCGGGCCGTCGAAGCGGCAGCGAGGGCGGAGAGCGGCTCGGAATGCGCGAAATTGGCCCCCGCGACGGCATCGCCGATGATGGTCATGACCGGGCCGTCGAGATCCTCCCGGGCCGACAGCGACGGCAGGTCGGTCAGCGTCCCGTGCATCCTGCGGCTGGACGGCAGGCTGGCGTTCTCGACCACGGCGACGGCCGTGTCCGGCGACAGCCCGGCCTCGATCAGCCGCGCAGCAACGTCGGCCGCGACCGAGCGGCCCATATAGACGGCGACCGTCGCGCCCGAGATAGCGAGCTTCGCCCAGTCGGGGAGCGCGCCGCCCTTGAGGTCGTGGCCGGTGGTGAAGACCATGGAGGAGGTGACGCCGCGCAGAGTCAGCGGCAACTCGAAATCGGCGGCCGCGGCGAAAGCGGAGGTGACGCCGGGCACCACCTCGTAGGAGACGCCCGCGTCGCGCAACGCCTGCATCTCCTCGCCGGCCCGGCCGAACACCAGCGGATCGCCCGACTTCAGGCGGACGACACGCTTGCCTTCCCGACCGAGGGAAACCAGCAGCCCGTTGATCTCGCCCTGGCTTTTGGAATGGCAGCCTTTTCGCTTGCCGACAGGCAAGCGTTCGGCATCGCGCCGGCCCATGGCGACGACCGCCTCGGGAACCAGCGCGTCATACAGGATCACGTCGGCCTGCATCAGCAGGCGCTGCGCCCTGAGCGTCAGCAGATCCTCCGCGCCCGGTCCGGCGCCGACCAGCGCGACATGGCCCTCGACGGCGGTCCGGCGCAGGAGCAGCTCGGCGGCAGCTTCCCGCGCTTCCTCGATATGTCCGATTTCCATGGCGCGCGCGGGCGCACCCTCGAAGAAATCGTTCCAGAACTTGCGGCGCTGGCTGCCCTTGGGAAGCAGGCGCTCGGCCGTGGCGCGGAACGCCGCCGCGAGCGTCGCCAGCCGTCCGAGCGAGGGCGACAGAAGCTGGTCGATCTTGCCCCGGATCATCTGGGCGAGCACCGGCCCCGCGCCCTCCGTGCCGATCGCCACGCAGACGGGCGCGCGGTTGACGATGGCCGGCGTGAAGAAATCGCACAATTCCGGCCGGTCGACGGCATTGACCGGAATGCCGAGGGCGCGGGCGTCGTCAGAGACGGCGCGATCGATGCCTTCGTCGCCCGTCGCGGCGAAGACGAGGCAGGCGCCGCGAAGCGCCGAAGCCGCGTAGGGCGCGCGGACGAGCTCGCCGCCGCCGGACGACGCCCAGTCGGCAAGAGCCGCTTCCGGATGCTCGGCGACGATGCGGATGCGGGCGCTCGACTGGCCCAGCAAACGAGCCTTCGCCAGGGCCTCGTCGCCGCCGCCGACTATGACGACGAGCGACCGCTCGACCCGGAAGAAGACCGGAAACGCGTTCAGCTTTGTGTCGGGGAAAGCCATGATCACGATACGCCCAAGCTTGAACGGGCTTTTTAGGCGCAACCCGCCGCCTTCAGAAGAAATGGGCTCGCGCCGTTGGAAAGGCGTTGAGATGGTTTTTCCCGCATCGGCTTCTGAAGCGAAATGCAATTCCAGCCGACGGATTCAGCTCGCCATACCGTGAGAAAATGCGCCCCCGGAACCTCCCTCTCGGCGTCGGCGTTCATCCCGCAATCGCACTGAGCGCATTCCGGTCAACAACAAGGAAGGAGAGCCGTATGAACGGTCTGAGATTGAAGCACGGTATGTGGGTCGTGGTCGCCGACGGCGAGAAGGCCCTGTTCTTCCGCAACGAAGGCGACGCAAGCTATCCCAACCTCAGCGTCGTGAAGGAGATGCGCGACACCAGCCTCGACGAGCTGGACGATGACACCGATCAGCGAGGACGGTTCAACAACGGACCATCTCCCCACAAGAGCGCCATGGAGGAGACCGACGTGCAACGCGTGGCGAAGGAGCGCTTCGCCGACAATATCGCCGAAAGGCTGTACAAGATGGCGCATCGCGGCGATCTGGACGGCGTGGTGCTCGTCGCTCCTCCGCTGGTTCTCGGCGAGATGCGCAAGAAGCTGCACAAGGAAGTGGAGCAGAAGGTGGTGGGCGAGCTTCCCAAGACGCTGACCCATCACCCCGTGTCGGAGATCGAAAAAATCCTCACCGCGGCATGAGCGCAGAGGCGGTCAGCGGCGGCGGTCAGACGTGCTGGCCGCCATTGATGTGGATTTCGGCGCCGGTCACGTAGCTCGACTGCGTCGAGCACAGAAAGTAGATCGTGTCGGCGACTTCCGACGTCTTGCCGAGACGCCGGAGCGGGATCGTCTCGACAATCTTCTCCGTGCCGGGCGACAGGATCGCCGTGTCGATCTCGCCCGGCGCGATGGCGTTGACCCGGATGCCATGCGGCCCGAAATCCCCCGCCATCTCACGCGTCAGCGAGGCAAGCGCCGCCTTGGACGTGGCATAGGCCGTGCCGGCGAAAGGATGCACGCGGCTGCCGACGATCGAGGTGACGTTGACGATGGAGCCCTGCGCCGCCGCCAGTTCCTTGAAAAGGCCGCGCGCCAGCATGATGGGCGCGAAAAAATTCACCTGGAACACGTCGCGCCAGACATGCATCGGCGTCTCGATGGAGTTCATGCGGCCGCCGCCCTCCAGCTTTGGCGAGATGGCGGCATTGTTGACCAGCGCGTGGAGATGCCCGCCATTCTCCTCCAGCCGATGACGAATCTCGGCAACGGCGCCGCCGACGTCCTCGGGATCGGAAAGGTCCACCTTGATGTGGTCCTCCGGGCCGGCCGGCCACGGGCAGTTCTCGGCAAAGGCCTGACGCGAGCAGGTGATCACCCGCCAGCCCTCGCGCGAGAAGCGCTTGACCGTCGCATGCCCGATGCCGCGGCTGGCGCCGGTCAAAACGATCGTCTTCCTGATTTCCGGCTCGGCCATCATTCGGTCTCCTGCCAGCCTTCTAGAGCCTTTCAGGGCTGGATGGAATGGTTCTGCCGCGGGCAATTCGACACAAGGTCAAGGTGAGCGTCGATGGTCGTACAGGTGGTACGGCCGACACGGTCGCCGCAGGATTTGGGTCGAATTGACCCGGCCCGAAGGGTTTCCCGCTGGCGGATGCCCGCTTTGTCGGGCGGACTTGGCCGTACCACCGGTACGACGCGCGCCGCCCTCCTCGCGGATCATCTCGCCATCGAGGAAACAGAACCGTTTCCAGCCAGCCCTGAAAGGCTCTACCGAGCGGACGACGGCTGGCGAGACGAAATGCAGAGCGCGCCTGTCAGCTTTGCCGCAGGCGGGGCTCCGTCAGGTGCTACTGCTTCTTGCCGAGAATGATGTCGAGAATCGAGGCGTCGCTGTTTCCCGACTGACCGACGCCGACGGAGGGCCGCCTGATCGAGGCGGTCTCGCCGACATCGTCGTCGCGGAGAGTAGGCGTACCGGAAACCGCATTCTTCGGGCGCGGCGCAGTGACGCCGTCGTCACCGACCGCAACGGCCGGAACGGGTGTGGCGCCGCCGCCCCAGCCGCCCGGCAGCCGCGCCACCGGAACGCCCTCATGCGCCGCCACCATGAATTCGTGCCAGGCGATGGCGGGAAGCGCGCCGCCCGTGACGTTCTTCATCGGCTTGCCGTCGTCATTGCCGAACCAGACGCCTGTCGTCAGGTTCGCGGTGTAGCCGACGAACCAGGCGTCCCGCGAATTCTGGCTGGTTCCGGTCTTGCCGGCCGCCGGCCAGGCGAAGGCGGCCTTGCGCGCCGTGCCGGCGGCGAGGGTTTCCGTCATCATGGCGTTCATCATGCCGACGACCTCCGGACGCAGCACGCGCGGCACGCCGCCCTTCGGATGCTGATAGAGAACCTCGCCCTTCGCGGTGGCGATGCGGCGGATGAAATGCACGTCGGGCCGGTAGCCGCCATTGGCGAAGGGCACATAGGCCGCCGTCAGCTCGAGCGGCGTGACCTCCGATGTGCCGAGCGCGAGCGACGTGTTGGCCTGCAGGTCCGATTCGATGCCCATGCGGTGCGCCGCCTCGACCACCGCGCCCGGCCCGACCTCCATGGCGAGCTGGGCCGCAACGGAGTTCAGCGATTTCGCCAGCGCCGTCGTCAACGTGACCTTGCCGTAATACTTGCCGTTGTAATTCTCCGGCGTCCACTTGCCGATCCTCACCGGGGCGTCGTTGCGCACGCTGTCCGGCGTGCGGCCCTGCTCGATGGCGGCGAGGAAGACGAAGGGCTTGAAGGCTGAGCCCGGCTGGCGCCGGGCTTCCGAGGCTCGGTCGAACTGGCTTGTCGCGTAATCGGTGCCGCCCACCATGGCGCGCACCGCGCCGGAATTGTCGATGGAGACGAGCGCGCCCTGGCTGACATTGAGTTTCAGACCCTGTTCGTCCACCAGCCGGCGGATCGATTTCTCTGCGATCTTCTGGAGGGTGAGATCCACGGTGGTGTCGACGATGATGTCGGTGCGGACTTCGCCGATCAGCTGCGGCACCTCCTCCATCACCCGGTCGGCGACGTAGTTCTCGGAGCCGGTCCAGTAGGCGGGCGCGCGCGTCGCCGGCGTGTTCATCGCCGTGCGAGCTCCTTGTCGCCGATCATGCCCTCGTCGCGCATGGCGGCGAGCACGAGCTGGGCGCGCTGGTCGGCGGCCTTGGGGTCGCGGGCCGGCGAAAGCCGCGACGGCGCCTTGAGCAGCCCGGCCAGCATCGCCGCCTCGGCCAGCGTCACCTCGCGCGCCGACTTGCCGAAATAGCGGCGCGACGCCGCCTCGACGCCATAGGCGCCCGAGCCGAAATAGACCCGGTTCAGATACATTTCGAGGATCTGGTCCTTGGTGTGCTTCTGCTCCAGCCAGAGCGCCAGCAGCACCTCCTGCACCTTGCGTTCCAGCGTCCGGTCCGGCTTCAGGAAAAGGTTCTTCGCCAGTTGCTGAGTCAGCGTCGAGCCGCCTTGCGAGAAACGGCCGGTGGTCACGTTCTCGAACAGCGCACGCGCAAGCCCGAGCGGATCGATGCCGAAATGCGAGTAGAAGCGGCGGTCCTCGATCGCCATCACCGCTTCGGGAATGTAGGGCGACATCTCGTGCAGGCCGACTGCCTCGCCGCCTGTCATGCCGCGATTGGCCATCAGCGCGCCGTCGACGGAGACGATGCGGATGTTGGGCGAGCGGTCCGGGATGGCCCAGGTGGTCGCGCTCGGCATCTGCGCGCCATAGTAGGCGACGACGCCCGCACCGCCGATGCCGCCCCAGATCGCCAGCACGAAGGCCCAGTAGAACAGGCGACCGAAGCCGCGCATCCAGCCGCCCGAGCGACGGCGCCGCGCCGAACGCGCGGATTTCCCCGACCGGGCGGGAGCCTTGCTGCGTTTCGGGCTGCTGCGGCGTGCCACCACGGCGCGGTCCTCCTCGCTCACCGAGAACTCCTCCGCGAGCGCATCGCGCGACGGCGCGTCGAAGGTCGGCTCGATGCGCCGATTGCTGGATCGCTTGGCCATGTCGCTCGTGGTCGTCCCCGCGCTGTCCCGCGCGTGGCTGCAGACTAGATGCGGCGGTTTAAGGGCGGGTTAAGAGCGGGGATTCCGACCGTATTGAAAAGATTGAGGAATCTTCGACTCTCGTGGATTCCGCAGCCTATTGAGCGGGCTGAGGCTGCGGCGCGGCCCTCGCCATCCGCCCCGCCGTGGGGAAGAGCCGTGCGCCGAGATGGATGAAAGGCCGCTCGACATGGCGCTCGGAGGCGATGGAAAGGGCGACCGTCACTGGAATCGCATAGACGCAATAGAGCGCGGCGAAAAGAAAGGGGTGGGCCGCGATGCGATCCGCGCCCACAAAATCCGCATAGAACGAGAACGGCCAGTAGACCACGATGACGTGCACCAGATAGACGCTGTAGCTGACCCGCCCGAGCAACCGGAAACCCTGACGCTCGAACGGATGGTCGGCGCGGGCGTCGTGATAGAGGAGGGCGACGATGATGGTCGAGATGACGATCGTCGCGAGCAGCGCCGGCCCGCTGTCGATCGACCAGTAGAAGCGCGCCGCGACAAGGCCCGCCATCAGAAACCAGAGGCTTTTGGCGGGCATTTTCCGGCATGCTTCCGCCACCATGTCGGTGGGTATCAAGGCGCCGAGCGCGAAGGCCGTCAGCGCGACGTTGAGCAGGTATCCTCCGAAGGGCGGGCCGTAGTAGAAGCAGAACTGGGCCCAGCTCACGAACGCCACCAGAACGATCGTACCGAAGATCGAGCGCAGCCAGGCGATCGCGAGCAGGATCGGCACCATCAGCATTTCCGTCTGCAGCGTCCAGGTGACGCCGATCACGCCGTTGTTCATCAACGAGGCGTTCCCGACGACTTCCTTGAGGCTGAAGGGCCATCCCACGCCGGACGGCACATGGAGATGGCTGAGCAGCGCATAGACGACGATGACCAGAACCAGCGCCGGAAAGATGCGGAATATGCGCCGCCCCGTGAAACGGAACGCCGCGCTTGCGTCGATACGCCCTTCCCGCCGCAGGGAATCCATCAGCACCGCGCCGCTCAGGACGAAGAAGATGTTGACGGCGATCCCGCCGTTCACGGCCGAGGCCAGCAGGCGCCCCGGCCAGTCGGCGGTGGCGGTTTCCCGGAGCGGCTGCCTGAGGGCGACCTCGACCAGTTCGGGAGCGCACAGATGGAGTACGTGATGAGCGACGACGATCAGCGCCGCGATGCCGCGAAGAGCGTCAAGCTTGTTGTTGCGATGCTTTGCCATGCCGATACCGAATGCACGGCGCACGGCCAAAGATCAATCGCGGAGCGCGGCGAGCATGACGCGGCTCATCATTCCGTCATGCCGCCGCCCCGGAGCCGGCGCCGAACACGATCCCGCCACGGTCGATGACGAATCGATGAAGCAGACCGTCCTCGCTGTTGTCTTCCGCGATCCTGTCGGCGAGCCGGGCGGGCATCTCCTGCCGGGACGCGTCGTTGATCCTGACGGGCGCGGCGCAGAAGCCGGGCAGGGTTCCGGCGAGACGCGACCGCAGCGCGGCCGCCGCAAGATCCGTCCTGTCCGAGCTGCCGACGAACGTATACCGGCTCCGGATGGCTTCCTTCGCGGCCTCGAAGGACGGCGTCCCGGAAATCCGCCGGCACTGGTCGTTCGGGAAATAGAACCCCCGCTCGCGGCAGAAATCGTAGAAGTAGGCCATGTCCCGGTCGCCGACGAAGGGCGCGATATGCGGCAGCCAGTCCGGACTGCGCCGCATGAGGGCGTATAGGGATGCCGCGCGTTCCACCGGGTCCCGGGTCATCGAGAACAGAAGACGGATGTCGGCGGGCGTGATCCCGCATTCTTCAAGATCGGTCAGCGCGAAATGGCCTGCCAGATAGGACGGCCGCGGCGCAAGGGCGGCGGCCTTCATCACATCCGGCATGAAGGCGCTGATAACGAAATACCGGCCTTCCAGGATCGGAACTTCGCCGGGCGCGAACCAGGAGTGTATGCTCGATCCCGCCGTTCGCTCGACGTGGATGAAGATGATCATTGTCGGTTCCCGTCATGCCGTCGAAACGGCCGCGGCGACTATAGGCGTCGCAGGACGCTTGTCTACGTGAAGGAACCAGTCAGATCAGCCCAGGACGCAACCAGGGATTGTATCCGCCGTGCAAAGCCCGCGGTCGATGGGCCGGCGTCTATTGCGGATGGCCGAGCCAGATGGAAATGCCGTAAGCGGACGCGGCCATGGACACGACAACCAGCAACTCGAACATCACACTCTCCATACCTGCCGGTATGGTAAACGAGGATGGTTGACAAATGCTCAACGGCCGGCCCGGCGTCGGACGCTATTCGTCCCCTTCCTCCTCGGCCTGATCCGACCAGCTATGCGGCTGGACCCGCTTCATCGTGTCGGAATCGACATAGGTCCACCAGCCGGCGCCTTGCGGATCGCCGCTGCCTGACAGGTACTGCGCCCATCCGGTATTCTCCACTCCGTCGCGATCGCGCCATTGCACTATCACCTTGCGGCCGTCGGTCGGAGCGGTCGAGATGGGATTCGGCATGGTCTTCTCCCTTCGTGTCGGCGTCTGCCGCCTCAGCTATGGGCGAAGATGTCTTCCTCGTCCCAGCCCATGAGGTCCAGCTTCGCGCGCGTCGGGAGGAATCTGAAGCACGCCGCCGCTTCGTCAACACGTCCGTCGCGAATAAGCCGCTTCTGCAGGGCGTCGCGCAGCCGGTGAAGATGGAGCACGTCGGAAGCGGCGTATTCGAGCTGCTCGGGCGACAGGGTTTCCGCCGCCCAGTCCGACGATTGCTGCGCCTTGGACAGCGAGATGCCGAGCATCTCCTGCGTCAGATCCTTCAGCCCGTGGCGGTCCGTGTAGGTGCGCACCAGACGCGAGGCGATCTTGGTGCAGAACACCGGCTCCGGCATGACGCCGAACGCATGATAAAGAACCGCAAGGTCGAAACGACCGAAATGGAAGATCTTCGTGACCGCCGGATTGGCGAGCAGCGACACGAGGTTCGGCGCTTGCCTCTGACCGGGCGCGATCTGGATGACGTCGGCGGAGCCGTCGCCGGGCGAGATCTGCACGACGCAGAGCCGGTCGCGATGCGGGTTGAGGCCGAGCGTCTCGGTGTCGATGGCGATCGCCTCGACGTCGTAATGCGACAGGTCCGGCAGGTCGTGCCTGTGGGCGCGGATGGTCACGGCGGGCTTCCTCACCTGGTCAGCGCGTCGAGGACGCGGGCCCAGGAGCGCTGGCCCTTGTGGAAGGACGACAGTTCGTATTTCTCGTTGGGCGAATGGATGCGGTCGTCTGAAAGGCCGAAGCCGATCATCAGCGATTCCATGCCGAGAAACTTCTGGAAATCGCCCACGATCGGTATCGAGCCGCCCATGGCGAGCGTCAGCGCATCCTTGCCCCATTCGTCGGTCAGGGCAGACTTCGCCTTCACCAGAAAGGGCGAGTCGTAGGAAAGCTGGATGGCCGGCGAGCCGCCATGCGGATGGAACTCGACGGAACAGTCGGCAGGGATGCGCGCCCTGACGAATTCCTGGAAAGCCCGATCGATCTTCTCCGGGTCCTGCTTGTGGACGAGGCGGAAGGAGACTTTCGCAGATGCCTTCGCGGCGATGACGGTCTTGAAGCCCTTGCCCTCATAGCCGCCGGAGATGCCGTTGAACTCCGCCGTCGGACGCGCCCAGACCAGCTCCAGAACCGAACGGCCCTTTTCCCCCGCGGGGATGGAGAGGCCGATCGGCCCGAGGAAGCTTTCCGCCGTCTCGCCGAGGCCCTCCCAGGACTTCAGGATCTGCGACGGGGTCTCCTCGACGCCATCGTAGAAGCCCGGAATGGTCACGCGGCCGTTTTCGTCATGGATGTCGGCCAATACCCTGGCGAGGATGCGGATCGGATTGGCGGCCGCACCGCCGAACTCGCCGGAATGCAGATCGCGGTTGGCGGCGTGGATGGTGATCTCCTGTCCGACGAGCCCGCGCAGGCCGACGCAGATGGCCGGGGTCTCGGCGTCCCACATGCCGGTGTCGCAGACCATGGCGAAATCCGCCTTCAGTTCTTCGGCATTGGCGTCGAGGAATGGTTTCAGCGACGGCGAGCCTGATTCTTCCTCGCCCTCGAACAGGATGGAGATGCGGCACGGCAGAGTGCCATGCACCTCCTTGTAGGCCCGGCAGGCCTCGACGAAGGTCATCAGCTGGCCCTTGTCGTCGGCCGTGCCGCGGCCCGTGATGATCTTGCGGCCCGTCTCGCCGGTCTTGATCGCCGGTGCGAACGGATCGTCGTGCCAGAGCTCCAGCGGATCGACCGGCTGCACGTCGTAGTGGCCATAGAACAGCACATGCGGCGAACCGGCCGGACCGTCGTGATGCGCCACCACCATCGGATGCCCGGGCGTATCGCGAACGCTGGCGTCGAAACCGATGCTCTTCAGATCGGCCACGAGCCACTCGGCGGCCTTGCGGCATTCGTCCTTGAACGCGGGATCGGTGGAGATCGACTTGATGCGCACGAGCTCGAACAGCCGCGCGAGGCTTTGGTCGAGATTCTTGTCCAGCGCGTCGAGGACGGGGGCGAGTGCTGCCATTTCCAAAAATGCCTTTCGTTGAGCGCGCGCACCCTAGTGCCTTTCGCGCGCGGATGGAAACAGTTCTGTTTCCCTTCCCCGAAACACGCATTTGATCCCCGGCCGCCGTTCGCAACTGGACAAGCCGGGCTTTGATGCATACGAGCGGATGATCGCTTCATTTACCCACAGAAAAGGCAACGAGCATCGCATTGCAGGCAGCGGACACCGGATCAGGCAATTCATGCCGCCATGACTCGCAGACACCCGGCCTCGATCCTTTGGTGCCGGGCGCGTTGCAATGGGCGGCACGCAGCCTTCTGCCGGACGACGCGACGCTGCGATCGGTCCTGAAACGCCGAACATCTCCGCCATCGTCGGCGGCACGCGCGCCGGAGGCCCGCCATGTGGCATAGCGGCCTGCTGGCGCTGATGGTCGCGCTGCCTTTCGTCGGCGCGCTGTTTGCGGCGATGCTGTCCCCCAACGCGCGCAACGCGGAAGCCTGGCTCGCCGGCACCACCGCCACCGGCGGGCTGGCGATCGCCATCTCCGCCTATCCCATGATCTCCCATGGGGGCGTCATCCGCCACACGATCGAGTGGGTGCCGGCGCTCGGCCTCTCCATCACGCTGAGGCTCGACGGCTTCGCCTGGCTGTTCTCGATCCTGATCACCGGCATCGGCCTGCTCGTGGTCGTCTATGCCCGCTACTACATGTCGCCGAAGGACCCCGTCGCGCGTTTCTACGCGCTGCTGCTCGCCTTCATGGGCGCCATGCAGGGGCTGGTCGTGTCGGGCAACCTGATCCTGCTCGCCATATTCTGGGAACTCACCAGCATCTTCTCCTTCCTGCTGATCGGCTACTGGCACCACAACCAGGCCGCCCGCGACGGCGCGCGCATGGCGCTGACCATCACCGGGACGGGCGGCCTCTGCCTGCTGCTCGGCATGGTGCTGATGGGACAGATGGCGGGCAGCTACGATCTAGACGCCGTGCTGGCGGCCGGCGCCGCCATCCGCTCGCATCCGCTCTATGTGCCGACGCTGCTGCTCATCCTCGCCGGCGCGCTGACCAAGAGCGCCCAGTTCCCGTTCCATTTCTGGCTGCCCAACGCCATGGCGGCGCCGACGCCAGTCTCGGCCTATCTCCATTCCGCGACGATGGTGAAGGCCGGCGTCTTCCTGTTGACGCGCTTCTGGCCGGTGCTCTCCGGCACGCCTGAGTGGTTCACGCTGGTCGGACTGGCCGGCCTGACGACACTCCTTCTCGGCGCCTATTTCGCCATCTTCCAGCAGGACCTGAAAGGCCTGCTCGCCTATTCGACCATCAGCCATCTCGGCCTGATCACGTCGCTTCTCTCGTTCGGCAGTCCGCTCGCCGCGGTCGCGGCGATCTTCCACATGGTGAACCACGCGACCTTCAAGGCGTCTCTGTTCATGGCCGCCGGCATCATCGACCACGAGGCGGGCACGCGCGACATGCGGCGGCTCTCCGGCCTGTTCAGGGCGATGCCGTTCACCGCGACGCTCGCCATGGTGGCGAGCGCGGCCATGGCCGGCGTGCCGCTGCTCAACGGTTTCCTCTCCAAGGAGATGTTCTTCGCCGAGGCGATCGAGGAGCACCAGCGCTCGCTGCTCGACCGGATCGCGCCCTATGTCGCGACCGTCGCCGGCGCCTTCGCCGTCGCCTATTCGGTGCGCTTCATCCACACCGTGTTCTTCGGCCCCAGGCCGACGGACCTGCCCAAGGAGCCGCACGAACCCCCCGCCCTGATGCGCCGTCCGATCGAGCTGCTGGTCATCCTGTGCGTGGTGGTCGGCACCATCCCGGCACTGAGCATCGGCCCCTTCCTCAATGCCGGCGTGATCGCGGTCCTCGGCGAGCGGACGCCGCAATACAGCCTTTCGGTGTGGCACGGCTTAAACATCCCGCTGCTGATGAGCGTCATCGCCATGGTGGCGGGCCTCGGCCTCTACTGGCTGCTGCGCGGCTATCTGCGCGATTGCGAGGAGGGCCCGCCCTTCTTCCGCAACTTCAAGGGCCAGCGCATCTTCGAACGGGTGCTGATCACGGTGAGCTGGCGCTGGGCGAGGATGCTCGAGGGCGTCCTCGCCACGCGGCGCCTGCAGCCGCAGATGCGCCTTCTCGTCGCGGCGGCGGTGCTGGCCGGAATCTGGGCGATGTGGGGAATGGGCCATGCCATCCCGTCGCTCAGCGTGCACGGGCTCGACCCCGTGCTCGGCGTGCTGTGGGCGATCGGCGCCGTCTGCGCCGTGGCGGCGGCCTATCAGGCGAAATACCATCGCCTCGCCGCGCTGATCCTGATGAGCGGCGCGGGCCTTGCCAGCTGCATCTCCTTCGTCTGGCTCTCGGCGCCCGATCTCGCGGTGACGCAGCTCCTCGTCGAGATCGTCACCACCGTGCTCATCCTGCTCGGCCTGCGCTGGCTGCCCAAGCGCCAGCAGATCCCGGAGGACGACTCCGCCCATTCCAAGCGCCTGCGCCGGCATCGCGATTTCGCGCTCTCCGTCTTCAGCGGCATCGGCGTTGCCGTGCTGTCCTATTTCATGATGCTGACGCCGCGCGCGCCGTCGGTCGGCGACTTCTATCTGGAACGGGCCTATTCCGAGGGCGGCGGCACCAATGTCGTCAACGTTATCCTCGTCGATTTCCGCGGCTTCGACACGATGGGCGAGATCGTGGTCCTCGCCATCGTGGCGCTGACGGTCTTCGCCCTGCTGCGACGCTTCCGGCCGGCGGAGGACAGCGCCCAGCTTCCCTACCAGCAGCAGGAGCAGGACGCATTCGACAACGTTCGCCAGGACCGCGAGGTGGGCGAGACGCTCAAGGACTACCTGCTCGTGCCGTCGGTCGTCATGCGCTGGATGTTCCCGGTCATCGTGGTGCTGGCGGCCTATCTCTTCATTCGCGGCCACGACCTGCCGGGCGGCGGCTTCGCGGCCGGCGTGACCATGGCGATCGGCTTCCTGCTGCAATATCTTGCCGGCGGCACGCGCTGGGTGGAGGAACGTCTGCGCATCCTGCCGGTGCGCTGGATCGCGGTCGGGCTGGTGGTTGCGGCGCTGACGGGTACCGGCTCCTTCATCTTCGGCTACCCCTTCCTGACCTCCTATTTCCAGTACACGCAGATTCCCGTCATCGGGAAGATGCCGACCGCCTCGGCCCTGCTCTTCGACCTCGGCGTGTTCAGTCTGGTGGTCGGCGCGACGGTGCTGATGCTGATCGCCATCGCCCACCAGTCACTGCGCATCCGGTCGCGCGCCTCGCGCGCCGAGCAGGACGGAGGGCGCGGCTGATGGAACTCGTGATCGCCGCCGCCATCGGCATCCTCACGGCGTCGGGCGTCTGGCTCATCCTGCGCCCGCGCACCTACCAGTTCGTGATCGGACTGGCGCTGCTCTCCTATGCCGTCAACATCTTCATCTTCAGCATGGGCCGCCTGCGGGTGAACGCGTCGCCCGTGGTCGACGGGTCGAACCCGGTCGACGTCGGAGCCTACACCGATCCCCTGCCGCAGGCGCTGGTGCTCACCGCGATCGTCATCGGCTTCGCCACGACCGCGCTGTTCCTCGTCGTGCTGATCGTGTCGCGCGGCCTGACCGGCAGCGATCACGTCGACGGAAGGGAGGGCTGACCGATGATCGCGGCACCCTCGCATCTCGCCATCGCGCCGATCCTGATCCCGCTCTTCGCCGGCGCGCTTATGCTCTTCTTCGAGGAGCGCGAGCGGCGGCTGAAGCTCGCCATATCGCTGATCTCGACCGTCGGGCTGCTCGCCGTGGCGATCACGCTGCTGGCGCGCGTCCATCTCGGCAGCGAGCCGCTGGCGATCGTCTATCTCGTCGGCAACTGGCCCGCGCCCATCGCAATCAATCTCGTCGTGGACCGGCTGGCGGCGGTGATGCTGGTTCTCACGGCGGCCCTGGCGCTGCCCGCCATCCTCTTCGCGCTGGAGCGCTGGGAACGGGTCGGCCCGCATTTCCATTCGCTCTTCCAGTTCCTGCTGATGGGGCTCAACGGCGCGTTCCTCACCGGCGACCTGTTCAACCTGTTCGTCTTCTTCGAGGTCATGCTCGCCGCGTCCTACGGCCTGGTGCTGCACGGCGGCGGGCCGCAGCGCGTGCGCTCCGGCCTGCACTACATCGCCGTCAACCTCGTCGCCTCGCTCATCTTCCTCATCGGCATCGCCATGGTGTTCGGCGCGACCGGAAGCCTGAACCTCGCCGAGATCGCGGTGCGCGCCGAGACGCTGCAGGGTTTCGCCCAGCCGGCCCTCTATGTCGGGCTCGCCCTGCTCGGCCTCGTCTTCCTGGTGAAGGCCGGCATGTGGCCGCTCTGCCTGTGGCTGGTGCCGGCCTATTCCGCAGCGGCCGGCCCGGTCGCGGCCGTCTTCGCCATGCTGAGCAAGGTCGGCATCTATTCGCTGCTCAGGCTGGCCCTGCTGCTGCCGGGCGACGGCGCGGCCTTCGGCTCGGTCGTCATCTTCATCGGCGGCGCGGCGACGCTCGCCTTCGCCTCGATCGGCGTTCTCGCCTCGCAATCCATGAAGCGGGCAAGCGCCTATTTCATCCTGATGTCGTCCGGCACGCTGCTCGCCGCTTTCGGCATTTCGGTGCCGGGCGGCACGGCGGGCGCATTGTTCTATCTGCTCAGCTCGACGCTGACGGTCAGCGCGTTCTTCATGCTGGTCGAGCTTCTGGAACGCGAGCAGGACATCACCGCCGGCGTTCTCGGCGTCACGCAGGAAGCCTATGGCGAGGGCGACGAGACCGAAGAGGACGACCCCGAGGTCGGCCGCGTCATGCCCGGCGCCGTCGCCGTGCTCGGCATCGGCTTCGGGCTTCTGGCGCTCAACCTGATCGGACTGCCGCCGTTCTCCGGCTTCCTGGCGAAGCTGGCGATCCTGACCGGCGTGCTGGGGCCAGGCACTGGCGACATCGGCGCCAGCGTCGGCATGCGGTCGGTTCTCGCTGTGCTGCTGCTGCTCTCCGGCCTCGTGGCGCTGATCGCGCTGGCGCGCGTCGGCATCCGCGTCTTCTGGGCGCCGGTGGAGCCGTTCATGCCCAAGGTGACGGTGATGGAGACCGCGCCCATCCTGCTGCTGCTCGCCATGCTGATCGGCGTGGCGGTGGCGGCGGGTCCGATCATCAACCTGATGGAGGCGACGGCCGCCGAACTGCATCAGCCCGGTCACTATCTGAACTCCGTGCTCGGCGCCGAGCGCGTGCCGCCCTTCGCGGAAAGGGAGGATCGATGAGGCTTCTCCCCTATCCCCTGCTCGGCCTCGGGCTGATGCTGATGTGGCTGCTGCTTGCCGGCTTCACCCTCGGCCAGTTCGTGCTGGCGGTCGCCGTGGCGGTTCTCGCCTGCCAGGCCCTGAAGGCGCTCGGCGAGAAAAGCCCGCACATCCGGCGCTGGCTCGCCATACCGGAGCTGACCGGCATAGTCCTCTACGACATCATCCGCTCCAACATGGCGGTCTCGTCGCTCCTCCTGTCCATACACGAACGGCCGAGGCATTCCGGTTTCATCACGGTGCCGATCCGCCTGCGGCATCCTTCGGGTCTCGCCATTCTGTCGATCATCATCACCAGCACGCCCGGCACGGCATGGCTCGACTACAATTCGGCGCGCAGCGAAGTGCTGATCCACGTTTTCGATCTGGTCGACAGGGAGGAGTGGGTCGATCTCATCGCCAACCGCTACGAACGCCTCCTGGTGGAGATCTTCGAATGAGCGCCACGATCCTCGCCGTCACGCTGTGGATCGTGCAGGGGGCGCTCGCTCTCGCCATGTGCCTTTGCGTGTTCCGGATGATCCGGGGGCCCCGCGCACAGGACCGCATCCTTGCGCTCGACGCGCTCTATGTCTGCGCCATGCTGGAGCTTCTGGCCTTCGGCATCCGCACCGGCTCGACGCTCTATTTCGAGGCGGCGCTGATCATCGGCATGCTCGGCTTCGTGGCGACGGTCTCGCTGGCGAAGTTCCTGATGCGCGGCGAGGTGATCGAATGACATTCACCTTCGCCGATGTTCCGCTCTGGGCCGCCGTCGCGGGTTCTGCCTTTCTGCTGCTCGGCGCAGGCCTTGTGCTGCTCGGCACAATAGGCCTCGTGCGCCTGTCCACCTTCTACGAGCGGATGCACGCGCCGACGCTGGGAACGAGCTGGGGCGCGGCCGGCATGGTCATGGGCTCGATGATCATCTTCAGCGCCTCCACCGGCCGCCTTGTGATCCACGAGATCCTGATCGGCGTCTTCGTGACGCTGACCACGCCGGTGACGCTGATACTGCTCGGGCGCTCGGCGCTTTTCCGCGACCGCTCGGAGAACAACCCGAACGTTCCCCGCGCGCCGGAAAGCGCCGACAACGTCAAGCCGCCGGACGAGGCGGAACATGGAACCGCAAGCGCGGACGCTTCGCCATAGACTTGGACCGGGGGGTCGCCCGGATCGCGAAAGGACCCGCCCTGTCTCCAGAGCGGGTCCGTTGCCTGGCGGAACTCGAAACTCTTCCGCGCGCCCATCTTTCCGACAGTTGGTAAAGGACCGGTTAGCGCAGCGGGACCAAAGGCCGCGATTCCCCGGCAAGCCCGACATGGACGACGGCCTCTTTTGATGGCATCTTCCAAAGGCGGGGGAGGGCCGGTTGGAGCGACGCAACAAGATCATCATCGCGCGCATATTCGTCGTGAGCATCCTCGTGCTGGGGATACATCTTTACCAGCAGAGCGAGGTTGTCGAAGTAGCCTCCAATCCGGTCGAGATCGAGTAGTCTCCTCGCCATTGGACTATCGCCGGCGAATACGAAACGCGACAGCGTCAGGCAGCGACGGTCATGCGCCGTCCTTCGCGGGCCCTGCGACGATCCCACGGTCGTGCAGATCTGCGATCGTCGCCGACGGCAGCCCGAGCGTGTCGGTCAGGATTTCGTCCGTATGTTCTCCCAGACGCGGAGCGCGAACGGCGCGGCCCCGCTCCGCGCCGACAAGAGTCGCGGCGGCACCGGGCGTCAGATATTCGTAGCCGGAAGTGTGCAGGACCATCGACAGCAGCGGATTGGCGGTCGAAAGATCGGGGTCCTCGGCCAGCGCCTCGCGCAATGTCCGGTACGGCCCCCAGCACACGCCTTTCGCGTCGAAAGCGGCGGCGAGCGGCGCAAGGTCGCGCTGCGCGACGGCGGCGGCCACCAAGGCGTCGAGCCGGTCGCGATGGCGGAAGCGCATGCCCTCGTCGCGGTCGAACGACACATTCATCTCGGTCTCGACGTCCTTGATCGCCGCGCCGATCTCCAGCGCCTCGACCAGGCCCGACCATTGACGGGTGGTGATCGCGACGATCATCATGCGCAGGCCGTCGCGGGTGACGAAATCACGCCCGAAGGCCCCGAAAAGGTCGTTGCCGTAGCGCGGGCGGTCGGCGCCCGAGACCGCCACCTCGGCGATCTGGCCGATATGGCCGAGCGAGGCGATGGCCATGTCGCTCAACGGCAGGCGGATTTCCTGCCCCTTCCCCGTCTCGCGCCGGTTGCGTTCCGCAGCCAGCAGCGCGAACGCCGCATAGGCTCCGGTGAGCAGGTCCCAAGCCGGCAGTACATGGTTGACGGGCTCGTCGCCCAGCGACGCGGGCCCGGTCATCTGCGGAATGCCGATGGCGCTGTTGACGGTGTAGTCGACCGCCGGCGTGCCGTCGGCGCGGCCCATTACCCTGAGCACGATCAGATCCTCGCGCCGCTGCCGCAGGCGATCGTAGGCGAGCATGCCGGCGGCGGGAAAGTTGGTCAGGAACATGCCGCGGTCGCTGCCGGGCGCGGCGATCAGCGCATGGACGAGTTCGCGCCCCTCCGGCGAGCCGAGATCGACGGCGATCGACTTCTTGCCCTTGTTCAGGCCTTCCCAGTAGAAGCTTGCGCCTTCGGGCGATAGCGGCCAGCGGTTGAAATCCGGCCCGCCGCCGATCATGTCGAAGCGGATCACCTCCGCGCCCATCTGCGCCAGATGAAGGCCGCAGGACGGCGCGGCGATGAAGGATGCGCCCTCGACGATGCGCATTCCCTTGAGCAGATCATACATGCGAGCTGGTTTCTCCGGTCGGCCCGCCTGCCTTATGTCGGAAGGTTTCCACCGCGTCCATACGGAAGGCGGCGCGGACTCTCCGGCTCACGCCCTGACGAGCGAGACGTCGACCTGCGGCCCGTTCCTGATCGTCTGGTAGACCACGCAATAGCGCTCCGTCAGCTTCAGCAGCTGGTCGAGCTTTTCCTGTTCCGCATCCGTGTCCACGGCGAAGCGCAGGCGGATTTCGGCGAAGCCCACCGGTGCGTCCTTGGCGACGCCGAGCGTCCCCCGGAAATCCAGATCGCCTTCAGCCGAAACCTCCGCGCCTCGCAGCGGGATTTCCAGCGCCGTCGACACGGCCTTCAGCGTTACGCCGGCGCAGGCCACCAGCGCTTCCAGCAGCATGTCGCCCGAGCAGAGTTCCAGCCCGCTGCCGCCGGTAGCGGGATGAAGGCCCGCCACCGCCAGCGCCCGGCCGGTCTCGACCTTGCAGGCGATGCTGGTGTCATCGAGCGAACCCTTCGCCTTGAGCGTGATCAGCCCCGCACCGGGGTCGTTGCGGTAGCATTCCTTGATCGGCGCCTGCATTGCGCGCAGTTCGGCGGCGTCCATGGCAAATCTCCTCAGTCATCTTTGTGATGGTGATGCGGACCGACGGAGCCCCCGTCAGATCGAATAGGTGGCCTCCAGCATCCGCTCCCGCATCGCCGTTGGCGATTCGCGCTCCAGCGAGCGGTCGAGCGAATCCAGCACCTGCCGCCGCGCCGCGTCGAACTCCTCGGAGCGCCGGTCGCGCGGCCGGGGCAGGCCGGGGTTGATCTCGTCAAAAATGCGGCCGGGCCGCGGCTTCATGACGAGGATGCGGTCGGCGAGCGCGATGGCCTCGTCCACATCATGGGTGACGAGCACGAGCGTCGGGCGCGAATCGGCCCACAGCGCCAGCAGATGCTCCTGCAGATCGGCGCGGGTGAAGGCGTCGAGCGCGGAAAAGGGCTCGTCCAGCAGAAGCACTTCCGGCCGGGGCACCAGGGCCCGAGCGATGGCGACGCGCTGCGCCTGTCCGCCGGACAGTTCGCGTGGCCACACATGCGCCTTGTCGGCCAGCCCGACGCGGTCCAGCGCGGTGTCGACCCGCGCGGCGCGCTCCGCCGCCGGCAGATGCCCGATGCCGAAGGCGACATTCTGCGCCACGGTGAGCCAGGGCAGCAGGCGCGGCTCCTGGAAGACGATGCCGATCTTCTCATGCGGCGCGCTGATCGTCGCGCCGTCGAGCGCGATGCGACCGCGCGTCGGGGCGTCCAGCCCGGCAATGGCGCGGAGCATGGTGGATTTGCCGCAACCAGAACCCCCGACGATCGCGACGATCTCGCCGAGGTCGACCGTGAGGCTGACGCCTTCCAGCGCGCGGACGCCGTTCGGATAGGTCTTGCTGACGCCTTCGAGGACGAGCATCTCAACTTGCCCCGACGCGCGAGAAACGGTCTTCCCAGCGCAGGAGCGGCCGCGTCGCCAGCACGATCAGCCAGTCGGTGATCTTGCCGAGTATGGCGAAGGCGACGATGGCCGCGACGATCTGCGCCGGCTTGCCGAGCTGCTGGCCGTCGATCAGCAGGTAGCCGAGGCCCTGCGACGCGCCCATGAACTCCGCCGCCACGACGAACATCCAGCCGAGGCCGAGGCCCGAGCGCAGGGCGACGACATAGGCCGGCAACACGGCCGGCAGCAGGATGCGGCGCACCATCTGCGGCCCCGACAGGCGGAAGACGCGGCCGACCTCGACGATCTTGCGGTCGACCGACATCACCGCGCCCATGACGCCGAGATAGACGGGGAAGAACACGCCGACCGCGATCAGCGTGATCTTGGAGGCCTCGAAGATGCCGAGCCAGAGGATGAAGAGCGGCACCCAGGCGATCGAGGGGATGGCGCGGAGCGCCTGCAAGGTCGGATCGAGCAGCCGCGAGGCGAAGGTGGAGTAGCCGGTGATCGCCCCGGCGATCGTGCCGGCAATGACGCCCGCGCCGAAGCCGAGCAGCACACGCGTCAGCGTCGCAAGCGCGTGGCTTTGAAGCTCGCCGCCCTTGGCGAGTTGCACGAATGTCTGGATGATCACCGATGGCGGCGGCACCAGCCTGCCGTTCGACAATCCGGCCCGCACGGCGATTTCCCAGCCGACGGCGAGCGCCACCGGCAGGAGCAGGCCGAGCAGGGGGCCGCCCAGCCGCGCGCGCCACGTCGTCCCGTGCCGCTCACCGGCGGCATCGTCGCCTATGCTGGTCTCCGCCACTGCCATCGAACGTCCTCGCGACGAGGCGGGCGGCCGTTGGCGCCGCCCGTCATCGCGCTGTCAGGATCAGTTTCCGGCCGGGACGTAGCTCGCATCGAGCAGGTCGTCCAGCGACTTCTGCACGTCGATGGCGGCGTCGAGCACGCCGGCCTTCTGCAAGGCCAGCCCCGCCTGCAGGATCGCGTCGCGCTGCGGCGCGCCGATGGCGCTGTTGCCAAGGTCGGTGCGCTCGCCGAGCTGCTTGTCCGCGACCGCTTCCGGCAGCTTCGTCGCGGCGACGAAGCTCGCCTTCAGCTCGGCCGGGTTCTCGATGGCGTATTTGCGGGCATGTTCGTAAACGCCAAGCACGCGGCGCACCAGATCGGGATACTGCTCCAGAAACTCCTGACGGGTCGAGAGCACGCCGTAGGTGTTGGCGTCGGCGTTGCGATGGAAGAGCACGCCGCCCTCGTTCAGTTCGACATTGGCCATCATCGGATCGAGACCGGCCCAGGCCTGCACGTCGCCGCGCACCAGCGCCGTCGCGCCGTCCGCGTGCTGGAGAAGCACGGGCGTGATGTCCTTTTCCGACAGGCCGGCATCCTGCAGGGCGCGCACCAGGAAGATGTGCGGATCGGTGCCGCGGGTTACCGCGACGCTCTTGCCCTTGAGGTCGACGACGCTGCTGATGCCGCTGTCCTTCAGCGTCACCAGCGCCGTCCATTCGGGCTTGGAATAGACGTAGATGGTCTTGATCGGGTTGCCGTTGATCTTGCTCACCAGTGCGGCGGCGCCGGCGCTGGAGCCGAAGTCGATCGAGCCGGCATTGAGGAATTCCAGCGCCTTGTTGGAGCCTGCGGACTGCACCCAGTTGACGGTGATGCCGTCCTTGGCGAATTCCTCTTCCAGCCAGCCCTTGTCCTTCAGGAGCATTGAGACCGGATTGTAGGTCGCCCAGTCGATGGTGATGGCGTCGGGCTTGTCGGCGGCAAATGCGCCCGTTGCCGGCAGAAGGCCGAGCGAAAGCGCGAGGCCAAGGAAAAGGCGGCGAGACAGAGACTTCATCGGAAAAACTCCCCCATGCGTTGGGCCGCGTCCTTGCGGCCCGGTTCATCGACCCGGACAAGCGTCCGGCATCAGCCTGCGGGAGGTTTTTTGCTCCGCGCTTTAGCTGCATTTGTTACGCGCCCGCAAGCTGCATGCTCAAATCGGCGCTCCTTTTCCTTTATAGGACGAGCATTTCCGCATTTAACCGGAACGATTTGCTTTCTTTTTGCCGTTTGGGGAATTTCATTCCAAGGAGTCGGTCTGGCGTAGGAGACATGCCGATCCCGGCACGTTGCGCGGCGTCGAGGGAGTGGATAGAGCGGTCGGCCATGCTGCGCCTCACCGAACTCAAGCTGCCGCTCGGCCATCCCACCGAAGCGCTGCGCGACGCGATCCGCGACCGCCTCGGCGTCGCGGACGGGGAGATCGTCGATTTCGCGATCGCGCGGCGGGCCAACGATGCGCGGCGCAAGTCGGCCATCCTGATGGTCTACTCCGTCGACGTGACGCTGCGCGACGAGGCGACCGTCGTCCGCCGTTTCGCCGGCAATCATCAGGTGCAGCCGTCGCCCGACACGGAGTACCGCTTCGTCGCCAGAGCGCCCGCATATTACAACAGGCCGAGGCCCATCGTGGTGGGCGCGGGGCCGGGCGGACTGCTTGCCGCGCTTGTTCTCGCCCAGATGGGTCTGCGGCCAATTATTCTTGAGCGCGGCAAGGTGGTGCGCGAGCGGACGAAGGACACGTGGGGCCTGTGGCGCAAGGGCGTGCTCGATCCGGATTCCAACGTGCAATTCGGCGAGGGCGGCGCCGGCACTTTTTCCGACGGCAAGCTCTACAGCCAGATCAAGGACCCGCGCCATCTCGGCCGCAAGGTGCTGAAGGAATTCGTCGCGGCCGGCGCGCCGCCGGAAATCCTAACCGAGGCGCATCCGCATATCGGCACGTTCCGGCTCGTCACCATGGTCGAGAGCATGCGCGAGACCATCCGCTCGCTCGGCGGCGAATACCGTTTCGGCCATCGCGTCGAGGATATCGAGATTTCCACCGCGGCGGACGGCACGCGGACACTGCGCGGCCTCCATCTCCATACCGGAGAATATGTCGAGACGGAGCATGCGATCCTCGCCGTCGGCCACAGCGCGCGCGAGACCTTCCGCATGCTGCACGGGCGCGGCGTCCACATGGAGGCAAAGCCGTTCTCCATCGGCGTGCGCATCGAGCACCCGCAATCATGGGTCGACAAGGCGCGCTTCGGCAGTTGCGCCGGCCATCCCGACCTCGGCGCGGCCGCCTACAGCCTCGCGCATCACTGCCGCAACGGCCGCACCGTCTACTCGTTCTGCATGTGCCCCGGCGGGCGCGTCGTGGCCGCCACCTCGGAGCCGGGGCGCGTCGTCACCAACGGTATGAGCCAGTATTCGCGCAAGGAGTTCAACGCCAATTCCGGGCTCGTCGTCGGCATCGATCCCGAGCGGGACTATCCCGGCCATCCGCTGGCCGGCATCGACCTCCAGCGCCAGTGGGAATCCGTCGCCTATGCCGCCGGCGGCGGCAGCTACGTCGCGCCCGGACAGCGGGTGGAGGATTTCCTCGCAGGCCGCGCCTCGACGGCCTTCGGCGAGGTGATCCCATCCTACAAGCCCGGCGTCCTGCCGACCGACCTCGCGCCATGCCTTCCATCGTTCGCGGTCGAGGCGCTGCGGGAGGCGCTGCCCGCGTTCGGCCGCCAGATCGCCCGCTACGATCATCCCGACGCGATGATGACGGGCGTCGAGACGCGCACCTCCTCGCCGGTCAGCATCCGGCGCGGCAAGGATTTCCAGAGCGTCAACACGCGCGGCCTGTTCCCGGCCGGCGAGGGCGCCGGCTATGCGGGCGGCATCCTCTCCGCCGCCGTCGACGGCATCAAGGTGGCAGAGGCGGTGGCCCTCAGCCTGCTCCAGGCAGCATAGGACGGCCACGCCGGCACCTCTCGTGAAAACTTACTGCCAATCGTTTGCGTCAACGTGTTGCGGCGGCGGATTTTGGTGATAGCTTGTAGCTGCGGCAGCGACGCCGATCAGGAGGATCGGCGCGTCGGGCCGGAACGGAGATCTTTCCGCCGAAACTCTCGGCGAAAAGCCGGAATGGCGCATGCCTGTCCGGTTTCGTGCATTATCGATGGCAGGGAGGAAATTGCCATGAAGACCACTCGTCGTACCGTATTGCAGCTTGCCGGCGGCGCCGCCGTCGCGCTGGCCGCCCCGGCGATCATCACCACGCGCGCCCGCGCCGCGGACAAGCGCATCGCGATGATCGTCAAGAATCTCGGGAACAGCTATTTCGACGCCTGCGCCAACGGCGCCAAGGAAGCGGCGTCCGAACTCGGCGGCATCGAGATCATCTACACCGCGTCGGCCAAGCCGACCGCCGAGGAGCAGATCGCGGTGATCGACGCGCAGATCGCGCAGAAGGTCGACGGCATCATCGTCTCGGCCAACGACGCCGACGCGCTGGTTCCGGTCGGCAAGAAGGCCGCCGACCGCGGCATCAAGATGATGAGCTTCGACTCGGCCATCGCGCCGGCCGGACGCCTCGTCCATCTCTCCGCCTCCTCGACGCCGCTGATCGGCGCCAAGCAGGTGCAGATGATCGCCAAGACGCTCGGCAACAAGGGCGAGGTCGCGATCCTCTCGGCCGCCTCCACCATGACCAACCAGAACTCCTGGATCGAGGCCATGAAGGAGGAGTGGAAGAAGCCGGAATACGCCGAGATGCCGCTTGTCGCGACCGTCTATGGCGACGATCAGGACGACAAGAGCTATCGCGAGATGCAGGGTCTGGTGAAGGCCCATCCGAACCTCAAGGGCGTCATCTCGCCGACCACGATCGGCATCCGCTCGGGCGCCAAGGCCATCGTCGACGGCGGCCTTGCCGGCAAGGTCTTCATCACCGGCCTCGGCCTGCCTTCGGAAATGAAGGACTATGTGCTCGCGGGCGCCTGCGATTCCTTCGCCATCTGGAACCCGGTGGAATACGGCTACTCCTCGACCATGATCATGGCCGACATCCTGAACGGCAAGGACACCGCCGAAGGCGCCAAGCTCTCTATGGGCAAGAAGGGCGAGACCACCGTCGGCAAGGACGGCGAGTGCATCATGGGCGAGCCCTTCGAGTTCAACAAGACGAACGTCGAGGAGTTCGCCAAGATCTTCTGATCTGGGCGCATGCCCACCTTCTCCCCTTGTGGGAGAAGGTGTCGCCCTCGAATTCACACAGCGAAGTCGAGACGGGGCGACGGATGAGGGGTGTTGGAAGAAATGAGACGCTGGCGAACCTTCCAGCACCCCTCATCCGACCTCGCTTCGTTCGGCCACCTTCTCCCACAAGGGGAGAAGGACCGTGTGCTCACAGGCCCCCAAACCCGAACAATGCCTGAACCCATTCTCACCCTTTCCGGCGTTTCCAAGAGCTTCCCGGGCGTCCGGGCCCTTCACGACATCAGCCTGTCGCTAAAACCCGGCCGCGTCACGGCGCTGCTCGGCGAGAACGGCGCCGGCAAGTCGACCATCGTCAAGATCCTCACCGGTATCTACAGGCCGGACGAAGGCGAGATCCGCGTCGGCGGCGAAATCCGCCACTTTTCGTCTCCCCGCGATTCCTGGGCGGCCGGCATCGCCGCGATCCATCAGGAAACGGCGATGTTCGACGAGCTCACCGTCGCCGAGAACATCTTCATGGGCCACATGCCGACCGGTTCGGCGCGGCTGGTCGACTGGAGCGAGATGCGGTCGAAGTCGGCCGAGCTGCTGAAACGCATCGACGCCGCCATCCCGACCGACTTCAAGCTGAAGCGGCTGTCGGTCGCCCAGAAGCATCTGGTCGAGATCGCCCGCGCGCTCTCGCACGAAGCGCGCGTCATGATCATGGACGAGCCGACGGCGGCGCTGTCGGCGAACGAGATCGACGATCTTTTCCGCATCGTGGCGCAGCTCAAGGCGGAAGGCCGCGCCATTATCTTCATCAGCCACAAGTTCGACGAGATCTTCCGCATCGCCGACGATTTCGTCTGCCTGCGCGACGGCGAGAAGGTCGGCGAAGGCGAAATCGCGTCCGTCACCGAGGCGCAGCTCGTGCGCATGATGGTCGGCCGACCGGTCGACCAGGTCTTTCCGAAGCGCGACGTGCCGATCGGCGAGGTGATCCTTTCGGTGAAGGACCTCTCCAACGCCACCGAATATGCCGACGTCTCCTTCGACCTGCGCAAAGGCGAGATTCTCGGCCTCTACGGGCTTGTCGGCGCCGGGCGTACCGAGGCGATGCAGGGCCTGTTCGGCATCACGCCGACGACACGCGGCGCGGTGAGGCTGGAGGGCAGGCCGCTCGCCATCGGCGCGCCGTCCGACGCCATCGCCGCCGGCATCTCCTACGTGCCTGAGGACCGTCAGGACCAGGGCGCGATCCTGTCCCTCGGCATCCGCGAGAACGTAACCCTCGCGAACCTTTTCAAACATGTGCGCGGGCTGTTCCTGTCGCGGTCGTCCGAGCAGGCGGAGACGCGCCGTCTCGGCAGGCGGCTGGCAGTGAAGGCGGCGAGCTGGGAGCAGCGGCTCGGCGAGCTGTCCGGCGGCAACCAGCAGAAGGTCGTCATCGCCAAATGGCTGGCGACGCGTCCCAAGGTCATCGTGCTGGACGAGCCGACCAAGGGCATCGACGTGGGCTCGAAGGCCGCCGTCCACGATTTCATCGGCGAACTGGCGGGCGAGGGGCTTGCCGTGGTCCTCATCAGCTCGGAACTGCCCGAGGTGATGGGGCTGGCCGACCGCATCATCGTCATGAAGGAAGGCCGCATCGTCGACGAGTTCCAGCGCGGCAAGTGGAGCGCCGAGCAGATCGTCGGCGCCGCCACCGGCGCCGCGAAGGAAGCCGCGTGATGGCGGGGACATGCTCTGCCGAAGCATTGGCGCAATGTCGGGACCTTGCCGCATGACCAAAGTCCTCAACTACCGCGAATTCGCGCTGGCTCTTGCGCTGATCCTCGGCATGCTGGCCATCGGCTTGTACCAGCCGGTCTTCCTCGCCTGGGAGAACATCAGCGACATGCTGACGGAGACGTCGGTGCTGTTCATGATGGCGCTGGCGCAGATGGTCGTCATCCTGACGCGCGGCATCGACCTCTCCGTCGCGGCGAATCTCGCGCTTTCAGGCATGCTGGCGGCGCTGGTCAGCCAGTATTATCCCGACACGCCGCTGGTGCTGATGATCCTGGCCGGCATCCTCTCCGGCCTCGTGCTCGGCATGATAAACGGCGCCTTCATCGCCTTCCTCAACATCCCGCCGATCGTCATGACGCTCGGCACGCTCGCCGTCTTCCGCGGCATGATCATCATCATCGCCGGCGGCGATCAGGTGAACGCCTCCGAGATGGGCGTCGTCTTCCAGGCGTTTCCGAAACAGGTCGTGCTCGGCCTGACGACGCCGGTGTGGATCGCCATCGTCGTGTCGATCCTGTTCTACGTCTTCCTCAACTACAGCCGCGCCGGACGCGGACTCTACGCAGTCGGCGGCAATCCGGTGGCTGCGCGTTATTGCGGCATTGACCAGCGCCGGCAGGAACTGCTCGCCTATTCGATCACCGGCGCGGTGTCAGGCCTGTGCGGCTATCTCTGGGTGGCGCGCTACGGCGTCGCCTATTCGGAGATCGCCAACGGCTACGAACTCACCGTCATCGCCGCCTGCGTCATCGGCGGCGTGTCGATCGGCGGCGGCGTCGGCTCGGTCGCCGGGACGCTGCTCGGCGCGCTGTTCCTCGGCATCGTCATGACGGCGCTGCCGGTCCTGCAGATCTCGCCCTTCTGGCAGATGGCGATTTCCGGCGCGGTCATCCTCGCAGCCGTCATAATCAATGCGCGCGCGGAGCGGAGGCCGGACAAGCTGATCCTGCCGGAAGCCCGCCGGCTGCGGAGGGTGTGACCATGGACGCGCCAGCCGCACAACCGGCCGCCGACCGCTACACCGTGCTCGACGCGCCGCCGCGCCGCCTGCGCGATCTGGCCATGCGCTGGGAGGTGATCCTCGTCATCCTGCTGGCGCTGACCATCGTGGTCAACACGCTGGTCTCCCCCTACTTCCTCGACGTATTCAACCTCGCGGACGCCACCTTCAACTTCTCCGAAAAGGCGATCATCGCGCTGGCCATGGCGCTGCTCATTCTCGTCCGCGAGATTGACCTTTCCGTCGCGGCCATCGTCGCGCTGGCGGCGATGGGCATCGGCTATGCGGCGGAGGCGGGCTACGGGCCGGGCGCGCTGTTCGCGGTCGGTCTCGGCATCGGGCTTTTGTGCGGCGCCTTCAACGGCCTGCTGGTGACGTGGCTGAGCCTGCCGTCGATCGTGGTGACGATCGGCACCATGTCCCTGTTCCGCGGCCTGACGCAGGTCATCCTCGGCGACCAGGCGAAGACCAAATATCCGCCGGAGTTCCTCGAACTCGGCCAGAGCTACTTCATCAAGATGAAGGAAACCGGCATTTCCTGGCTGTTCGTGCCGCCCGTGCCGCTTTCCTTCCTCATCTTCATCGTGCTTGCCGTGCTGTTCGGGCTGGTTCTGCACAGGACGGCGGTCGGCCGCCAGCTCTTCGCCATCGGCTCGAACCCGACGGCGGCGCGGTTTTCCGGCATTCCGGTCAACCGGCTGCGTTTCGTGCTCTTCCTGGTCTCCGGCCTGCTTTCCGGACTGGCGGCGGCGCTGCTGACGGCCCGGCTCGGCTCCATGCGTTCCAATATCGGTATCGGCTGGGAGCTCGACATCGTCACCATGGTCATCCTCGGCGGCGTGTCGATCGCCGGCGGCGTCGGCTCCATCCCCGGCGTGTTCCTCGCCGTGCTGGTGCTCGGCCTCGTCACCTTCGGCATGTCGCTGAACAACATTCCGGGGCAGGTGGTCAGCGTCTATATCGGCGCATTGCTGATTGCGGTCATCGCCATTCCGAGGGTCATCGACAAGCTCGGTTTGCGCCGTCCGGCATAGCGGACCGCCGACGCCGGGCGCTGAGGTGACGCGCGGCAGGTTGCAAGTCGCACGGCTGGCGAATAGAAAGCGCCGGCGATCTCAGCAAGCGGGCTGCCGGTGCGGCCAGGTCGGATTTGGCGTCCCATGATCTCAGTCGTCGTTCCCGTTCTCAACGAGGCAGAAAACATCCGGGCCCTCCTCGGCGAGATCGTCGCCGCTTCCGAGCGGACGCCGATCCGCGAGATCGTCTATGTCGACGACGGCAGCACGGACGAGACGCTGAGGCTGCTCAGGGAAGAAATGCTCTGCGTGCCGATGCTGCGCGTCGTACATCACGACCGGCCCATGGGCCAATCGGCCGCCTTCCTGTCGGGCGGCCGGGCGGCGAGCCAGGAACTGCTCGCCTTCATCGACGGCGACCTGCAGAACGACCCCGCCGACATCGCCCTGCTTTACGAGCGCTACTGGACCGAAGCCGCGCAGCGGCCGAAGATCGCGGTGCTCGGCCAGCGGGCGAAGCGCAACGACAACACGCTGCGCCGCATCTCCTCGCGGCTGGCGAACCGCCTGCGCGCGGCGGTGCTCAATGACGGCACCCGCGACACGGGTTGCAGCCTGAAGCTGATCCGGCGGGAGGATTTTCTGGGCCTGCCCTATTTCGACCATATGCACCGGTTCCTTCCGGCGCTGCTGCTTCGCAACGGCGTGAAGCTCGCGCATGTGCAGGTCTCGCACCGGGCACGGGTGCACGGGACATCGAAATACGGCTTCTGGAACCGTGCCCTTGTCGGCGCAACCGACCTGATGGGCGCTGCGTGGCTGGCCCGGCGGCGGCTGCCGGAAGATTACGGACCGACGGAAGTCAAGGCGAACACCCAATGACGGAAAACACGATGGCAACGATCTGGCTCGGCATCGGCTTTCTGGGCCAGGCCATGTTCTTCATGCGCTTCTTCGTGCAGTGGATCGCTTCGGAACGCAGCAAGCGCAGCGTCATTCCGAACGCCTTCTGGTACTTCAGCCTCGCCGGCGGGATCATCCTGCTGAGCTACGCCATCTACCGGCGCGATCCCGTCTTCATCCTCGGGCAGTTCACGGGCCTGTTCATCTACATCCGCAACCTGATGCTGCTGCGCAATTCCAGCAAGGCGACCGGCTGACGGCTACCCGCCTCCAGCCTGTCTTGTTGCTGTCACACGGCATGCCTATATAGCGGCAAGCAGCGGATGCGGACGACGGATGTCCCTTCAGATTGTCGGTGAGGTCCCCGTGAAGCTCCTGTTGCATTGGTCCTGTCGGATCGTATCGCAGACCGTGGATGAATCGGCGCGATGCTTGATCGCGGGAAACAAGGGAAGCGGGCACCGGCCCGCTTTTTTGTTGTCCGGACCTCGACGCATCCGCCGCCGGTCGAAAATCGGCCGCAATCGGGGCGCTCCGCAACCGCGCCTCAGGATATTTCCCCGATGAAACCGATTTTCTGGCGAATGCTCCGGCGCGTGATGCTCATTGCCGTGGCGCTGCCTCTGGTCGCTCTCGCCTTCCAGGCCGTGCTGAGGCACACCGGAAACTTCCACGAAGTCATCGCCGGGGAGCTTTACCGCTCTGCGCAGCCATCCGCCGAAATGCTGAGGCGGGAGGCGGCACGGTTCGGCATCCGGACGGTGGTGAATCTGCGCGGCGCGCATCCCGGCAAGGCCTGGTACGAGGAAGAAAGACACACGGCCGAGGAACTGGGCATCACATTCATCGACTTCCCCATGTCCGCGAACCGGGAATTGCCGGTCGAGCGCGCCCGCGAACTCATCACGCGGCTGCGCGATGTGCCGAAGCCGATACTCATCCATTGCTATACCGGCGCCGACAGGACCGGGCTGGCTTCCGTCATCTATGTCAACCGCATAGCGGGAGTCGACGAGGAGACGGCCGAGCGCCAGCTCTCCATGTATTTCGGGCATTTCGGCATTCCGATCCTGTCCTCCACCTTCGCCATGGACGAAAGCTGGGAGAAGCTGGAGATCGTCTTCGGCATCCCGGACTCCTGAGTCGCCGCTGCGACAAACGCGCACATTTTCCGCCGGATGGCCTTCGCGACCTTGTAAAAACATGAGGATAGCAGTTTAGAATAATTCCAACCTATTGATTTCAAGCGCTTTTCCTCGATGTTCCCGATTGACTTCGGACGAAACGCGGCTTTTATGGCCATGACGCGCCACCTGCGCGCCCTTTGACGTCGGGGCCTTGAACCCTTTCGCTTGGAGGAAAAGGATGTCTGGTCGAAACCGCCGGGGTCGCGGCGTATCCGCTTTGCAGCTTGAGGCCGTCTCCGGGCAGAGCGTTTGCGGCAGCATTGATTGCCGTTCGCCGCGCCACGCCTCCTTCCCCTTGCGTTCCGACGGCACCGGCATCGCGGCATCCATCTTCGCAGAATATTTCCACGGGAGAACCGAATGACACGGCATTACACGATTTCGAGGGCGCAGGCCCGTTTTGCCGCCGTCGCCGCGGCGGGATTGCTGACGGTCGCCGTCTTCGTGCTGCCCGCAAAGGCCGCGACCGATCCGAAAGCGGTCGTCAAGACCTACGCCGATATCGCGCTGGCCGGCTATCAGGATGCGCTGACGACCGCGCAGGCGCTCGACAAGGCGGTCGGCGCCCTGATCGCCGCGCCGTCGCAGGCAACCCTCGACGCCGCGCGCGAGGCATGGAAAGCCGCACGCATCCCATACCAGCAGACGGAAGCCTACCGCTTCGGCAATGCCATCGTCGACGACTGGGAAGGCCGCGTGAATGCCTGGCCGCTCGATGAAGGCCTGATCGACTACGTCGACAAGAGCTATGGCACCGAATCCGACGAGAACACGCTCTATACGGCCAATGTGATCGCCAACAAGGAGATCGAGATCGGCGGCCAGAAGGTCGACGCATCCGCGATAACGCCCGATTTTCTGCAGAACACGCTGCAGGAGGCCGGCGACATCGAGGCCAATGTGGCGACGGGCTACCACTCCATCGAATTCCTGCTCTGGGGACAGGATCTCAACGGCACCAAGGCCGGCTCGGGCAACCGTCCCTACACCGACTACGACAAGGCGAACTGCACCGGCGGCAATTGCGACCGGCGCGCGGAATTCCTCCAGGCCGCAAGCACCCTTCTGGTCTCCGACCTCCAGGAGATGGTCGACAACTGGAAGGAAGGCGGCGCGGCGCGGGTGGAATTGGAGAAGGCCGATCCGAATGCGGCGATCACGACCATCTTCACCGGCCTCGGCTCCCTCTCCTACGGAGAGCTGGCCGGCGAACGCATGAAGCTCGGCCTGCTGCTCCACGATCCGGAGGAGGAGCATGACTGCTTCTTCGACAACACCCATATCTCGCATCTCTACGACGCGGTCGGCATCCGCAACGTCTATAGCGGCAGCTACAAGCGCATCGACGGCTCCGTCGTCGACGGTCCGTCGGTGAGTGATCTTGTCAAGGAGGCGGATGCCGCCGTCGATACCGAGCTTTCCGGCAAGCTCGACGCCACCGTCGCCAGGATGGAAGCCATCCAGGCCAAGGCCGTCGGCGGCGAAGCCTACGACCAGCAGATCGGCGAGGGCAATACGGAAGGCAACGCGACCGTGCAGGCCGCGATCGATGCGCTCGTCGACCAGACGAAATCGATCGAGCGGGCGGTCGCCGCGCTCAAGCTCGACGCGATCGAGTTCGAGGGTTCCGACAGCCTCGACGCGCCGGACAAGGTCTTCCAGTAAGCGTCAGCGCCTAGCCATGCGGCGCCGATGGCGCCGCGCAGCCAGTTCCAGAGTCCGAAATGCTCATCTGCCACTGCAACATCATAACGGAAAAGGAGATCGAACAGACGATCATATCCCTGCTCGAGCAGGACGCCTGGCAGCTCATCGTCCCTGCCAAGGTCTACCACACGCTGAAAAAGCGGGGCCGCTGTTGCGGCTGCTTCCCAAATGTGGTCGAAACGATCATCCGGGTAACCGAGAATTACCACGCCCGCTCGGAGGCGAGCGGCGCGGATATCGTTTCACACCTAGATCGCGTGCGAGAGCTGCGGTCTCAATTCGGGAGCAGGACCCATGAAGGGCGAAAAGCAGGTCATCGAGCGGCTTAACGAGGCGCTGTTCCTAGAACTCGGCGCGGTGAACCAGTACTGGGTGCACTACCGGCTGCTTGAGGACTGGGGGTATACCAAGCTCGCCAAGAAGGAGCGGGCGGAATCGATCGAGGAGATGAACCACGCGGACAAGCTGGTGGCGCGCATCATCTTCCTCGAAGGCCACCCGAACCTGCAATCGGTGGCGCCGCTCAGGATCGGACAGAACGTCAAGGAGGTGCTGGAATCGGACCTCGCCGGCGAATATGACGCCCGCACCTCCTACAAGCGCTCCCGCGAGATCTGCAACGAGCTCGGCGACTATGTGACGATGAAACTGTTCGAGGAACTGCTCGCCGACGAGGAAGGCCATATCGACTTCCTCGAGAGCCAGCTCGATCTGCTCGCCTCGATCGGCGAGGAAAAGTACGGCCTGCTGAACGCGGATTCGGCCAACGAAGCGGAATAGGACCATGCAGACATGCGGCACGACCTGAAAGACACGCCGTGCCGCGTGTCCGGAAAGGGAGCGTCCGCCCGGCGCTTCGCCCCGGAGCGCGTGATGAAATCCGCGCTCGCCCTCGTCCTGCTGCTCGCCGCCACCGGCATAGCCGCGATGGCAGGTTCGGACGGCAGCCTGCCGGGTGTTCGCGACGATCTGTCGCCGGAAGATCTCGCCCGTGTCGCAGCCGTCACCCGCCCGACCGCCGACTTCTCCAGGCCGGAAGAGTTCGAGAAGATGCAGGGCGGCGGCGGCACCTCGCGCAAGCGGGTCAATCAGGACGCGTTCTCGCAATCCTCGGCCAACATCACCTTCGAGGAGGAAGGCACCTTCAAGCTCGGCAACGGGCTGTTCCGCAAGATGTGGGTGTCGTCGCCGTCGTCGACGCAGGCGTCGGACGGCCTCGGGCCGCTGTTCAACGCGCGGGCCTGTCAGAGCTGCCATCTCAAGGACGGTCGTGGACATCCGCCCGAAGGCGCCGCCGATGCGACCTCCATGCTGCTCCGGCTGGCGCGCGACGCCGAGACGGATGACGAGAGGGCGACGCTCGCGCGGCATGCTGCGCTGAACTTCTCCGACCCAGTCTACGGCGGACAGCTGCAGGATCTGGCCGTACCGGGACTGCAGTCGGAAGGCAGCATCCGCATCGACTACGAGGAAATTCCGGTCACGCTCGGCGACGGCACGCAGCTCTCGCTCCGCAAGCCACGCTATGCCATCGACAATCTGGCGCATGGTCCGCTGCGGGAAGGCATCACCCTGTCGCCGCGCATCGCGCCGCCGATGATCGGGCTCGGACTCGTGGAGCAGATCCATCCCGCCGATATTCTGGCGCTCGCCGATCCGGACGACCGTGACGAAGACGGCATATCCGGCAGGGCGCAGATCGTCCGCGCGCCGCAAGGCGACGGGCTGATGCTCGGCCGTTTCGGCTGGAAGGCGCAGGCTCCGACCATCCGCCAGCAATCGGCCGACGCCTTCGCCAATGATATGGGCATCTCCTCGCCGGACGTTCCGCATCCCTGGGGCGACTGCACGGAAGCCCAGAAGGACTGCCTCGCCATGCCAACCGGCGTGCAGCCGCGCCTCGGCGACACGGAAGCGCCCGATCCGGTGATGGAGCTGGTGACCTTCTATTCGCAGAACCTCGCCGTGCCGGCCCGGCGCGATTTCAGCAAGCCGGAGGTGCTGCGCGGCAAGCAGGTGTTCTACGAGACCGGCTGCACCGGCTGCCATACGCCGAAATTCGTCACCCGCCGCGATGCGCCCAACAAGGCACAGAGTTTTCAGCTCATCTGGCCTTACTCGGATTTCCTGCTGCACGACATGGGTGAAGGTCTGGCGGACGGCCAGCGCGTCGGCGAAGCGTCGGGAACCGAATGGCGTACGCCGCCGCTATGGGGCATCGGATTGACCAAGCGCGTCAACGGCCACACCTTCTTCCTGCATGACGGCCGCGCCCGCAACCTGACGGAGGCGATCCTGTGGCACGACGGCGAGGCTTCGATTGCGCGCGAGACCTTTGCAGCCCTGCCGAAGGCCGACCGCGACGCGCTGGTCGCCTTTCTGGAGTCGCTCTGATGGATCTTTCCGGAAGGCTTGCTGCGTATTTTCGCTGTTCTCGCGCACCGGCATTCGCATTCCTGCTTCTTCTGTCTTCTGCGTCCGCCCATGCGGAAAATGCCACTATCGTCCATGCCATCGACGGTTTCGTGCGGCCGGCCTATGCCGGGTTCCGGCAATCGACCGAGGCCCTGGCGACAGATGTGGACGCCCTGTGCGCAAGCCCCGGCGACATCGCGCTCGAAACGGCGCGTGAGGCGTTCACGGCTGCGGTCCGCAGATGGTCCCATGTCGAAAACATTCGATTCGGCCCCGTAACGGAGGAAAACCGGCTCGAGCGCATCGCGTTCTGGCCTGACCGCAAGGGGATCGGCCTCAAGCAGGTGCAGGCGGCGATCGCGGACGAGGATGCCACCGCCGCCGATCCGCAGACGCTTCCCGGCAAGAGCGTCGCCATGCAGGGCCTGGGCGCACTCGAATTCGTGCTGTCTGGCTCCGGCTCGGACAGTCTGACCGGCGCCGCCGGCGCCTATCGCTGCCGCTACGGCCTCGCCATCGCGACCAATCTCGACACGATGGCGACGGCAATCGCGGCGGCATGGGACAGGCCGGACGGCGTCGCGCAGCAATGGGCGAATCCCGGCGCGGCCAATCCGCTCTATCGCACGGACGCGGAGGCGATGACGGAACTCTTCAACGTCTTCGTCCACGGGCTGGAGATGGTGCGCGACGTGCGCATAAACGGGTTTCTCGGCAAGACGCCCGACGGCGACAAGCCGAAATCGGCCATCTTCTGGCGCAGCGGCGCGACGCTGGCCTCCATCAACGGCGACCTCGCCGGTCTCAGCGCGCTGTTCAACGCCTCGAAGCTATCCGCCGAACTGGAGGAGGGCGACTACTGGATCGCGCAGTCGATCCGGTTCGAATTCTCCAACGCCGATTTCGCGCTGCAGGCGGCGGACGGCCCCATTGATCAGGTGCTGGGCGACGGGGCGAAGCGCAAGAAGCTGGATTACGCCCGCATCGTCACGTCGAGCCTCTCCGAACTGTTCGGGGTCAAGCTCGCCGCCGCGCTGGACCTCAGCGCCGGCTTTTCCTCGCTCGACGGCGACTGAGCCATGCGCACGCCGCTGATCGATCGCCGCGATTTCCTGAAGGCCGCCGGAGCCACGTTCCTCGCCTCGCTCGCGCCGGGCGCCCTGGCCGCGACGCTGGCGACGGATGCGGTCTACGCCACGGCGTTCCAGCGCCGCGACGGGGCCTACGGCGCAGCGATCCTTTCAGAAGACGGGCACATATTGCATACGGTCGACCTACCGGACCGCGGCCACGACGTGACCTTCGATCCGGTTTCGCGGCGCTCCGTGGTGTTCGCCCGGCAGCCCGGCACCTTCGCCACGATCTTCGACCATACCGGCCGATCCGCGCCCATGACCATCGGCAGCGTCGAGGGAAGGCATTTCTACGGGCACGGCGTGTTCTCGCCCGACGGAACCCTTCTCTATGCGACGGAGAACGATTTCGACAACGCCGCCGGCGTGATCGGCGTCTATGACGCCACCGACGGCTTCCGGCGCATCGGCGAGTTTCCGACCTTCGGCGTCGGGCCGCATGAACTGCTCCTGCTGGAGGACGGGCATACGCTCGCCATAGCCAATGGCGGCATCGAGACGCATCCCGATTTCGGCCGGGCGAAGCTCAACATTGCGACGATGAAGCCGTCGCTGGTGTTCGTGGACAGCCGCTCGGGCGCCCTGATCGAGAAGCACGAACTGCCGGCGGAGCTGCACCAGCTTTCCATCCGCCACATGGATACGGATCAGCGCGGCGCGGTCTGGTTCGGCTGCCAGCATGAAGGGCCGGCGACGGAGCGGCCGCTGCTCGCGGGCTTCGCCGAGCGCGGACGCGATCTCGCGCTGCTGGACATGCCGGACGACGTGCTCGGCGGCTTCCGCAACTATATCGGCTCCGTCGCGGCGAACCGCGAGGCCGGCCTTCTCGCCATATCGTCGCCGCAGGGCAATTCCTTCGCCGTCATCGATACGGCGAGCCGCAAGGTCGTCAACAGCCGGTCGCTGACGGAGGTGTGCGGCCTCGCGCCCGATCATTCCGGCTTCCGCGCGACGACGGGAACCGGCGAGACGCTGACGCCCGACGGCAGCGAACGCTTCGACCCGGACTATGTCTGGGACAACCACCTCGCGCGCATCCTCGTCTGAGCGGTCGCGGCTCAGGCGACGCGCCGCCCCTCCCGCCACACCGTGCGCACGATCGGCACATGCGCATCGACCCGGACGCGCACGAGGTCGGCGCGCCGGCCGATTTCGATGGCGCCGCGATCGTCGAGGCCCACGGATTCGGCCGGCGTCTTCGACACCATCCTGATGGCCTCGGGCAGCGATACCGCGTCGACCGCTTCGCCGAGGAAAAAGGCCGACTGGATCAGGCTGAAAGGGATGTAGTCGGACGACAATATGTCGAGGACGCCGGCTTCGGCCAGTTCGCGAGCCGAGACGTTGCCGGAATGCGAGCCGCCGCGCACGACGTTGGGCGCGCCCATCAGCACGCTGAGGCCGGCGGCGTTCGAAGCCCGCGCGGCCGTCATCGTCGTCGGGAATTCGGCCACGCGTATTCCCTGCGCCACCGCTTCCTCGACATGCGCCTCGGTCGCGTCGTCGTGGCTGGCGAGCACGATGTTCCGCTCGCGGCAATGATGCGAGATGTAGCGGCGGTTCTCCGGCGAGTTGGCGAGCGACTGGCCGATCCGCCTTTCGCAATAGGCGCGGAACGCCTCCTCCGACATGCGCAACTTGCCCATATAGTAGGCCGCATAGGCATCGAGGCTGGCAAACTGGCGCTGGCCCGGCGCATGGTCCATCAGGGAGACGAGGCGGATGCGGCCGTCATCCTCGAAGAAGGAGAAGCCGCGCCGGCAATCGGGCGCCGAAACCTCGCAGCGCAGATGGATGAAATGACCGGCGCGCAGGCGGTCCGCGCGCATGCAATCCTCGATGGCGTCGGCCAGGCGGCGCATGTCGTCCACGCCGATCTCGGCATCCTCGTCCATGCCGACGCGCAGCGCGTCGAACACCGTGGTTATGCCGGCGGTCGCGACCTGCGCGTCATGAGCGAGCACCGAGGCGACGGGATTCCACCGCACCTTGGGGCGCGGGGCGTAATGGCCCTCGAGATGATCCGTGTGCAGCTCGACCAGTCCGGGAATGAGATAATCGCCCTCGAGGTATTCTCCCTGCGCAGTTCCGCCGGAGATGTCGGCGATCAGGCCGTCGCGGATCAGCACCGACCCTACGATCACTTGGTCCGGCAGAACGATGCGGGCATTGGTCAGGACCACATCGGGCATTGCGTCAGGCTGTCCTTCTCTCCGGCATCCGGGCCAGCGCCTTGTAGCTCAGAACCGTGAAGGGCGCACCCGGTTCCGGCTCGACGAAGAGCGCGATGCCGTCGACCTGCACCGGATCGCCGAGAAGCGGCTGGAACACGCCGTCCAGCGCAGCCTTCACGCGCCCCGCCTCGTCGTTCGCCACACGGCCGGTGAGGGTCATGTGGAAACGAAACGTCTCGAACACATAGGGATATCCCCATTGGACGAGATTGCGCACTTCCTCCGGCTTCAGCGCATCGGGATTGCGCCGCGCGATCTCGGCATCCGAGAGCGGTGCGCGAAAAGGATCGAAAAAGCGCACGACATCGGCCGCGAAGGCGTCAAGCTCCGGCAGACGCGCCGCCGGCACCAGCGCATAGAAGCCGTCGAGATTGCCGATCACCAGCCGGGGAATGGCGAAGCCGCAGGTTCTGGCGGCAAAATCGTCCAGCCCCGCCAGAAGCGACGCTTCGCTCTCGGCCCTGGCGAGGGCGAAAGGCGCCTTGAGCGTCGCGTGGAAACCGTAGCGGCGCGGGGCGGCCGTATGATAGGCGATCTCGGACGGCGTCAGTCCCGTCACCGAAGGAACCGGCGGCGCCACCCAGCCGAAGGCGTCGCGGCCCAGCCATGCCGACGCCGCGATTGTCAACCGGTCGTCCCGCGCCGGTGTGAAATAGAGTGCGTATCGCATCAGGGTTCCTCGCCGAAGGCGACGGCGTACGCGATTCACGTGACAGCTTCGCGACTCGAACCACGTCGCCGATAGCAGAGATGGCCCGCCAAGTCACGAACCGGCGGAACCCCGCCGCCGGCGCTCAGGCCTTCAGCAGCCACTCATGCTCCGGAGCGTTGTGGAACTTCCATGTGCGCTTCGGGCCGGCCATGACATTGAGATAATAAAGATCGTAGCCGTGGCAGGCGGCGCAGGGGTGATAACCCTCCGGCACCAGAACCACGTCGCCATCCTCGATCGCCATCGCCTCGTCCAGCGAGCGGTCATCCGTATAGACGCGCTGGAAGGCGAAACCCTGCGGCGGGTTGAGGCGGTGATAATAGATTTCTTCCAGACAGGATTCCGCCGGCAGATTGTCCCTGTCGTGCTTGTGCGGCGGATAGCTCGACGTGTGACCGCCGGGCGTGATCACCTCGACCACGAGCAGGGAATCGGCCGGTTCGCCCTCCGGCAGGATGTTGGTGACATAGCGCGTGTTGGTGCCCTTGCCGCGCACCTCCTGTCCGAGATCGTCCGGGCCAATGACGCGCACCGGCAGCCCGCCGTTCAGGCCGGGGGCGGAGCAGACGGCAAGCTCCAGATCCGTTTCGGCCGTCACCGACCAGCCCGACCCTTGCGGCACATAGACCGACCACGGCTTGCCCTCGAATGGGGACGTCCTGCCGCCGAGCAGGCCCAGTTCCTGCCCGTTCGCCGAAGCCTTGCCCTTGCCCGTGACGAAGACGAGGCAGACCTCGCGGCCGCCGGTTTCGGCGGAAGCGGTCTCGCCGGGCTTCAGCCGCCAGAGGTCGAAGCCGACATAGGACCAGCCCGCGCTCTCCGGCGTGACATGCGTGACCCGCCCGTAGTCCTTCCCGGATTTCACCAGCAGACGCGACATGACCTACTCCTCGGGCTTTGCGGCCGGTGGCTGCTCGGCAGGCGGCTTGTAGTTGAGCAGGAACTGCCATGCGCCGTAGGCGGCAAAGGCGAGCGCGATGTAGCCCCATGTGGGCGCGTCCATCGAGAACTCGAAGATCGACCAGCCGACGCAGACGGCGACGAGCAGGATGCGGCGCCAGAGCGGCCGGAAGAAGGGATGTTCGTTGTCTCGCATCAGACCTTGTCGCCTCGCTCCACCATCAATTGCCGATCCGTTGCAGCTTCACCGCCTGCTCGTAGGCCTTGCGCGCGGCCTTAACCTGTTTGCGCTGGCTGACCTCGGGCACGGCGACGTCCCACCAGTGACCGCCGGCGTCGGTCGAGATCAGCGGATCGGTGTCGATGACCACGACGGTCGTGCGGTCGTTCTTCCGCGCCCGCCCGAGCGCTGCCTCCAGATCGGCGATGGACTGCGCTTTTTCGGCGATGGCGCCGAGGCTTGCGGCATGCGCGACGAAATCGATCTCAGGCAGCACCGTATGACGGGCGTCCTTCAGAAGATTGTTGAAGTTCTCGCCGCCGGTCGCCATCTGCAGCCGGTTGATGCAGCCGAAGCCGCGATTGTCGAGCAGGACCACGACAAGCTTCAGGCCGAGCATGACGGAAGTGGCGATCTCCGAATTGAGCATCAGGTACGATCCGTCGCCGACCATCACCACCACGTCACGGTCCGGCTTCGCCATCTTCACGCCGAGGCCGCCGGCGATCTCGTAGCCCATGGTCGAAAAACCGTATTCGCCGTGGTAGGAGCCGGGCTCGCCGGCCTGCCACAATTTGTGCAACTCGCCCGGCAGGCCGCCCGACGCGTTGATCAGCGTCACGCCGGAGCCCAGCGCCCGCTGCACCGCGCCGATCACCTGCGCATCCGAAGGCAAGGCGGCATTGGTGGCGGCCGTAACCTTGCCGGCGGCCTTTTTCCACTCGGTCTTGCCTCTGATCGCGTTTCTGGTCCACGCAGCGGGCGCCTTCCAGCCGGCCAGCGCCTTCTCCAGCTCCTTCAATCCCTCGCGGGCGTCGGCGACCAGCGGCAAGGCGCGATGCTTGCCGGCGTCGAATGGCTGCACATTGAGGCCGATGACGCTCTTGCCGTCATTCTTGAACAGCGCCCACGAGCCGGTGGTGAAATCCTGCAGCCGCGTGCCGATCGCCAGCACCACATCGGCTTCTTCCGCCAGACGGTTGGAGGCGGAGGTGCCGGTGACGCCCACCGCGCCCATGTTCAGCGCGGCATCGTCGGGCAGCGACGATTTCCCGCCCTGCGTTTCGCAGACGGGAACGCCGGTCGCCTCGACGAATCTTTGCAGCGCCGGCGAGGCCTCCGAGAACAGCACCCCGCCGCCAGCGATGATCAGCGGCTTTTTGGCTTGTCTCAGCGCATCGGCGGCGAGCTTCAGCTCGCGCAAATCCGGGCGCGGGCGGCGCGGCATCCAGATGCGTTCCTCGAAGAAGTTTTCGGGATAGTCGTAGGCCTCGGCCTGCACGTCCTGGCAGAGCGACAGCGTCACCGGCCCGCAATCGGCAGGATCGGTCAGCACCTGCATGGCGCGCTGCAGCGCCGGCACGATCTGCTCCGGCCGCGTGATCCGGTCGAAATAGCGCGAGACTGGACGGAAGCAGTCGTTCGCCGACACCGTGCCGTCGCCAAAACTTTCCACCTGCTGCAGCACCGGATCGGGGATGCGGTTGGCGAAGACGTCGCCGGGAAGGAGCAGGACGGGCAGCCGGTTGACATGGGCAAGTGCGGCCGCCGTCACCATGTTCACCGCGCCGGGGCCGATGGAGGTCGTGGCGGCCATCATGCGGCGACGGAAATTGGCCTTGGCGAAGCCGATGGCCGAATGCGCCATCGCCTGCTCGTTATGGGCGCGGAAGGTCGGCAGTTCGCCGCGCACCTGCCAGAGCGCCTCGCCGATGCCGGCGACGTTGCCATGGCCGAAGATCGCCCAGACGCCGCCGAAGAGCGGCACCTTCTCGCCGTCGATCTCGGTGAATTGCCGCGTCAGATAGCGCGTCAGCGCCTGCGCCATGGTCAGGCGAATCGTCTTGGCCATGTTTCCTCCTCCCGCATGCTCCCACATGCTCCTTCCGCCGGACTATGCCGCCTTGCGGCCGCGCGCGGCAAGCCACGCGCCGGTCAATTTCTCGAACCGCTCCGCCATGTCCGCGATCGCCTGCTCGTCGCCGATGCGCCCGGCGAACCAGGCGGGCGCGGTTTCGGCGAAAAGCGTGCGGCCCACCGCGAAACCCTTGACGATGGATGCGTCGGCGGTCGCGGCAAAGGCCGCCTCAAGCTCGGCCTGCGGCGCTTCGAGCCCGAGCAGCACGACGCCACGACACCACGGATCGTTGGCGAGGATCGTCTTCTCGACGCGCGCCCAGGCTGCGGCGGAGGCCTGCGGCTCGAGCTTCCACCAGTCCGGCCTGACGCCGGTGTCGTAGACCTCCTGCACGGCGCGGGCGATCGTGTCCTCGCCGAGCGGCCCATGCTTGCCGGCGATGATCTCGACGAGAAGTTCGCGTCCCACCTTGCGCGAGGCGTCGTAAAGCGCGCGCAGCTTCTCAAGCTGTTCCTGCTTCAGTTCCGCCGGATCGTCCGGATGGTAGAAGCACAGAGCCTTGATGCAGTGGTCGACCGGCCATTCGACGAGCTGCGAGCCGATGTCCTGCGAAAATTCGAAACGCAGGGGGCAGGAGCCGGGCTGTTCCACCGGCCGGCCGAGCCACGAGAAGGGATGCCGGGCGAATTCGAACATGGCGTCGCGGCCGTGCTTCTCGTCGATCAGCATGCCGTAGCCGGGGCGGCCGGCGGCGACGCGCGCGGCGGCCTTCACCGCCAGCACCTTGAAGGCGCCGATCCGGCTTTCCTCCGCGTCGGCCCTGGCCGCGATCTCCTCCAGCTGCACGCGATGGTCGATGGCGAAGGCCATCAGCAGCGGGATGTCGCGCCGGCGCGTCGTCGCCCAGTGGACGTGGCTGATTGCCTCGTCCTTGCGCAGCGCATGGTGGCGGCTGCCGTTCTTCAGGAAGAACTGCAATTCCTCGAAGGTCGGATATTCCGGCGCGCAGAGCAGGCGCGACACGGCGAAGGCGCCGCCGGCATTGGCCCAAGTCGCCGCCGTCTTCAGGCTCTCGCCGCCCAGCCAGCCGCGCAGCAAGCCCGACATGAAGGCGTCGCCCGCGCCCAGCACATTGTAGACCTCGATCGGAAAACCGTCGCCGACGATGCCGTCCTCCAGATCGTCGCTGATTTCGCCGTCATAGACGATGCAGCCCATCGCCCCGCGTTTCAGCACGATGGTCGCGTCGGAAAGCGCGCGGATCGCCTTCAGCGCGCCGAGCACTTCGTCGGCGCCGGACGCGATGCGGATTTCCTCCTCAGTGCCGACGATCAGATCGCAATCGGCCAGCACCGGCCTGATCCTTGCCGTGACCTTCTCCGACTTCACATAGCGCTCGAAACCTTCTGCATGGCCGGCCAGACCCCAGAGGTTCGGCCGATAGTCGATGTCGAAGACCACCTTGCCGCCCGCCGCCTTCGCCGCCCGGATCGCCTTGAGCTGCGCGGCTTCCGTGTTGGGCCGCGAAAAATGCGTGCCGGTGACGACGATGGCGCGCGCCGAGGCGATGAAGGCTTCGTCCACGTCGTCCGGCGACAGCGCCATGTCGGCGCAGTCGGTGCGCACGAAGATCATGGGCGACACGCCCTCTTCCTGCACCGCCAGCAACACCAGCGCGGTGAGGCGCTCCCTGTCGACGATCACGCTTTCCGTCGAGACGCCTTCCCGCGCCAGCTGCTCGCGGATGAAGCGCCCCATCTGCTCGTCGCCGACGCGCGTCAGCAATGCCGATTTCAGCCCGAGGCGCGCGGTGCCGACCGCTATGTTGGCCGGACAGCCCCCGACCGACTTGGCGAAGGAGGCTATGTCCTCCAGCCGCGAGCCGATCTGCTGCCCGTAAAGGTCGACGGAAGAGCGGCCGATCGTGATGACGTCGAGCGTCCTGGTTGTCGCCATGGATGGTCCTTTTCATTCCGGGCGCCGCGCGGCCCGTTGCATCCGGGCGCAAGGCGGACGCAACATATGAATCGATCGCGGGATCAGGTTATGAAACGGAAATTCCATTGACAAGTCAATATGGAATATTCATTCTGTTTTGAAATATCATCACTGGGAGGATTCTGATGATTTCCATCGCGCTGCTCGGCGCCGGGCGCATCGGGCAGATTCACGGGCGCAACATCGCGGCGTCGAAACGCGCGCGACTTGCCGGCATCGCCGATCCGTTGCCCGATGGCGCCAATGCTCTGTCGAAGGCGACCGGAGCCCCGGTGCGCACCGCCGACGAGCTGATCGACGACAAGTCGATCGATGCGATCCTGATCGGCACGCCGACCGATACCCATGCCGATTACATCGACCGCGCGGCGGCGGCCGGTAAGGCGGTGCTTTGCGAAAAGCCCGTCGATCTCAGCTCCGCCCGCATCGTGAAGACGCTGGAGCGCGTGAAACAGGCCGGCGTGCCGCTGATGATCGGCTTCAATCGCCGCTTCGACCCGAATTTCGCGGCCCTGCAGAAGCGCATCGCCGACGGCGTCGCCGGCAATGTGGAGCTCGTCTCGATCCTGTCGCGCGATCCCGCCCCGCCGCCGGTCTCCTATATCGAGCGTTCGGGCGGCCTCTATCGGGACATGATGATCCACGATTTCGATATGGCCCGCTTCCTGCTCGGCGAGGACCCGGTCGAGGTCTACGCCGTCGGTTCGTCGTTGGTCGATCCCGCCATCGGCAAAGCGGGCGACGTCGACACGGCCGCAGTGGTCATGAAAAGCGCGAGCGGAAAAATCTGCCAGATCTCCTGTTCCCGCCGCGCCACCTATGGCTACGACCAGCGCGTCGAGGTGCATGGCTCGAAGGGCCTGCTCACCGCCGGCAATATCCACGAGACCACCGTCGGATTCGCCGGCAAGCACGGTTTCACGACCGATCCCGCGCTGAACTTCTTCCTCGAGCGCTACGCCAATGCCTACCGCAACGAGGTCGAAGCCTTCATTGACGCCGTCATCGAAGGCAGGGCGCCTAGCCCGAGCGGCCTCGACGGCCTGAAGGCGCAGCAGCTTGCGGACGCTGCGCAGGCATCATTGGAGACCGGCAAGCCGGTGAAGGTAGGCTGACATGATCGATCCGAATTCTTTCAAACACCTCTCGCTGGAGGGCAAGGTCGCCGTGGTGACCGGCGCGACGCAGGGTCTCGGCGAGGCCGCGGCGCATCTTTTCGCCGATCGCGGCATTGCCGGCCTCGTCATCACCGGTCGCAACGAAACGCGCGGCAACAAGGTCAAGGCCGCGCTCGAAGCCCGGGGCGTCAGAACCGTCTTCGTCGCCGCCGATCTCGGCAGGCAGGACGATGTGGCGAAGATCGTTCCCGCCGCTGACAAGGCTTTCGGGCGGGTCGACATTCTGGTGAACTCGGCCGGCATCACCGATCGCGGCACGATCTGGGACACGAAGCCCGAGCTTTTCGACGCCATGTTCGCGGTCAATGTGCGTGCGCCGTTCTTCCTGATGCAGGATGCGCTGCATGTCATGAAGCGCGAGAAGATCAAGGGCTCCATCGTCAATATCATCTCGATGTCGGGCCATGGCGGCCAGAGCTTCATCACCGCCTACAGCGCCTCCAAGGGCGCGCTCATCACGCTGACGCGCAATGTCGCCTACAGCGTCATGAGCTACAACATCCGCGTCAACGGCCTGACCATCGGCCATATGAACACGCCGGGCGAGGACCGGATCATGAAGACCTATCACGGTGCGGAAGAAGGCTGGCTCGCCGACGCGGAAAAGACCAAGCCGTTCGGGCGCCTGCTGGAAACCGACGAGGTGTCGCGCGCCATCGCCTATCTGGCGAGCGACGAGAGCGGCATGATGACAGGCTCCATTATCGACTTCGACCAGCAGGTGCGCGGCGCCGCCAACGCACCCTTCCCGCCGCCGCCGGTTGAATAAGGGAAGCGCCGGCGGACGGACGGACTTGCACAATCCGGCCGTGTTTTCGGAGACAGACGCTAACCGAAAATAGAGACTCCCCTGCTATGAGGCGGCCATGCAGATCGTGGCCGCCTTCCGCATCCTTGCCGGTAAACGGCAACGCTCCGCTTTCGCGGCGGCGTTCTGGAACTGCCTGCGCGCCGACGCGCCGCTCTATCTCGCCGTCGCGCTCTACACGGTGCTCGGCCTCGCCTTTCTCGACGTGACCGGCTTCTCCCATCTCGCTACCTATTCGAGCTATCTCGGCAAGTGGCTGATGGTCTTCGGCTTCGTGTTTCCGGCGGTGGCGCTGCTCGCCCATTACGGCTTCCTGATGCATCGTTTTGATCGCCGCCGGCAGCTCGCCGCGCGGCACATCTTCCGCGCCGACCGCGCCGCCTACTTCGTTGCGGGCATCTGCCTCCTTATGGCGCTGATGTTCTTCCAGGGAACCTTCACCTCCGTGAAAAACGGCCTTTCGGCGTGGCAGGCCGGCTTTCCCTACGAGCGTCAGTTCGCCGACATCGATGCGATGCTGCATTTCGGCGTGGACCCATGGCGCTTCCTGTTCGAATTCGGCCGCCACGACTGGCTGCTCGCCTTCGTGGAATGGAATTACGGCGTGCTGTGGTTCGTCTTCTGCTTCGGGGCGCTGTTTTATGTCGTCACCTCGCGCCAGACGGAGACGATCCGCACCCGCTACCTCATGACCTTCATGCTGACGTGGATTCTGGTCGGCAACATCATGGCCGGCATCTTTCTTTGCGCCGGTCCGGCCTTCTATGGGCAGGTGACGGGCGACCCTGCGCGTTTCGCCGAACAGATGGCCTTCCTCGCGCAGAACGCGGAATTCGACGGCTCCGCCGCCTACTATCAGAACTATCTCTGGATGCTCTATGAAAAGGGCCTGCCCGGTTTCGGCTCCGGCATTTCGGCCTTTCCGAGCATGCATGTCGGGCTGGTGATGCTGAACGCCCTGTTCCTCCTGGAGCGCAGCCGGCTGCTCGGCCTGGCAGCCATGGCCTATGTCGTCTTCGTGCTCGCGAGCTCGGTCTATCTCGCTTGGCATTATGCCGTCGACGGCTATGCGGCGATCGCGCTCACCATCGTCGTCTATTTTGCGATGCGCAGGTGGATTCCAGACCGCGCTCGCCTCGCAGCCGCGGAACGCCCTGGGCTGGCGGAATCAGGCGTGATGGCCTCCAGCGCGGCCTGACGGGCCGGAGCCTTTCCGGCGCTCACAGCTTGCGGAGCGCCACTTCCTCGATCAGGTGATCGGCGCCCTTGCGCAGGATGAGATCGGCGCGCGGACGCGTCGGCAATATGTTCTCGCGCAGGTTTTTCAGATTGATGTTGCCCCACAGGCCTTCGGCGATGGCGCGGGCGGCATCTTCCGAAAGCTGCGAATAACGGTGGAAGAAGGATTCCGGATTGCGGAAGGCCGTCTCGCGGAGCCGCATGAAGCGCGTGATGTACCATTCGTGGATCAGCGTCTCTTCGGCATCCAGATAGATGGAGAAGTCGAAGAAATCCGAGATGAAGGGCACGAACTTGCCGTCTTTCGGCAGTTCGCGCGGTTGCAGCACGTTCAGTCCCTCGAAGATCAGTATGTCCGGACGGTCGATGGTGACGAACTGTCCGGGCATGACGTCGTAGGTCAGGTGCGAATAGACCGGCGCGCGCACGCTTGTCTGGCCCGACTTGATACTCGACAGGAAACGCAGGATGGCGCCGACGTCGTAGCTGTCCGGAAAGCCCTTGCGCTCCATGAGGTTGCGCTCGCGCAGCAATTGGTTGGGGAACAGGAAGCCGTCCGTGGTTACCAGATCGACCTGCGGGCTCGTCGGCCAGCGGCGCAGCAGTTCCTTCAGGATGCGCGCCGTGGTCGACTTGCCGACGGCGACCGATCCGGCAATGCCGATGATGAAGGGCGTCTTGATCGCGTTGTCCGCCTTGAAGAAGCGCTTTCGCAGGGCAAAAAGCGACTGGCTCGTCTCGACATGGGCGGAAAGCAGGCGTGACAGGGACAGATAGATGCGGCGGACCTCGTCGAGGTCGATCGGATCGTTGAGCGAGCTCAGCCGCTGCACGTCGTCCTCGGTCAGCGTCAGCGGCGTATCGGCGCGAAAGCCTGCCCATTCCGCGGCCGAGAAGAACCGGTAGGGCGAGTATTTCTGGATTGTCGCAAACTCGTCCATGCCTGCCTCACCCTCCCCGCGCGGCTTTTTCGGCAAGACCGGATTGCGCCGTGCGCCGTTCAAGCTCCTCGATCACCTCCGACAGCGGCACGCCGGCAAGATGCAGCACCACCAGCCAGTGATAGAGAAGGTCCGCGCTCTCCGACACCAGACCCGCGCGGTCGCCGGACACCGCCGCGATCACCGTCTCGACCGCCTCCTCGCCGAGTTTTTGCGCCGCTTTGGGCATGCCTTTTGCGGCGAGCTTCGCCGTCCAGGAATTTTCGGCGCCGGATGACGCGCGCGCGGCGACGATCTTCTCCAGTTCGGCAAGGGAAAAACCGCTCATCTGTCCCCCCGGCGGGCTTTCAGGCCGCGCGGTCGAGCCGCATCGGCAGGCCGGCTTTTGCCATGTACGCCTTGGCTTCGGCAATGGTGTAGGTGCCGAAATGGAAAATGGAGGCCGCCAGCACCGCCGTGGCATGGCCATCGCGGATGCCCGCGACCATATGGTCGAGCGTGCCAACGCCGCCCGACGCGATGACCGGCGCGCGCACTGCATCGGCGACGGCGCGTGTCAGCGCGATGTCGTAGCCGGTCTTGGTGCCGTCGCGGTCCATCGAGGTGAGCAGGATCTCGCCCGCGCCGAGATCGACTACCTTGCGGGCGAAGTCGACCGCATCGATGCCGGTCGCCTGCCGTCCGCCATGGGTGAAGATTTCCCAGCGATCGTTCTCGCCATCCTTCGAAACTTTCTTGGCATCGATGGCGACCACGATGCACTGGTTGCCGAACTTGTCGGCGGCTTCGGCGACGAAATCCGGGTTCTTCACCGCCGCCGTGTTGATCGACACCTTGTCGGCGCCGGCAAGCAGCAGTTTGCGGATATCCGCCACCTGACGCACGCCGCCGCCCACCGTCAGCGGCATGAAGCATTGTTCGGCAGTGCGGGCGACGACGTCGAAGATCGTCTCGCGATTGTCCGACGACGCGGTGATGTCGAGGAAGCAGAGCTCGTCGGCACCGGCCGCGTCGTAGGCCTTGGCCGCCTCCACAGGATCGCCGGCATCGATCAGGTCGACAAAATTCACGCCCTTGACGACGCGGCCGTCCTTTACGTCCAGGCAGGGGATGACGCGGGCTTTTAGGGTCACGACACTCTGCCTCCAGCAACGGATGTTTCAGGCGCACCGCGCAGCAGCGCCAGCGCCTCCAGCGGGTCAAGGCGCCCGTCATAAAGCGCACGGCCTGATATCGCGCCTTCGAGCTTTTGCGCATTCGGCATGGTCATGCGGCGAATGTCGTCCATCGAGGCGAGGCCGCCCGACGCGATGACGGGGATCGAGACGGCTTCCGCGAGCGCGATCGTCGCATCCCAGTTGATGCCCTTCAATATGCCGTCGCGGTCGATGTCGGTGTAGATGATCGCCGACACACCAGCGCCCTCGAATTTCTTCGCCAGCTCGATCACGCCGAGCGAGGAGGCTTCCGCCCAGCCCTCGACGGCGACATTGCCGCCTCGCGCGTCGATGCCGACGGCGATATGGCCGGGAAAACGGCGGCAGGCCTCCTTCACCAGTTCCGGATCGCGCACCGCGACCGTGCCGAGGATGACGCGCCTCAGCCCTTTCTCAAGCCACGCATCGATGTCCGCCAGCGTGCGGATGCCGCCGCCGAGCTGCACCGGGTTCTTCGTCGCCTTCAGGATCGCCTCGACCGCCGCGCCGTTCACGGCCTTGCCGGCAAAGGCGCCGTTCAAATCTACCACATGCAGCCATTCGAAACCCTGCATCTCGAAGGCGACCGCCTGCGCGGCCGGATCGGCGTTGTAGATGGTCGCCTGTTCCATGTCGCCGAGCTTCAGCCGGACGCACACGCCGTCCTTCAAGTCGATGGCGGGGAAGAGGATCACGTCAGGCGCCTTCCACGACCGCGAAATGCGCCGTCGAATAGGCTTTACGCAGCTTCAGCGCCGCCTGGTATTCGGGCGAATGGAAGCAATCGAGCGCGGTCTGGTAGCTGTCGAACTCGATCACCACCAGCCGCGACGCCGCCGGTCCTTCAAAAACCTCGCCGCGCCCGCCGCGCACGAGGAATTTCGCGCCGTATTTGTCGAAGGCCGCCTTGTTCGCCGCGATATATTTTGGATAGTTTTCGGGGTCGGTGACGTCGACCATCCCCATCCAGTAGCCCTTTTTCGGCGTCTCGGTCATGGTTTCCACCTCAGGAAGTTGGCGATCAGGGCCAGGCCCAGCGCCTGGCTCTTTTCGGGATGGAACTGCGTGCCGGCAAAATTGTCGCGCGCGACGGCGGCGGTGACCGGCCCGCCATAGTCGGTTTCGGCGACAAGCTCATCCGGCTTCGTCGCCTCCAGATGATAGGAATGCACGAAATAGGCGTGCAGGCCGTCCGGCCCCGTCGGAATGCCAGCGAAGAGCGGATGCCGCCGTTTCACGTGAATCGTGTTCCAGCCGATCTGCGGAATTTTCAGCGACGGATCGGCCGGCGCGATCTCCTTCACATCGCCGGAAATCCAGCCGAAGCCGTTCGTGACAGTCTTCTCCAGCCCGCGTTCCGACATCAACTGCATGCCGACGCAGATGCCGAGAAAGGGGCGGCCCTTGCCGATCGCGACTTCTTCGATCGCCTCGATCATGCCCTCGACCGCGTCCAGCCCGGCGCGGCAATCCGCATAGGCGCCGACCCCCGGCAGGACGATGCGGTCGGCGGTGCGGACACGCGCGGCATCGGCGGTCAGGTCGATCTCGGCATCGACGCCGTTTTCGCGCGCGGCGCGCTCGAAGGCTTTTGTGGCCGAGCGGAGGTTTCCGGAGCCATAGTCGATGATGGCGACGCGCATCAGGGTCTTCCCGCGTAAGGCACGAGGCCGATGGCGCGCGGCGTGGACGCCGCCGACCGCGGATGAGAAGCGGTCACGGGCAATGGCGCGACCGCTTCCGGCTCGCCGTCGTCGCCGATCGATGTCAGATAGCGCAATTCGGCATCGCCAATCCTGTCCGCCTCCACCACGCCCCATTCCGTCCAGCCGCGCCGGGCGAGCGCGCGCAGGCGCAACGTCGCGCCTTCCAGCCCGAAATAGATCGACACCAGCAGCGCGAGCAGCGAGGAGGCCGCGCCGAACCCCGCCATCTCGCCGGCCGCGGACAACAGGAGAACGAGTCCGAGCGCGACAGCCGCCTCGATCCAGAGCCGATGCCAGAGCAGCCAGAAGACCGGCACGAGAAAGGCGAGCCAGTGAAAACCCTGCCGCACGAACGCTGCATCGCCGCCCTTTTCGGGCGCGACAACCGGCCGTTCCATGACGACATAGGTGGTCATCCCTTCAGGCTGCCCTTGGTCGACGGCACCGTATCCGGCTGGCGCGGGTCGCGCTCGAGCGCCGCGCGCAGCACGCGCGCCACCGCCTTGAAGCAGGTTTCGGCGATGTGATGGTTGTTGGCGCCGTAATGATTTGTGACATGCAGCGTGATGCCGGCATTCTGCGCCAGCGCGTGAAAGAACTCGCGCACCAGCTCGGTGTCGAAAGTTCCGATCTTGGGCGCGGAGAAGGAGACATTCCAGATGAGGAACGGGCGACCGGACACGTCGACCGCCGCGCGCGTCAGCGTCTCGTCCATGGCGAGGTCGAGCGAGGCGTAGCGCATGATGCCCCGCCGCTCGCCCAGCGCGTCGGCGATGGCGCGGCCGATGGCGATGCCGGTGTCCTCCACCGTGTGGTGATCATCGATGTGGAGATCACCCTTTGCCTCGATCGTCATGTCGATCAGCGAATGGCGCGAGAGCTGGTCCAGCATGTGGTCGAAAAAGCCGACGCCGGTGCGGATGGTCGATTTTCCCGTGCCGTCGAGATCGACGGAAACGGCGATCTCCGTTTCCTTGGTCTTGCGGCTGACGGAAGCCTTGCGCGAAGCCATGTCGTTGAATTCCCGGATCGAAACGGCGTCTCTGTAGCAGCATGTATCGGCGATTGCCAGTTGATCGACACTCCCGATGCGGTCTTGCCGGCACCCCGTTTGCAAAGCGCCCCTGCCGGCATACATAGAGCGCGAACACCTCGTACCGCGCAGATTGCCGTTTCGGGATCGCGCGCCATCGGAGCAACATTACATGTCGAATGAAATCATCATGCATGGCACGACCATCGTGACCGTGCGCAAGGGCGGCAAGGCGGTTATCGCCGGCGACGGACAGGTCAGCCTCGGCCAGACCATCATGAAGGGCAACGCCAAGAAGGTGCGGCGCATCGGCAAGGACGGCAACGTCATCGCCGGCTTCGCGGGGGCGACCGCCGACGCCTTCACGCTACTGGAGCGGCTGGAAGCGAAACTCGAACAGTATCCCGACCAGCTCACTCGCGCCTGCGTCGAGCTCGCCAAGGACTGGCGCACCGACCGCTATCTGCGCCGGCTGGAAGCGATGATGCTGGTCGCCGACAGGAACGTATCGCTGGCCCTCACCGGCACCGGCGACGTGCTGGAACCGGAGCACGGCGTCATGGCCATCGGTTCGGGCGGCAATTATGCGCTCGCCGCCGCCCGCGCGCTGATCGACACTGATCAGGACGCCGAGGCCATCGCCCGCAAGGCCATGCAGATCGCCGCCGACATCTGCGTCTACACGAACCACAGCGTGATCGTGGAGACGATCAATGGCGCCCAGGCGTAGTCTCCGCTACGCCTTCAGGGCCGTCGAGGAAGACGATCTGCCGATGATCGCGGCGTGGCTGGCCGAGCCCCACATCGCGGAATGGTGGGGCGATCCGCAGACCGAGATCGCCCACATCCGCGAGCACATGGACAGTATTTCGGTCGAGCCGCTGATCGTCGAGCTCGGCGGACGGCCGATCGCCTATCTGCAATCCTACGACCCGCATCTGGAAGACGACCATCCCTATCAGGACCAGCCTTTCGGCACGGTGGGCATTGACCTGTCCATCGGTCCGGCGGAACTGCTCGGCATAGGGCATGGCTCGGCCATCCTGGCGCAATTCGCCGAAGACCTCTTCGAGGAAGGCGCGCCGCGCCTCGTCATCGACCCCGACCCGCGCAATCTCCGCGCCATACGCGCCTATGAAAAGGCCGGCTTTCGGGCCATAGGGGAAAGAACGTCGATCTACGGCCCAGCGCTGCTCATGGCGCGCGACGCGGAGGAGTGAAAGATGGTTTCGGGGAAAACGGGGGTGGCGCAGGGCAACGAGATCAGGCGCTGGCAATGGGCTCTTGGGCTGGCGCTGCTTGTCATCGTCGCGCAGGCGATCGCTCTCCATTGGCAGGGCCACCCCGCGATCTGCAAATGCGGGACCGTAAAGCTGTGGCACGGCGTGGTGCAGAGTTCGGAGAACTCCCAGCATATCGCCGACTGGTACACATTCTCCCACATCATCCACGGCTTCCTGTTCTACGCGCTGCTGTGGCTGTTCTTCCGGAAATGGCACTGGTCATGGCGGCTCGCCGGGGCGGTGATCATCGAGGCGGCGTGGGAGGTTCTGGAGAACAGCCCGATCATCATCAACCGCTACCGGGAAGCCACCATTTCGCTCGACTATTTCGGCGATTCCATCCTCAATTCGGTGGCCGACACGCTGTGGATGGTGGTGGGCTTTGCATTGGCGGCAAGGCTCCCCATATGGATGACGATCCTGCTTGGCGTCGCGTTCGAGATCGTGATCGGCGCCATCATCCGCGACAACCTTACGCTCAACGTGATCATGCTGCTCTATCCGTTCGAGTTCATCAAAGAGTGGCAGAGTGGTGTGTAATGACGACTTTTTCTCCCCGTGAGATCGTTTCGGAACTCGATCGCTTCATCATCGGCCAGAAGGACGCCAAGCGCGCCGTCGCGATCGCGCTGCGCAACCGGTGGCGGCGCCAGCAGCTCGAAGGCCAGATGCGCGAAGAGGTGATGCCGAAGAACATCCTGATGATCGGCCCGACCGGCGTCGGCAAGACCGAGATTTCGCGCCGGCTGGCGAGACTCGCCGGCGCGCCCTTCGTCAAGGTCGAGGCGACCAAGTTCACCGAGGTCGGCTATGTCGGCCGCGACGTCGAGCAGATCGTGCGTGACCTGGTCGAGGTGGCCATAGGCCTAACCCGCGAGAAGATGCGCGAGGACGTGAAGGCGCGCGCGCATATCAATGCCGAGGAGCGCGTGCTTGAAGCCCTTGTCGGCAAGACCGCCTCGCCTGCGACCCGCGACTCCTTTCGCAAGAAGCTGCGCGAAGGCGAGCTGGATGACAAGGAGATCGAGGTCGAGGTGGCCGACACCGGCACCGGCGGCATGCCGAGCTTCGAAATCCCCGGCATGCCGGGCGCCAATATCGGCGTGATGAACATCAACGACATGCTCTCCAAGGCAATGGGCGGCAAGCGCACCAAGACGCGCAAGACGACCGTCAAGGAGAGCTACGACCTGCTGATCAACGACGAGTCCGACAAGCTGCTCGATCAGGACGAGGTCGTGCGGCGCGCGCTGGAATCGGCGGAGAATGACGGCATCGTCTTCATCGACGAGATCGACAAGGTGGCCGCGCGTCAGGACGGCCTCTCCGGCGGCCCCTCGCGCGAGGGCGTGCAGCGCGACCTGCTGCCGCTGGTCGAGGGCACGACCGTGGCGACCAAATACGGGCCGATCAAGACGGACCACATCCTCTTCATCGCCTCGGGCGCCTTCCATGTCGCCAAGCCATCGGACCTCCTGCCCGAACTGCAGGGCCGCCTGCCGATCCGCGTCGAGCTTCGGGCGCTGGAGAAGGAGGATTTTGTCCGCATCCTGACCGAGACCGAGGCCAGCCTCATCAAGCAGTATATCGCGCTGATGAAGACCGAGGGAGTAGAACTCTCCTTCACCGACGACGCCATCGATTCGCTGGCCGGCATCGCCGTCGACCTCAACGCCACGGTCGAGAATATCGGTGCGCGACGCTTGCAGACGGTGATGGAAAGGGTGTTGGACGAGATTTCCTTCCACGCGCCCGACAGGTCGGACTCGGAGGTTGTCATCGACGCGCCCTATGTGAAAGAGCATGTCGGCGATCTGGCCAGGAACACAGATTTGTCGCGATTCATCCTTTAACGACGGATCACCGCGACATTTCTGCTGCACGGGCCTTGTCTTCGCGTTCCCGATCGCGGCGATTTGACCGGAAGCCCTCGACTCGTTCGAGGGCTTTCCCATAGGGTCGCGGCACGGTTTCGGGCACGGTGCGGCAATCGATGAAAGTTCTCTCCCTCCTGGCAGGCGGCCTCTTCCTCGCCTTCGGCGTCGTGGCGGCCCAGGCGGCGACGCCGGTGCCCCCCGGAAACCGCAATGCCGAGCAGCCCGACGTGCCCGGCGCATCGGCCAAGCGGACGCAGGCGCTGAAGACCACCTATGATGCGAAATACCGCAAGGTCTACCGCCTGCTGAAGAACGACGCCAAGCTGCGCAAGAAGATCGTGCAGGTGTCGGCGGAATACGGGATCGACCCTATGCATATGGTCGGCGCCATCGTCGGCGAGCACACCTACAATATCGATGCCTACGACCGACTCCAGACCTATTACGTCAAGGCCGCGTCCTACCTCACCAACAGCCTCAGCTTCTCCTATGACGGCGAGGACATCGCGCAGTTCGTGCAGCGACCGCAGTTTTCCGCCTGCGATGGCGAACAGGGAAGCTACGATGTCTGGACCTGCCGCGAGCGGGTCTGGGACAAGAATTTCCGCGGCAAGCAGGTCGGCGGCCAATCCTTCCCAAACAAGCGCTTTTCCGCCGTCTTCTTCCAGCCGCTCTATGCCGGGCAGACTTTCGGCATCGGCCAGCTCAATCCGCTGACCGCGCTGCAGATGAGCGATCTGGTGAGCAAGGTTTCCGGCCTGCCCCGGCTCGACGCCGCGGAACCGAACAAGGTCTATGAGACGATCATGGACCCCGACCTGACGCTGCCTTATGTGGCCGCGACCTTGAAGAAGTCGATCGATTCCTATCGCTCGATCGCCGGCTTCGACATCTCGCAGAATCCCGGCATCACCGCCACGCTTTACAATCTCGGCAATCCGGAGGAGCGCGCCGCCGCGCTCAAGCGCGACAATGCGGAACGTGCGTCGAAGGGCGAGGAACCGCGCTATCCGGAAGAGAATTATTATGGCTGGCTGGTCAACGAGAAGCTTCCGGAGTTGCAGGCGCTGTTCTGATCAGCGCCGCCACGGGAAAATGGCGCGCAATGCTGGATCGCGCAGCCACATGCCGCCCCACATGAACAGGCCGAGATAGATGCTGAACAGCACGTGGCTGAAGAGCGGATTGCCGACCCGGATCTGCGTCGCCATCGCGCCGCCGAGCAGGCCCATGGTCAGGACAGCACCGAACACGCTCGTCTTCGGGAAAAGATAGAGCAACACGCAGCCAAGTTCGATCACGCCGATCATCAGCGTGTATTCCGGCGGCCATCCCAGCGACACCATGGTTTCGGCCGCGATCGGCATGCCGGAAAGTTTTGGCGCCACGGATGCGCCGAGCATGAAAAGGGCGTAGAGGCCGGTCAGCGTCCAGCCTGCGATCCTCATTGTCCGATCGTTCACGATCCCGTCTCCCTGTCCAAGGAACTGCGACAAGGACGAACGCTCCGGCGCTATTCCGACAGGCGGATCAGCTTTTTTCAGCCGCCTCGATCGTGGCTGCAAGCGCATGCAGGGTTTCCTGATCGAGCTGCCCGATCTGCTGCGCCAGCATGTTCGCCAGACGCGTCGCCTCGGGAGAGAGGCCGGACGTGTCGATGGTCACGCGTGGATGCGAGCTCCAGACGAGGTTCTCAAGCTCCTCCGCCTCGTCCCAGATGATGTTGAAGTAGCCGATCACCTTCTGCACGAACGCCCAGTTCGGCAGACCGCGATGACCGTGCTCCAGAGCGGAGAGGTAGGCCGCGCTGACGCCGAGCGCCTTCGCCATGTCTTTCTGCGCGATGCCGCGCTGGCGACGCAATTCGCGGAGCCTTTCGCCGAAGGGCGTCATGGCTGCGATCCTGTCCGACGCAGCCGGATATAAAGCGCGCCCGCCCCGCCATGATTGCGCGCCGCGCCGTCGTGGCTGCTTACGACGGAACGGAAAGCCGGCGTCGTCAGCCATTCCGGCACGACCCGGCGCAGCACGCCGTCTCCCTTGTTGGTCGAGCCCTTGCCGGTGACGACCAGCACGTAACGCAGGCCCGACGCGTGGGCGCGGTGCAGGAAAGACAGGAGCAGCCCGTATGCCTCGTGCTGCGTAAGCCCGTGAAGGTCGACCTTGGCGTCGATCTCCAGCCGGCCCCTGGCGAGCTTGTCGTGCGTCGGCCGATCGAGGTGCCGTCCCACCCTGTGCATCTTGACCGGCGGCGGGGATGCGGCGACAGGGGGCGATGCGGAAGGTGCCTGCTTCTGCTCCGGCTCCGGCGGAAGGACGGCGGGCGCAAGCGGCGCGGTGCCCTTCAGCGGCGTCGCCGAACGCGCGACCCTGTTCCACAATATGCGGTCGTCGTCGGTCAGCGTTTTATGGCCGCGTGTCGCCATCAGAGCTCCGCCTCGACAAGCGGGCGCGGCAACAGGATGTAGAACTCGGCCGCGCTGCGCACGACGCCGGCGATCTCGCCCGCGGCATCGCCCGAACCGGCGAACAGATCGCCCCTCGCCGGCCCCGTGATGGCGGAGCCGGTGTCCTGTGCGATCATCAGGCGGCGAAACGGCTTTCCGTCGAACGCCGTGAGCGTAGGAGCGTCGATGTAGAACGGCGTTCCGAAGGTGTGCAGCAGGCGATCGACGGCAATCGAACGGCCGGGCGTCAGCGGCACCTTCGCCGCGGCGACGGGTCCGAGCGCCGGGTCATCGACAGGCGCCTCGCGGAAGAAAATATAGGATCGGTTCCGCCAGACAATCTCGTTCACCCGATGCGAATTGATGCGAAACCACGCCCGGATGGACTGCATCGTCACCCTTTCAAGCGGAATTTCTCCCAGATCGGCGAGCACCCTGCCGGCGCCGGTGAACGGATGACCGGTCTTGGCAGCATAGGTCACGCGGAGCAGCCGGCCATCGGTCATCTTCAACCGCGCCGCGCCCTGGACATGGATAAAGTAGGCATCGACCGGGTCGGCAAGCCAAGCGATCTCCAACCCCCTGCCCCGCAGCGCGCCGCGATCGATCTCGCCGCGATCCCAGTAAGGCACGATGCCTGACGCCGTCTGCCGGCCGAAGGCGAAATACGAATCCATGCCAGCGGGGCGGTTGCCGTCGTCGACATCCATCAGATCGTCCGGACGCGACAGCAGCGGCACGGTGAAGGCGGGAGTCCAGACCGGCGAGGCCTCCACTTCGGGCTCGTAGAAGCCGGTCACGAAGCCGGCCCCGGTTTCAGGCGCGATCAGCGCCGGCACGAAATGACGCTCGAAGAAGCTTCTGGCGTCTGTGTCCGCCATCCCGCCGACAGTTCGCGCCTCCGCACAGCCCGTCGCGAAGCTCTCGACGGCGACGCCGAGCTTGCCGCTGCGGTATGGTTTCACGTGAATCCGTAGGGCGGAGCGCCGAAACGCATCGAACGCCAGAGACTGAAAATCGTCGCGCCAGCCGGGCAGGCTGCCGAAATCCGTGGGTCGGAACAGGGGAGAAAGGGACATGACGGCCAACCCGCAGCCGTCCCGGAATCAATCTTCCGCTTCGGTCGCGACCAGCTTCCAGTTGGGGTCGCGGGAGCGGGTGTCGCGCGCGAAGGTCCAGACGTCCTTCACCTCCGCCACGGTTTCGGGATCGCCGTCGATCACTTCGCCGCTCTTGTCGCGGGTCGCGGAAATCAGCTCGCTGACGATGCGCAAGGTGATGTGCGCTTCAGAAGCCTTCATCTCGGCCGCGACGATATCCGCCTTGTCGATGCCGACGAAGGAGGACTGGACCTTTTCCGAACGCTGCTCGCGCTCGCCTATGGCGCTGACGAAACCGTCATAGACCTCGCGCGACAGCAGGTTCTTCAAGGTTTTGCGATCGCCGTCGGCATAGGCCATCACGATCATTTCATAAGCCATCTTGGCGCCGTCGACGAAGGTCTTCGGCTCGAAGCCCGAATCGGCATCCTTGATCGTGCGCAGGCCACGGTTCAGGTCGGTGTCAGGCTTGGCGAAAGCGTCGATCGAGGCATAGACGTTCTCGCCTTCGGCCGGCTTCTTCCGACCCGGCAGCGAAACGACGTTGTCCGAATCGGCCGGCGCCTCTTCCGCCTTGTTGCGCGCCGCGGTGTAGGGGTCGAAGGGCGGCCGCTCGTTGCCCGTGCGGCGGCCGAGCACATTGCGCAGCTGTATGAAGATCACGATCGCGACCACAAGAAAAAAGATCGTGCCGAAGTCGAGATATTCCATTTCGTCCGCCAACCGTTCCCTGCCCACCGTGAAGACAGGCCGTTGCACGCCGGGTGCAATAGAGAAACCATATAGATCGCATGCGGCGATCATTCAAATCATGGCCCTCCATACCTATGTATGAGAAGATGCGCCAGCCATCGGGCCGATGCATTTTCCGTGATGATCGACACTCCTTGGAACGGACCACATTCGCTTGATCCCAATTCTTCTCCTGGCTTTGCCCCTGCTCGAGATCGCGACTTTCGTCGTCGTCGGAAGCGCCATCGGCGTACTGCCGACCCTAGGCCTCGTTCTGGCAAGCTTCGTGCTGGGCGCGGTTCTGCTCAGGACCGGCGGCCTGGGCGCGCTCGCCCGCGCCCAGACCGAGCTTCAGGCTGGCCGCGATCCCGGCCAGCATGTCGTCGGCGCGGTGATGACCGTCGTCGCGGCGGTCCTGTTGCTGATCCCCGGTTTCCTGACGGATGTCGTGGCATTGCTGCTGCTCGTTCCCGGCGTGCGCGGATTCGTCTGGCGGCGGCTGAAAAGCCGCATCGCCGTGTCCGGAAACTTCACCACATTCCGCGGCGGTTTCGGCCAGACGCGCTGGTCCGGCGACAGGACGCAGGCGCGCGGCCCGGTCGTGGATCTCGATGAAGCCGACTATTCCCGCGGCCCCAACCCGGATTCGCCCTGGCGCATCGGCAAGGAGTGACGCGGAGGCTCCCGTTTTCAGGCCAAGCTTGTAAGGCAGGCCCCGCCATGCTAGCCAACCGCCACTTTGAAACGGGCATCCGCCCGCCCAGGCAATGAGGATAGCGGCCGATGGCCAATGAAGAAGCGAAGGGCAACGACGTCAAGGGCAATGGCGGCAACGGCAAGGCGCCGGCGCTGAACGTGCTGGCGCAATATGTGAAGGATCTTTCCTTCGAGAGCCCGGGCGCGCCGAATTCGCTGCGCGGCCGCGAAGCCGCACCGGGCATCGCCATCAATGTCAACGTCGCCGCCAACCCGCTGTCGGACAAGGATTTCGACGTCAACCTGACGCTGAGCGCGAAGGCTTCGCACGACAAGGACGTGCTGTTCAACGTCGAGCTCGTCTACGGCGGCGTGTTCCGCGTCGAGGGCTTTCCGCAGGAGCACATGCTGCCGCTGCTTTTCATCGAGTGCCCGCGCCTTCTCTTTCCCTTTGCGCGCCAGATCATTGCCGAGGCGACCCGCAATGGCGGCTTCCCGCCGCTGATGCTCGACCCGATCGATTTCGCCCAGATGTTCCAGCAGAAGATCGCCGAGGAGCAGGCCAAGGCGAAGGTCCAGGTCAGCTGACCGGACCGAAGACGCGAACCTCAGGAAACGCCCGGCCTCGCGCCGGGCTTTTTCATTCCGCCGCTTCGGACGGCGCGAGTTTCGTCCAGATGGCGTTCTGGCCCAGTCCCGCCACCATGCTTGCGTGGGCGGAACGCTCCTCCTCCGTCAGGCGCGGCGCCAGCGGCGTCGGCCGCACGTAGCCGGAGACGACATGGCTGTCGTCAACCTCGACGCCGACGGCGATGGTCGTCGTCGTTTCGAGGATGAGCGCCGCCTGTTTGCCGCCGATCAACTCGATATAGACTTCGGCCAGCAGTTCGGAATCCAGCAACGCCCCGTGCTTGGTGCGCCGGCTGTTGTCGATGCCATAGCGCTTGCAGAGCGCGTCGAGCGAGTTCGGGCCCATCGGATGCTTGCGGCGGGCAAGCGCCAGCGAATCGACCACCCGGCCAGCGTCCACTGCCGGCAGGGAAAGGCGGGCGAATTCGGCGTTGATGAAAGCGATGTCGAAATTGGCGTTGTGTGCGATCAGCTTGGCGCCCTCGATGAAAGCCACGAAGTCGCCTGCTATGCCTGAAAAGGCCGGCTTGCCCGCCAGGACCTCGAGGCTGATGCCATGTACGGCCTGCGCGTCGGGATGGATCGGGCGATCGCCGGGGTGGATGTAATGGTGGAAGGTCTTGCCGGTCGGAAAGCGGTTCACAAGTTCGATAGCGCCGATCTCGATGACCCGGTCCTCCTTCGGATCGAGGCCGGTGGTTTCCGTATCGAATATGATCTCACGCATGATTTTCTCCGCGTCCTAGATGGGCGCGATCCGGGAGCGGCCGCAAGCCCTGTTTGTCAGGAGGCTGCGCCGGCGCCGCTCAATCTGTGGATGATCCCGGCCACGGCCTGTCGCGCGGCTTCCATGCCGTGGCCAGTGTCGATGACGAAGTCGGCGCGTCGGTGCTTCTCGGCGTCCGGGACCTGCTTGGCGAGGATCGCCTCGAACTTTTCCGCCGTCATGCCCGGGCGCGCCAATACGCGCTCGCGTTGCACTTCGGGGGGCGCGGTCACGACGGCGATACGGTCGACCCTCCCCTCGCCCTTCGTCTCGAACAGAAGCGGGATGTCGAGCACGACGAGCGGCGCGCCGGCAGCCTTGTGGCGCGCAAGAAAGGCGTCCGCATCGGCGCGCACCAGCGGATGGACGATCGCCTCCAGCCGCTTCAATGCCGTCGCGTCAGAAATGACGCGCCTGCCGAGTTCGGCGCGATCGACGACCCCCTCGGCCACGGTTCCGGGAAAGGCTTCCTCGATCAACGGTGCCGCAGCGCCTGCATAGAGCCGGTGCACCGCCTCGTCGGAATCGTGCACCGGCACGCCCTGGTCGCGGAACATCTGCGCCGTGGTCGACTTGCCCATGCCGATGGACCCGGTGAGGCCGAGCACGATCATCTGCCGGCATCCAGATCCGAGACGATCATCGCACTCAGCTCCGGCGTTACCTCCGGTCGGACGCCGAACCAGCGCTCGAAGCCGGGCACGGCCTGATGCAAAAGCATGCCGAGTCCGTCGACCGTCTTCAGGCCATGGCGCCGCGCGGCGGCGAGGAACGGCGTTTCGAGCGGCACATAGACGATATCCGTCACGATGGCGCCGGACGCCATGAATGCCGGATCGGACGGCAGGTCCCCTGCGCCCTTCATGCCGAGCGACGTCGTGTTCACGACGAGATCGGCCCCGGGCAGGAGTTCGGGCAAGATCGCCGCCTCGTGCGCGCTGACACCGTCGCCGAAGTGATGCGCCAGCTCGACGGCGCGCGCCAACGTCCGGTTGACGATGCGTATGTCAGCTATCCCGCGCGACTTCAGCGCATGCACGACGGCGCGGGACGATCCGCCGGCCCCCAGCACGACCGCGGCGCGCGCCCGCCGCCATTCAGGCGCGCGGGCATCCAGATTAGCAGCGAAGCCGTAGGCGTCCGTGTTGCTGGCGTGCAGCTTTCCGTCCTCCAGCCACAGCGTGTTGGCCGCGCCGATGGCTTCGGCTGCCTCGTCGCGACAATCGGCAAGGGCGAAGGCGGCTTCCTTGTGCGGGATGGTTATGTTGCCGCCGCGAAACCCGTGGGACGCGAGCGACCTGAGAAAGGCCGCAAAATCCGGCGGCGCGACGTCGACGGCCTCGTAACTGCCGGCGATGCCATGCTGGCGAAGCCAGTAGCCGTGGATTTTCGGCGAACGCGAATGGGCGATGGGATGCCCGCAGACGAAGGCCTTCAAAAGCTCAGCCATCGATCGCGCCCAGATTGCGGAGTTCCCCCAGCAGCGGCAGCAGCGGCAGGCCGACAATGGTAAAATAGCTGCCTTCGATCTTGCGGAAGAGCTGAATGCCCTCCCCTTCGATCTGGTAGGCGCCGACACTCTCCAGCGCCTTTTTGCCAACCCGCGCCAGATGACGGCCGACGAAGGCGGGCTCCAGCTCGCGCATGGTGAGGCGCGCGACGTCGGCGCAGCGCCATATGGTCTCGCCGCCACGGGCGAGCGCAATGGCGCTGTTGAGCTGATGCGTCTTGCCGGACAGCTTCAGGAGATGCCGACGCGCCGCTTCCATATCGGCCGGCTTATGGAAAACCTCGTCGCCAAGCGAGAGAGTCTGATCGGAACCGATGACGATCGCATCAGGGCGGCGTTCGGACACGTTCTGCGCTTTCGCCTCGGCAAGGATCTGCGCCACGTCTTCAGGCGTGACGCCCGCAGACTGCAACGGCGCCTCGACCGCCCGTTCGTCGATATCGGGCCGGATGACGGTGAACGGCACACCGGCGTTTTCGAGCAATTGCCGCCGGAACGGGCTGCCGGATGCAAGGATGATGGGGACAGACATTGCAACGCCCTCGGCGGATCGTTTCAGGGACCTAACGCGACTTTCCCCTGAGGGCAACGATGGCGGCCGCCGTTTCCTCGATCGAGCGCCGTGTCACGTCGATCATCGGCCAGCTGTGGCGCGTGCAGACCTGCCGCGCATAGGTAAGCTCGGCGGCAATTGCTGCGCGATCCGTATATTCGGACGCGTCGTGGCCGCTGCCGAGCACGCGGTTCTGGCGTACCTGCGAAATCCGTTCGGCTGTGGCGATCAGTCCGACGATCAGCGGCTTCGTCGCCTCGATCAGGGCTTGCGGCATCGGCACGCCGGGAACGATCGGTATGTTCGCGGTCTTTATGCCCCGGTTCGCGAGATAGATGCTTGTGGGCGTCTTGGACGTCCGCGAGATGCCCACAAGGACGACGTCCGCATCGTCCATGTCGAGCGGCAACTGGCCGTCGTCGTGCTCCATGGTGAAGTTCAACGCATCCATGCGCCTGAAATACTCGGCGTCGAGCACATGCTGGGCGCCGACGCGCCGTCCGGCGGGAGCACCCAAATAGGACTGGAAGACGCCGAGAACAGGTTCCAGCACCGAGACGTAAGGCAAGCCCATCTGCTGGCAGCGCTCGTCGATCTGCCGCCCAAGCGCCTGATCGACCACGGTGTAAAGCACGATGCCCGGTTCGCTGTCGATCTCCTCGAAAACTTTCTGCAGTTGCCGCTCGGTGCGGATCAGCGGATAAATGTGTTCGATGGCGCGGGCATCCTTGTATTGCGCCGAGGCGGCCCGGCCGGCCGCGAGCAGCGTCTCGCCTGTCGCGTCGGAGATCAGATGCAGATGAAAGAAGCTCTGGGGTTTGTTCACACCGCTGGTGCCTTGCCTGTTGATGCCTGTGGAGAACCGTCACCGCCTCGGCGCGGCGGCCGGGGCGACTGTATCAGAAGCCGTCTTGTCCACAATTCGCTGCGCCGGGAGATCGATCCGGTGGTGTGGAAAACACCGCGGACGACCGGTGATCGCGCCCGCCTGTCAAAATACCGCGTGCTTTTGGCCTTGCGGCATATGCTTGTTTCTGCTGATGAAACAGGTTCTATGTATGATGTTCACAGGCTGTGGCGAACGGCTTCGTCATGCGCGTTCGTTTCGTATATCCGCGCAGGGGTTGTGACCTTATGCCTACTCCCGATTCAAACAGAGTCGTAGAATCAGAAGACTCTTTGAAATCATCTTTTCTTTGAGTCTGACCGGAAAGGGCAGTGCCAAGTGACGAGTGAGCGAATTGCCCTGAACGTGCTGAAAGGAGCCAAGGCCTTTCCGCCGCCGATCTGGATGATGCGTCAGGCAGGCCGTTATCTTCCGGAGTATCGCGAGACCCGGCAACGGGCCGGGAGCTTTCTCGACCTCTGCTACAATCCGGATTTGGCAGTCGAGGTCACGCTTCAGCCGATCAGACGTTTCGGATTCGACGCCGCGATCCTGTTTTCGGACATTCTCGTGGTTCCGCATGCACTCGGACGGGATTTGAGCTTCGAGGAGGGCAAGGGACCTCTGATGACGCCGATAACGGCCGACGAGATCGGCCGGCTGGACGGCGAGACCTTTCATGCGAGGCTGGCTCCGGTCTATGAGACCGTGACCCGTCTGCGCCGCCAGCTGCCGGGCGAGACGACGCTGATCGGCTTCTGCGGCGCGCCCTGGACGGTGGCAACCTACATGATCGCCGGTCACGGCACGCCGGACCAGGCGCCGGGGCGGCTCTTCGGATATCGGAATCCGGAGGCGATGCAAAAGCTGCTCGCCGTGCTGGCCGATCACTCGGCCGCCTATCTGAAGCGGCAGATCGCTGCCGGCGCGGATGTGGTGCAGATATTCGATTCCTGGGCCGGCGTGCTCGACGAGGCTTCCTTTGAGGCGTTTTGCGTGGAGCCTGTCCGGCGCATCGTGGCGAGCATACGGGAAGAGTATCCGGAGGTGCCGATCATCGGCTTCCCCCGGGGCGCGGGAGCGCTCTACGAGGGTTATCGCGGCAGGACCGGGGTGACGGCGCTCGGGCTTGACTGGAGCCTTCCCCTTTCCGCTGCCCGACGCCTGCAATCGGAAGGCGCGGTGCAGGGCAATCTCGATCCGATGCGGCTTGTTGCCGGTGGACGGGCGCTGGACGAGGGTGTCGACGCGATCCTCGAAGCGCTCGGCGGTGGCCCGCTTGTCTTCAATCTGGGACACGGCATCACGCCGGAAACGCCGATAGCGCATGTCGAGCGCATGGTCGCTCGCGTGCGCGGGAGGGCTTGATGTCGTCGCCGTCGGGCACGGATGGCAGCGGTCATGTCGCCATGCGGCGCGCCGGGATCGCAGTTGTCGTCTTCATCCTGCTGACGGTGCTTCTTTTCTGGCTGGCGCCGGACGATCTCTATCTCTGGATCAAGGCGCTGCATGTGATCGCGGTGATCGCCTGGATGGCGGGAATGCTCTATCTGCCGCGCCTTTTCGTCTACCACGCCGACACGGCGCGAGGTTCGCAGCAATCGGAAACTTTCAAGGTGATGGAACGCCGGCTGCTGCGCGGCATCATCAATCCGGCGATGGTGGTTTCCTGGGCATTGGGACTATGGCTGGCGTGGAAGGGTTTTGGCTTCCAGGGAGGATGGCTCCACGTGAAGCTGGCAGGCGTCGTCGCACTGTCCGCCTGTCACGGCTACCTGTCGGCAGCGGTCCGGCGCTTCGCAAGAGACGAGAACGTCAAGCCGGCCCGGCACTGGCGGTTCGTCAATGAAATCCCTACATTGCTGATGATCGTCATCGTGATCATGGTGATCGTGAAGCCGTTCTGAGGCGCAATTCGCGCCTTGCTCTTTTCGGGGCGCGGCGCTACAAGCGCATACTTCCCTCCTTGCCTATGCGCCTCCCGTCTTCAAGGTTCGGCGGTTCCGGCACGCAGCGCGCTGCTCTGGCGTATTTTCCGTATTCGACTCTCGAGAGCTCCTCTCATGCAGGAAATGAAACTTCAGGATTTCAAGAACAAGAAGCCGACGGACCTGATCGCGTTCGCCGAGTCGCTCGAGGTCGAGAACGCCAGCGTCATGCGCAAGCAGGAGCTGATGTTCGCCATTCTCAAGAAGCTGGCTTCGCAGGATGTGGAGATCATCGGCGACGGCGTGGTGGAGGTGTTGCAGGACGGATTCGGTTTCCTGCGCTCGGCCAATGCAAACTATCTTCCGGGACCGGACGACATCTACATTTCGCCGTCGCAGATCAGGCGTTTCTCGCTGAAGACGGGCGATACCGTCGAGGGTCCGATCCGCAGTCCAAAGGAGGGCGAGCGCTATTTCGCGCTGCTCAAGGTCAACACGATCAATTTCGATGACCCGGAGAAGATCCGCCACAAGATCCACTTCGACAATCTGACGCCGCTCTATCCGAACTCGCGGCTGAAGATGGAGACGGAGAACCCGACGACGAAGGATTTGTCGGCACGCGTCATCGACCTGGTGGCGCCGCTCGGCAAGGGCCAGCGTGGCCTGATCGTCGCGCCGCCGCGTACCGGCAAGACGGTCCTGCTTCAGAATATCGCGCATTCCATCACGGCCAACCATCCGGAATGCTACCTGATCGTGCTGCTCATCGACGAGCGGCCGGAGGAGGTCACCGATATGCAGCGGTCGGTGAAGGGTGAGGTCGTGTCCTCGACGTTCGACGAGCCGGCGGTGCGGCACGTCCAGGTCGCCGAGATGGTGATCGAAAAGGCCAAGCGGCTGGTGGAGCACGGCCGCGATGTCGTTATCCTGCTCGATTCCATCACGCGCCTCGGCCGCGCCTACAACACGGTGGTTCCGTCTTCGGGCAAGGTGCTGACGGGCGGCGTGGACGCCAATGCGTTGCAGCGGCCCAAGCGCTTCTTCGGCGCCGCCCGCAACATCGAGGAAGGCGGTTCGTTGACGATCATCGCAACGGCGCTCATCGATACGGGCAGCCGCATGGACGAAGTGATCTTCGAGGAGTTCAAGGGAACGGGCAATTCGGAAATCGTGCTTGATCGCAAGGTTGCCGACAAGCGCATCTTCCCTGCGATGGACATCCTGAAGAGCGGCACGCGTAAGGAGGACCTTCTGGTTCCCCGGTCGGATCTGCAGAAAATCTTCGTGCTCCGCCGTATTCTTGCGCCAATGGGCACGACCGACGCGATCGAGTTCCTGATCGATAAGCTCAAGCAGACGAAGACGAATTCCGACTTCTTCGATTCGATGAATACGTAATCGATTCGGACTCGGAATGATTCGGGACGCAGAACCCGTCGTGATTCACGTGTGACATTTCTGGTGCGTCGCGCTCGGTCGATTGGATGAGCGGCTGGATGCAAGACACGATATTTGCGCTTTCAAGTGGCAATTTGCCGTCCGGGATCGCCGTCATACGGGTATCCGGTCCCCGTGCTCGATTCGTTTGCGAAACGGTTCTGGGCGGCCTGCCACGCGCGAGGGAGATGGCGCTGCGCGATATCTGTTCTCAGGAAGGCGATATCCTCGATCGCGGGCTTATTTTCTGGCAGCCTGCGCCACGCAGCTTCACCGGCGAGAATTGTGTTGAAATCCATGCTCATGGCGGCCGGGCGGTAGTTGCCGCGATTCTGAATGTGCTTGGGGGCATCCCCGGGTTGCGTTTCGCTGAAGCGGGGGAGTTCACCCGCCGCGCCTTCATCAACGGAAAGCTCGATCTTGCCCAGGCGGAAGGCCTAGCCGATCTGATCTCCGCAGAAACGGAAGCGCAGCGTCGTCTTGCGAAGGCAAATGCCGACGGGCGGCAGGGCATGCTTTACCGCAATTGGCGGGAGAGCCTCCTGCGCGCAAGGGCAATGATCGAAGCCGAACTTGATTTCGCGGATGAGGGCGATGTGCCCGATACAGTCTCGGCGTCGATCTGGAGCGATCTCGACGCGCTGGCCGGCGAGATCACTGCCCATTGTGCCGGCTTTCATCGCGCGGAAATCGTGCGAGACGGACTCGATGTTGTCATTCTCGGAGCGCCGAATGCGGGGAAATCCAGCCTTCTGAACGCTCTGGCTCGTCGGGATGTGGCCATAGTCTCGTCCCAGGCTGGAACGACTCGGGATTTGATCGAGGTCTCTCTCGATCTTGAGGGCTATAAGGTGCGGATTACCGATACTGCGGGCATCCGCTATGCCGGCGATGAGGTAGAGCAGGAAGGCGTGGTACGCGCACTACGGCGGGCGCGAGGGGCCGACCTTGTGCTGTTTCTGTCGGATGTCACTGAAGCCGAGGATGTCGGTCCGCCCGAAGGTCTTCGCGATGTTCGATTTATCGGTTCCAAGGCGGATTTGGCTCACCACGGAGACAGGAGGTATGATCTTGAAGTTTCCGTAAGCAGCGGCGCTGGTCTTGACGAATTGCTAACCATGCTTGCGGTTGCCGTGAAAAGTATGGCGCCTGCCACGGAAATCCTTCCGTCCCGCTTGCGGCACGTAGAGCTGCTGACACGAAGTGTCGGCCACATTCATAATGCGTTGGCGGAGAAGCCGTTGGAGTTGCGGGCCGAGGAACTACGGCTGGCCGGTGATGCGCTTGGCCGTATTACGAGAGAAATTGCCGTGGAAGACCTTTTGGGCTCGATCTTTTCGACATTCTGCATCGGCAAATAATGACTCACGTGAAACACGCCTTCCTGCGCCAACTTTTGCGTTTCACGTGAAACGACTCTAAAATCGCCCGATAAGATAGGATACGGGAAATGACTTTGCGATTTGACGTCGTTGTCGTTGGTGGCGGGCACGCCGGATGCGAAGCGGCGGCTGCGGCTGCCCGCGCTGGCGTAGAGACGGCGCTGGTTACGCTCCGATACGACACGATCGGGGCGATGTCGTGCAATCCCGCAATCGGCGGCCTGGGCAAGGGACAGCTGGTGCGCGAGGTCGACGCGCTTGACGGGCTTATGGGACGTATTGCCGATCAAGCCGGCATTCAATTCCGACTGTTGAACAGGCGCAAGGGTCCCGCAGTACGGGGGCCGCGAACTCAAGCCGACCGCAAACTGTATCGAAATGCAATGCAGATGGCGCTGTCCAGCCAGCCGAACCTGGTTGTCATTGAGGGAGAAGCAGCGGAGCTTGTTGCGAACGATGATGTGATTACGGGCCTGTTGTTGGCTGACGGTCGGGAATTATCGTGTGGCGCGGTCGTGTTGACGACCGGGACATTCCTTCGAGGGCTCATCCATATCGGTGAACGAAAGATCGTGGCGGGGCGTGTGAACGAGCCGGCATCTATAAACCTTGCGGCGTCCATGAGGCGCATAGGTTTTTCGCTTGGCCGACTGAAGACAGGCACACCTCCGCGCCTGGACGGCCGAACGATCGATTGGCAATCCCTGAACAAGCAGGCAGCCGACGCCGATCCGTTGCCGTTCTCGCTGATGACCGATCGCATTGAAACGCCGCAGATCGAATGCGGCATCACGCGAACGACGGCCGCTACACACGAGGTCATTCGGAACAATCTTCATCGGTCGGCGATGTACTCAGGTTCGATTGAAGGTGTCGGGCCACGTTATTGTCCATCGATCGAGGACAAGATCGTCAAGTTCGGGGATCGTGATGGCCACCAGATCTTTCTTGAGCCCGAAGGGCTTGATGACGACACGGTCTATCCGAATGGAATATCGACCTCGCTGCCGGAGGATGCACAGCTTCAACTGCTAAAAACGATCCCAGGGCTGGAGAAGGCTGTCATGGTTCAGCCGGGCTATGCGATCGAGTACGATCACATTGATCCCCGCGAATTGTCTCCGACGCTGGAGACCCGCGCTATGCAGGGACTCTTTCTTGCCGGACAGATCAATGGGACGACGGGTTACGAAGAAGCTGCTGCTCAAGGCGTGGTTGCCGGCATTAACGCCGCGCGCCGGGCGACCGGCGATGACGGTTATGTGTTTGACAGAACCCGCTCCTATATCGGAGTGATGATTGACGATTTGACGAGCCGCGGAGTCAGCGAGCCTTATCGTATGTTCACGTCGCGTGCGGAATACCGCCTCTCCCTTCGAGCGGACAACGCGGATGAACGGCTGACACCTGTCGCATCGACGCTCGGGATATGTGGGTCGGCGCGTTCCGAACGATTTAGAGACGCCATGCAGCAACTGGCGGCGGCGCGTGCAATGGCGGAAAATGTGTCCCTGACTCCGACGCAAGCATCGCGCCATGGATTGCAGCTCAATCGGGATGGTGTTCGGCGCTCGGCTTTTCAGTTGCTGTCCTATCCCGATATAGAGATAAAACAACTTCTGGCTATTTGGCCGCAGTTCGGCGCGTTCGATACAACGACGCTTGAAAGGCTTGAGACTGATGCGAAGTATGCCGTTTATCTCGACCGCCAAGCAGAAGAATCGATTCGTATCCGTGACGAAGAGGGTCGGAGATTGCCGCAGGATATAGACTATCAGGCGCTTCCCGGGCTTTCCAACGAGTTGAAGCAGAAATTACTGCATCGTAAACCGATGACGATTGGAGAGGCCCAGCGAATAGAGGGGATGACCCCGGCGGCGCTCGCTATTCTGCTCACGCATTCCGCCGGGATGCAGCGAGGCCGCGCGGCTTGAAATCCGAACTGATTGCCCTCGAACGCGTTGTAGGCCCAGTTTCACGTGAAACATTTGCAGGTCTGTTGCAGCTGCAGGGACTATTCCGCAAATGGGCGGCCCGGATCAATCTCGTCGCGCCGTCGACCTTGAGCGAGCTATGGATGCGGCATGTAGTTGACAGCGCGCAGCTTTTGCCTCTCGCCAGAGGCGCAAAAAGGTGGATGGACCTTGGTTCGGGCGGTGGGTTTCCGGCATTGGTCGTTGCGACGTTTCTGAAGCAATGCGCAGATGCAAGCGTCGATCTTATCGAGAGCAATGCCAAAAAGGCTGCATTTCTTCAGACAGCGGTTCGCGAGCTGGCACTTCCGGCTAAAGTGCATGTAAGGCGGATTGAAGAAATCGCGGGCATGCTGCCAAATCCGGAAATCGTCACGGCCCGCGCTCTGGCGCCGCTGCCGATATTGCTAGAGCTTGCCTATCCATTGTTCTCAAGCACAACGAGAGCCCTCTTTCACAAAGGCCGGGATTATCGCAGGGAGCTGGAAGAAAGCGCTGACGACTGGAGATTCGATCTGATAGAACGCCCCAGCGCAGTCGAGCGTGGAAGTGTGATTCTGGAAATATTGAACCTCCAGCGGCGGAAAGAATGAGCAACAAGCTGCGAATCATCACCGTAGCCAACCAGAAAGGTGGGGTCGGAAAGACGACTACGGCCATCAATCTGGCGACGGCACTCGCCGCAATCGGCGAAAGCGTGTTGATCGTGGATCTCGACCCCCAGGGCAATGCCAGCACCGGATTGGGGATTGATCGTCGCGACCGCGCTGTATCGTCATATGACGTGCTGACGGGCAACGCCGGAATTGCCGACGCCGCGATACCCACAGTGGTGCCCGGCCTTTCTATCATTCCATCGACCCTCGATCTTCTCGGCGTTGAAATGGAGATTTCGCAGGCGCCGGATCGCGTGCTGCGGCTTCGCAATGCATTGTGCGACTTTGCCGCGGGCGCCAACAGTTTTTCGTACGTGCTTATTGACTGTCCGCCCTCGCTCAATCTGCTGACATTGAACTCCATGGCTGCCGCGGATTCCGTGCTGGTGCCCCTCCAGTGCGAGTTTTTCGCATTGGAGGGCTTGAGCCAGCTTCTGGAAACCGTGGATCAGGTACGGCGCAGCATCAATCCAAAGATCGTGATCCAGGGCATCGTGCTGACCATGTTCGATGGTCGCAACAATCTGGCCAATCAGGTCGTCGAGGATGTGCGGGCGAATATGGGCGACAAGGTCTACAAGACGGTCATACCCAGAAACGTCCGCGTTTCCGAGGCCCCATCCTACGGCAAGCCGGCCATTCTTTATGATCTCAAGTGCTCCGGGAGCCAGGCCTATCTGCAACTGGCGTCGGAAGTGATCCGGCGCGAACGGCAGTCCCGGGCAGCCTGACGATTGGATTGATATATGAACGACGATCCTTCACGAAAGCGTCTCGGACGCGGGCTTGCAGCGCTAATCGGGGAAATCGACCGCTCATCCGAACCCGAGCAAAGCGTGCCGCGAGCCGACGGCAAGGTTCCGATCGAGTTCGTTTCGCCGAATCCGCGCAATCCACGCCGCAATTTCCGCGAGGAGGAACTTGCCGATCTTGCGCAATCGATACGCGAGCACGGGATTGTGCAGCCTATCATCGTGCGCTCGGCGCCCGTGCCGGGGCGGTATGAAATCATTGCCGGCGAGCGGCGCTGGCGGGCTGCGCAGCGTGCGGGGCTTGCGGAAATCCCGGTGCTCGTGCGCGAGGTCAACGATCGAACGGCGCTCGAGCTCGCCATTATCGAAAACGTGCAGCGCGCCGATCTCAATCCGCTGGAGGAAGCGCAGGGTTATCAGCAGCTTATCGACGAGCACAGCTATACGCAGGCCGATCTCGGGCAGGTGATCGGCAAGAGCCGCAGCCATGTCGCCAATACGCTTCGGCTGCTGAAACTGCCGCAGGTGATTCGCGATATGCTGGTTGATGGCCAGCTTTCCGCAGGTCACGCGCGGACGCTTGTGACCGCAGCCGACCCCGCAGGATTGGCGAAACGGATCATCAGCGAGGGGCTTTCGGTGCGTCAGGCGGAAGCTCTGGCACAGGAGCCGGCGGCGCCGGAGAAGGCGCCTGCCGCGCGCCGCGAGAAGGATGCCGACACGCTGGCGCTTGAAAAGCTGCTGACGGACAGCACCGGCCTCAACGTTTCCATTGCTCACAAGGGGCAGGGTGGAGAAGTGCGTATCCAGTATCGCAGCCTGGAGCAGCTTGACGACCTGTGCCGTCGCCTAAAGGATTGAAAGTAAAGCGATAATTCTGCCGGAACTATCTCCGGCGACTGGCGGCCGCCGCTTCGGCCGCCAGGCCGAGCATGGCCTGGCGAATCGAGGCGGCGGCGAGTTCGGGACGCCGTCGCGTCGCCAGGACAAGGCCTTGCAGACGCGTCAAGGCACGCTCGATGTGTTCCGCGGTCCAGATCGAAAGCGTCTTCTCGATGGCGGTGCGCCGGCTGAAATGGACAGGCGGCCGGGCTGCGGCCATGACGCCGGACGCGCTTGCACCCTTTTCGATCGCAGCGCGCATGAGATGCAGCGACTGTAGCTGCCGCATCGCACCAGACAGGATCTGGAAGGTTGCGCCCGAACTGGCCAGCCCGCGCGTCAGCGCCGCGTCGGCCGTAGTCACATCGCCTGCGAGGGCGGCATCGATGATCTCATCCACGCTCGATTCCGCGACGTCGCTGATGGCGACCAGGATATCGTCGCGCGTAACGTGCTTCTCGTTACGCATGTAGAGGGCCAGTTTCTGAAGCTCGCTGCGCGACGCCATGCGGTCGCCGCCGAGGCTGTCGCGCAACAAGCGCCTTGCTTCGAGATCGATAGCAAGTCCCGCCGTCGCGAGTTCCTCGTCGATCAACCGGTCGAGTTCCCGCCCGTCATCCGCATAGCAGGGCAGGGCCATGCCGGATGCGCCGCCCTCCACGGCCGCGCGAAGACCGGCGCCTTTCTTGAGGTCGCCCGCCTCGATCAGGATGATGGCGTCCTCGGAGGGGCGCGCAAGGAGCGCTTTCACGTCATCAGCCAGCCTCTTGTCACCGCCGGCGCCGCGGATCCAGATCAGCCGGCGGGGCGCGAACATGGCGACGGCATGCGCCTCGTCCAGCAGCCGGCCGGAGTCCTTTTCCAGCGTGCTCGCATCGAGCCGCACGACGACGAAGGGATCATCGGCGGGCAGGCCCGTGGACTTCGCGAAACGGACCGCGCGCTCCGATACCAGGCCGCGATCGGGCCCATAGATCAGGACGACTCTGGCGTCCGGCTGCGGGCGGGACAGCCAGGCGTCGACCTCATGTGCTTTCTTCTGCGCCATGGCATGCTTGTGCGCATTTCCGTGGAGCGCGTCCAGCCCTGATGCTGCGGGTACGGCCGGTAATGCGGCTCAGGAATCGAGTACGATCTGCAGCTTCACGTCGCTCGGCCGCGCCTCGACGGCGCGTTCGAAAGCCTTGATCGATTCCTCGAAGGTGAAAGTCCCGGATATGAGCGGTTTCAGGTCAACGCGCCCTGACGCCATCAGCGCGATCGCGCGCTCGTACTGGTGCGCGTAGCGGAAGACGCTCTCGATGCGCGCTTCCTTCGTCGTGCAGGTCGAGACGTCGAGCGGTACCGGCGAGACCGGCAAGCCGACGGCGACAATCGCGCCGCCGGGGCGCAGCAGATCGAAGATCGTCTCCCATGCCCTGGCCGAGCCGGAGCATTCAAAAACGATATCGGCACCCCAGTTCTCGGTCAGTCGTGCGACTTCCTCGACCAGGTTGCTTTCGCGTATGTTGACCGGGATCACGCCCTGATATTTCGCCGCGATGTCGAGTTTCGGCTGGGCGAGATCGGCGACGATGGCGCGGGCGCAGCCGCCCGCCAGCGCGGCGATCGCCACCATCGTGCCGATCGGCCCGGCGCCCAGCACGACCGCCGTGTCGCCGGGCGCGATGCCCGCCTTGTGCGCGGCCTGCATGCCGACCGCGAACGGCTCGACCATGGCGCCCTCCGCGAAGCTGATATTGTCCGGCAGCCTGAACGTGTAGTTCGCCGGATGCACGACATGCGGCGTGAGCACGCCATGAACCGGCGGCGTCGCCCAGAAGATGACGGCAGGATCGACATTATAGAGGCCGAGCCGGCTCGCTTTCGAGTTCGGATCGGGGATGCCGGGTTCCATGCAGACGCGGTCGCCGACCTTGAGATGCTTAACCTCCGCGCCCACCTCGACCACGGTGCCGGCGGCCTCGTGACCGAGGACCATCGATTGTTCGACCACGAAGCGGCCGATGCGCCCATGCGTGTAGTAATGGACATCGGAGCCGCAGACGCCCACCGTATGGATACGGATCTTCACTGCGTCCGGACCGACCTCCATCGGCAGCTCGATGTCGCGCAAGGCGAGTTCATGCTGCCGTTCGAGAACGAGTGCGCGTACCTTGGCCATGGCGTCGCTCCGGGTATTTCGGACTATCCCGGCGCCAGAAGACGCGCGTCGCGCCGGTCCGTCAAGACCGCCGCCCGGCGTAGGCCGAAGGCGCGTCTCCGCCCTTTTGCCTAATCCGAAGGTAAGATGTTGCCCCACGGGCAGAACTGATACTAGATGCCAGATTTGAGAAGCATGCGGGCTCCCGGGCTCGTGGGAGGGAAGAGCACATCATGTCCGAGGTTCATATCCACCGCGTCCAGCCGACGTGGAAGAAAGACGCTTTGATCGACAACGAGACGTATCTCAAATGGTACGCGGAAAGCATCAAAAACCCGGACAGGTTTTGGGGCAAGCACGGCAAGCGCATCGACTGGTTCAAGCCCTACACCAAGGTCAAGAACACATCCTATCACGGCAAGGTCTCGATCAAGTGGTACGAGGACGGTCAGACCAACGTCGCCTATAACTGCATCGACCGTCATCTGAAGAAGCGCGGCAACCAGACCGCGATCATCTGGGAAGGCGACAATCCTTACGACGACAAGAAGATTACCTACAACGAGCTCTACGATCGTGTGTGCCGGCTAGCCAATGTGATGAAGAAACACGGCGTCCGGAAGGGCGACCGTGTCACCATCTACATGCCGATGATCCCGGAGGCGGCCTACGCGATGCTCGCCTGCGCGCGCATCGGCGCCGTCCATTCGGTTGTCTTCGGTGGCTTCTCGCCGGATTCGCTCGCGGGCCGCATCATCGACTGCGAATCCACCTTCGTCATCACCGCCGACGAGGGGCTGCGCGGCGGCAGGACGATCCCGCTGAAGGAGAATACCGACAAGGCCATCGACATCGCCGCGAAGAACCACGTGATGGTCAAGAACGTGCTGGTGGTGCGGCGCACGGGCGGCAAGATCGGTTGGGCCAACGGCCGCGACCTCTGGTACCACGACGAAATCCTCGACGTGAAGGCGGAGTGCAAGCCGGAGAAGATGAAAGCGGAAGACCCGCTCTTCATCCTCTATACTTCAGGTTCGACCGGCAAGCCGAAGGGCGTGCTGCACACGACCGCGGGCTACCTCGTCTTCACGTCGATGACGCACAAATACGTCTTCGATTATCACGACGGCGATATCTATTGGTGCACCGCCGATGTCGGCTGGGTGACGGGCCACAGCTACATCCTGTACGGGCCGCTGGCCAACGGCGCGACCACGCTGATGTTCGAGGGCGTGCCCAACTATCCGTCGGTCTCGCGCTTCTGGGAAGTCATCGACAAGCATCAGGTGAATATCTTCTACACCGCGCCGACCGCCTTGCGCGCGCTCATGGGCGCGGGCGATGCCGCGGTGAAGAAGACATCGCGAAAGTCGCTGCGCGTGCTCGGCTCGGTCGGCGAGCCGATCAATCCCGAAGCATGGGAATGGTATTTCAACGTCGTCGGCAACGGCAAGGTGCCCATCGTCGACACCTGGTGGCAGACCGAAACGGGCGGCATCCTGATCTCGCCGCTGCCGGGCGCAACGGACCTGAAGGCGGGTTCCGCCACGCGGCCCTTCTTCGGCGTCCAGCCGCAACTGGTGGACGGCGACGGCAAGGTGCTGGAGGGAGCGGCGAGCGGCAATCTCTGTATCATCGATTCGTGGCCGGGCCAGATGCGCACCGTCTATGGAGACCACGAGCGCTTCGTGCAGACCTACTTCTCCACCTACAAAGGCAAGTATTTCACCGGCGACGGCTGCCGGCGGGACAATGACGGCTATTACTGGATCACCGGCCGTGTCGACGACGTCATCAACGTCTCCGGCCACCGCATGGGCACCGCCGAGGTGGAATCGGCCCTCGTCAGCCACGACAAGGTCTCGGAAGCGGCGGTCGTCGGCTATCCGCATGACGTGAAGGGTCAGGGAATCTATTGCTACGTCACGCTGATGGCCGGCGAGGCGGGCTCCGAGGATCTGCGCAAGGAACTCATCGCGCATGTGCGCAAGGAGATCGGCGCCATCGCGACGCCGGACAAGATCCAGTTCGCGCCCGGCCTGCCGAAGACGCGATCCGGCAAGATCATGCGCCGTATCCTGCGCAAGATCGCGGAGGACGATTTCGGCTCGCTGGGCGACACCTCGACGCTGGCCGATCCAGCGGTGGTGGACGATCTGGTTGTGAACCGCCAGAACAAGAGAGCTTAGGAAGCCGCCGGCGAGGCGATGCGCCATTGGGCGGGGCATCGCCTCGAACGTCCGCGACTTCCGAAAGGCGCGGGGCTTGGGCCGGCAAGCCGGTCCGTACGCTGTCCCAGACTTACGCAAAGTCTCCATGGGGCAGAGGCGAGCCCCTGTGCTCGCCTTCCCAGCGTACCAACTGCCCTTTTCCTGACAGCGTGGCGTAGGCGGTCTTCAGTTCCGGACCGCCGAAGCAGACATTCGTCGTCATCGGATCACCGGTCATGACCTGGTCGAGCACCTCGCCCGCCGGGCTGATCACCGTGATGCATCCGGTGACGAGCGTGGCGACATGGATGTTGCCGGCAGCGTCGACCGCAAGGCTGTCGAGCCGCTGGTAACCGCCAAGGCCGCAGACGAGTCGGCCGCCATGCGGTGCGCTCGAGGCCGGGGGCTTGCGTTGTCCAGGACCTTCGAGGTCGAAGGCCCAGAGCCTTCCCGTCTCCGTTTCGGCCGCATAGACGATCAGGCCGTCCGGCGAGAGGCCGACGCCGTTCGGCAGGATCATCGGATAGGCGATCTCGACGATCCGCGACCCGTCCGCCTGCGCGTAGTAAAGGCCGCCATTGGGACGGAAGCGCGGGTAGATCTTGCCGAAATCGGTGAAATAGAAGCCGCCATGGCTGTCGAAAACCAGATCGTTGGGTCCGACGAGGGGGTGTTCGCCGCAAGTCCGGTACAGCACTTCGCGACGGCCCGTAGCGAGATGGAGGCGTTCGATCCAGCCGCCAGCATAGCCTTCCGGCACGCCCGGTTTGACGCGGTTCAGACCGTCGATCTCGTTGAAGAGGAAACCGCCATTGTTGCAGATGTAGAGAAATCCGTCGGGCCCCATGGCGAGACCGTTCGGTCCGCCGGGCAGTTCCGCCAGTCTTTCGACGCTACCGTCATCGGCGACACGCGTGACTGTCCTGCGCTGGATCTCCACAACGAGAACCGATCCGTCGGCAGAGGCGACCGGACCCTCCGGAAACTGCAGGCCTTCGGCCATGATCTGCTGTTCGCGCATTCTTCTCTCCCGGCCGGTCTCTTTCGCTCTTGCGAAGCGGAACGGGATATCCCACATTGCCGTCGTGTCCAACCAATTGAAAGGAGGTGATCCGATGTCGAGTGGTTTCGTGTGCCAGAGCGTGATCTCGGCGGATTGCCTTCACGGAGAGCAGCCTCTCCGCTGAAGCGCGGTCACGTGCGGCCGATGACGAAAGTCATCGCTGACGGTCGCGCGCTGGACGAAAGTCACGGAAGGCCGTCGTTCCCGAGGGAACGACGGCCTTTTTAGTTGGAGCGCTATTTCGTCAGCGCGATTTTCTCGGTGTTGGCGATGATCGCCTGAAAGGCGGCGTCGAGTTCCTCGCCGGTGGACGCCTCGAAATAGTGTTTTGTCGTCGACGGCGTGGTCGAGGCGCAATTCTTCAGGACACCCTTGGCGGCGTTGCGCTCCGCTTCGGACATGTCGGGATTGTTGAGGTCGAAGCCGATTGTGAATATCTCGATGCCCTCGTTGCGCATGTTCTTGCAGAGCGATTCGGCGTTCTTGCGGGCGAGATTTCCCTGACCGTTGTAGTTGCTGCCGGCGCCCGCATAGGCCGTGTTGAACTGGCCGTCGGTCATAAGGATAGCGACCTTGGCAAGATGCTTCGGATTGCTGGGCGAAGGCCCGCTGCCGAGGCCTGCATCCGCTATGACGTCGCGCCATTTTGACGACAGCATGTAATAGGTCCACTGGATGCCGATGGCGCCGCCCGTGTAGCCACTGGCCTTGAAATCCTTGATGCTGTCGAGGAGCGCCGTCGCATCCGCGGTGAGCGGAATGACAGGAGCATCCGGACAGCTGTTCATGCCGCTGGTGGTCATGTGATCGTCGCGATTGACCATGGCCCAATAGGCTTTGTCGCTCTTATTCTTGCGTACTGTGTCGGGCCCATCACCGCTGAGATCCGCCGTGCCGTCGAGAAGCTTGCGCTCCGTTGCGCATTTCGTCTTGGCCGGAGCCGGAAAGCTGTCCGCGACGATCTTCAGATACTCCTTGTAGGAAGGCAGTTCCGTCTTTCCGGTCGCCGCCTTGATGACGGCGCTGTCCTGTGCCGGCGGGAGATCGCCGCTGCCGGAGCTTTCGAAGAAGACGTTTTTGCTTAGCCCGCCCGTATTGACGCCGGATGCGTAGGGCACGATCGAGACACGGATGCGGGGCTTCTTCGGATCCTGCTCGTCGAGCATCGTCTTGACGGCGTTTCTTGCCGCATTTTGCAGGTCGCCGATCTTGTCGGTCTTCTTCGTCTTGCCCATCGAGCCGGTGACGTCGAGCATCATCGCCACCTCGATCTGCTTGTCCGAATAGAGCGCCGCGCTCTCGATGGTGACGCGCGGGTCCTCCATGCCGAAAAACGGGAAAGCGAGATCGACATTGGCATAGGCGGTCGCCGCGATGGTGCGGGCGGTCGTGTCCACCACCACCGGGAGCAGCGTGTACTCGCCCTGCGTGGAGAAGACTGCGCGGCCATTGATGTTGAGGAACTTCTCGACATTCGCCTGCGCATCGTCCGGCTTTATCCTGCCGGTCGTGATGTCGTAGGCGGTCGAGGTCACCGCCGCGTCGAGCGCCGATCTCAGGCTCGATTTCACATGGTAGGACTGGGCGGTATTTACCGCCATCCCGACGGCCATGGTGACCGTGGTCAGCACGATGCCGGTCAGGATTGCGAAATTGCCGCGACGATCTTCAGCGAATCGTTTCGCGACACTGGTGGAAGTCTGGAATGAGCGCATCTTCTCGTTCCTCTGTGGCCTCTGGCGCAGGCCAAGCAGGAACGCTGCCGATTTCGCTCAAACCGTCAGTCTTGGGCAGGTGAGGCCTGACAAGATGTTGAAATCATTGATGCCAAGGTTTCATTAAGGTTACGCAAGCCTTAATGACCGATCGCCTAGGGAAATGTGACCGGACCGACTTCCCCGTCAATCTTAGGAAAGGTTAACGCGGTCTTTCGGTGCCCCGATGCGGGACACGGCAAGGCGTGCCATTCTGACACATATGCCGTCAGGCTATCATGCGATTGGTCATCGTGCGGTCGATACCCTGCACGGGCGGCCGCACCGGATGGCTTTCCTGCTCGTAGGTCCAGACCTTGAATGTCGTGAGACGGTGCGGCCCGAACGTATGCAGAAGCGGGACGTCGGTGGCGTCCCGCCCGCGTGCGATGACGACGCGGCCGATGCGCGGCCTGTTGTGGCGGGCGTCGAACGTGTACCATTTGCCGTCGAGATAGACTTCCGTCCAGGCGGAAAAATCCATCGGCGCCGGGTCCGCAGGCACGCCTATGTCGCCAAGGAAACCGTTCACGTAGCGCGCCGGTATGTTCATGCAGCGGCAAAGCGCGATGGCGAGATGCGCGAAATCGCGGCAGACGCCGACCTGTTCCTCATGCGCCTGCGCGGCGGTGCGCGTCGAGCGCGCGTAGCCGTAGCTGAATGACAGGCGGTTGTGGACGTAGTCCACGATCGCTTGCACGCGCGCCCAGCCGGGCGGGAGATGGCCGAACAGGTTCCATGCTTGCTGGCTTAGGTGATCCGTTTCGCAGTATCGGCTGCCGAGCAGGTAGACGAGCGCATTGCTGGGCAGCTTCTCCACCGGCGTCTCGCCGGCGAGGGTGTTCACCTCGTCATGCAGCCCGCTGTCCTCGACGACGGCGTCGTAGAGGATTCTCACCCCGCCGGACGGCGCGGTGAAGCGGCGGCAGGTGTTGCCGAAGCTGTCCACATAGCAGCTCACCGGAACGGAAGGATTTGTCATGAACCGCGTCTGACGCTGGATATCCGCCTGCCGGTCGCGATTGACGTCGAGCATGGAAACGACATGTGTCGGCGCATCGCAATCGATCGCGATTTCATAACCGAGCCGGATATGCATCGTCGGGAACCTCTCATCGCCGCTATCGGGGAGCAGCACGCATAACTCTGCGCGGGCGGATCCGGTTCCAGCCTGCCCGAAAGATCGTGTCGACGCAGAGGTCAGAAGTCGCCTGTGTCAGAAGTCGCTTGTCAGGCCCTTGACTTCCCAATCGCCGTAGCGGCCCGGTTCCAGCCCCTTGCGCCCACCGATTTCCTTCGGCAACCGGGCCTCGCTGGCCACGTAATCGGCACGGCGGCCGGCAGCTTCTTCCAGGGCGCGCCGTGCCGCCGGCGAAAGCGCCCTGGCGGGCGTCGCCGTCGTCGGCGTTTCGGGTGCATTTTCGTTCGATTGGGTCATTGCGCGTGCGATCATTGAAAGCGTGCAGTCCTCATACCATGATATAGGCCAGATGACCTTGCCGCCAGAGAAACGAGGCGGCGTCCGGAGTGAATGATGAACGTGATGCGCACCGCAATGCTTCTGGCCGCGATGACAGCGCTCTTCATGGGCGTCGGCTACCTCATCGGCGGATCGGGCGGCATGGCGATCGCGTTCATCATCGCGGCCGGCATGAACCTGTTCAGCTACTGGAATGCCGACAAGATGGTGCTGCGCGCCTATAACGCCGTCGAGGTCGATGCGCGCACCGCGCCGGAGTTCCACCGCATCGTCTCCGAGCTCGCAAGGCGCGCAGGCCTGCCGATGCCCAAGGTCTATCTGATCGACAGCCCGCAGCCCAATGCCTTCGCCACGGGACGCAATCCGCAAAATGCCGCCGTGGCCGCGACGACTGGCCTCCTGGAGCGCCTTTCCTATGAGGAAGCGGCGGGCGTCATGGCGCACGAGCTGGCGCATATCCAGAACCGCGACACGCTGACCATGACCGTCACGGCGACGCTTGCCGGCGCGATCTCAATGCTCGGCAACTTCGCCTTCTTCTTCGGCGGCAACAGCCGCGAGAACAACAATCCGCTGGGACTCATAGGCGTGCTCGTGGCCGTCATCGTCGCGCCGCTTGCCGCCATGCTGGTGCAGATGGCGATCAGCCGCACGCGCGAGTATTCCGCCGACCGCCGCGGCGCGGAAATCTGCGGCAATCCGCTGTGGCTCGCCTCGGCCCTGAAGAAGATCGCGGCCGCCGCGCAGCGCATCCACAGCCTGCAGGCGGAGCGCAACCCGGCAACGGCGCATATGTTCATCATCAACCCGCTGTCCGGCGAGCGCATGGACAATCTGTTCTCAACACATCCGGACACGGGAAACCGTATTGCCGCGCTGGAGAAGATGGCGCGTGACGGCGTCGGACTGGAGCCCCGTGCCCAAGCGCCGCGCCGTCCTGACACGCCCCCTGCGCGTCCGGAAATGTCGGGCCGCGCGACGGATAGCGGCGCGTCTCCGAGCGGCCCATGGGGCGCGCCGTCAGGTGATGCGCCATCCCCGCCGCCGGAGAGCAAGAAGCCCGGCGGGCCCTGGGGTCGCAATCCGACCGGACCCAAAGGCCGCTGGTCGTGAGTGAACGCCCGGCGGGCGGCAAGCCGCCTCGCACGAAAAAGCAGCGGGAGAGAAAGGGGCCGCGTCTCGCGCCGGAACCATCCGTGCCCGGTCTCGCGGCGCGGATGGCGGCCGCCCGGCTGCTCGCAGCCGTCATCGATGCGAAGACACCGCTCGACGGCCTGACCGACGCCGAGCACGGACATCCGCAGTTCCGCGCGCTCGAGGGTCGCGATCGTACGCTCGTCCGGGCGATCCTCACCACCGCGCTGCGGTTCCGTGTCACAATCGGCCGGCTGCTCGACCGGCAGCTTGAACGGCCGCTGCCGGCGAACGCCACGACGCTGACGCATATCCTGCACGTCGCCGCGGCCCAGATCCTGTTCCTCGACATACCGGACAGCGCGGCTGTCGACCTCGCCGTCACGCATGCCAAGGGCGATCCGCGCACGCAGCGTTTTGCCGGGCTGGTGAACGGCGTTCTGCGCTCGGTGGCGCGGACGAAAGAACGGTCTTTGGCGAAGACGCTGGACGAGACGGTCGACGCGCCTGACTGGTTCCGGTCCCGTCTTGCCGATGCCTATGGAGAGACGAAGGCCCGCGCCATTCTCGCTGCCCACCGCCACGAGGCGCCGGTGGATTTTTCGGTCAAGGCGGATGCAGACGGCTGGGCAGACCGGCTCGGCGGTTTCGTGCTGCCGACCGGGTCGGTGCGGGTTTCGCGCCTCTCCGCGCCGGTGCCGGACCTCCCGGGATTCGCCGACGGCGACTGGTGGGTGCAGGACGCCGCCGCCGCTCTTCCAGCCCGGCTTCTCGGCGAAATCGGCGGCAAGCGTGTCGCGGATCTTTGCGCCGCGCCGGGCGGCAAGACGGCCCAGCTCGTACTCGCAGGGGCGCATGTCACGGCGGTCGATCTGTCGAAAAGCCGTCTCGACCGGCTGCGGTCCAATCTCGATCGCCTGAACCTCGCCGCCGACATCGTGCAGGCGGATGTGTCGACTTACGCTCCATCTGCGCCTTTCGACGCGATCCTGCTCGACGCCCCGTGCTCGTCCACCGGTACGGTGCGCCGCCACCCCGACGTGCCTTGGACCAAATCGCCACAGGATGTGGAAAAGCTCGCCGACCTTCAGGCGCGGCTGCTGGCGCGCGCCTTCGACCTGCTCAAGCCGGGCGGCAGGCTGGTGTTTTCCAACTGCTCGCTCGACCCGCTGGAGGGTGAACAGCTTGTCCGGCGTCATCTCGCCGAACACGCCGTCGCGCGGCTCGATCCGATCACGCCGGACGAATTGCCGGGAATCGCCGGCTTCGTCACCCCCGAGGGATTGCTGCGCACGACACCGGCCGATCTGGTGCTGGCGGAGCCGGGCATTTCCGGGCTCGACGGCTTCTTCGCCGCCCGCCTCATCAAGGCCGTCTGACGGGCCGGTCATTTCAGCGCTCGCGAAAAAGGCTGAATCACCTTAGTTATCTCGGCACCGGGGGCGAACGGTCAGGAGTGGGCATTTTTGGCAAGCGGAGGAGGCAACTCGCCGCGCCTTTGGGCGCTGGTTGCCCGCAGGATGTGGAAGCAGGCGAGCCGCCGTTTGCGCGCCGGGCCGAACTATCGGTGGCGCTATGCCGGCCGCACACCGGAGCGTGTGCTGATCGCGCCGCCCGATCTGCGCCTTGCCGATCCACAGATCGCCGTCGAGATCTATCATGGCCGCTTCCCTCTGGCCGGGCAGCTGGTGGAAACAGGCGAGGAGTCGCCCTTCCAGATCGAGGTCGCCAACAGCCGCTGGCTGCGCAGCCTCCATGGCTTCCGCTGGCTGCGCCATATGCGCGCCGCGGGCTCCGATCTCGCCGCGGCAAATGCGCGTTCGCTCGTCTCCGACTGGATCGCGCTCCACGGCGGCAGGATCGCCGGTCCCGCATGGGAGCCGGCGACGGTGGCCAAGCGCATCATCGCGTGGCTGCAGCATTCGCCCGTCGTGCTGCAGGGGGCCGAGTTTCCGTTTTACCGTGCCTTCCTGAAATCGCTTGCCGTCCAGATTCGTTATCTGCGCTCCGTTGCCTCCGACATGCCCGATGGCCGCGACCGGCTGCGGGGCCGTATCGCGCTCGCCTTTTCCGCGCTTTCGCTGCCGGCGCCGCCATCGGCGCTGCGCAGCGCGACGCGCAACCTCGCGCTGGAACTCGACCGCCAGATCCTGCCGGATGGCGGCCACATCTCGCGTGACCCACTGTCGGTGCTGGAACTGCTCGCCGATCTGCTGCCGCTGCGGCAGACCTATGCCAACCAGGCGGAGACGCCGCCGCAGGAGCTGATCGGCGCGGTCGAGCGCATGCTGCCGGCATTGCGTTTCTTCCGGCATGGCGACGGCTCGCTTGCCCGCTTCAACGGCATGGGCGCGACGATCCAGGACCGGATCGCGGCCATACTGCGCCATGACGAGACGGTCGGGGCGCCGCTGCTGCATGCGCCGCATTCCGGTTACGAGCGTCTGGCGCTCGGCGCGACGGTGGTCATTGCGGATACCGGCGCGCCGCCGCCGCTCGACGTTTCGAAGCGCGCCCATGCCGGGTGCCTCTCCTTCGAGATGTCTTCGGGCCGGCAGAACATCATCGTCAATTCAGGCGTAGACGCCTATGGCGTGGAGGATTTCCGGCCACTGGGGCGCGCTACCGCCGCGCATTCCACGGCGACGCTCAACGACACGTCCTCGGCGCGTTTCAGCCTGCCCCCCAATATCGTCGCCTGGCTGGGCACGCCGCTGGTCGAAGGCCCGCAGGAAGTGCGCTCGGTCAGGCTGGACAAGCCGGGCCGGCAGGGCTTCGTGGCCAGCCATGACGGCTATATGGCGCGCTTCGGCATATTGCATGAGCGCGAACTGAACCTTTCCGAGGAAGGTTATGTGCTCACCGGCGTGGATCGCTTCTTCGGCCCGAAGGGCGAGAAGGTCCGCGACACCACTCAGGACGCGGTCTCGGTGCGCTTCCACCTGCATCCGGATATCGAGCTTTTTCGTGACGATCGTGACCGGCTGGTGCTCGGAACGCCGCAGCAGGAGCGCTGGACGCTGGCCTCTCCGGACGTCGCGCCGACTGTCGAGGATTCGATCTTCTTCGCCTCCATCATCGGGCCGCGCCGCACGCGCCAGATCGTGCTCTCGTTCCGGGCCTCACAGCTGCATCAGGTGCGCTGGCGTTTCACGCGGTCCAGCCGCTGACGCCGGCGGACAGAAGCGGCGTCGCGCGGGTATCTCCGTGCTTGACCGATGTATATGCCCGAACATAACAATCTGTCTTTCCGGCAAGGGAGAGCGCATCATGAAGATCAGTGCCCGCAATCTGCTACGTGGCAAGGTGGTGCAAATCACCAAGGGTGCGACGACGGCTCATGTCGTGCTCGACATAGGCGGCTCCGCCGTCACCGCCTCCATCACCAACGCGGCCGTCGACGATCTGGCGCTCGAGGTCGGAAAGCAGGCCTATGCCGTCATCAAGGCGTCGGACGTTATGGTTGCTGTCGACTGACCGCGGATGGTCCGCGAGAACGAGATCAGGAATGGCGAGGTCGCCGTCGCCATCCCGCCGCCAGACGATGCGGGCCTGATCTTCATCGGCAGGATTCATACGCCGTGGACGTCGCGTCTGAAGACGCCTCGGCAGGGTCGTCCTGACGGCCCGCTGTGCCGCATCGAGCTTTTCGAGCCTTGGGTCGCCGCGCTGGAGGGCATCGAACGCTTCGAACGCATCGAGGTGCTGTACTGGCTTCATCTGTCGCGCCGGGATCTGGTGCGGCAAAGCCCGGCCAATGACGGATCGGCAAGAGGAACGTTCTCGCTGCGGTCTCCCGTCAGGCCGAATCCGATCGGCACCTCCCTTGCCACGCTCGTCCAACGCGACGGCGCCAACCTGATGGTGCGTGGCATGGACTGCCTCGATGGCACGCCCCTGCTCGATCTCAAGCCCGACCGTACTCTGTTCACGCCGATTGCGCCGCCGCAACCCGGCGATTTCGAGACCGGCTGACGGCCGGGGCGCGACACCTGCGCTTTGACTTGGCGGCTCTATATGGTAGGGCGCGGCCATCTCCTTTTCCTTGCAGGAATCCTCCATGGCTGTGCCGTCCAAGAATATTCCGGCGCCCGATCTCGTGCAGGTGCAGCGCGCTCTTTTGTCGGTTTCCGACAAGGCCGGCCTCGTCGACTTCGCGGCCGCCCTCGCCGCACGCGGGGTCGAGCTCGTCTCGACAGGCGGTAGCGCCAGGGCCATCGCCGATGCGGGCATCCCGGTGCGCGACGTTTCGCAGCTCACCGGCTTTCCGGAAATCATGGACGGAAGGGTGAAGACGCTTCACCCTTCCGTGCATGGCGCGCTGCTCGGGGTGCGCGGCGATCCGGAGCATCGGGAGGCGATGCGCGAGCACGGCATCGAGCCGATCGACCTTCTGGTCGTGAACCTCTATCCCTTCGAGGCAGTTCGCGCGTCGGGCGGTGACTACGCCTCGGTCGTCGAGAACATCGACATAGGCGGTCCGGCCATGGTGCGCGCCGCTGCCAAGAATCACGCCTATGTCGCGACGGTGGTCGATCCGGAAGACTATGCCGTCGTCCTCAACGCACTTGAGGTCAATATCGGCAGTCTGTCGCTGGAGTTCCGCAAGAAGCTGGCGGCAAAAGCCTTCTCCCGCACCGCCGCCTATGACGCGGCAATCTCCGGCTGGTTCGCGGAAGCGCTCGACATCGAGGAGCCGGCGTTTCGCGCTTTTGGCGGCAGGCTGCACACCGTCATGCGCTACGGCGAGAATCCACATCAGACGGCCGGCTTCTACGTCACGGGCGAGGCGCGGCCGGGCGTCGCAACGGCGCGTCAGCTGCAGGGCAAACAGCTCTCCTACAACAACATAAACGACACCGACGCCGCCTTCGAGTTGGTCGCCGAATTCGATCCGGCGCGCACGGCGGCCGTTGCCATCATCAAGCACGCCAATCCGTGCGGGGTGGCGGAAGCCGCATCGCTGTGCGAGGCCTATCTCGCCGCGCTGGCCTGCGATCCCGTCTCGGCCTTCGGCGGCATTGTCGCGGTCAACCGTCTGCTCGACGGCGAGGCGGCGGAGGAGATCGTGAAGACCTTCACCGAAGTCATCATCGCGCCGGCCGCCACGGACGAGGCGGTTGCGCTGATCGCGGCGAAGAAGAACCTCCGTCTGCTGGTTACCGGTGGCCTGCCGGACCCGCGTGCGGCAGGGGTCGGCGTGAAATCTGTGGCGGGCGGCTTGCTCGTGCAGTCGCGCGACGCGGCGAGCGTCGACGACATGGATCTGAAGGTGGTGACCAGACGCGCCCCTTCGGCGCAGGAGCTCGCCGATCTGAAATTCGGCTTCCGCGTCGCCAAGCACGTCAAGTCGAACGCCATCGTCTATGCCAGGGATGGCGCGACCGTCGGCATCGGCGCCGGCCAGATGAGCCGCGTCGATTCCTCGCGCATCGCGGCCCGCAAGGCGCTCGACGCCGTCGAGGCGGCGGGCCGCTCCGAGCCGCTGACGAAAGGCTCGATCGTCGCGTCCGACGCCTTCTTTCCTTTCGCCGACGGATTGCTTGCGGCTGCGGAGGCCGGCGCCACGGCCGTAATCCAGCCCGGCGGCTCGATGCGCGACGACGAGGTGATCGCGGCGGCCGACGAACATGGCCTCGCCATGGTGTTCACGGGCACCCGTCACTTCCGCCACTGAGGTTCCGCAGGCCGCCGTTGATTCCGGTGCGGGACGGGCTGGCACAGCATTTCGCCTTTGCGTTTCGGCCCGGTTTGGCGCATGCCGGCTCGTCCTGTCCTAGCTGGCAAAGCAATTCATGTCCGGTACGGCTCTCGTCATCGTGCTTTTCGCGGCGGTGCTGCACGCGAGCTGGAACGCCGTCGTCAAGGGCGCCAGCGACCGCGCCGTCGTCATCGCGGCCGTTTCGCTCTCCCATGCGGTCGCCGGCGCATTCCTGATCATCATATCGCCGCCGCCGTCGAGCGAGATCTGGCTCTATGTCGGCCTTTCGACGCTGATCCACTATGCGTACTATGGATTGCTCTTCCAGGCCTATCGGCTCGGTGACCTGAGCCAGGTCTATCCGATCCAGCGCGGCCTCGCGCCGGCGCTGGTGGCGCTCGGCGCATTCGTATTCATCGGCGAGACGCTGACGCCGCTCGGATGGATAGGGCTCGCAGCCATCTCATGCGGCATCGCGCTGCTCGCCTTCCCGCGCGGGCGGCATCGGGCCGATCCCCGCGCCATCGGCGTCGCAACCATACTTGGCATAACGATAGCCGGCTATTCGATCGTCGACGGCATCGGCGTCCGGCATTCGGAAGATCCGATGACCTACATAGGCTGGCTCTTCCTGCTTGAGTTTCCCGTGGGCCTGATGATTCTCGGACGCCGCCGTCTGAGGCGCATGAACGTGTCGGGATCGACCTTCGTGCTCGGGCTTTTCGGCGGATTGCTGGCCGTCCTGGCCTATGGCTTCGTGCTTTACGCCAAGACGCTTGCGCCGCTGGGCGCCGTTTCGGCGGTGCGTGAGTCCAGCGTCATTTTCGCTGCCCTGATCGGCATCGTGCTGTTTCACGAAAGACCCGTCGCGCAACGCCTCCTGTCGGCCGTCATCGTAGGCTGCGGGGTGATCGCGCTGGCCAGCGCCTGACTGTCTTTCTTTTGGGTTGCGTGACGCGATCATTCGCCGTCTAACTATTGGCGGGCGGGGCAACGATTCGCAACGGCGCGACGTTTTCCCGAAAGGAGGACGGCAGCAGGCGACCCGTGCTATTTCCCGTCACCTGACAGCTGGGAGGCAATTGGCCGGCATGCCGAACGAGAAGGCCGCCGTTCGCAAGGCGAAAAAGGGAAGACCGATCCGCCAGGTCGCGGCGATCCCTTTCCGGCTGCGCGACGGCAGGCCGGAGGTCATGCTGGTGACGTCGCGCGGGACGCGCCGGTTCATCGTGCCGAAGGGTTGGCCGATGAAAGGAAAGGACGGCAGGCAGGCGGCGCTGATCGAGGCGCGGGAGGAAGCCGGCGTGACGGGACATACCCGCAAGGAGCCGCTCGGCAAGTATCGCTACTGGAAACGTCTGTCCGACGCCTTCGTGCCGGTCGAGGTAACCGTCTTCCTTCTCATCGCGGACGATGTGCTGCCGGAATGGAAGGAAGCCGCCACGCGCGAGCGCGCATGGCTGTCACCGGCCGATGCCGCGACGCTGATCGACGAGCCGGAACTGGCGACCCTCGTCTCCGGGATCTCGGCCGACAGTGTCTCCTCCTCCGCATCAGGCTGAATCGATCGGCCGCAAGCGCGGATCTGTCCATGGGCCATAACAGGCTCTAGTCTCGCCACAAGAATCGATAAGGTCGCCTCGGAATACCGATTCGAGCCGGGTGGAGCCATGTTCGCAACCTATCGACCCATCTTCTCGTTGCTGCGCGGCACGGCCTTCCTGCTGGCGGCCTCGGGGCTGCACGGCCTGCTACTGCCGCTGCGGGGCCAGGCGGAAGGATTTTCCACCCTCTCGCTCGGCCTGATGGGCACGGCGTGGGCGGGCGGCTTCGTCGCCGGCTGCTTCTTTGCCCCGCGCCTCGTGCGTCAGGCCGGCCATGTGCGCGCCTTCGGCGCCTTCGCAGCATCGGCGGCAATCGTCGCGCTGCTCACCGGACTGATCATCGGCGAAGCCGTCTGGATCATGCTGCGGGCCTTCACCGGCTTCGTCATGGCCGGCGCCTTCATGATCATCGAGAGTTGGCTGAACGAGAAGGCGACCAACGAGAACCGCGGCACCGTCTTTGGCCTCTACATGATGGTGACGTACGGCTCCATCATGGTTGGGCAGATGATCGTCGCCATGGGCGACGTGCGACAGGACTCCCTGTTCATGGTCGCCGGCATCTTCTTCTGTCTGGCTCTGATCCCGACGGCGGTGTCCTCGCAGGCCAGCCCGCAGCCGCTGCAGGATGTCCGCCTCGATCTTGCCGGTCTCTACGCCACATCGCCGGTCTCCTTCGTCGCCTGCCTGCTGATTGGCGTCGCCAACGGCGCGTGGGGCACGCTGGGCGCGGTCTACGGCGCGCAGATCGGCATCAGCACGGCCGAGATCGCGTTGATGATGAGCCTTGTCGTGGTCGCGGGAGCGGCCTTGCAGATGCCTGTCGGCCGGCTCTCGGACCGCACCGACCGCCGCTACGTGCTGATCGGCGCGGCCGCGGCGGCGGCCGTGGTGGGTATTGTCATCTTTCTCTTCACGCCGCGTTCCGGCGCCTTCGTCATCGCCATGACGGCGGCCTACGGCGCCTTCGCCTACACGCTCTATTCGCTGGCGGTCGCCCACGCCAACGATCATGCCAGGCCCGAGGATTTCGTGAAGGTCTCGGGCGGCCTGCTGCTGCTCTACGGCTTCGGCACGATCATCGGCCCGATCATCGGCTCGACGCTGATGACCACCATGCGCCCCGAAAGCCTGTTCCTGGCGAGCGCGTTCGCCCATGTGCTGCTCGCCGGCTATGCCGCGCGGCGCATCAGCCGCCGCGCACCGGTGCCCGTCGACGAGCGCGAGGCGTTCAAGACGATGCCGGCGGATCGGGCGGTCACGCCGGAGGCGACGCGCCTCGATCCGCGCACCAGGCCCGAACAGGAGAGTTGAGTTTCCTTCGCAGTTGCAGCACAAATAGCGGATGGTCACGATCGATGCCTTCACAGCCATCGCCGATCCCAACCGCCGCTATCTGCTCGAGGAGTTGAGGCGCGGCCCAAAGACCGTCAACCAGCTCGCCGCCGGCCTGCCCGTCTCGCGCCCTGCCGTGTCGCAGCATCTGAAGGTGCTGCTCGATGCGGGACTGGTGATCGTCACCGCCGAGGGCACGCGCCGCTTCTACAGCGTCAGCACGCCGGGCTTCGTCAAGGTCAATCTGTGGCTGGATCAGTTCTGGCAGGCCTGATCATTCCGCCTTCTTGCGATCGGAATGGCCGAGTTCACGGTCCGGAAAGGCCTCGTCGCGCACCAGCTGCTTCAGCTTCGCGGCATCGGGAAAGCCGCCGTCACGTTTGCGTTCCCAGATCAGTGCGCCGTTGCAGGTGATCTCGAAAATGCCTCCGGTGCCGGGCACCAGCGACACCTCGCCGAGATCCGGCCCGAAGGTCGACAGCAGCTCCTGCGCCATCCATGCCGCGCGCAGCAGCCACTGGCACTGCGTGCAGTAGGTGATGCGGATGGCGGGGCGCCGGGTTTCGCTCACGCCGCGCTGAGCTTCGCCAGGGTGGCTTCGTCCACCTCGAAATTGGCATAGACGTTCTGCACGTCGTCGTCGTCCTCGAGCGTGGCGACAAGCTTCATCAGCGACTGAGCGCGTTCCTCGTCGACCGGCACGTTGTTCTGCGGCTGCCAGATCACCTTGACGCTCTCCGCCTCGCCGAGCGCCGCTTCCAGCGCCTTCGACACGTCGCCGACATTTTCGAAGGCGCAGATGATGGTGTGACCGTCCTCGTCGGACTGGACATCGTCGGCGCCGGCTTCGATGGCCGCTTCCATCACCTTGTCAGCGTCGCCGGCCGATGCCGGATAGTAGATTTCCCCGACGCGGTTCCACATGAACGACACCGAGCCGGTTTCGCCGAGCGCTCCGCCGGCCTTGGTGAAGGCGGCGCGGACGTTGGAGGCCGAGCGGTTGCGGTTGTCGGTCAGCGCCTCGACGATGAGGGCGACGCCGCCCGGGCCGTAACCTTCATAGCGCACTTCCTCATAATTCTCCGTGTCGCCGCCGGACGCCTTGTTAATGGCGCGCTGGATGTTGTCCTTCGGCATCGATTCGGCCTTGGCGTTCTGGATGGCGAGGCGCAGGCGGGGGTTCATGGCCGGGTCGGGCAAGCCGACCTTCGCCGCTACCGTGATTTCGCGCGCGAGCTTGGAGAACATCTTGGACCGCACCGCATCCTGGCGGCCCTTGCGGTGCATGATGTTCTTGAATTGTGAATGGCCGGCCATAGTGCCCCTGTTCGTGACTATCGGGATGTTCGGAATGGCCGGCTATATAAATAAATCGCCGGAAAAGGTCCAGTCGGCGGCATATCTGGTCACTCGCGCATTTGTGACATCCTGCTCGGCGCGCGCGGTGCATAGTGTGGGAGGGGCGCCGACTGCCAGCCGCGGAGATTCCTCATGCCTGCCAGCCGTATCGTCAGATCCGTCGCGGCAATCGTTTCGCTGTCCCTGCTGTGGCTGATCGCTCCGGCGCAGGCGCAGGAAGCGCCGGTCCCCAGCAGATGCGTGGCGATTGCCAACGCGTTGCCCGGTGTCACCTATGCCAGCTTCTCGCCGGCGCCGACCCTGACGCAGACTTTCGTCGACGGACCGGTGAGGATCACCTATGCCGGCCATTCCACCTATATCATCGAGACTCCCGGCGGCGTGCGCATCGCCACCGATTTCTCGGGCGTCTATGGCGGCGATCCGCTGCCCGACGTCGTCACCATGAACAAGGCGCACCGCACCCATTTCACCGATGCTCCGGATCCGCGCATCGGGTATGTGCTGCGCGGCTGGAATCCGGAAGGCGGTCCTGCAAGGCACGCCGTGGTGGTCGACGACGTCTATATCCGCAATGTGCCGACCGACATCCGCAACTGGGGCGGCGAACTGGAGCGCGACGGCAACTCGATCTTCATCTTCGAGGTCGCCAATCTCTGCATCGGCCATCTCGGCCACCTGCATACGCGGCTCAGCGACCAGCAATACGGCGCGATCGGCCGGCTCGATATACTGATGGTGCCGATCGACGGCGGCATGACCCAGTCGCTCGGCTCGATGAGCGAGATCGCCACACGGCTCTATTCCTCGATGATCCTGCCCATGCACCGGCACTCGACGCCGCTCGGCGAATTCCTTGGCCTGATGGGCGAGGGTTTCGCGGTCGACTATCGCGACGGCCGCTCGCTGGAGGTGACGCTTAAGACCTTGCCGGACCGCCCGACCATCGTGGTGCTGGAGGGCGTGTAGCTCTAACCGATCGGCAAAATTTCGGAGCGCTTCACCTGCTTCAGCGCGAAGCTGGTCTCGATCGAGGCGACGCCGTCGAGGCGCGTCAGCTTGTCGTTGAGGAAGTGCTCATAGGCCTCGAGATCGCGCACGACGATGCGCAGCAGGTAGTCGCGCTGCCCGGTCATCAGATAGCAGTCCACCACTTCCGGCCAGCGCGCCACCGCCTTGGAGAAACGTTCCAGCGCGTCCTCGCGCTGGCGCTCCAGCTTGATCGAGGCAAAGGCGCTGATCGGCAGGCCGACCTTCTTCTGGTCGATGATGGCGGCATAACCCTTGATGACGCCGGCCTGTTCGAGCATCCGGACGCGCCGCGCGCAGGGCGAGGGCGACAGCCCGACCTGTTCGGCCAGTTCGTTGACGGTGATCTTGCCGTCCGCCTGCAGCGCGGCAATGATCTTGCGGTCGATGTCGTCTATTTCCGACATTGGTTCATTTCACCTGCTTTGGCGGATTTCTTGGATATTTGAGCCAAATCGATGGCTCAAACAACCTGTTTTTGATCGGTTTCGCCCCCGATCACGCCCTATGCTGGCTTTCGGAACCGGGAGAAGCGGTCATGGCCGACAGGAAAGTGGCGATGCTCGGCGATCTGGAGCGCAAGGTGCTCTGGCTCGCGACGTGGATGATCCACAACGCCAACCATCTGCGCGACAGCGAGGACGGGCTGAAGGTCGGCGGCCACCAGGCCTCCTCCGCGTCGCTGGCGACGATCATGACGGCGCTCTACTTCTCGGTGCTCAGGCCGGAGGATCGCGTTGCGGTGAAACCGCATGCCAGCCCGATCTTCCACGCCATCCAGTATCTGCTCGGCAACCAGACGCTGGAGAAGCTGAAGAACTTCCGCGGCTACAAGGGCGCGCAATCCTATCCCTCGCGCACCAAGGACACCGACGACGTGGATTTCTCCACCGGCTCGGTCGGTCTCGGCGTGGCGCAGACGCTCTTCGCCTCGCTGGCGCAGGACTACATCCGCACCAAGGGCTGGGGCGGCGACCTGCCGGAAGGCAAGATGGTCGCGTTGATCGGCGATGCCGAGATGGACGAGGGCAATATCTTCGAAGCCTTGCTCGAAGGCTGGAAGCATGGCGTGCGCAACACGTGGTGGGTGGTAGACTACAACCGCCAGAGCCTCGACGCCGTGGTGCGCGAGGGCCTGTGGGCGCGCTTCGAGGCGATGTTCCGCAATTTCGGCTGGGATGTCGTCATCATCAAGCACGGCAAGCTGCAACAGGCCGCCTTCGCCGAGCCGGGCGGCGACAAGCTGCGCGACTGGATCGACGCCTGCCCCAACCAGCTCTATTCGGCGCTCACCTTCCAGGGCGGCGCGGCATGGCGCAAGCGCCTCAGCGACGATCTCGGCGACCAGGGCGACGTCTCGCGCCTGATCGACAGCCGCAGCGACGACGAACTCGCCCGGCTGATGGGCAATCTCGGCGGCCACGACATGCCGTCGCTGCTCGAAGCCTTCGAGGCGGCGCGCAAGCACGACCGGCCGGTCTGCTTCATCGCCTACACGATCAAGGGGTTCGGCCTGCCGCTCGCGGGCCACAAGGACAACCATGCCGGGCTGATGACGCCGGCGCAGGTCGCGTCCTTGCAGGAGGCGTTGAAGGTGCGTGCCGGCCGCGAATGGGAGCCGTTCGAGGGGCTTGATGCCACGCCGGCCGAACTGAAGGCCTTTCTGGCGAAGGTACCGTTCAACGCGAAGGGCGCCCGCCGCTATCACGCGCCACGCCTGCCCGTGCCGGAAACGCTGGAATTCGGCGCGCAACCGGCCATGTCGACGCAGCAGGGTTTCGGCCTCATCATGCATGAGATCGGCAAGTCGGACGCTCCGCTCGCCGACCGCATCGTGACGACCTCGCCCGACGTCACCGTCTCGACCAATCTCGGTGCCTGGGTGAACCGCCGCGGCCTCTTCGCCCGAAAGGAACTGGCCGACGTCTTCAAGGCCGAGCGCATTCCGTCCACCTACAACTGGACGTTTTCGCCCAAGGGCCAGCACATGGAGCTCGGCATCGCCGAGATGAACCTCTTCATCCTGCTCTCGGCGCTCGGCCTGTCGCATTCGATCTTCGGCGAACGGCTGATCCCGGTCGGCACGCTCTACGACCCGTTCATCCAGCGCGGGCTCGATGCGCTGAACTACGCCTGCTATCAGGATGCGCGCTTCATTCTTGCCGCCACGCCGTCCGGCATCACGCTGGCCGGCGAAGGGGGCGCGCACCAGTCGATCGCCACGCCGCTGATCGGCATGGCGCAGGACGGGCTGGCGAGCTTCGAGCCGGCCTTCGTCGACGAACTGGCCGCCATCATGCGCTGGGCCTTCGACTATGTGCAGCGCGATGGCGAGGCCGAGCCCGACCCGCTGTCATGGCTGCGCGATCATGTCGGCGGCTCGGTCTATCTGCGTCTTTCCACCCGCACCATCGACCAGCCGAAGCGGCAGATGACGTCCGAACTCGCCGAGGACGTCATCAACGGCGCTTACTGGATGCGCAAGCCGGGGCCGAACGCGCAACTCGTCGTCGCCTATACCGGCGCGGTGGCGCCGGAGGCGATCGAGGCAGTCGGCCTGATGGGGGAGGACCGCCGCGACATCGGCCTGCTGGCGGTCACCTCGGCCGATCGGCTGAACGCCGGCTGGACCGCCGCATCACACGCGCGCGAAAAGGGGCTCGTCCATGCGAAGAGCCACATAGAAAGGCTTCTCGACGGATTGCCGCCGCATTGCGGGCTGGTCACGGTCATCGACGGCCATCCGGCAACGCTTGCCTGGCTCGGCTCGGTGGCCGGCCATCGCACGCGTTCGCTCGGCGTCGAGCATTTCGGACAGACCGGCTCGCTCGGCTCGCTCTACCGCCATTTCGGCATCGACGCCGCCGGCATCGTCGCGGCGGCGCAGGCGCTCACGCCGGGAAGGCCAATACGGCATTTGAGGGCTGTGAACGGAGATCTGTGAGCGGTGAACGGCGAGCCGGCGCCATCTGCTCACCGATCTTTCCTATTCGCCCGAATCGTCCTCAGCCGGCTCCTTCGACTTCAGCGCCGAAAGCTTGGCGAAGACGGCATTCGCGTCGAGTTCCTCGTCCTCGTCGCGCTTCGGCTTCTCGGTTTCGGGCGTCAGGCGCTCGGTGAGTGCGGCCGGCAGCAGCGTGTCGCCCGTCGGCGCGGCCGGCGCGAGGCCCTTGGAGGCGCGCTGCACCTCGATGTCGAGGTCGATCTGCGAGCAGAGGCCGAGCGTCACCGGGTCCATCGGCACGAGATTCGCGGCATTCCAGTGCTTGCGCTCGCGGATCTGTTCGATGGTGGCCTTGGTCGTGCCGACGAGGCGCGAGATCTGCGCGTCCTTGAGTTCGGGATGGTTGCGCACCAGCCACAATATGGCGTTGGGGCGGTCCTGCCGTTTGGAGAGCGGCGTGTAGCGCGGACCCTTGCGCTTGGATTCCGGCACGCGCACCTTCGGGTCCGAGAGCTTCAGGCGATAATTCTCGTCGGCTTCGCCGCGCGCGATCTCCTCGCGGGTCAGCTGGCCGGTCATGATCGGGTCCATGCCCTTGATGCCCTGCGCGGATTCGCCGTCGGCGATAGCCTTCACCTCAAGCGGGTGAAGCGTGCAGAACTGGGCGATCTGATCGAAGGAAAGCGCGGTGTTGTCGACCAGCCAGACGGCGGTCGCCTTGGGCATCAGCAGGGTATTGGCCATCGAAAAATATCCTCTCGTTCGCCCGCGTCCCTTTCGCGGGCGGTGGGCAAAGCCACCAATTTTGGGAAATCGGGGAGGTATATAGCCGGGATGCATGCAAAGAGCAACGAAAAGCGGGAAAGGCATCGCGAAGGCCGGAATTCGCGCCGTTCCGGCGTGCCTTATTCCGGTTCGCTGAATTTCTTGGCCGTGCTGTCGGAAATCACGCGCCCGGAACGTCATTCTCCCGTGCGCGTTGCCCGTTCCCCTATCGAAGCAAACCCATGCGCGCGCCCCGAAGCAACGGCTCGAAAGCAAAGGAAGCGAGATGTCCACCCCCAAGAACACGATCTGCCTCTGGTACGACAACGACGCCGAGGCGGCCGCCCGCTTTTACGCGGAGACCTTCCCTGACAGCGCCGTCGGCGACATCCATCGCGCGCCCGGCGACTTTCCATCCGGCAAGCAAGGCGACGTTCTGGTCGTCAATTTCACGGTCCTCGGCATCCCTTGCATCGGCCTCAATGGCGGTCCGATGTTCAAGCACAACGAGGCCTTCTCGTTTCAGATCGCGACCGACGATCAGGAAGAGACCGACTGCTACTGGAACGCCATCGTCGGCAATGGCGGTCAGGAGAGCGCCTGCGGCTGGTGCAAGGACCGGTGGGGCGTCAACTGGCAGATCACGCCGCGCGTATTGACCGAGGCGCTGGCGGTTGGCGGCGCGGAAGGCAAGCGCGCTTTCGAGGCGATGATGGACATGCGCAAGATCGACGTCGCCGCAATCGAGGCGCCGCGCCGCGGCTGACTTGATCCCCCGGTTGCCGGAAGGAAACGGTCCAAACCCCGGCGTAGTCCCGGCCGACGGGGATGGATTCGCCGGATTTCCCAATAGAATCAAGAATGCCAGCGCTATTTTCTCCCCGTCCGGAAAAGTGCGCGCATAATCCCGCCTCGAAATCGCTTGCGCCGGGAACGGATGCGCACCGGGCATCCGGGCAAGCGTCGATGCCGGGCCGGTCGCACTGACGGTGGTGCGGCTGGGCGATGAGCCCCCAGGTCCGGGCCCGAGCCGTCGCCGACGGGCTGCCTCGTGACGCAGCCGGGCCGGCGGCAGGGCAAGCCATCGGACGGACGCATGGCGCGCGTCTCGAATTTCATTGCCTCGACGCCTGCCATGCGTCCGTTTCCCACCCGCCGCGACGATCGCGCGCGGGAACGATCCTTCATGCCGAAAGGAGATTTGCCTGGGCGAGAAAGACGGTGCCAGCGGTGTGCAGGGCGAAGCGGTGCGGATCGCCGCGCTGCGGGAGGAAACGCTCGCCAGGCTGCGCGAGATCCCGGATTTCGACCGCATGCTCGCGCTTGCCCTCGCCGTCGGCGCGGATATGGACGACGCGCCCCTGCGCTGCCGCTTTCGCGCCTGCCGCAAGACGCGCCGCTGCCGGACGGTCGCCTTCGCGCGCGCGGACTGCGTCAACGATTTCGGCCGGCGCGGCATGATCGCGGCGGAAGCCTGCATGCGCTTCTACATGCGCACCCTGCTCGACAGGCTGCGCGAGGACTGAGCGCCATCCCCGGTGCGCCGTCGGCCCTACGCCACGTCGAGCACGATCTTGCCGATGTGCTCGCCTTCCTCCATCCGCTCATGCGCGCGCCAGGCTTCGGTGAGCGGGAAGATCATGTCCATCACAGGCGCGATGCGGCGTTCGGCGAGCAGCGGCCAGACATTGGCCTCAAGCGCGGCCGCGATAGCGCCCTTGAACTCGACGCCGCGCGGGCGGAGCGTCGAGCCGGTGTGCGTCAGCCGCTTCATCATCAGCCGCGCGAAATCCGCGCTCGCCACCGCTCCCGCCTGCGTGGCGATCTGGACGATGCGCCCGTCCATCGCCGCTGCGTGGTAGTTCTTCGCGACATAGTCCCCGGCTACCATGTCGAGGATCACGTCGGCGCCCTTGCCGCCGGTGACCTCCTTGACCACGGCGACGAAATCCTCCGTGCGGTAGTTGATGGCGCGCACTGCGCCGAGCTTCTCGCAGGCGGCGCATTTCTCCGCCGAGCCGGCGGTGACGATGACCTTCGAGCCGAGTTGCGTGGCAAGCTGTATCGCGGTGGTGCCGATGCCGGAGCTGCCGCCATGGACCAGCAGGAACTCGCCGGGCTTCAGCGCTCCGCGCTCGAAGACGTTGTGCCAGACGGTGAAGAAGGTTTCGGGGAGCGCCGCGGCCTCGGTGAAAGTGAAGCCGTGCGGTATCGGCAAGGCGTTGGATTCGTGCACCTTGACGTATTCGGCATAGCCGCCGCCGGGCGTCAGCGCGCAGACCTCCGCGCCGATGCGCCAGCGTTCGGCGCCTTCGCCGCATGCGACAACGATGCCGGAAACCTCAAGGCCGGGCAGGTCGGATGCGCCGGGCGGCGGCGGATAGGCGCCTTTTCGCTGCAGAACGTCCGGCCGGTTGACGCCGGCCGCCTTCACGCGGATCAGGATCTCGCCGGTGTCGGGTTCGGGCAGCGGACGGCGTTCAGGCTTCAGCACGCGCGGACCGCCGGGCTCCGTGATCGCGATCGCCGTCATCCGGTCGGGAAGCGTGTCAGTCATGTCGTCCCCTTCTGCTCCACGACAATCCATCGGGCATTTGCCCGTTGCGCGCGTTGGACTATCTATGCTGACCGTCCGGTACTGCAAAGCGAAGGGAGTGGAAATGGCGCTTTTCGACGACGAACCGAAAAAGCCGAAAAAGGCGCACGAGATCGGGCAGGACCTGTCGTTGCTGTCGGTGGGCGAACTGACGGAACGGATCGAACTTCTGCGCGCGGAGATCGGCCGGCTCGAAGGCGAGCTTTCAGCCAAGGGCGCCAGCAAGTCGGCTGCGGAGGCGCTATTCCGCCGGTAGGTCGGGCTTCGGCGTCATACCCGGCGCGCCTGCCGGCTCAGCCGCCGTCGGCTGCGGCTTCATCGCATCGGCCGTCGCGGCGGCAAGCGGACGGATGCGGATGCGGGTCAGCCGGTTCTTTTCGCGCCTCAGCACGATGAAGCGCTTGCCGTGGAAGGTGAAGGCCTGCTTTTCGTCGGGGATGGACTGCGCCTCGTGGATCACCAGCCCGGCAATCGTGGTCGCCCAGTCATCGGGCAGCGCCCAGCCGAGCGCGCGGTTCAGGTCGCGGATCGGCACGGAGCCGTCGACCACGACCGACCCGTCCGCCTCCTGCCTGACGCCCTGCATGTCGATATCGTGCTCGTCGGAGATGTCGCCGACGATCTCCTCGATGATGTCTTCCAGCGTGACGAGGCCTTCCATCTCGCCATATTCGTCGACGACGATGGCGAAATGGCTCCGCCGGCGCAGGAACGCGTTGAGCTGGTCCTCCAGCGTCGTGGTGTCCGGCACGAACCACGGTTTCGACGCGATCTTCGCCACGTCGATGCGCGAAAAGTCGTTGCCGACCTCGTTGAGGGCGCGCAGCAGGTCCTTGGCATGCAGCACGCCGACGATGTTGTCGGCGGTGCCGCGCCACAGCGGCATGCGGGTGTGCGGGCTCTGGAGGATTTCGCGCAGCAGGGCTTCCGGCGGCATGTCGGCATTGACCGAGCGCATCTTGGTGCGGTGGACCATGACGTCGGAGACTTCCAGCTCATGCAGGTCCAGCAGGCCGCCGACGCGCGCGCGGTCATGCGTCACCGCCCCGCCTTCCCGCTGCAGTTCCTCGACTGAGGACATCAGTTCCTCGCGAGCGGTGCGCTGCGGTTCGGTGGGCCACAGTTCATAGCCTAGAAGTCCCAGCAGCGGTCGATGGAACAGCACCGCGCCGAGGCCCAGCGCCAGAAGCGCGATTGTCGCGATGGCCCAGGGGTCTATGGTCATCGGCCGCCCGTCATCCCGGATGGTTTTCCTTGAGGAACGCCAGAACCTCCGATGCGGGAACGTCCCTGGCGATGAAAGACTGGCCGATGCCGTGGGTCAGGATGAAGGTGAGCGTGCCGCGCGTGACCTTCTTGTCCTGCTGGATGAAGCCGAGAAGGGTTTCGGCATCGGGCAGGGGGCCGGGAATGTCGGCCATGCGCCAGGGCAGGCCGACATCGCGGAAATGCGCCTCCACACGCGCCGCGTCGTCGGGGCTTGCGAGGTTCAGCCGCGCCGAGAAGCGATGCGCGAGCGCCACGCCGATCGAGACGCCCTCGCCGTGCACAAGGCGGTTGCCGTCGTAATTCGTCGCGGCTTCCAGCGCATGGCCGAATGTGTGGCCGAGATTGAGCAAGGCGCGGTCGCCGGTCTCGAACTCATCGCGCGCCACGATCTCTGCCTTGGCGCGACAGGATTCGGCTATCGCCTGCGCGCGCGCCGGGCCGCCGGAAAAGACTTCGCGCCAGTTCCTTTCGAGCCAGGCGAAGAAGTCAGGCCGGTCGATCAGCCCGTATTTCGCCACTTCCGCATAGCCGGCGCGGAACTCGCGCGACGGCAGCGTGTCGAGCGTTCCGGTGTCGGCCAGCACGAGGCGGGGCTGGTTGAACACGCCAACAAGGTTCTTGCCGCGCGGGCTGTTAATGCCTGTCTTGCCGCCGACGGAGGAATCGACCTGCGCCAGCAGCGAGGTCGGCGCCTGCACGAAGTTCATGCCACGCCGCACGATGCCGGCGGCGAAACCGGTGAGGTCGCCGATGACGCCGCCGCCAAGCGCGATGACGACATCGCGGCGCTCCAGTCGCGCGGCCAGCACGCCATCCACGACCTGCTGCAGCGCGTCGAAGCTTTTCGTCTTCTCGCCGGCCGGCAGGACGATAGCCGTCGCGGCGATACCTGCGTCTTCGAGGCTTTCTGCAAGCTTCGGCAAATGGGCGGCGGCGACGTTCTCGTCGGTGACGATGGCTGCGCGGACGCCGGGCAGACGTTGCCCGATTTCCCGGCCCGCGCGGCCGATCAGGCCGGGGCCGATCAGAATGTCGTAGGACCGATCGCCAAGCCCGACGTCGACCTTCCCGGTTTCAGCGTTCATCCTGCGGTCTCCGTGGCCATCTTCCGGCCCGCCAGATGGTCGAACAGGCTGTTGATCACCTCGGCCGAGATGATCTCCTTTTTCTCGTCGCGCGTCGGAACCGTTACGTCGGCTGTGGCGTAGACGGGATAACGTTCCGCCATCAGCCGTTTCATCACCGCGCGCGGGTCCGGCGCCTTGAGCAGCGGCCGGTTCTGCTTCTTGGAAACGCGGTCCATGAGGACGTCGATTTCGGCTTTCAGCCAGACGGACACCGCGCTGCCCGCGATCAGGCTCCGCGTCTGCTCGTTCATGAAGGCGCCGCCGCCGGTGGAAAGCACCTGCGGTCCCTGCTCCAGAATCCGCGCGATCACGCGTTGTTCCAGAGCGCGGAACTCGGGCTCGCCGTAGCGTTCGAAGAGTTCCGGGACGGTCATGCGCGAAACCGCCTCGATTTCCTGATCGCTGTCCAGAAACGGCAGGCCGAGCGTCGCCGCCACCTTGCGGCCGATCGCTGTCTTGCCGGCGCCCATCAGACCGACAAACACGATCGAGCGCCTGCCGAGCCGGGTCAGGATTTCCGCTACGATCTCTTCGCTGGCCATCGGCGTCATCATCCTCGTCGGCGCCGTAACGACATGAAAAGCTCTGTTGCGTCAAGTTGCTTGAAGCGCGTGCGCCCGCCTTGCCTCCCCGGCGTCGGCGTCCCATAAGGGCACGGGTGAAGGAGACTCGGGCGGAATGCCGACGCTGTTCCGGTTCCTGACGATCATCGCCGTGCTCGTGGCTCTGGCCTACGGGGCGATGCTGGCGCTGGTGTTCTTGGTGAAGCCGACACCGGGCGAGATTGTCGTGCCGGTCTCCATCGAAGACAGGTTGAAATCCGCCGACAAGCCATGAAAGCCGCCGCCCGCATCGAAGCCTTTCTGGAAATGATGGCCGCCGAACGCGGGGCGAGCGACAACACGCTGGCTTCCTACCGCCGGGATCTCGAGGATGCGGCGGCATATTTCGGCGCAAAGGGCCAGAATCTCGCGGCGGCGGGTTCTGCGGAACTGCGCGCCTATCTCGACAGCATTGCCGCGCAGGGCTTCGCGGCCTCATCGCAGGCACGAAAACTCTCGGCGTTCAGGCAGTTCTTCAAGTTCCTCTACGCCGAAGGCCTGCGGGGCGACGATCCGACCGGCGTGCTGGACAGCCCGCGCAGGGCGCGCACGCTGCCCAAAACGATGAGCGAGGACACGACCGACCGCCTGCTCGGACGTGCCGCGATGGAGACGGCAAATCCGCCCGACGGCAATCGTACGGCAGCGGTTCGCCTGCATGCGCTGGTCGAAGTTCTCTATGCTACCGGCTTGCGTGTCTCGGAGCTGGTCAGCCTGCCGCTCGGTGTCGCCACGCGCGACGACCGCTTCTTCATGGTGCGCGGCAAGGGCAACAAGGAACGCATGGTGCCGCTTTCCGACAAGGCGCGGGAAGCGATGCGCGCCTGGCTTGACGAACGCGGCCGCGTTCCGGACGGAAAGGAGAATCCCTGGCTCTTTCCCGCTGATTCGGAAACCGGCTACCTGCCGCGACAGGTTTTCGCGCGCGAGCTCAAGGGGCTTGCGGCGCGGGCCGGCATTCCGGCGGCCAGGGTGTCGCCGCACGTGCTGCGCCATGCCTTCGCCAGCCACCTGCTGCAGAATGGCGCCGACCTGCGCGCCGTCCAGCAATTGCTCGGGCATTCCGACATATCGACCACGCAGATCTACACGCACGTCCTGGAGGAAAGGCTGCTCCGGCTGGTCAACGAGCACCATCCGCTTGCCGATCCGGCGCCGGATCGCTATGTCACGTCGTGATTTCGCCCGATTTCCCGCCTCTGGCGTCCTGACACTTCCGGATTAGGCGTACCGCTCGCGCATGTACAATTATCTCGACTTCGAAAAGCCGGTGCAGGATCTGGAGGGTCAGATCCTCGAATTGAAGCGGCTTGCCGACAACGGACAGGCGGTCGACGTCACCGAGGAAATCTCGAGGCTGGAGAAACGCTCGAAGGATGCCTTGCGCGACATCTACAAAGCCCTGACGCCCTGGCAGAAGGCGCAGGTGGCGCGGCATTCGGACCGGCCGCACTGCCTCGACTACGTGAAGACGCTGTTCACGGATTTCACGCCGCTGGCGGGCGACCGTGCCTTCGGCGACGACCACGCGATCGTCGGCGGTTTCGCGCGCTTCCGCGGCGAATCGGTGGCTTTGATCGGCCAGGAAAAGGGTTCGGACACGCAGACGCGGCTCAAGCACAATTTCGGCATGGCCAAGCCCGAAGGCTACCGCAAGGCCGTGCGCATCATGGAACTGGCGGATCGCTTCAGCATCCCGGTGATCAGCCTCGTCGACACGGCAGGCGCCTATCCCGGCATCGGCGCGGAGGAGCGCGGGCAGGCGGAAGCGATCGCGCGGTCGACCTCCGCCTGTCTCGGCCTCAAGGTGCCGTCGATTTCGGTCATTATCGGCGAAGGCGGCTCCGGCGGCGCCATCGCCATCGCGACGGCGAACCGCGTCTACATGCTGGAGCACGCCATCTACTCGGTGATCTCGCCGGAAGGCGCGGCGTCGATCCTCTGGCACGATTCGACCCGCGCCAAGGATGCGGCGACCAGCATGAAGATCACGGCGCAGGACCTGCTGGAGCTCAGGATCATCGACGGCATCATTCCCGAGCCGCTGGGTGGCGCGCATCGCGGCGTCGAGGCCGTGATGAAGGCGACCGGGGACCAGATCGGGCGCGCTCTGAGCGAACTCGTTTCCTCCAAGGCCGATTTCCGCGAGCAGCGCCGGGAGAAATATCTCGCAATCGGGCGGCACCTGTAGGCAGGCCGGCCAAATCCTGCCATAAATCCGCCTTGTCGGTAGGGCGATGACATTCGGGTGAGGCAACGCCTCAAGGCTTGCGGTAAGGAATTTTCAAGGTTAACCGCCCTATTGGTCGTTGCCTGATACGGGTTTCACGTCGAACCATAGTCGATATTCGGACGCATGATCGCCAAACTTCTCCGTGCCGGATTGCTCAGCGCCGCGGTTTTCGCGGCAGGCTGCACCGAGTCGACGCTCGACATGGCCGGCGGCGCCAGCGCGCAGCTTCCCGAAAAGCTGGTCAAGGAGATGCAGGCCAAGGGGATGACGCGTACCTCGTCGATCCTGGCGCGCGTCTTCAAGGAAGAGGGCAAGCTCGAGATCTGGAAGCAGAAGACGAACGGCCGCTATGCCCTCGTCGCGTCCTACAACATCTGCAAGATGTCGGGGCAGCTCGGCCCGAAATTCACCGAGGGCGACCGCCAGTCGCCAGAGGGGTTCTATACGGTCCGCCCGGCGCAGATGAATCCCAACTCCAGCTATCATCTCGCCTTCAACATCGGCTATCCGAACGCCTATGACCGCGCCAACGGCCGCACGGGCAGCAATCTGATGGTGCATGGCGAGTGCTCGTCCTCTGGCTGCTTCTCCATGAACAACCAGCAGATGGAGCAGATATACGCCTTCGCGCGCGATGCGTTCCGGGGCGGGCAGACCGAGTTCCAGATCCAGTCATTCCCGTTCCGCATGACGGCGGCCAACATGGCGCGCTACCGCAACGATCCGAACTACGCGTTCTGGACGATGCTGAAGGAAGGCTACGTCCAGTTCGAGATTACCCGCATGCCGGTGAAGGTCGATGTCTGCGAGAAGCGCTACGTCTTCAACCAGATCACCGAGGACGGCGTGACGTTTTCGCCGACGGGCGCCTGCCCGGCGAGCACGATGCCGGACCAGCTCGTCTCGGCCTACAAGAGCTATCAGACGAAGTACGAGGCGGCGTTCTCGGCGGCCTCTTCCGCCAGCGCGACGCCGCCAAGGGATTCCATCAACGGCCTGCAGGAAGCCAAGCTCGTTTCGGAGTGGACGAAGAAGCGCGCGCGCGGCGAGCGTATCTCGGTCGAACCGCCGGCCATGGCGCATGACGGCACCGTGTCGCAGACGGCGCGCATGGGCCGCATCGATTCGCCCACCGGCCGCAAGATGGCGGCGCTGGAGGGCGAGCAGGAGGCCAAGCGCAAGGCCGAGGAGGAAAAGCGGCTCGCCAAGGAGCGCGCGGCGGAAGAGAAGCGGCTGGCGAAGCTGCAGGCCGAAGAGGCCAAAAAGGCCGCAGAAGAAGCAAAGCAACTCGCGGCCAGCGAGGCGAAACCCGCTGCCAAGGTCCAGCCTGCCGCGGAAGCAGCGCCGGATGCCACGCCCGAAACCGCTCAGGTGGTCCCGGCCCAGCCAGCCGAAGGGAAGCCCGGCATATTGGGCGGCATGCGCAAGCGTTTTGGCAGCATATTCGGCAGTTGACCGGAAGCCCCGACATTTACGACCTCAGGGGATTGAATTGTCCCCTGCCCGTGCTGAAAGCACGCAAACGACTTGCCGGCATGAGTGCGGGCAGCCGGCTCTGGGTCGAGACGACCGATCCGCTCGCTGCGATCGACATCCCGAACTTCGTGCAGGAAGACGGCCACCGGCTGGTCGACAGCATGCGCGTCGAGGGCGGGCATCGCTTCCTGATCGAACGCGGCTAAGATTGTCCTCCGCCTACGGCCGGAAGCCTGCAATGGCGAGCGGATTGTCGGCGACCGCCTGCCTGTCCGGCGTGTCGACCGCCGGGCGGTTGGTTATCGCGGCGAAAAGGCGGCGGACATAATCGTCCGGCAGGTCCATGCCGATCAGCACCAGCCGCGTGCCGCGCTTTTCATCCGGCCAGGCGGGCAGCCGCGCGGGCGGATGCATCAGCTTCTGCACGCCATGAACGACCAGCGGCCGCGACGGGTCCTCAGACAGTTCGACGATCCCTTTCATCCGAAGGAGTTTTTCACCCTGCGTCGACTGAAGCAGTTCGAGGAACGTGGCGACCGCAGCGTAGGGGATGGGATCGTCATGGACCAGGCTGAAAGAGCGGACGCGGTCGTCATGATGATGGTGATGGGCATGGTCATGCCCGCCCTCATGCGTGTGCTGGTGATCGTGATGGTCGTGGCTATGCCCCTGAGGATCGTGGTCGCTTGCTTCGCCGAGCCAGCGCCGCACGTCGGCCGTCTTGGTGACGGGGTCGTAGAGGCCGCAGGCGAGCAGCGAGGCCGCGCCGGCTGACGGCGCGCCGACATACAGGATCGGCGCATTCGGATTGAGACGGCGGATGCGCGCTTCCAGCTCCGTCTGCGCATCCGTGTCCGGTTTCAGGTCACGCTTTGTGATCAGGATGCGATCGGCGACCGCGACCTGCTTCACCGCCTCGACATGGGCGTCGAGCGTTGCCGCGCCGTTGACGGCATCGACCAGCGCGATGACGCCGTCGAGCCGGAATGCCTGCACCAATACGGGATGTCCCATGATCGACTGCAGCACAGGAACCGGATCGGCGAGCCCCGTAGTTTCCACGATCACGCGCGACAGCCGCGCGATGCGTCCGCTCTGGAGGCGGTCGACGAGGTCGGCCAGCGTGTCGACCAGTTCGCCGCGCACCGTGCAGCAGAGGCAGCCGTCCGACAATTCGATGACGCCGTCGGACGCTTGCTCGACCAGCAGATGGTCGATGGCCACATCCCCGAACTCGTTGACGATCACAGCTGCGTCGGTGAGCTCTGGGTCCTTGAGCAGCCGGTTCAGCAGTGTGGTCTTGCCGGCCCCGAGGAAGCCGGTGATGACGGAAACGGGGATCGGGAACATCTTGTCTTCTAGTTGCCGTCGCCCTGCTGGGCAGGGACGCCGGCTTGCGTCGGCTCCGGATAGGGCGGACGCGGCGTCGGCACCGGGACGTCGGCGTAGTTGTTGGCGAGCATCTCGGCGTAGGCCTTGGGCACAGGGCCGGTGGCGCCTCCGGTAGTGACCGCGACCAGCGTCAGCGGATGGTCGTAAGGCATGGCATAGGGGGATTTCGTCTCTTCCTCGGCCTGCTCGCTGGGCTGCTTTTCGGGCTTCTCCGCCTTCACCGGCTTCGGGCAGATGATGTCGCGCATGTCCTTCGGCGCGGGGCTTTCATAGCCGTAGCGCGAGAGCATCGCCAGCGTATCCCCTCCGACCTTCGGATTGGCGAAACCACGGTCGAGCATGGCGGCTGCGGCTTCCGCCCGCACCGTCGCGGAAGGTTGCCCAAGGACGATGGCGGCCAGCGTGCGGCCGTCGCGGGTAGCCGTGCCGATCATGTTGAAGCCGGAAGGACAGACGAAGCCGGTCTTCATGCCGTCGACGCCGTCATAGCGGCCGACCAGCAGGTTGAAATTGGTCAGCGTCTTCTTGCCGACGATCACGCCCTCGATCGAGAAGTAGGACATGAATTGCGGAAAATCCCGGCGCAGCGCAGCGACCAGCAAGGCGAGATCGCGCGCCGTGGTGTACTGCTGGGGCGAATGCAGGCCGTTCGGATTGACGAAATGCGAATCGGTCATGCCGAGACGCGCGGCCTCCGTGTTCATGCGTTCTGCGAAGGCCGCTTCCGAACCGCCGACATTCTCGCCGAGGGCCATGGCGATGTCGTTGTTGGAGCGCACCAGCATCAGCTTCAGCGCGTTGTCCGCGGTCAGCACCGTGCCGGGCTTGAAGCCGCTCTTGCTTGGCGGTTCCTTCGCGGCCTTCTTGGACATGACGATCGGCGAATCGAGGCGAAGCTCCCCCGCCTCGATGGCGCGGAACGTCACGTAAGCCGTCATCAGCTTGGTCAGCGAAGCCGGAAACCAGCGCTGGAAGGCCTCCTCATGCGAGATAACCCGCTCGTCCGTCAGATCGAACAGCAGCGACGGTGTGGCGCCGGCCGGTGCGGCGAGCGCGATCAGGGCGGAGAAGACAGCCGGGAAGAATCGAAAACCGTTGCGCATTACGAAGCGGACCTGTGACACCGGGACAGCCGCCATCTTGAGATCATGCGACCGTATCGTCTATGGTTCGGGCAGACCTTTCCTCAATCCGGCGCCCGGTACCTGCTATCTACCCTATATGACGTGACCAAGGCAAAGCCGCAAATCCGCCCTTTGCATCACAGGCGCTGCCAGCAAGAGATCGTTCCATGCCCATTCTGAACCGCGTTGCTGAAATGCAGGACGAAGTCGCCGGATGGCGACGGCAGATTCATCAGCAGCCGGAGCTGAATTTCGATGTGTTCAAGACTGCCGCATTCGTGGCCGGGAAGCTGAAGGAATTCGGCGTCGACGAGATCGTGACGGGACTTGGCCGCACCGGCGTGGTCGGCTTGATCAAAGGCAGAAAGGGCGACGGTCCGACGATCGGCATGCGCGCCGACATGGACGCGCTGCCGATAGAGGAGATCACAGGCAAGCCTTATCGCTCGCAGACGCCGGGCATCATGCACGCCTGCGGTCACGACGGACACACGGCGATGCTGCTCGGCGCCGCAAAATATCTGGCCGAGACGCGGAACTTCGCCGGCAGCGTCGCCGTGATCTTCCAGCCGGCCGAAGAAGGCGGCGGGGGCGGGCTGGAGATGGTCAAGGACGGCATGATGGAGCGCTTCAATATCGGACGCGTGTTCGGGATGCACAACATGCCGTCCCTGCCCGTCGGCGCGTTCGCCATCCGTCCCGGGCCGATCATGGCGGCAACCGCCGAATTCACCATCACGATCAAGGGCCGCGGCGGCCACGCCGCCATGCCGCATGTGACGATCGATCCGATCGTGGTCGGCAGCCAGCTGGTAACGACGTTCCAGTCCGTCGTGTCGCGCAGCGCCGACCCGGTCGAAGCGCTGGTGGTGAGCGTGACGAAGTTCCATGCGGGCGACGCCTACAACATCATATCCGAATCGGCAGAGATCGCCGGCACAGTGCGTACGCTGAACAAATCGCTGGCGGCGCTCGCCGAGAGGCGCATCAGGGAAATCTGCGCGGGGATTGCCGCTGCGAGCGGGGCGACGATCGAGATGGATTACGACGCCAACTATCCGGTGACGGTCAACGATCCCGGGCAGACAGACTTCGCCGGCGACGTCGCCGCCGCCGTCGCGGGCGAGGCCGGCGTGGTGCGCTCCGTGCCGCCGCTGATGGCCGGCGAGGATTTCTCCTACATGCTTGAAGCGAGGCCGGGGGCCTTCATCTTCATAGGCAATGGCAATTCCGCCATGCTGCATCACCCGGCCTATGATTTCAACGACGAGGCCATCCCGCACGGGGTGAGCTACTGGGTCAGACTGGCGGAAACAGCCCTGGCGGCCTGATCCGGCGCTTTTCAGGAAAGCCGCTCCGGCCGGCTGCCGGACGTCAATGAAAAGGTCCGCCGGGCGCGATTCCGGCGGTTGGCGAACAGTTCGAAAGTATGTATGAGTGCGTCCGCGTGGTCCCGTAGCTCAGTAGGATAGAGCGGCAGATTCCTAATCTGTAGGTCACAGGTTCGATTCCTGTCGGGATCACCATTTCCATATCTCACGGCAGTTCGCTTCGCTCACGCCTCCGATGGGCAGGCGAAAGCCCGGGGCCGCAGTCGCGGCCTCGTTCCGGTTCGAGGTTTCACCTCCCACCACCACCACTCGAATATCCAATACTATCCGGGATTTTGCAGAACGACCGGGAATGAGCGGCCGTCTGGTCGCGCCCGGATGTCACCTTGCTGTAAAAAGTCTCTCCCTCCCCTTGCCGCTGCGTCAACTTTCTTGCGCCGGCCAGATGAAATTTGTCCTCCGCCGACAGTGAAAACAATCAAGCGACGTATTGATCCAAGTCAACATCCCGCAGGTGCTCGCAAGCTACGGTTTCCTGGAAATGCGAAGATCCTCGATTGATGAAAACTTGGCAAAAAGAGTGAGGTTTATTATGAAAAGAAGCACTCTGCGTATCGTGTTGGCCGCGTCCGTAGCAGCATGCTTCATGGGCGCTGCGCACGCCAACGAACTCCGCACAAAAGCGCTCGATGTCTTCAAGCCGTTGCCGTCGACCACGCCCGCCGTGAGTGAGAATCCGATCACACCGGAGAAGATCACGCTCGGCAAGGCGCTGTTCTTCGATCCGCGCATGTCCGCCTCAGGCGTCTTCTCCTGCAACTCCTGTCACAATTTGGCGACCGGTGGCGATGACAATCTCGAGACGTCGATCGGACACGGTTGGCAGAAGGGCCCGCGCAATGCGCCAACCGCGCTGAACGCGGTGTTCAACGAAGCCCAGTTCTGGGACGGACGCGCCGAGGATCTGAAGGCCCAGGCAAAAGGTCCCGTCCAGGCCGGCGTCGAGATGGCGAATACGCCGACAAACGTCGTGGCAACGCTGAATTCGATGCCGCAATATGTCGACTGGTTCAAGGCGGCATTCCAGAACGAGGCGGACCCGGTCAGCTTCGACAATTTCGCCAAGGCGATCGAGGCATTCGAGGCGACGCTGATCACGCCCGCTCCATTCGACGCGTTCCTCAACGGTGACGACGGCGCGCTGACCGACGTGCAGAAGGCCGGCCTCGACCTGTTCATCGAGAAGGGCTGCGCATCCTGCCACAACGGCATCAATGTCGGCGGCACCGGCTACTATCCGTTCGGTCTGGTCGAGAAGCCCGGCGCCGACGTCCTGCCGGCGGGCGACAAGGGCCGCTTCGCCGTCACCGCGACAGCGGACGATTCCTATGTCTTCCGCGCCGCGCCGCTGCGCAACATCGCCGTCACCGCGCCCTACTTCCATTCGGGCAAGGTTTGGGATCTGAAGCAGGCCGTCGCAATCATGGGCACCTCGCAACTGGGTGAGGATCTCAACGACAATGAAGTCGAGGCGATCACGGCGTTTCTCGACTCGCTGACCGGCACCGTTCCGCAGATCGTGTATCCGATCCTGCCCGCCGAAACGGCGACGACGCCGCGGCCCACGGGTGAGGTCAAATAGGACCAGACACATAGGCTTGAAAAAAGCGCGGCCGGCGCCAGGAGCGCCGGCCGCGCTTTCTCTTATGGACCATGCCTCGCTGATCTGGATGTCTGCGATCCCGTCTGCTGAGGCATTGCGGACTTCGTTCAGAGGCACTTCAGAACAGTGGTCGGAAGAAGTTTTTGGCCATGTTTCTGCAAGTGTATGCGCAGTTCTGGCATATAGCCAAAATCGCTTAATGACGTTGATGTGATCATTGCCGGCCGGGTGTTCCGTGGCCAACCGCCAAGGGAACCGAGGGACATATCGCGGCCGGCTCGCTCATAATGCGTCCGGCTACGCGGCCGAAGCCTTTGTTATGATTAATCAATATCCTCTTCAGGTCAGCCGTCGACTGCCTAGCTCCTAGGACAAAGCTGCCGCCGCTGCGCAGGCCCGTCGCATATCGAGCACGCTCTGGCCTGCCGAGATTCGAAAAAACTGGACCTTCTCGGCTCTCCAAACCCGTCCGCAATATCCTCTTGGAAATACTTTAGCCAAGCTAGAGAGGAGCAATGCAATGGTCTGGTTTACAAGATCGGACGACGTTCGCGTCGTGGCAGGCACATATCAGTTCTTCACCGGCTCAATTCCAAATGCGGGAGGATTCGAGTTCCTTATCGAATCGCCTGCCAACTCGACCGACCTGAGCGATCCCTATTACGCGCAGTTCAACCAGGAGAACCGCTTCATAAACTTTGCGAACAATCTGGGCTCGGTCGGGGCCGGCGCCCTCCAGTTCCAGCAGAAATTCGGCGCCCTGACGTTCGAGCAGACCATCCGGACGGCATATGAGGAAATCGTCGGTGTCGCGCAGGCCCAGGCGGCCGGCATCAACGTCGAAGCCGCCATCCAGTTCTTCCTCAACTCCCAGAGCTTTTATCAGGCCGTGGCGCTGGAGCGCGTGGTGCCGGGCGGAATTCCGCTCGACCAGGCCACGAAGATCGTGGCGCTTGGCTCGATCATCAACGAGGCGATCAAGGCGGGCGTCGGCAAATACGCGACGGCGGTCACACAAGTCGTCGCCGACGTCACGCCGGACGGTGCTTCGACCTTGCTCGGCCAGAGCATCGTGCAGGGTGCGCCCACCACATTCCTGCTGACGCCGGGGCGGGATTTCGCCGATGCGCAGGGCGCTTTCCGCAACGGTCCTGAAAATGCGTTCGACTTCAAGTTCACGAGCGCCGCGGAGATCGTGCAGGCATCGAGCACCACGCTGACCGTTGGCGATGCGCTGAGCGATCCGTCCTCCGGCGACACTGATGTCGTCCAGATCACCGCGCAGGGCGGCACGCCGCTGAACCTGCGTTCGATGAACGGGCTGGAGCGGATCGAGATCGATTTCACCACCTACAATGGCGGTGATATCGACATGACCAACGTCAAGGGAGCGAGGTTCCTCGATCTCGACGGCACGCTGAGCAACGCTCCGCCGAATTTCACAGGTATCGAGACCACGGGCATCACGACCGTCGACGCCAGCGGTCTGACGAGCACGCCGGTCGGCGTCCAGATCATATTTGCGGATGCGATCGACAATCTCGGCCGCACCATCACCGGCGGCGCTGGCAACGATATCCTCGGTGGATCGCCCGTCGCCGACACGATCAGCGGCGGCAACGGCAACGACATCATCAATGGCTTCGGCGGCAATGATGTCATCCGGGGCGGCGGTGGCGACGATTTCATAATCACCAGCGGCGGCAGCGATCGTGTCGTGTTCGAGGGAACCTTCACGGCGAACGGCAGGGATACGCTCGCGGCGAATGGCGGCTTCGATCCTGGCCTGAACGGCGACAGGGCGGATTTCACGGCATTCCTCGGCGGTCCGGCGGTGGTGCTGGAAGTGCCGACCGGAACGATTGCGGGCACCGGCGTGGATGCCACGGCGAGCAACGTGATCATCTTCGACAATGATGCCGACATAAACACCGAGCAGGAGATCGAGCAGAGGGTCGGCAGCGGCGCGGGCAAGCTGGCGATCGGCGCCGACCGCGACGTGGTCGTGATCATCCAGAACGGCGCGAACTCGCAGGCGTTCTACGTATCGACAAACGCCGCCGGACAGGTGTCGCCCGACGACGTCCATCTGGTCGCGGTCTTCGAGGCGACCACCAGCGCTGATTTCATACCCTTCAACTTCATCTGATCCGGGAAGGGCTGCCGACGAGGAACGGCAGCCCTTCGCCGCTTGCTACGCCGAAAGGCGGCGTTCCTCTGCCCACCCGACCGATCGTGCAATTCGTATGGGGTCAGGAGCATCGGGCGCGAGGCTTGAATGGCAATGCAATTGCGAAGCAACTGCGCAAGCATGTTTGCGATGTATGTAGAATACTGACGCAGCCGAAACAAAAAAAGCTGTCCCGATGTCAATCGGGACGGAAAAAGTTCATGATCGCATTTTCCGGCGGAAGGCTTGTTTAGAGCAATGTCCGACCAGATTGGATTATTCCGACCGACGGCTGGCGAGGCGAAACGGCAGGATTGCCGCGAGGCTCGATGGGATTTGGGCGGCGTGCCGGGCGAGTGCAGGCCAGTCCTGCCCGTCGGTAAAAATATCCATCGAAGCCTTCCACCCTGTCCCAAACAGTTTCCCGCAGGGAGTCGTACGGCGATGAGACAGCGGACTTGTCGCGCCGGAGTCCGGCGGAGATTTTCAGCCCGGTGTTACAGCACGCCTCGTTCGGCTCGCGTTTGTGCCGGATAGGGATCGGCATGCGGCGTCGGGCTCTTCTCGACTGGCTTGATCTGGACCGCGCGAGGGCCGAGCCCTTGCAGGAGCAGATGGCGCAGCAGCTGCGCAATGCGATCATGCAAGGCGAAATGCCGAGCGGCATGGCGTTGCCTTCGTCCCGGTCGCTCGCCAAGGATCTTGGCGTGTCGCGCGGCACCGTCACGGCGGTGTACGACAGGCTGCTTGGTGAGAGCCTGCTGGAAGTGAGAGGGCGGTCGGCGACCTTCGTGAGCACCGTGGCTGCTCCGATGGTCGTGCAGCGACATCCGCGTACCGCTTCACCGCCGGAGGGAAGTGTTCAGAACCGGGGCGAGATGCCGCCTCCCTATCCGGCGTTTTCCCCGGGCATGCCGGCATTCGATCTCTTTCCCGCGGAACGGTGGGGTCGGCTGCTCAGCAGCCGCTATCGCCAGATGACGGCCGATCTGGCCGGGGAGAGCATTCATATCGGAGGATTTGCCGCACTTCGCCGAGCGCTGGCTGAACATCTCGTGGTCGCGCGCGGACTGATATGCGAGCCGCGGCAGGTGCTCGTCACCAGTTCGGCTCGTGGCGCCCTTTCGGCCCTCTGCCGCATGCTGGCGAAACCGGGCGACCGCTGCCTCGTGGAAGACCCCGGCTATTTTATCGTCGGCGAGGTCGTGAAGGGACTGGGACTGGAGGTGGTCGCGATACCGGTCGACGGAGACGGGCTGGTGGTGGAACCGTTCCTGCCGTCGGCGAAGATGGCCTATGTCACGCCGACGCATCAGATGCCGACAGGCGCCCGGCTGGCGGAAAGCCGGGCGCGCAGGCTGATCGAGTGGGCGAGGCGCGAGAACGCCTGGATCATCGAGGATGATTACGACAGCGAGTTCCGCTATGTGGGGCAGCCGCTGGTTGCGCTGCAGCGGTCCGATCCGCATGGGCGCGTGATCTATGTCGGCACTTTCTCCAAGACGCTCTTCCCGAGCCTCAGAACAGCCTTCTTCGTCGTACCGGAGGACATGGTGGCGGCAGCCGAGCGGGCGGTGTTCATGAACGGACTGGAACCGCCGCTGCATTTGCAGGCGGCCCTTGCCGATTTCATCGATCAGGGCCTCTATGCAAAGCACATCCGCAAGGCGCGGCTGGTCTACAGGCATCGCCAGCAATTGCTGGTGGAAGCGCTCAACCAGCATATGGGCGATATTACCCGATCCGCCGGTCCTCCGGGGGGCATGAACATGGTCCTGTCGCTGCCGGCGGGCGTACCTGCGCATCTCGTCCAGTACGAGGCTTCCAGGCAATCCCTGCATGTCAGGCCGCTCTCGTTCTACGCCGTTCGGGCGCCGGCTCCCAATGCGCTGCATCTGGGTTTCGCCGCAGTGCAGGAGCGCCATATCGAGCCGGCAGCCAAACGTCTCGCCGACATTGTCAGGGGTCTCCTGCCGGCCCGCTGATACGGCGCGAGACAGCCGGCTAGTCCAAAAAAGCAAGACCCGCCGTTGAAGAAGCGAGCCGCCGCCGCGCGGGCTTTGAGGCCCTTTACGAATTTTCAGCGCTTAGGACCATGGTCATCAAACACGACTGACGCAGGAGGCTCGCGGCCAGAGTCACGAGGCCTTTGTTCAGTGCTCGCGCGCCGAGCCTGGCTTGGCCTTGCGCCGCCGCGCCAGCATGTTGAGCGCTTCCACCAGCGCGGAAAAACCCATCGCCGCGTAGATGTAGCCCTTCGGCACATGATAGCCCATGCCGTCGGCGATCAGCGTCATGCCGATCATCAGCAGGAAGCCCAGCGCCAGCATGACGATGGTCGGGTTCTTCGCGATGAAATTGGCGAGCGGATTGGCCGCCAGCATCATGACGGTCACGGCCGCGATGACGGCGATGTACATGATCGCGATCTCGTCGGTCATGCCGACCGCGGTGATGATGGAGTCCACCGAGAAGACGAGATCCAGCAGCAGGATCTGGAAGATGGCACCGCCCATCGAAAGCTGAAGCGTCTCCCCGATCATGGAATCCTTGTGGTCCTGCGGGTCGACGGTGTGGTGGATCTCCTTGGTCGCCTTCCAGACGAGGAACAGGCCGCCTGCGATAAGGATGAGATCGCGCCACGAAAAACCGTGGTCGAAGAGCGTGAAGACCGGCCGGGTCAACTGGACGATGAAGGAGATCGTGGCGAGCAGCACCAGCCGCATCACCAAAGCCGCGCCGATGCCGAGGCGTCTTGCCCGCGCCTGCTGTTCCTTGGGCAGCTTGTTGGTGAGGATGGAGATGAAGATCAGATTGTCGATGCCGAGAACGATCTCGAGCACGACCAGCGTGAGCAAGGCCACCCATGCCGTCGGATCGTTCACAAAGGCGAAATAGGGCGCCAGGAAGTCGACGATCGGCATTCTGGGGAAGCTCGCTTCTCGCAATGGGAAATTGCGGCGTGAGGTAGGGAGCGCAAGGCCGCTCGTCAATGTCTCGGCAGTGGAATTTCCGACAATCTACTACAAGGCGTTCCAGAGCGATCCGGATTTCGCCGGAATTGCTCTAGCGCCAGAAAGCAGGCACGGTTTCCTCGAGCCGCGGACCGAGCCGCAAGGGCGCGATCCGCTCCGTGAGGCCCGTACGATCGGAAATATCCACGCCGAGGCCGCAGATCGTGGCGGGGCCGGCAGCGACCTCGAACCGTCCGCGTGGGACTTTGAAGAGAAACCGGTTCAGCGGCTCCTCCTTGTCCATGCCCAGCGAGGAATCGTAGTCGCCGCACATGCCGGCATCCGTCAGATAGCCCGTGCCGCCGTTGAGGATCTGGTGGTCGGCGGTTGGCTGATGCGTATGCGTGCCGACGACAAGGCTCGCCCGGCCATCGACGAAATGGGCGAAACACATCTTCTCGGACGTCGCCTCGGCATGGAAATCGATCACCACCGCGTCGGCCTGTTCGCCGAGCGGGCAGTCTCGCAATATGCCTTCCGCCGACTCGAATGGGTCGTCGAGATCGGGGTGCATGAAGACGCGGCCCATAATGTTGGCGACAAGCACGCGCGCTCCGTTCTTCGCCATGAACAGGCCCGACCCCTTGCCGGGCGTGCCTTTCGGAAAGTTCGCCGGCCGCAGGAAGCGGCTTTCGCGCGGCGCGAATTCGAGCGCCTCGCGCTGGTCCCAGACGTGGTTGCCCGTGGTCACGACATCCGCCCCCGCCTCCAGCGTGCGGTGATAGATTTCCTCGGTGATGCCGAAGCCGCCTGCCGCGTTCTCGCCGTTGACGATGACGAAATCCAGACGGAAGTCCGCGATCAGCCCGGACAGCTGTTCCCAGACGGCCGTGCGTCCGTTCCTGCCCACCATGTCGCCGAGGAAAAGGAGTCTCATGCAGGCCTTCTAGCGGCAGGCACCGAAGCCGCGCAAGCAGTGGGTTCGGGAAGTCATGCCAGGTTTAAGCGGCGCAGGCCGCTTTCGGTGAGAAGTTCAGATATGATCACGTCGTGGGGTTCATCCGGCACGCGCTCCACCTCCTGGCAGTCGAAGGCGACGCCGATCAGGCGCGGGGCCATGCCGGCGGCATGCAGCCTGGCGATGGCCCGGTCGTAGAAGCCGGCGCCGTAGCCGATGCGGTGGCCGCGACGGTCGAAGGCTGCCAACGGCACCAGCATGATGGCCGGATCGAGCACCTCAGCCTCCGCCCCCGGCCCGGCGGTGCCGAAACCCATGTCCACCAGCGGCGCACCGCGCACCAGTTCCCGAAAAACGATGGTCTGTTTGTCGAGGATCGCGGGGAGGCAGAGCCGCGCCCCTTTCTCGCGCAGGGAGAACATCAGGGGGCGGATGTCGACCTCGGAGCGGATCGGCCAGAAGCCGGAGACGACGGCGCCGGGTTCGAAGTCGATCGCCGCTTCCGCCATCGCGGCCATGTCGAGCGATGCTTCGATGCGCCAAGACGGGTCGAGCGCGTCGCGCCGCGCCAGTGCCTGCCGTCGCAACTCCTTCTTGACGCCTCTGGCGTCCGGCAAGGGACCGGGCCCGTCGAATGCATGCATGTTAGCAACCCCGATGAGGCCGATACGTCGAGACTTACAAAGTCGGGAGCCTGCGGGATAGCGCCTGCAGGCACAGGACGTCGGAATGGAAAAGCGGTCTGCTACCCGAAATTGACGTCGCGACCGGCGGCGCGGAGCGACACCGAGAAACCTGCCAGAACGTCGATCAGCGTGATCACCATCAGGATGAAGAACACCTGATGCGCCGCGCCCTGCACCAGCAGGAACTCGACCAGATAGGCCACGAAGACGAAAGTCGAGAGGAGATGGTCTATGATCGACACGTTCGAGGTGCGCGTAGACTTCACGATCTCCACGAAAAGAAAGACGAGCGTCAGCACGATGAGCGCGTCGCCCAGCGTCATGGTCCAGATTCCGCCGGACATCATGGAAACCGAGAACAGCCCGCCCTCCCAGAGGCCGGTACTGCCCGGTTCGAGCACCAGCCCGAGATTGTAGAGGATGAGCGGTATGACCAGCAGCGGCACGGCGCTCAGCATGGGCGATCGCTTTCTTTTCCCGCGTTGCAGATCAGGTCGGAAACAAAAAGACCGGCGCGCGGCCGGTCTCCTCATGCTGCCGGGCTAAAGCCGCTCAGCTCTCTTTCGCTTCCAGCACCTGACGGCCGCGATACATGCCGGTCTTCAGGTCGATGTGGTGCGGACGGCGCATTTCGCCGGAATTCTTGTCTTCCACGTAGCTCGGAGCCTTCAGCGCGTCGGCCGAACGGCGCATGCCGCGCTTCGACGGCGAGGTCTTTCTTTTCGGTACAGCCATGGTCGTTCCAGTCGGTCAAAAGCCCTTGACGCCCTCGGTTAAAAGGGCCTTTTCCGGGCCAGGGTCTTCGGAAAGTGGCGTGCCTATACACGCTCAGCGCCGGCTTGGCCAGCATTCAACAAAAAAAATTGTCGCCTGCGCCTATTGCACGCACTGCACATAGGCGCCGGAGCGCGCCGCCAGCCGCTCGACACGCGCGGCAAGCCGCCTCAGATCGGCCGAGGGCTTGGCCGGATTGCGCGTATAGGGGTTTGGAAGCGTCACAGCCAGCAGCGCCGCCTGCCGGCGCGTCAGATCCTTAGCCGACCTGTTGAAGTGGTACTGCGCGGCCGCCTCGATGCCGTAGACGTTCGGTCCCCATTCGGCGATGTTCAGATAGATTTCCATGATCCGGCGCTTGGGCGTGACGACATCGACATAGACGGCCAGCGGCAGCTCGATCAGCTTGCGCACGGAACCCAGCGGGCGGTGCCAGAGGTACAGGTTCTTCGCCGTCTGCATGGTGATGGTCGAGGCGCCGCGGATGGGCCTGCCGTCGAGCAGGTCGTTTATCTCGCCCCTGAGTTCGCCGAAGTCGATGCCGTGATGCGAGCAGAACTGCCCGTCCTCCGACATGATGACCGAGTTGACCATGACCGGCGCGACCTCATCGAGCGGCACCCAGCGGCGATCATAACCCTGAAGGGTTGCGAGATCCGCCAGCATGAGCGTCGAGACCGGCCGTACGAAGGAAGGCAGATAGAGGATCGTCAGCACGACGGGGACGAGGGCGAGCACCAGCGCGATCTTGAAAAGCCGGAAGCCCCAGAAACGCATGCCCCTGCGTGTCTCGCCCTTTCGCGCACTCATGGCCTCGGGCTCCGAGAGCTCCGCTTCTATCGCCGGTTCGATCAACCGTCCGTTCCCGCTCTGTGGGTCTTCGGCATAAAGGGCCGAGGCTGCTTGCGCAACGCCTGACTGTCCGCTACCGCTGCCGGCCATGGACGAAGGGGCGGAAAACGGCTTCGAAAAGGCTATGGCGGCGCATGCCGTGGCCGTCGAGCGCTTTCTCGGCAGGGCGCTGGAGGACCGCCCGCGCGACGGCGAGATCGCGCGTCCTTCTCGCCTGGTCGCGGCGATGCGGCACGGCGTTCTGAACGGCGGCAAGCGGCTGCGGCCGCTGCTCGTCATGGAGAGCGCGGCGCTCTTCCGCGGCGACAAGGCGGCGGCGCTGCGGGTCGCGGGCGCGCTGGAATGCGTGCATTGCTATTCGCTCATTCATGACGACCTGCCGGCCATGGATGACGACGATCTGCGACGCGGCCAGCCGACCGTGCACAAGGCATTCGATGAGGCGACCGCGATCCTCGCCGGCGACAGCCTTCTCACCTATGCCTTCGACCTGATTTCCGACGACGAGACGCTGCTTCCCGCCGACCGCAAGCTGGCCCTGGTTCTCGGCCTGGCGCGGGCGGCGGGCGTCGGCGGCATGGCCGGCGGGCAGTCGCTGGATCTCGAGGCCGAAACCGTAAAGCCGGACGAGGCCGGCATCATCAGGCTGCAGGCGATGAAGACGGGCGCTCTGATCCGGTATGCCTGCGAGGCGGGCGCCATGGTCGGCGGCGCGTCCGAGGGCAACCGGCAGCTTCTGGCCGAATTCGGATCGGCGATAGGGCTCGCCTTCCAGCTCGCCGACGATCTTCTCGACCTCACGGCAAGCGCCGACGTGATGGGCAAGGCCACCGGCAAGGACGCCGAAGCCGGCAAGGCCACGCTGGTCGGACTGCACGGCGCGCAATGGGCGCGCGAGCAGCTTGAAGGGCTGACGGAGCAGGCGGAAACCCTGCTCGCGCCGTTCGGCCCGAAGGCGGAGGTGCTGAAGGCGGCGGCGCGCTTCATCGCCAATCGCCGGCATTGACGCTGCGGTAACTGCCGTCATCCGCGATTTCCACCAAATATTAATTCAAATCCCGCCTAATCCGCCAGTCTTCGAACGCGTGTCAGGTTGCGGGGTAGCGCGTGCAATCCTATTCGCCGTTCCTACGGTCGATCCGATACAGATACCTGACGGCGCTCGTCGTTTTCGCCATCGCATCGGGCTGCCTGCTCTTCATGCTCAACCGCGTGAACGACCTGCGGCACGAGATCGACAATCTCTCGACCTCGATCTCGCAGATCGGCGGCGAGCTGGACAGCGCCACCAAGTTTGCCGAGAAGGCCGTCGACAACTGGCGACCCGGCACGCGTGATGCGCTGGTCACGGCCGCATGGGGTCATGCCGAACGGCTGGATTCCCGGATCGACGCGCTTGAACTGAGCTTCGCGCGCATCCGCCCGAAACTGTCCAACCGGGCGAACTGGCTGCTGGATTCGGCTTCCGTCAACGGCGATCCGCTGTGGTCGGCACGCGACATGCTGCGGAACATGAAGCGCCTCGCCTCGTCTGAAGTCGCGGACGAGGGCATATTGCGGGAGATCAGGAACCAGAACGAACTGTTCGCGCAGCCCATGCTGGAGCGCGCGCGCCAGGCGGTGGATAATGAGAGGCGGCGGACCGACAACGCCATCGACCGTACGCTTCGCTGGGGCGGCGCGCTCCTGCTGATCGTTCTCGCGCTGTCGGCGATCATGGTCTTCCGACCGATGGAACGCGCCATAAGGCGCGCCTTCGCCGAATCCGATGCGTCGCTGGCCCGGGCCGAGGCGGCCGACCGGGCCAAGTCGGAATTCCTGGCCAATATGAGCCACGAGATCCGGACGCCCATGAACGGCGTGCTCGGCATGGCGGAGCTGCTGGCGAACACCGAGCTCACGGCGCGCCAGCGGACATTCACGGACGTCATCGTCAAGTCCGGCAACTCGCTGCTCACGATCATCAACGACATCCTCGACTTCTCCAAGATCAACGCCGGGCAGTTGACGCTCGACCCGGCGCCGTTCCGGCTCGCCGAAGCGGTCGAGGATGTCGCGGCGCTGATTTCCGCCGGCGTGGCCGAGAAGAATCTCGAACTGATCGTCCGCATCGATCCAAGCCTTCCGCGCTTCGTCGTCGGCGACGTCGGGCGATTCAGGCAGATCATCACCAATCTGCTTGGAAACGCCGTCAAGTTCACCGAGAAGGGCCACGTGCTCATCGACGTTTCGGGCAAGCGCGACGCAAGCATGGTGACGCTCAGCGTGCGTGTCGAGGATACCGGCATCGGCATTCCGGCCGACAAGGTGCAGACCGTCTTCGACAAGTTCGCGCAGGTGGACAGCAGCTCGACGCGCCGGCATGAAGGAACGGGACTCGGCCTCGCCATCGCCGCGCGCCTGGTGGACATGATGGGCGGGCGCATCGGCGTCGAAAGCGAAGTGGGACGGGGGTCCGTCTTCTGGTTTACCGCCAGAATGCCTGTCAACGCGGCGCCGGACGAGGCCGTCCCGGTGCCGACCGACGTCACCGGAGCGCGCGTGCTCGTCATCGACGACAATCCCGTCAACCGGGACATCCTCGTGGAGCAGCTGCGCAGCTGGGGTTTCGATTGCGCCGCCGCCGAATCGGGGGCGATGGGGATCGCCTTCCTGAATCGGGCCTATGAGGTCGGCGTCCAGGTCGATTGCGTCATCCTCGACTATCAGATGCCCGGCATGAACGGCGCCGACGTCGCCAAGGCCATGTGCTCCGACGATCGCACCCAATCCGTGCCGATCGTGCTGCTCAGCTCCGTGGACCAGATGGATCTCAGCCGCCTCGTGCTCGACTACGCCATCGCTGCGCAGCTTACGAAACCGGCCCGGTCCTCGATACTGCTCGGCGCCATCATCTCGGCGATCCAGAAGGCGCGTTCCAAGACGACGCCGGCGAGCCACATCCACGAACCGGAGCTGACCGGCATATCAAGGCCGCTCCAGCCGGAGAGCCTGGCGCAGGTGGCCCCGCAGCCGGCGACCCGGCCCCTGCCGGTTGCAATCGATATCCTGATCGCCGAGGACAACGAGGTGAACCAGATGGTGTTCGCCCAGATTCTCAACGGCATCGGGCTGCAGTACCGGATCGCCGCCAATGGCCGGACGGCGCTGGAGATGTTCCGCTCCCTGCGGCCGAAGCTGGTATTGATGGATGTGTCGATGCCCGAGATGAACGGCTACGAGACAACGCGCGCCATCCGCGCGGACGAGGCGCGAACCGGCGGCCGCACGCCGATCATCGGCGTCACCGCGCATGCGCTGAAGGGCGATCGGGAAAAGTGCCTCGAAGCCGGCATGGACGACTATCTCGCCAAGCCGATCTCGCCGGACCGCCTGCGCGCCAAGATCAATGCGTGGCTGACCGACGGCGTCGTCGCCAAGTCGGCCTGAAACGGTCCGGACGCAAAAACTGCAACGCACTTTGCTGGATCGCACTACCTGTTGCGGGTGACGATACAGGCGCCGCCCGCGCCGCGAAGTTTCTGGCAGATCACGTCCGCATCCGCCCTGCTGTCCGCTCCGATGCGCACCGCGTAGATGCCGCGCCGGCCGATCGGCGTGCGCACGCGGCTCACCACGGGCTCATGCTCCGCCAGCAGCGCCGGAAACCGGTTGCGCACCCGCGTCCACTGGCGGATCGCGGCGGCGCGGCGGAAATTGCCTGCTACCTGGATGCCCCACGGCTTCACATGGATGCGCGCCATGGGAATGGTGGCCGCCATGATGACGGGCAGCTTGCGGCAGGCTTCGGCGAAGGGAAGGTTTGCGTCCAGCGGCTGCACCGTGCCGGCATAGGAGGCTGTGGAAAAATTGTCGGCCGGCTCGCCCATGATGTCGAGCACATAGTCCTCCGTTTCGAGCGGCAGGAAACCGCCGCTCCTCAGCCAGCGGGAAACGCGCGTCTCTCCGGCATTGTAGGCCGCGGCGGCGAGGCCGAGATTGCCGAAGCCGGTCTTCAGTTCGCCGAGATATTTCGCCGAGGCCGGTATCGCCTGCTCGACATCGAAGGAATCTGCGAGCCCCCGCATCTTCGCGGTGCCCGGCATGAACTGGGCGATGCCTTCCGCGCCGGCCGGGCTGACCGCTTCCGGGTCGAAACGGCTCTCCTTCCAGATCAACCTCGCCATAAAATCGCGCGGCAGCCGGTTCGCGTTGGCATGGGTCTCGATGAGATGGCAGATGCGGCCGACCGTGACCGGCCGCTTGATGCTGGCGGGCGGATCGGCACGCGCGGGGAGCGCGAGCAGGCAGGCGAATGTCGCCGCCAACGCCGCGCGAACGCGCCTATTCGGCCGCCGCCCTGCCACGTCCGAAGCGCTGCTCGATATAGTCGGCGACCATCTTCTGGAACTCCTCCGCGATGTCAGGGCCGCGCAGGGTGGCGGCCTTGCGGCCGTCGATGAAGACGGGAGCGGTCGGCATCTCGCCGGTGCCGGGCAGCGAAATGCCGATGTCGGCATGCTTGGATTCGCCCGGCCCGTTGACGATGCAGCCCATCACCGCGACCTTGAGTTCCTCCACGCCCGGATAGTGGCTGCGCCAGACGGGCATGTTGGCGCGGATGTCCTCCTGGATTTTCTGCGCGAGCTCCTGGAAGACGGTGGACGTGGTGCGCCCGCAGCCGGGGCAGGCCGCGACGATCGGCACGAACTGCCGGAATCCCATGGTCTGGAGCAGTTCCTGCGCCACCTGCACCTCGCGGGTGCGGTCGCCGCGCGGCTCTGGCGTCAGCGAAATGCGGATGGTGTCGCCGATGCCCTGCTGCAACAGAATGCCCATGGCGGCGGACGAGGCGACGATGCCCTTCGATCCCATGCCGGCCTCGGTCAGGCCGAGATGCAGCGCGTGGTCGGAACGCGTCGCAAGCTGCGTGTAGACGGCGATCAGGTCTTGTACGCCGCTCACCTTGGCAGAAAGGATGATCCTGTCGCGCCCAAGCCCGATCTGCTCCGCCATCTCGGCCGACATCAGCGCAGACTGCACGATTGCCTCGTACATGACCTGAACCGCGGTCAGAGGCGAGCCTTTCGCCTGGTTCTCGTCCATCAGCTGCGTCAGCAGGGCCTGATCGAGCGAGCCCCAGTTGACGCCGATGCGCACCGGCTTGTCGTAGCGGATCGCCATTTCGACGATCGAGGCGAACTGCTTGTCCTTCTTCTCCTTGAAACCGACATTGCCCGGATTGATGCGGTATTTCGCGAGCGCGTCGGCGCAGCCCGGATGATCGGCCAGAAGGCGGTGGCCGATATAATGGAAGTCGCCGACCAGCGGCACGTTGACGCCCAGCCGGTCGAGCCGCTCGCGGATCGCCGGCACGGCGGCAGCGCTCTCGTCGCGGTCGACGGTGATGCGCACGATCTCCGAGCCGGCGCGGTGCAGCGCCGCCACCTGCGCGACCGTCTCGTCGACATCGGCCGTATCGGTGTTGGTCATCGACTGCACGACGACCGGAGCGTCACCGCCGACGAGCACGCCGCCGACATCGACGCCGACCGAGCGCCTGCGAGGAAATGGGGAAGAGAAATATCCGGTCATGCCGGTTGTCCCGTTCGACGGAAATTATGGCCTTGAGGTGGCTGAGCGCCGGACGCTTGTCAATGCGGGTCCTTGTCAAGCGACGCCCTGCCGCGCATCGTTGCCATCATATCGACGATCCGCTTCCTTTTCTTGCCGTGTTTTCATGAGAATTTCGCGAATGGTCTGGATTTCCGGGCGGGGTGCCATGCGACACATTGTTTCGTTCGGTCTTGCGCTGGCCGCCGCCTGTCTTCTGGCGCCGCCGCCGCTGATCGCCCAGGCGGTTGAACCCGGCAAGGAAGGCGAACTCGCCAAGATCGTCGCGCCCCGGCAGGGCGCGCACGCCTGTTTTGGCCGCATCTACGACGCCAGGCACCTGCAGACGCATCCCGACCAGCGCGTGGCGAAGATGGACTTCAGGCTTGCCTATGAGATCCACGAGCCGGACCAGTTTTTCCCCAAGGGCCAGCGCAACTACTATTTTCAACTGCACGTCGGCTTGCGCGACCAGAAGCAGGGCCGTCCGCTCCAGGCATTCGGCGAATGCGCGCCATCAGCAGACGGCAAGGGCATCTTCTGCGGAGTCGAATGCGATGGCGGCGGTGTCGTCATCCGCCGCCGCGACGGCAACAAGCTGCTGGTTGACCTCGCCGCCACCGGCCGCATCCGCATGACGGAAGGGTGCGACGACGGCGAGGAAGACGGCGTCGAACTGCTGCCGGGCAAGGACGACAGGACGTTTCTGCTCAGCGAGACGGCCGCAGGCCAGTGCCCGGCTTATGAGGACTGGTGATCAGCGCTCGATCGAAAGCTCGATGACGCGAACGAGCTGGCGCGCCGCGGCGGCCTGCGCGGCATCGTCGGAGGTTCGCATCTTCATGCCCTCCAGCCCGTCGACAAGAAGTTCGGCGAGCACTTCGGCGCACAGCCCGCGCTGTTTCAGGTCGACGCCCGTGCGGCCCGTCTCCTCGGCAATGGCGGCCCGGAACAGGCGCGCCACGCCGCTATGCCAGTTCTTCACGAGATCGCCGGCGAGTTCGTTCCTGAGATCGAGGATCTCGGCGCCGTGAGGCGACTGCTTGATTGCGCATATCATGTCGATCATCGTGGCCTCGATCGCCGCATAAAGCCGTTCGCCGAGCGAACCCGGCCCTTCCAGCAATTCCTGCATGCGCTGCCGCGATTGATCGAACATACGGCCGGCGATGGCCCGGTAGATCTCGGCCTTGTTCCTGAACAGAAGGTAGAGCGCCGGCCGCGACATCTGCGCGGCGCGCGCTATGTCGTCCATCGTCGTGCGATGATAGCCGTAGACGAGCACGACCTTCATGGCGGCTTCCAGCACGCGCGCCCGCTTGGAGTCTGCGGCGACCCCCGCATCGTAGGTTTCGGAAACCAGAAGGCTCACGCCGCGCAACCCCGGCCAGCGGCAATCTCAATCATGGAAAGCATCATTGACAAAAATACAAAATTTGTCAATGTGTCATCGCGTGCCATATGTGGAGATGCATGGCGTCCCGATCGTCGGTGGGCTGATTTCCATCCGACAACCGGGAGCGGTTCGCGCCATCCGTGCGAGCTTGCGTTTCCGCTGATGGAGGCATGAATATTAATCACTGTCCCGCAAAGAAAGGATGGGCTAGTCAGCCCGACCGGGACGTAGACAATCGAAGATGCGGATTGAACATCGTCGCGTGCGCCACCACATTGCCGCACGAAAACGCGACCGATGGCTCGTCCTGACGCAGCCTCCTGAAACAGGACCGAAATACGGATCATGGCGAAGTTCAGGTTTCACAAATTGGCGGCCGTCGCCGTGCTCGTCGGTTTCGCGGCGTGGATGGGAACGGGCAAATTCTCGTCCGTCGGAAGCGCATCCGCAGAGGGCGAGGCCGCGCCTGCGGAGCAGGCGATGCCCGAGCAGCCGAAGGCCGCGCCCCGCACCGTCGCCGTGATCACGCCGCCGCGCATCCAGCATGCGCGCGCCATAAGGCTTTCCGGGCAGACGGAGGCCGACAAGCGCGCCGTTCTGGCGACACGCGCCGCCGGCATCATTGAAGAGCTTCCGGTCAAGCAGGGCGACCACGTCAAGGCGGGCGACCTGATCCTTCTGCTCGGCGCCGAAGACAAGCCGGCGATGGTCGAGATGGCGAAGCAGATCGTCAAGCAGCGTCAGGCCGAACTGGAAGCCGCAGAGCGGCTGGCCCGCACGGGCAACCTGCCGAAGCTCCAGCTCGACACGGCGGTTTCCGCGCTTGCGCAGGCCAAAAGCCAGCTCGCACAGGCGCAGGCGGAGCTCGACCGCAACCGCATCGTGGCGCCGTTCACCGGCATCGTCGACAAGGTGTCGGTGGAGATGGGCAGTTCGGTGATGCAGGGCGGCGAGGTGGCGACGCTGCTCAGCCTCGATCCGGTGCTGGTGAAAGGCGAGATCAGCGAGCGCGACCTTCGCCACGTCGCCATCGGCGATACCGCCGAAGCGGTTCTGGTCGACGGCGAGACGGTCAAGGGCACGGTCCGCTACATCAGCCGCGAGGCGTCGCCCACCACCCGAACTTTCCGCATCGAGGTCGCGATTCCCAATCCGGACAACCGCATACCGGCCGGCATGACGTCGGAGATCACCGTACGGGCGGCGTCGACCGACGCGGTCGTGCTGCCGCGCTCGGTCGTGACCCTGAACGCGAACGGCGATCTCGGCATTCGCGCGGTCGACCGGGAATCGAAGATCGTCTTCTATCCGATCGATCTGGTCGACGACACGGCCAGGGGCTTCGTGCTCGGCGGTATTCCCGCCGATGCGCAGATCGTCGTCGCCGGGCAGGATCTGGTCGCCGAAGGCGATGTCGTCAATGCGGTGCCTGCCGACCGGGCGGTGCTGGACAAGCTCGCCGGCAACTTCACCGGCACCAACTAAAACGGACGTCCCATGGATATCGTCAAGCTTGCGATACGCAATGCGCGGCTGACCCTTTCCGTCCTGCTCTTCCTGATCGTCGCGGGCGCGCTGGCCTATCAGTCCGTGCCCAAGGAGGCCGAGCCGGACGTCGCCATTCCGGTGATGTATGTCAGCCTTATCTACCAGGGCATCTCGCCGGAAGATTCGGAGCGCCTGCTCCTGCGTCCGGTCGAGACCAAGCTCAAGAGCCTGAAGGGCCTCAAGGAGATGAAGTCGGCCGCCTATGAGGGCGGCGGCTACGTCCTGGTCGAGTTCGATCCGTCGACCGATCTCGGCGATGCGCTGATCGACACCCGCAACAAGGTGCAGGACGCCAAGCGCGACCTGCCCGCGGGCGTCGAGGAGCCGACCGTCAACGAGGTGAACGTCTCGGAATTCCCGGTTCTCGTCGTGACGCTTTCCGGCAATGTTCCGGAACGCATCCTGACGGAGGCCGCCAAGACGCTGCGCGATCGTATCGAGGAGGTGCCGGGCGTGCTGGAGGGCACGATCCAGGGATCGCGTGACGAACTGGTCGAGGCGATCATCGATCCGATGCGCCTCTCCTCCTACGGGCTTCGTCTCGACGAGCTCATCCAGGGCATCGGCGCCTCGAACAACCTTGTCGCGGCGGGCGCCATCGAAGGCGCGGAAGGCAAATACGCGATCAAGGTGCCGGCGCTGATCGAAACGCCGGAGGACGTCGCCAACCTGCCCGTGGTGGCGGGGCCGGACGCCGTGGTGCGCGTGCGCGACCTGGCCACCGTGCGTGCGACCTTCAAGGACGCCGAGACCATTACGCGGCTGGACGGCAAGCCCGCCATCGCCATCGAGGTGAAGAAGCGCATCGGCGCCAACATCGTCCAGACTATCGACGGCGCCAAGCACGTCGCCGACGAATTCATGAAGACCATGCCGGAAGGCATGGAGGTGACCTACACGCAGGACAAGTCGGTCTTCGTCAACCAGTTGCTGACCGATCTGCAGAACCATGTGCTGATCGCGGTCATCCTCGTCTTCATCGTCATCCTTTATGCGCTTTCCGGCCGCGCCTCGCTGCTGATCGGCCTCGCCATTCCCTCGTCCTTCCTCATGGGCATCCTGGCGCTCGGACTGATGGGCTACACGATCAACATGATCGTGCTGTTCAGCCTGATCCTCGCTGTTGGCATGCTGGTCGACGACGCCATCATCGTGACCGAATATGCCGAACGGCGCATGTCGGAGGGCATGCCGAAGGAACAGGCCTTCGAGGAAGCGGCCAAGCGCATGGCCGGCCCGGTGATCGCCGCGACGATGACACGCATCGCGGCCTTCTCGCCGCTGCTGTTCTGGCCGGGCATCATCGGCGACTTCATGAAATACCTGCCGATCACGCTCATCGTCACGCTCGCGGCCTCGATGGCCTATGCGCTGATCTTCGCGCCGACCATAGGCGCGCTCTTCGCCAAGGCGCCGGCGCATCACGAGAACGAGCACAAGGACGGCTGGTACATGGCGGTCGTCAACAAGGCCGTGCACTATCCGAAGACGGTACTGGTGCTGACCGTGGCGCTGCTCGTCGCCGTGCCGTTCGCCTATTCCAAATACGGCGCCGGGGTCGAGTTCTTCCCGAATGTCGAGCCGGATTACGGCCTGCTCTACGTGCATGCGCGGGGCAATCTCTCGCTGGACGAGCAGGACCGGGCCACGCGCGAGGCGGAGGACCGTATCCTCGGTTGGCCGGGCATCAAGTCGGTCTACACCCGCGTCGGCAAGACGCGCGGCGGCGGCGCCGAGATCCCCGAAGACGTGATCGGCGTCATCCAGTACGAATTCGTGGACTGGCGCCAGCGCAAGCCGGCGCATGAGATCCTCGACGAGCTGCGCACCGCCATGGCGGGCATTCCCGGCGTCGACGTCGAAGTGCGCGTGCCGGATGCGGGGCCGCCGACCGGCAAGCCCATCCAGGTCCAGCTTTCCGCCGTCAATCCGGAGGGGCTGAACGACAGGGCGCGCGAAGTCGCGGCGGAGGTGGCAAAGGTGCCGGGCGTCATCGATCTCGCCGACGGGCTGCCGCCACCCGGCGTCGACTGGGCACTGGAGGTCAACCGTTCCAAGGCGGCGCAGTACGGGGTGAGTCCGATGGCTGTCGGCACGGCCGTGCAGCTCGTCACGACCGGCCTGAAGCTGACCGACTATCGGCCGGCGGGCGCCGACGATGCGGTGGATATCCGGTTGAGGCTGCCCGAGGATCGCCGTACGCTGGCCTCGCTCGACCAGTTGCGGCTGGAAACGGCGCAGGGCTCGGTGCCCATCTCCAACTTCGTTTCCCGCAAGCCGGAGAAGACCACCGGCATCCTGAACCGCGTGGATGGCAAGCGCACCATCACCGTGCAGGGCAATGTCGCCTCGGGCTACCAGGTTGCGGCGGTGCAGGCGGCGGTGACCAGGGTCGTCTCGGGCATGAATCTGCCCGGCATCGAATGGAAGCTCGGCGGCTCCAACGAGGACAGCGAGGAGGCGAGCGCCTTCCTCGGCAACGCCTTCGGCGCCGCCATCTTCCTGATCTTCATCGTGCTGCTCGCGCAGTTCAACAAGTTCACCAGCGTGATCCTCGTGCTTTCCTGCGTCGTCATGGCGACGATCGGCGCGCTGCTCGGCATGATGCTCACCGGCCAGGCCTTCGTCATCGTCATGTCCGGCATCGGCATCATCGCGCTGGCGGGCGTCGTGGTGAACAACAACATCGTGTTGATCGATACCTACGACCGGTTGCGCGACGAGGGCTGGAACAAGCTCGACGCCGTGCTCCAGACCTGCCGCGAGCGTGCCAGACCCGTCGTGCTGACGGCGCTGTCGGCGATCCTCGGGGTGCTGCCGATCGCCTTCGGCCTTGGGCTGGAAATCTTCCATCAGGAGACGACGATCAATGCGCCGTCGACCCAATGGTGGATCGCGCTGTCGTCGGCCATCGTCTTCGGCCTGTCCTTCGCCACCGTGCTGACGCTGGTGGTGACGCCGTCGATGCTGATGGTCTTCACCCGCGACAAGCGCCGGCCGGGTGAGCGCGGCTGGCTCGGGCGCCTCAAGGACAGGATCTTCCGGCGCAAGGCTGCCGATTCAGCCGGCGCAGGCGCCGAGGAGGGTGTCACCGAGCCGGCCATCGCCTACCCGAAGGCGGCCGAGTAGAGGTCTTCAAAAGTCAGCGGAAAAGCCGGTTCGGGAACCTCGGACCGGCTTTCTGCATTGTCGGCGTGTTGAAACGGACTCTTCGGGGGAACCCATGACGCTCGGCACAATCCTCATCATCATTCTCATCCTGATCCTGCTGGGTGCGATACCGGCCTGGCCTTATTCGCGCGGCTGGGGATACGGCCCCTCGGGCATTGTCGGCGTCATCCTTGTCGTGCTTCTGATCCTGCTCCTGATGGGCCGCATCTGACAGCGGATCTATGGACTGCACAGCACGCAGCAAGTGCTCCTCGCCCGCGAGGTCGGGAGAGTTTTAGGCTTGCTTTAAGATCGGGTCGCCGCCGAAGCGAGTTCGACGCGCCCAGTTTCAGCTCGACATGAAGCGGTTCAGCGCCGTCTCGTCGAGCAGCGAGCGGGTCACGCCGCCGAACACCCATTCGCGGAAGCGGCTGTGTCCGAAAGCGCCCGAGACGACGAGATCCGCACGCGAAGCCATCACGAAGTCAACGAGCCCTGCCTCTTCGTCGGCCGCCTCGATCACCTCGTGGCGGGCTTTTGCGCCATGGCGCGTAAGAAAGGCCACGACGTCGCGGACGCTTTCCCTGACCCAGCCGTCGGGATCGGCAGCGACGGAAACGACAACCACGTCGCCGGCCGCCTGCAGAAGCGGGACGGCATCGGCAACGGCGCGGCGCGCCTCGCGCGTGTCTTTCCAGGCGACAACGGCGGTGTTCAGACGCAGGCTCGTCGCGCCGTCCGCCGCGATCAGGATCGGTCGACCTGCCGAGAGCGCCAGCGCCGAGGGGTCGACCGCGCGAAAGCCGTCGCCGGTCGCGGCTCCGCGCGCAGCGCCGACCACGATGAGATCCGCAACCCTCGCCGTTTCGATCAGCCCGCGCGTCGGTGTCTGGAGCGCTTCCAGCCATCGCTTTTCAAAGACATCGCCGGCGGCGCGCTCGAATTCGGCGCGTACTTCCTTGAAGCGCCGGCTTATCTCGCCGCGCATCTGTTGCCATGCCTCGACAGCCAGACCGCCACCCTCCGGTCCCGTGACCGGCAGGGCGGCGTCCGCCGCGCAGAAACCGATCATCTCCGCATTGAACCGCGCGCACAGATCCGCCGCCAGCGCCGTGATCGGAGCGACCGGGCCATCGATGTCCAGATTTACGAGAATGGATTTGTAGCTCACGATCATGCCTTTCCAAGCAACTATGTCGTCGCAAGGCTAGGCGACGCCCGTCGCGGCGACATTGACGTTGATCAATCGCCCTGCGGCTCTTTCCCTCCGATGCGGCCGGAGGATAACAACCGGCGCGATTGTTGATCGACATCAATGACCGCAAACGGTTTCGGCCTCAGAGTGATCTCAACATAAACGACACAAGCATCAGAGGAAACGACCGGAAAGGGATAGCCCTGACGGGATCGTCAACATCGCCCGGCCTTTCCGGGCCTGAAGTCTGGAGAAGTACCATGAAAGCCAGCAACGACTGGAGCTACGACGTCATAACGCGCGCGGGTATCAACATGCACGTGCGGCCGGTACGCCCGCAGGACGAGCCGGCGCTGGCGGAGTTCTTTCACCATGTATCGCCCGAAGATCTGCGCTTCCGGTTTCTTGCCGGCGTGCGCGAACTGAGCCATGACCGGCTCGCGGCGATGACCAATGTCGATCACCAGCGAAGCGAGAATTTCCTGGCCTTCGCCGAAGACGGGGAGACGATCATCGCGACCGCCATGCTGGCCTGCGACGACGCGCTCGAACGCGGCGAGGTTGCGATCTCGGTCCGCGCCGATTTCAAGCACAAGGGCGTCGCCTGGGAGTTGTTGCGCCATGTCGCCCGGTTCGCCGAGGCAAAGGGCGTCAAGGTTCTCGAATCGATCGAGAACCGCGAGAACCATGAGGCGATCGAACTCGAGCGCGAGCAGGGTTTCGTCGCCGAGAGCTTTCCGGACGACGCATCCCTGGTGCTGATCCGCAAGCGGCTCGGCTGAGGAATACCGGGCGGCCGGATTTTTACCGGCAGGCAGAGCCTGTGCAAAGGGTATCGCCGACAGAACGTTGGCGATACCCTTTTTCCTCTGTAAGAGAGGTTCATACGACCGTCTCGCTTGTTTGAGCCTGATCAATGCCGCAAGCGAGGGGTGGTGCGATGAACGACGGGAACGGTGGGCGGCCGGTTCGGTTCGCCCTTCTTTGAGGAGATGTGGTCATGACTTTGCGAGCCTTCGTTCCGTTGGTTACCTATCCCGAGGCCTCTTCCGAGGCGTTCGCGGCGCGCGCCGCCGCCTTCGCCGCGCTGATCGGCGCCGAGATGCATGCGCTCGCAATCAATGTCGATCTGCCGGACGTCTCGAACGCCCTTTCACGGATGTTGCTCGACACGCCGCAGATGATCCGCAATGCCGAGGCGGCGAGCCGCAGGCGCGGCGAAGTCCTGCTTGCCTCGATCAAGGAACAGTCCGCGGAAGCCAGCGTCTCCGCAACGGTCGAAGCCGTCACCGGGCCTGTCGCGGGGCTCGTCGATATCGCAGCCGCCCATGCCCGTTATTTCGACCTGAGCATAATAGGCCTCGAGGCAAACAACATGACCGCCGAAGCGACCGCCGAGGCCGTCATCTTCGGTTCGGGCCGGCCTGTCGTGCTTCTGCCGGAGGGCCAGGAGAAGCATTCGCTCGACCATGTCGCCGTGGCATGGGATGGCAGCCGCGCCGCGGCACGCGCCGTCGGCGATGCCGCCTTCGCCTTCGACCGGGCGTCGAAGATCTCCGTGATCACCGTGCTCGACGAAAAGCCGATCAAGGAGAAGGACGCCGCCAACCGGCTGGTCCACGCATTGCGCGCAAGCGGCCGCAATGCCGAAACAATCGCCTCGCAGGCCGAGGATGGACCCATCGAATCCACGCTGCAAAGAACGGCGATGGAGAATGGCTGCGGCCTGCTGGTGATGGGCGGCTACGGCCATTCGCGCATGCGCGACTTCGTGCTGGGCGGCGCCACGCAGGGCGTGCTCACCGATCTCAGGATGCCCATCCTGCTCTCCCACTGACCGGGAGCGGCGTCCGACATCCGACAAAAACAAGGGCGGCCGAAACATCGTTTCGGCCGCCCTTTTCCGTTCTCCGGTATCAGGCCTTGCTGATCGCGCTGGCGATCGTCTCAACGGATGCGCGGGTCAGGTCCTTGGCCAGTTCACCGACCAGCTTCGCCTGCACTTCCGTGTGGTAGTGGCGGCGAATCTCGCCGAGCGAACGCGGGTCGGCGATGACGTAAAGCGCCGTTATACGTCCAGCGAGCACCTCGCTCTTGAGCGTTTCGGCGACGGCGGCCGCGAAGGCGTCCTCCTTCAGCCGGGAACGGTCGGGATTGGCCGAGACGCTGCGATGCCGCCCGCCGGAGTCGCGGCTGTCCGCATCCATATCCGGCGTGTCGAGCGCGACCAGTTCGATATGCGGCTCGTGGCCCTTGTTCCTGAAAAGGCGCAAATTCTCGCCATCGGCCACTGCAACGGTCGTGTCGTTCGGCAAAATCATTCTTATCTCCTGCTATGGTGACGCGATCTTCCAGATATCCCGGAAGACTGCCAGTATACTTGTCATCATGTACGGGAAGAGGCGGCTCCGATCCTTGATCGGCATCAACCGCCGCGACGCCGCGACCCGGATGCATGGAGGGCCGTGTCGTTCGGCGCCTGATCCTCAAGAAGAATGCGTTCGGCGGCTCCGTCCAGATCCTCATACTGGCCGCTTCGCAGCGCCCAGATGAACGCGACAAGCCCCAGACCGCCCAGGAACAGCGCAACTGGAATGAGGAAGAAAAGATTGTTCATGACGCGATGGCCGGCGTTCCCGCGACGATCTTATCGCGGCGGCGCGCTCTGGCCGGTGTCCCGCCCGAGCCCGCAAGCAGGCGCATGGCGTTGCCGATGACGATCAGCGACGAGAGGGACATGGCGATCGCCGCGACCAGCGGCGTGACGTAACCCAGTATGGCGATCGGCACAGCGATGGCATTGTAGCCGATCGCCAGCGCCAGATTCTCGCGGATCAGGCGGCCCGAGCGCCGCGAAACGTCGACGGCCAGCGGGATAGCCGAGAGGCTTTCGTGCAGAAATACGAAATCGGCGGCGTTGCGGCCGATATCGGCGGCGCTGGCGGGAGCCATGGATACATAAGCGGCGGCCAGCGCGGGCACATCATTGAGGCCGTCGCCGACCATCAGAGCCTTTCCGCCCCCGGCCGCGATGGCCTCCAGCCGCGCCACCTTGCCGCCCGGCTGGACCTGCGCTTCGAAACGGTCGACCCCCAGCGCTCCCGCCACGGCCCCGACTGCGGCCGGCGCGTCGCCGGACAGGAGCTCGACGGCTATGCCCTGCCGTTTCAAGGCATCGATGGCGGTCGCCGCTTCGGCGCGCAGACGATCCTCGAAGCGGAATGCGGCCAGCAGCCTGCCGTCGGCGGCAAGCACCGTCGCGCCGACGAGGCCGTCAAGCGCGCCGTGATCCCTGACCGCCCATATGCCGCGTCCGAGCCGGTAGACGACGCCGTCGCGCTCCGCTTCCAGGCCCTGTCCCGGAATTTCGGAGACGGTATCGAAGGGAACGGCGCTGATCGCTTGTCCGTCGGCGGCACTGACGATGGCGCGGGAAAGCGGATGGCGCGAATGCCCGGCAATGGCGGCGGCGATCGACAGGGACGAGGCGTCGATCTCGCCCAGGTTCAGCAGGCGCGGAGCGCCTATGGTGAGCGTCCCCGTCTTGTCGAAGACGGCGGTGTCGATCTCCGCGAGACGTTCCATCGCCGACCCGTCCTTGACCATCACGCCCTTCTCGAAAAGACGACGGGCGGCCACGACCTGCACGATCGGCACCGCGAGGCCGAGCGCACAGGGGCAGGTGATGATCAGAACGGAAATGGAGATGATCAGCGCATGGTGCCAGTCGCCGGCGACGATCATCCAGCCGATGAAGGTGAGAAGCGCCGTCAGATGCACGACCGGCGAATAGAGAGCGGAGGCGCGGTCGGCGATGCGGCGATAGCGGGCGCGGCCGCCTTCGGCCGCTTCCATCAGGCGCACCATCTCCGACAGGAACGAATCCCTGGCCGCCGCGGTGGCGACCATGGTGAGCGGCTGCAACAGGTTGAGCGTACCGGCCTGAACGGCGTCCCCGGCGCCGACGGGCCGCGAGGCGCTTTCGCCGGTGACGATGGCGCAGTCGAGCTCTGACGCGCCGGCCGCTATCGTGCCGTCCACCGGAATGCGTTCACCCGCCGGTACGATGATCGTCATGCCGGGAGCAAGCTCGGCGATCGGCAGATAGTCGCGCGCGCCGTCCGCGCGCACGACGAGCGCGCCGCGCGGCGCGAGCCGCGAAAGGCCGGTGACCGCGGCTCTCGCGCGGTCGCGCATGACGTGGTCCAGCGTGCGGCCGATGAGCAGGAAGAACAGCAGCGAGACGGCCGCGTCGAAATAGGCGTGCGGCCCATGCGTGATGGTCTCGTAGAGGCTCATCGCATAGGCGAGCGAGATGCCGAGCGCGATAGGCACGTCCATGTTCATGCGGCCGTGGCTCAGCGCCTGCCAGGCCGAACGGAAATAGATGCGGCCGGCAAAGGCCAGCGCGGGGATCGCGATCAGCGCCGATATCCAGTGGAAGAGGTCGCGCGTGGCGTCTTCAGCCCCGGACCACACGGATACGGACAAGAGCATGATGTTGCCCGCCGCGAAGCCCGATACCGCAAGGGCGCGGATGAGTTCGGCGAGCGTGCCGTCTTCCGTCTCCGTTTCGTTGTCGAAGAGATGCGCGGCATAGCCCAGCGCGTTGAGCGTCGGCACGATCGGCGGCGCGCTGTCCTCGCGCCAGCGGACTGCGACGCGCTTGGTCGAGAGGTTCACGCGCGCGCTTTCGACGCCGTGGAGGGCCGACAGCGCCGACTCGATCTTCTGGATGCAGGCGCCGCAATGGGCGGCGGGCACAGCGAGATCGGTCTGCAGTAGCCCGTTGCCGAGCGTCTGGCTTGCCAGACGCAACTCGTCCGCGGATGGTCCGGCCTCCGCCGCCTGCTCGCGGTCGAGAGCCAGTTCCGCGCCGGGCGCGCAGCAGGTCATTTCACCGCCCCGTCGGCGACGGTCATGCGCCGTACGTCGCGGAAGGGCTTCTCCGCGCCGGTGTCTGCGTCGACCTCGACGATCCAGATACCGTCGCGCACGGTCTCGGACGTGGCGAAAGCGTTGTCGGCCATGCGTTCCAGAACAAGCGTCCGGTCCGCCGCCTCATAGGCCGGATGACGGAACCTGACGACGACGCCCTTCACCGCGACGGGCGCTCCCGAGGCATCGACAAGGCTGTAGCTGACGCCGGCGCCGTCAATGTCCAGCGTCCCTTTCCAGCCAAGCGCCGCCTGCGCCCGGCCCTCTGCGGCGCGCTCGTTGAACTGCTGGCTGGCGACATAGGTGTTTTCCACCACCAGTCCGCTCCAGCTCCGGGTCGCGAAGGTCGCCATGACACCGTTGACGGCGATGATGACGCCGAAGAAGGCGAGCATGATCGCCAGCATGTGCCGCCCGGTGAATTCCTTCGGCTTGTCGGTCTGCGCGGTCATCGTGACGTCTCCGGGGCATTGAAGGTGGCGACATATTCGTCGCGCTCGTGGCTGGCTCGATCCTCGACCACGAACCTGAAGTTCACGGCAGGGCCGGCCACTTCCTCGCGCGGCTGCCGGATGAAGATCTTGAGCGTCTTCAGGCGGTCGGGCTCGACCGAGATGGCGGCCTGCCCACCTGTCGCTTCCTCCATGCCGATAATGCTCATTGCAGCTCCGGGCAATCCATCGATCGAGACAAGGATCGTGCGCGGTTCGGGCACCATGTTCAGGAGCTTGACGGTATAGCCGTTGCGGATAGCGCCGTCGGACAGGGTGACGAATTGCGGGTTGCGGTCGTGCAGCACGTTCACCTCGAGCCGGTCGCGCGTCAATAGCGCATAAAGCAGCACCACGCCCACAAGGGTCCAGGTGCCGAGATAGATGAAGGTGCGCAGGCGGAAGATCTTGCGGATGTGGAAATCGGCCACCTTCTGCGACAGCTTGCCTTCAGGCGTGTGCACGAGCTTCGGATCGACGGCGTGGGCGCCGCCGCCCGTGGCGAGCGCCATGTTGGCGTTGTAGTCGCTCAGCGTGGCGTAAGAGATCAGGCCGCGCTCCTTGCCGATCTTGTCCATGGTTGCGTCGCAGGCGTCGATGCAGAGAGCGCAGGTGATGCATTCGAGCTGCTGGCCGTCGCGGATATCGATGCCCATCGGGCATACGGCGACGCAGGCGTTGCAGTCGATGCAATCGCCCACCGGCAGGCCGGCGGCGATCGCCTTCTTCATGTGCCGCGAGCGCGGCTCCCCCCGCCAGTCGTTATAGGTGACCGTCAGCGAGTTCTCGTCGAGCATCGCGCCCTGGATGCGCGGCCAGGGGCACATATAGGTGCAGACCTGCTCCCGCATCAGGCCGCCGAACACGTAGGTCGTTGCCGTCAGGACGGCGATGGTCGAATAGGCGACGGGCGCGGCGGCGCCCGTGACGACCTCGCCGACGAGGGTTGGGGCATCGGCGAAGTAGAAAATCCAGGCGCCGCCGGTGGCGATCGCGATCAGAAGCCAGATACCGTGCTTGGAAATGCGCTTGGCCAGCTTGTTCAAACTCCATGGCCCCGAGTCGAGCTTCATGCGGGCATTGCGGTCGCCCTCGACCCAGCGTTCGACGACGAGAAAAAGGTCCACCCAGACGGTCTGCGGGCAGGTATAGCCGCACCACGCGCGGCCGACGGTGGACGTGACGAGGAAGAGGCCGATGCCCGCCATCATCAGAAGGCCGGCGACGTAGAAGAATTCCTGCGGCCAGATCTCTATGAAGAAGAAATAGAAGCGGCGATGCGCAAGGTCGATCAGCACCGCCTGATCGGGCGCGAACGGACCCCGATCCCAGCGCAGCCACGGCGTCAGATAGTAGATGCCGAGCGTGATCGCCATCACCAGCCATTTGAAACGCCGGAAATTGCCGCTGGCGCGCTTCGGGAAGATCTTCTTGCGGGGTGCATAGAGCGGCTGGCGGTTGTGCGCGGCGTTCACCGGCTCCGCTTCCAGCCTTTCTACATCGGCCTGGCTCACGATGGCATCCTTTTGTTCCTGGATGCCTGATAAGGTGGCCGTCGCTTCCCCGCTTTGACGCAGGTCAAGAATGGCTCAAAGCAAAAGGCCCTGTCCCGGAGGGCAGGGCCTTCGCACGGAGCGCGATTTGAGGGTTGTCCGTCTCCCGCGGACTACTCTCCGCCGCCCAGTGAATTGACGAATATGGCCAGTTCCTTCACCGTCGTGTCGCCGAGGCGCGCGCCCCAGGCCGGCATCACGCCGTTGCGGGGCGAGCGCACCTGCTGGGCGATCTGCGCCTCGCTGCCGCCATAGAGCCAGATGGCGTCGGTAAGGTCAGGCGCGCCAAGCTCCCTGTTTCCCTTGGCATCCTCGCCATGGCAGCTGGCGCAGTTCTCGGCGAAGACCGGAGCGCCTTTCGCGGCGAGATCTGGACTGGAGGCCGTGCCGCTCAGGCCGGCGACATAGGCGCTGACCTCGGCGATCTGGTCGCCGGTCAGTATGTCGGTGAAGGAAGTCATCTCCGAGACGCGCGTTTCGTCGTCTCCGGCGAAGCGTATGCCGTGAGTGATCGTCAGATAGACGTCGTCGAGCTTGCCGCCCCATAGCCAGTCGTCGTCGTTGAGGTTGGGATAGCCCGCGCTGCCGGCCGCGCCGGAGCCGTGGCACTGGATGCAGTTGACCTTGAACGCTGCCGCGCCGGCTGCCGTGGCGAACGCGCGGAGCTGCTCGTCCGCCTCGATCTCCGTCACGCTCTTGGCCTTCACCGCGGCGACGTAGTCCGACTTGGCCGCCTCGGCGGCGTCGAGTTCCTTGCGAACCTCGACACGGCTCGAATATCCCAGCATGCCCGTGGTGGCGCTGCTGATCAAAGGCCAGGCGGGATAGGCGATCGTATAGGCGAGCGCCCAGACGATGGTGCCGTAGAACGTCCAGACCCACCAGCGCGGGAGAGGATTGTTGAGCTCCTTGATGCCGTCCCACTCGTGGCCGGTGGTGGCGACGCCGGAAAACTCGTCAATATGCTTGTCGCTCATGGTCAATCGTCCTTGAGAGGAATACGGGCCGCATCGTCAGCGCTCTTCCGGCTGCCCGGCCGGAACGCGAAGAGCACCGTGGCGACGAAGAACAGGGCCATGAAGAGCAGACCCCAGCTGTCGGCAAACTGCCGCATGGCGGTGTAGGTTTCCATCGCGCTCTCCTCAGCGGTAACCGGCCGCTTCGTCGTAGGTCGAGAAATCGACCAGGGTGCCGAGCATCTGCAGATAGGCGACCAGGGCGTCCATCTCCGTCACCGCCTGCGGATTGCCGTCGAAATCGCCGACCTTCGCCTTCGGGTAACGGGCCTCGATGCCGGAAGTATCGGCATTGGGATCGGCCTGCGCCACGAGATCCGCCGCGGCATTGTCGATCATCTCCTGCGTATAGGGCACGCCGACACGCGCGCTGGCGACCAGCTGGGTGGAGAAGTTCTTGACGTCGAGGGTCTTGTCCCTGAGGAACCCGTAGCGCGGCATGATCGATTCCGGCACCACGGAGCGCGGATCGACAAGATGTTCGACGTGCCACTCGTTCGAGTAGCGGTCGCCGACGCGCGCGAGGTCAGGTCCGGTGCGCTTCGAGCCCCACTGGAACGGATGGTCGTACATCGACTCCGCCGCCAGGCTGTAGTGGCCATAGCGCTCCACCTCGTCGCGGAAGGGCCGGATCATCTGGCTGTGGCAGACATAGCAGCCCTCGCGGACGTAGATGTTCCGGCCTTCGAGTTCGAGCGGCGAATAGGGACGCATCCCCTCCACCTTCTCGATCGTGTTCTGCAGGTAGAACAGCGGGGCGATCTCCACGATGCCGCCGACCGTGACCACCAGCAGGGAGCCGACGAGAAGAAGCGTCGCGTTCTTCTCAAGTATTGCGTGTTTGTCGATAAGGGACATTGAAAGCTCCTATTCGGCCGGCTGCAGGGCAGGGGCGGCGCCGGGCAAAGGCGCTTCCTTGCGCTGGCGGCCGAGGATGGTCATGGTGATGTTCCAGGCCATGATCAGCGCGCCGGCGAGGTAGAGGGCGCCGCCCAGGGCGCGGACGATATAGTAGGGATGCATGGCCGCGACGCTCTCCGCGAAGGAGTAGACCAGGAAGCCCTGCTCGTCGTATTCGCGCCACATCAGGCCCTGCTGGATGCCGGCCACCCACATCACCGCCGCGTAGACGACGATGCCGAGCGTCGCGAGCCAGAAATGCCAGGTGACGAGGCGCATCGAGTAGAGGCGCTCGCGGTGCCACAGTTTCGGAACCATGTAGTAGATGGCGCCGAAGGAGATCAGGCCGACCCAGCCGAGCGCGCCGGAATGCACGTGGCCGATGGTCCAGTCCGTGTAGTGGCTGAGCGAATTGACCGCCTTGATCGACATCATCGGACCTTCGAAGGTGGACATGCCGTAGAAGGCGATGGCCATGACCATCATGCGGATGATGGGGTCCGTGCGGATCTTGTCCCAGGCGCCCGACAGCGTCATCAGGCCGTTGATCATGCCGCCCCAGGAAGGCATCCACAGCATGACCGAGAACACCATGCCGAGCGTCTGCGCCCAGTCGGGCAGCGCGGTGTAGTGCAGGTGATGCGGGCCGGCCCAGATGTAGAGGAAGATCAGCGCCCAGAAGTGGATGATCGACAGGCGGTAGGAATAGACCGGGCGGTTGGCCTGCTTCGGCACGAAGTAATACATCATGCCGAGGAAACCCGCCGTCAGGAAGAAGCCGACGGCGTTGTGCCCGTACCACCACTGCGTCAGCGCGTCCTGCACGCCGGAGAAGAGCGAGTAGCTCTTGGACCCGACGAAGGAGACGGGCATCGCCAGATTGTTCACCACATGCAGCATCGCGATGGTGACGATGAAGGAGAGGTAGAACCAGTTGGCGACGTAGATGTGCGGTTCCTTGCGCTTGAAGATCGTGCCGAGGAACACGAGCAGGTAGGCCACCCACACGACCGTCAGCCAGAGATCGACGTACCACTCAGGCTCCGCGTATTCGCGGCCCTGGGTGCCTCCCAGCAGATAGCCGGTGGCGGCCATGACGATGAATAGCTGGTAGCCCCAGAACACGAACCAGGCGAGATCGCCGCCGAAGAGACGCGCGCGGCTGGTGCGCTGCACGACGTAGAACGACGTGGCGATCAGCGCGTTGCCGCCGAAGGCGAAGATGACGGCCGAGGTGTGGAGCGGCCGCATGCGGCCGAAATTGAACCAGGGCTCGATGTTGAGATCGGGATAGGCGAGCTGAAGCGCCACGACGACGCCGACGAGAAGGCCGACGACGCCCCAGAACATGGTCGCGATCGCGCCGTAGCGGATCGGATCGTCCATATAGGCGGACGGATCGACCGGCGCGGCAGGCGCAAAGCTTGTCCTGCGCAGGAGCACGGCCGCCGAGGCGGCCAGTACGATGACGAGCACCCACATATGGGCGCGGAACAGGTCGTCCGCGGCGAAGGCCGCGCCGAGGAGCGCGAAAAACGCGCCGAGGCCGACGACGATGATAGCAGTGCCGTATTTCATCAGATGATCCCCGACCGCAATTGGAGCGGCAGACCGCATTCACTGCGGTCCGTGGGAACACCCATTTGTGATATGAGGCCTTTCCGCCTTGATCCAAGTCAATTGCCGGCTGATTCAGCGGCTCCCTGGACCGGCTCCCCGGCGCGTCCGCTGGACGCTGCACGATAGCGATCCAGTCGATGAACAGGTGGCCATCTGGTTGTCGTGCTTGCGGCGCCCGATGCCGGGCGACGCCGCCTCTCAGTCACACTGGCACTGGAATGGACGTACTCATTGCTGTGCTTCTCGGCAGGCCTGCCGGCCATGGACATTATCCGGTTCCGAACATCTTATGGCCGGGCCGAGTTGATTTGATCGAAATGACGCTTGAAACGACGTAGGACGCGGCAGAATGCAGGGCCGGCTGACCGGAGAGGGTCTTCGACGCCGACCGATCGCCCTAAACCGTTCCGGCCAAATGAACGGGCGCCGGCCCGGCCGGCAGGTCTCCCTGTGTTCAAGGCGCGCAAAGACAGGCCCGTAAGGAGGAGGACTACATGGGAGCCGTGACGGAAGACCTCGTGAGACTCTACGCCGAGTCCGATGCACTCGGGGTCGCGGAACTGGTGCGCAGCAAACAGGTCAAGGCATCCGAGATCGCCGAGACGGCGATCACCGTCATCGAGCGCATCAACCCGACGCTCAATGCGGTCGTGATCAAGACCTTCGATCTGGCGCGTACCCTGAGCGCGGCGCCCGTCGAAGGATCGTTTGCCGGCGTTCCCTTTCTCCTCAAGAATCTGGGCACGATGTGGAAGGATACGCCGCTCACCTCCGCCACGCCATATCTCAAGGACTTCGTCTGTCCGGTCGATTCCGGTATCGTCGACAAGCTGAAGGCATCCGGGCTGGTGCCCTTCGGACGCAGCAACACGCCGGAATACGGCTGGTGCATCACTTCCGAGCCGCGGATGTACGGCCCGACCGTCAACCCGTGGTACCCGGCCATCACCGCGGGCGGTTCGAGCGGCGGCACGGCTGCCGCGGTCGCCTCGCGCATGGTGCCAATCGGAGACGCCTCCGATGGGGGAGGCTCCATTCGTGTCCCGGCCTCGTGCTGCGGCGTGGTCGGGCTTAAACCTTCCCGCGGAAGGCTGACCTACGGCCCGCACGAGGCGGACATGTGGTTCGGCTGCATCTACTTCCTCTGCAACACGCGCACGGTTCGCGACACCGCGGCCTATCTCGACGCGGCGTCGGGAAATCTGCCGGGCGACCCCTATCACGCACCCCGCCCGGACAAGAGCTGGCTGTCCGGTCTGTCCGACCGTCCGCGCCGACTGAAGATCGGCTATACGCTGACCGCGCCCTTCGGCGCACCGCTTGCGCCCGAGGTCAAGGCGGAGGTCGAGGCAACTGTAAAGCTGCTTGGAGGCCTCGGGCATACGGTCGAGGAATACGACATCAAGACCGATCTCGAAGCCGCATGGTGGCGCTACAACGACATCATCGCGGTGGAAACCTTCACCGAATTCACCCAGCATGCCGCATTCGTGGGTCGACCGCCGCGCGAGGAGGAACTGGAGCCCTTCAACTGGGCGATGCTCGAATATGCAAAGACCCTTTCGGCGACAGATTATTCCGCAAGCATCGGCGCCGTGCGCAAAGCCGGGCAGAGCATCTGTGCAGAGCTGGCCGTCTATGATGTCTTTGTCAGCCCGACACTCACGCAGTTGCCCCGTCCGGTCGGCTACTGGTCGATGAAGGACGGCGATCGCAAGCACTATCTGGCGCGCTGGTCCGATGCCGCCTTCATGTTCTCACATAACATCTCGGGCCTTCCCGCAATGTCGGTGCCGCTCGGGATGGTAAACGGCAACACGCCGGTCGGGATTCAATTTGTCGGTCGCCACGGCGACGAGGCGACTATACTGCGTCTTGCCGCCCAGGCCGAAGAAGCCGCGCCGTGGATCGGACGAAAGCCTGAAATCTGCGCGATCTGACTCGATCGGCTTGCGGAGCGTCGTTCGCCCCTGATCCAGCGGCTGGCAGAAGTCGTCACGCCATACCGAGGGCGGCCTTGTAGAGGTCGAGGATCGTTTCCTCCTCCTCGCGCTCGGCCTGGTCCTTTTTCCGCAGGCGGATAATGGTGCGGATCGCCTTTGTGTCGAAGCCTTTTCCCCCGTACGTGACATTGTAGCCTACGATCCAGTCTGGAACGCCAGCCATCGGGGGCGGCGCGCCCTCAACAGCGCCGTAGCCGTCCCCGATGGCGACTGCGTGGCACAGCCTTCGTCGGAGGCATAGTCGCTGCTGCCAGGCTTCCGGACCCGGCCGCAGGCCGGGCACTGAGAGATGTATTAGCATTGCAGTACGTCGCCGACCAGGGATCTGGACCCTCCGACCTAAGAGAGTTACAGGACGGTGCCCCTGGCGAGTACGACTTTCACCCTAAGCGAGGCCTCCCGAGCTGATTAGAGAATAACGGGGTCGGGCCGTCATGGCCGTGTGCATGCACGCGGTCTGCCAACGAAACGGAGACTTCGATGAACGAGATTGCCAGTACCAACGGAGGTTACAGGCTGAAGCCAAATGAGGACGGCAGCTACACCGAATACGTAGCGATCGGCCCTGCCCATCCGATGCCCGACCGCCTTGGGATCAAGCCCGGCTACACTGTTGGATCTGGATCCAGTCAGCGATGGCTGCGCTGGACGGTTGTGGGTTGAATGGGAATGGGCAGGAAACCAGTCGGACGGCCGGCCAAGTCGTGCATCGAGGTCCTACAATGCCGAGGTGTGGGTCGAAGCGAAGAAGCGCGCACTCGGTGACCTGAGTTTCATTTCGGAAATCATCGAGCATTCGATGAAGGACGAGGAACAGGACACCGACGCCGCTTGAGCGGCCGCTGGCGGCTCGGCAGAAAAAGGCATCCGTGCGTCGTGGGGCTGACCCACTCGCTTCGCCGAACCGCTTCACGAGGAGAAGGGCACGGCGTGCATCAAGCTCAAGCTCACGCCCCGCCGAGCTGTGTTCGTTGATCACGGGGGCCGGAGCCCGGCAGCAATGACAACCGCGACTTTGGACCGAAGGCGATCCGAAGCGCGAAGCAAAGCAATTCCACTCTTGATGCACCGTTCCGGCATGCTCCTGGATCCGGGTCAGCATCGATCGCCAAGGTGCGGAGGAGATCAGAACTGATGGACGAACGTTTCAACAAAGCGGAGGAAGGATTTGTCTCGGAGCAGCATGGGTATCGACCATCCAGAATCGCGGACATGCTGGAGGAGGCCGGCCTCCCGGTGTACGGGTCCGAGGGTCGGTCGCTGCAAGCCGTCCTATGGTCGACGGCGACTCCGGAGAGCTCAAGGGCACATCTCTTCCTTGCGCTGGATTCCGCTACGCCTGAACAAGTCGCGGAATCTGGACTGGACAGGTTCCTCGCCCTGCGCGATGGCCTGCTCCAGCAATCGGCCGGGCAGCCGCAACTGGTGGATTACGTGGTTCGGCTGACGGAGGGACTGCCGTTCGACGCCTTCAGGATTGTTCGGGACCGCAAGCAGGACCTTCTGGCGTTTCTTGGCTCTCAGGAGATCAAGGGCAACCTGTTCGGCATAGAATATCGGGGCACTGAAGTGATGCTTCACAAGGAAGCGGTTTCCCTTGTCGCGGCCTCGCCCCAGGGCATCTGGAAGCTCCGTCAGCGGATGTCGGCAGGGAGGGAATACTTCGACGAGGCCGTCGCGGAGAACTGGGACCGCTTGTCGCCGCTGCTGAAACGCGAGTTCGTCGCCATGCTTGATGCGCGGAGCGTGTCCGCGGCCGAGTTGCTCGAGATGGAGGCCTATCTCGCGGCCTTCCCGCTCGCGCTCAAGAGCGAGGATTGGCGGGCTGAAGTCGTCGCCGCGCTTTCGCGTCGCCGATCCGGTTCCAGCTCTGACCCTGGCGTTATCGTCTGGGAAGAGATCCTGAAAAGGTTCGAATGCGTAGCGCCCAGGTAATCGGCCTCGACAAGGGGCCCACGTTGTTTGCCTCGCGCGCGACATCCGAAGCGACGGGGCACAGGGCGAGCCGCACCTCTCCGTCTGCCCGATTGCTGTCTTCACTACCCATAACCGGATATCCGGTTACGTGGGAAGCGCATCGACCGATGCTGGCGGTCGTCTTGCCCAAGGAAGGTCAGCTCTTGTGATGTCTTCATCCACTTTCTTCGAACAGCTGGACATCCGCTAGCCTGGCAAGCAGAGACATCTCTTCCGGCAGGACGAGGTCACTTCCCGGAGCGAAGTCCATCTTCACCCTTCCATTCCTGAAGACGAGCCCGAAGTCCGAGAGCCCGTCGTTGTCCCTGAGACGCGCCAGCAGCTTCCGCAGGGTCTTGGCATCCTCGGGAGCGAGGGCATTCGGCCCGCCCGCGGCAGGGCGAGGAGCAAGCACCTTGCCTTCTCTCAACGCATCGATATCGAAATCAGGCAGGCGCCGCAGCGTCGAGAGCACGATGTCCAGCTCCTTCTTCCACTGCCTGCCATCGGCCAGCGCCTGCCTCAGAACCGCCTGGTCCGTGATGCTCTGAAGCCCGTTCACGATCTCGTCCAGCTTGCGGGATCTCGGTCCCCTGGACCGGGCGGCGCCGGGGCGCTTCGCCTCCTGTTCGCGCAGCTTCAAGTACGCCATCAGGTCCTTTTCGGCCCTGATCGTTGTCGCGACGGGACCTGTCCAGGAGGTGCGGCCTCCCTCAAGATGCGCCCTCAGCCTCACATACTGGTGCACCGTATTCGAGTTCAGCCGCAGGAAGTTGGGATTGAAGAACTCCGGATCGCGTCGGGCTGCCTTAGCCCTGCGATAGGCCTCGCCGGACAACAGCTCGTCGCACGCTTCGACGAGGCGTGACAGTGTCCCGAGCCGACGAGCATCGCCAATCCTTTCGGCTTCCGAGACCAAGCGGTTCATCAAGGCTTCCGCCGTGAGGGAGTCATCGGGGGCATTCATGCCACGCGTCCGATCCGAAGCTGAGGGGTGCCTGGAGCGACCAGCAAGCTGACCTCGGTCCGGATGGTTTCCAGAACCTCCGGTTCCAGTCGGACGGCGCCTTCAAGCAGCCGCTGGAACCGCGTGGGTTCGGGATATTCCTGAAGCAGGGCATCTCCGATCCTGATGCAGATCTCCTTCTCGTCGGAACCTGACATCCGGTATGCGATTTCCGACATGTCGTTCGCACGAAGGATCTCCCGAACCATGGCCTTGAGGTTCTCCTCGATTCCCGAAGGGATTTCCATGATCGAGGCGGGCAGTATCCTCGTTTCCTTGACCAGAGTATGCATGAGTTCGAACTCATGGACCTCGTCGAAGCCGTATTCAAGTTGGCTGAGATCGAAGTCCGGCACGGATGGGAGCAGGATCGAATCCGCGGACGCGCCCTTCGCGGCAGCCACCGCCACCACCTGTCGGACCATCTGCAGCACCTTCATCTCTGCGGCATACTCCTTGCTCAGGAGGTCACGGGAGCCACTCTCTGCCTGCTGTGCCCGCCGAAGCCCGTGCGCCGGCTTGCCGGTCTCGGCCTCAATCCGCTCGATCTCGTCGCCAAGCTCCTTGGCTCGCTTCGCTGAAAGCCGCATCTCGGCCATGAGATTGTTCAGGTGATTGATGATGCCGGGGAGGAACTTCGGCCCGGTCACGCGATAGCGGCACATGGCGCATGCCCGCTCCCGCCACACAGGCTTGTGTTTCCCTTCGGAGATCCGCTCTCCGCCTGTGGCGCAACTGCCGCCCGGACAGATGCCATGGACGAATACGCTGAAAGGAGGAAGGCTCTTTCGCTCGGCGTATCGGCGGAGCATCTCCTTGCCTACATGGTTTTCGACAAAGTCTGGAGTGATAGCCTCATCTGCGTATTCAAGAATAGCCTCGCGGTTCCCGGAGGCCAGCGCATCGTGTGCCTCCGTCCGCCTGGCCATCACCTCCTGGACGGCGGAATGGAGCATGGCGCTTCTTCGACCGTTGTAATACCACGTCATCATCCACGTGGCATGCCCTACCAGGTCCCTCACGATCTCCAGGCTGACCCCTGCCTCCAGCAGGTTGGACACCATCGTCACCCGAAGGGCATGAAGGTCGAAGACCATCCCGTCGTCATCGATCAAGGGGTACTCGTGCCCGAAAAGCTCGTTGACGGCAGGCTGGCATTCCCGCAGCAACTCCTTCCAGTAGGTCCGAACCTTCGTATCGCTCACTGCCATGTTGCTGGGATTGGCCGGATCGGCGAACAGCGGGTAGATGTCTGGGAAACGCTCCTCGGCACCGCGTGTCATTTGCCGGAGGCCGCCTTCGATCGGCTTCACGGCACTCTTGATAGGGTTGTACTTTTCCTGGAGGGCCTGCATCCGATGGACTGCGCTGATGATCGCAGGATCACACCACGGAATGACGAACTGCTTGCCCGACTTGTTGATGCCTACATACATTCCGACCAGCTTCCGCTGGACCTTGTCGGGAACTGTCACCAGCCGGAGAAATGCTTCCCGTCGTCCAAGCGTGGCTGAGGGATGCGGATTCGGGATCATCTTCAGGTTGACGGCATCAAGAATCTCCTCGTCCCCTTGCCCGCTATCCGCCCACCTGGCGCTGATATGGCGCATGCCCGAATTGAGGATTATGTCGACGATGATCGCTTCGGCCGGCCAGAATACATGGTCGTATTCGCCGGTTTCCGGGTTCCTCAGCGTATAGTGAAACCTCTTGGGTCCCAGGCTCCTTGCGAAGGCGTAGTCGCCCTCTCTGTTCTTGCGAACGATCAGTTCCCACGCCTCCATTTCCAGCGGCTTCCTGTGGGTGACATCCCGAGTCTTGGCGTTTTTCCTGGAGATCACGTCGAGTTTCATCTCCACGGGGTTGTTGAGATGCTGGAACCCGTCCCTGACTGCCGCGAGGTAAAATGCCTTCTGCAGGGCGGTCAACGCCCGGTTGCCCTGATCCCGGGGATCATCCCTGAAGTACGAATCCAGGAAGACGCGGAAGGTTCGCTGGTTCTCGTTCCGGATGTCGTGGATGTGTGCGGTCCGCGATATTGACTGGAAATCCACGGGGGCTTCGTCCGGCTCAAGCGTCATCAGGAATATGAGCCAGAGGTTCAGTGACCTTTCCACTCCTTGGATCGTCTTGACATCGAAGTACCGGAGAACCTCGCGGAGTTGCACTGCCCAGGAGCGGACGTGCTCCGGAACCTCCGTGACAGGCATCTGGCCTGCTGCCGGTTTCGTGGACACCGAGATAAGGTGTTTGACGGAACTGGAGAGTGGGAATGCAGAGAAGGAAGTTCAGCCGCGAGTTCAAACTTGAGGCGGTGAGGTTGGTGAAGGATCGAGGCGTTGCTGTTGCGCAGGCTGCCCGTGATCTGGATCTCCACGAGAACGTGCTGCGCAAGTGGGTCAGGGAGTTCGCTGCCGATCGACAGCATGCGTTTCCCGGCCATGGTCAGATGAAGCCAGAGCAGCAGGAGATCGACCGGCTGCGCAAGGAAGTGGCGAAGCTGAAGGCGGAACGCGACATCCTAAAAAAGGCCGCAGCCTACTTCGCGAGGGAAGCGATATGAGATTCGCCTTCATCGCGAAGCACCGTTCGATCTGGCCGGTGGCATGGCTGTGCAGTGCGCTGGACGTCTCCCGCTCGGGCTTCCATGCCTGGCTCAACCGCAGCCCCAGCGCCCGGTCGCGGCGCGACGAGGTGCTCATTCCCCGGATCGACCGCAGCTTCAAGAGCAGCGACCGAACCTATGGCGCCCGTCGTGTCTGGCATGACGTGCTGGCCGAAGGCTTCTCCTGCGGCCTTCATCGTGTCGAAAGGCTCATGCGGGAGAACGGGCTGCGTGCTCGGCCCCGACGCCGTGGATTGCCGAAGGATACGGGCGAGCGAGCCTCCGTGTCGGACAACCTGCTTGACCGCGCATTCGAGGCATCGGCGCCGAACCAGAAGTGGATCGCCGACTTCACCTACATCTGGACCGCCGAGGGATGGCTCTACGTTGCCGCCGTCGTCGACCTGTTCTCCCGCCGTGTCGTGGGTTGGGCGATGAAGGCAGAGATGACGGCCCAGCTCGTGACCGACGCCCTCATCATGGCGATCTGGCGCCGAGGCAAACCCGACAGCCTGCTCCATCACTCGGACCAGGGATCGCAATATACAAGCGAGCAGTTCCAGCGCCTGATGGCCGACCATGGCATCACCTGTTCGATGAGCCGGTCGGGCAACGTCTGGGACAATGCCGCGATGGAGAGCTTCTTCTCGTCGCTGAAAACCGAGCGGACAGCCCGCAAGGTCTACAGGAAAAGGGACGACGCAAGGGCAGATGTGTTCGATTACATCGAGCGCTTCTACAACCCCCGACGGAGGCACTCGACACTGGGCTACCTGAGTCCTGTCGAGTTCGAGGAGAAAGCTATGTTAGCTTAACCTCGTGTCCGAAAAACCGGCAGCAGGCCAATCTGCAGAAGCTTGGATGCAACCTGCGTATTGAAGCTAGTGGGACGGGCCGTCCAGTCGAACGCCTCCACGCCTACATGTTTCAGCCTGAGCGCGTGAAGGAAGAGCTTGGCTTCGTCACGATCAGACACTTCGTGGCCGAAATGCTCCACCGCGATCCTATAGACCGAGTTCAAGGATGCGCCGATGGTATTCCCGAATTCGGAACCAACGCTCTTGAAGGAAAGCAACGGATACCAGCGGAATCCCGGTTCCCCGCCGTTGGACCACGCGTTCCCTGCAAGTCCGGCCATGGCGAATACCTGCATTGAAAGGACCGCGCCCGTGTTGCGCTGGTCCTGGTGATAGCGGAACACCTTGTCCGCGAGCGGGCGGTAGTCCGCCTCAATGGACATGCGGGTGATTAGCGGAGCAAGCCTCGCCGGATACAGGTAAGCAATCCTGGAGACATATCTCGCCGGCCAGGCCCACACGCCCTTACGCGCCAGGAACTGCCCGAACCAGGACGGCGCGAACGTGATCTTTCCTTCACCGGAACGACGCTTCACGAGGGTGTCCCGGCTGCCCATGTGCTTTTCGACCTGCTCTGCGAGATTGTGCAGGAAGGCCGCAGGGTCGGTCGCCGCGACGAGGCCATCGCGGAGCTCGCCCCAGCCCACCTGGCTGCCTTGCGTGACCACCAGCCAGCCATCGATGTCATCCATGTCGACTATCGCCTCGATAAGCGACCTCTGCTGGTCCTTGGACATCGAGAGGGCGTATTCCTCTATGGAGCCTTCTCCCCGCGTGACCCTCTTGCGCGCCTTTCCGTGCGGAGTGCGATCCGGGATGAGTTGGAGGGCGATGGCCGCATCGGCCATCGCGGACTTCCGGAAGTGCGACGACTTCGCCGGGTTGCCGCTCGTCAGCAAGCCGAAGAGCACGTCCGATCGCTTCTCCGCCTCCGCGCCGCGGAAGCCGAGCTTGCCCAGGCGCTCGACCACCTGTCCGTAGGGCATGAGCAGGAGCTCTTTCAGCGATGATCGAAGTTCCCGGTCGAATTCGTCCCACAAGGCGCGGAGTTCATCGATGTCGGGCACTCGAAGGAGAACTGGCTGCTTGCCGACGTTGAAGTAGCTTCCAGGCTCCTGATCGGAGGCATCGAGGTTGAGTTCGTTTCGTAGTTCAAGCTTCATGGTTGCGATCCCCTCTCTCATTCAGGCGTTCCATCGCATCGTGGACATCTCCCGACCGCTTTCCGTAGGCACGCTGGCTGGTGACGCTCTTCTGCCTCATCATCAGCTGCACGATCTCCTCGGAGAGCCCGAGCGCGTGGGTGGCGTACCAGCGATAGAAGTGGCGGAGGCCATGCAGGTGGGCACCCGGGCCATGGGGTGTCACCCCTGCGCGGACGCATGCCCGGTCGAAGGCTTCCTCCACGTTGCCGACCTTTAGCGGCTCGCCCAGGAAGGCGGCATTCTTGGAGTTGACGTACAGGTATGGGTGCATCGCATCAGTCCGGAGAGAGCCGTGGAGATCGAGGATCTCGGCGAAAAGCTCCTCGAACTCCGCCGCTCGCTTGTTGCACGTCCAGGTCCCGTGGGTGATCTGCAGGTCGGGATTGAAGATCGTCATCCCCTTCCATCCGGCGCGCTGGTTCCTGCCGCCTGCGTCAGGACGTGGCGCGAGGCCGTAGCGGTCCTTCAGCACCTGCTTCCTGGTCTTCACCGTTTCCTCGAACGATCCCGTGTAACGGGAGTGGATCGGGTGTGCGAAGATGAGCAACGGTCCCTTGACCGGGGCATTGAAGAACTGCTTCGAATACGAAGTATCCAGGACATCGCATCGCCAGTGGTTCAGCGTTTCGCTCAGCCTTGGACCCGCGTAGGCGAGTTCGATCCATAGCGCCCTGAACATGAGGTTCTTCTCCCGGTCGATGATGGCATCGACTTCCTCGATCGACAGCGTGGTGTCCGAGGACGACTTCTTCCGTCCGAGAGTCGTCGCCAGCCGCTTGAGCCCGCTCGGCGGCGCAGGGGTATCGGCACCCAAAAGGGCATGCCAGCGGGCCTGCTGGGCATCCAGATGAGCCAGAAGGCGGTCAGCCGACAGGGAGCGGTCGACCTTCACCCAGACCGCGCTGCCCGCCTTGAAAGCCGATCCCATCGGCGAGGTCGGCCCGGTGTAGCTGGCGCAGTACTGGCCGAAATCCACCAGGTCCCGGAACTCGGTCCGGACCACCTCGTATTGCACAGGCTGCCAGTGCTGGAACTGACGCGCGCCGGGGTCGACCGGGTTCTCTACCCGGCTTCTGAGGTACTCCCAGACGAGCAGGTCCATTGCTCCCGGCTGGGACATCCGGTCTGCGGCCACCGTCTGGGCAAACTCATGAAGGCGGCCCACCGAGTTCAGGCGACGGCGGATCTGGAATGAACTGACCCCCTTGTCCGCCAGGTGGCGCCCCCAGCTCAGGGCTTCGTCCGGAACTGCCACGGCGCCTCCGGGGAACCGGACAGCCAGGACTGGAAGCAGGACTCGCGTGGGAGACCGGGCCGACAATCCGGGAAAGACGGGAGGCGAACACAGGTAAGGCACGTCGAACACCAGGAATCCCGGTGTCGTTCCGTCATCATAGATCGCAGATTCAAGTTCCATCCCGCAGCCCCCGCCACTGCGGATCCGGCTACGGCATCAGTACTTAAGAAATCACCGGCACGCGGAGCTTCGGGCAAGTTTGAACATCGACAGGGGACAGGATTAACAAGATGTATCGGTTTCGATCAGGAATGCTTTATCGGAACGGCGACGGAACATGTCTCATCACGGTCCGGGTTCGCTTGGTTCCAGGGAGAGAGCGGCGGACGCTCGAGCGGCATGAGGGTGCAATATCAGGCTTGTTGCCAGTCTGACCCGCAGTCGGAGCGTGCGTCCTCCGGGTGGCCCGCTGACTGGTGCCGATAACCGCTTTCCCGGTTATCTATTCGTTGGCAGACCATGGGTCCAGAACGCGTGCCCGAGCCTGCGGGCCTGATCCGAGATGCGGGTCGCATTGATCTGCGGCCGACCCACAGTGATCTCGTCACCGGACGATCGCGAGGAAGCTGGTCGGGGTCAGCGCGACGTGCGCTTCCAGAGGAGGATACAGCTCGAATGCCTTCGGCTCCCGGGAGAAATTCCACAGTCGCAGGAGGGTCCAGCAGGATTGCCGCTCTTTCGACACGGCAAGCTCGTTGGCCGAAATGTGGAAGGGGGTCCGCTCCCAGCCGTTAGTAGTCTTGACTTCGATGAGACGCTCGCGTCCATCGGGCTGGTACGAGACGATGTCGTATCCGGCACCGTCCCCGTCCAGATCCGACACCCACCTAACACGATCGGCCAGGTCCCGGCGCCCAGCCTGCAACAGGGACTGGCGTTCATGGCGGACCACGAGCGCCTCACCGCTTCGTCCGAGTGCACGGTTGCGTTCATCCCGCCCCGCCACGTCGTGGCGAGCCGCGACCGCCATGGCGTGTTGAAGCTCCGTCGGATCGGGCTGGTTCGAGAGCGTTGGCGGAGGCCCGACCCAAAGGGAATGCGGCTCCTTGACCTCGGCTGTGACAGAGGGACTGTAGGCCGGGGCCCGTTCAAGCCAGTCCGGATGTGCTTCAAGCCAGCTGACAACGGCGGTCTCAAGGGTGCGCTGGTAATTGAAGGCTGGCTTGTAGCCGTCGATCCAGGCTTCGCCGAGACCCATCAAGACGGCGCTGATGTTCTGGTGCTTGTACTCGATAGAGCCGCGGCCGCGGCCCGTCACGTGCTGGAGCGCCCGGTTATGCTCGGCCTTGCTGAAGGGCTGTCCGCGGAACTCCATGGCGAGCATGTCGAAGTATTCGGCGATGGTCGCCTCGTTCTCCTCATCCGACCATTCTCTACCAGCCATTGGCGGACAATAGCGGCCGAGCGGTCGCCTGTGAACATCGGGTGCGAGCGAATGATGAGGGCGGTCGGTATCGAACCTATTATCATGCCCGAATTGCCAACGGCATCTGGCCGGCTGTTGGATTTTTCATGGTTCGTCCGCACCTACTCCGACTGCCACCTCAGCCATTCGGCTTCGAGCACCCCCACCCGGGAGAACGCGGAGCCGATGTCGTGGGCAATACGTTGCGCATGACCAGGTTTCAGCTGCGCGATCCACTCCAGGGTAACTTCCTGGTCCTTTCTGCGGTAGAGGTATCGTCCATCTTCGCGCGAGGCGGCAACGGTCCTCGTGTCAGATGCCTCGAATTCGCCGATCCACATGCGGTCGCGCGGCTTCCCGTAGCTGTGAAGCTCCAGGTAGTCACCTGTTTCCGGCAACTCCACGACTATGCCTTTCGAACCCTTCACGGCACCCGTCTGCAGCCGCCAGAACGGAAAGCGGAAGGTCTTCCCTGCTGTGCTGTCAAGGCGGATGCTGTCACACAGAGGCATCAGGCAAACCGAGTACTCGGCTTCCTGCTCTGTTACCGTCCGGATGATCGTTCCAAAACAGAGGTCGCGGCGCGTTCCGTACTGCGTCCTGGTGTTGTAGAGGCTCGCCAGCCTGAGATGGGCCGTCTTCGTTTGATCCAACGCCTCGTGCAGCTGTTCGATCCGCTTCTTGTCAACCTTGACATCCTCCTTCACGCCTCCGCGGCCCTCCTTCAGGAACCGGGTAGCGAAGACACCTGCAGCCGGCGTGACCCTGCCGGGTTTTGCAGCCCAATCCAGCGTGAGCTTGAAGGCATCGGCCAATTCAGCAACGAGTTTGTTGGCGAGCTCCGTCTTGAGGGAGGCGGTGTCGATCATGACCGCAAGCGCCTCTTCCGCGAGCAGTTCCGGTATCTGTTCAAAAGCTTCGTCGTCTGGATAGACGGCTCCGCGATGTACGAGGAAGGCTCCGTCCAGATCCCTCCGGAACTTGTCTAGGATTTTCTTTGAGTTGCTCCGGATGGCGGCCAAGCTGTTGAGCACAAGGGAGGGAAGGATCCCTTCGTGCATGGATGCAAATTCGTCGATGACGCGATCCGCGAGATCGCTTTCCTTAACCTCAGCACGCTTCTGGTCGGGTAGGCGTCCGGGCGCAGGTTTTCCTAGAACCACGATCCGGGTGGACCCTGCGATCAGGATCAGGGGATCTTTGTCGAGAGGTTCGACTGTCGCTCCGTCGCTCATGAGCTGTTCGAAGATCGTATTGGCGACTTTCGCGAGGTCCGGCATCGACGTGTAGATCGCGCAAAGCCGCACATGGTGCGGGACCGTAGTCTGGCCCTCCGCGACGAGTCCTGAAATGAGGGTCAGAACGCTTTGTCCTGCATCCTTGTAGAGATCCCAGTCGAAGATGACCGCGTCGGCACGCTCGCAAAGCTTGAATATGTCCGAGTCGGGGTCGGTCGCGAAATCCTTCTCCGGCTCGTAGAGCGCGCAGACGATGCGGTTCCTGGCAAAACTTGCTACCAAATCCTTGGCATTGAAAACCTCGGCGGGCTCTCGCCCTTCCGACATTGCAGCGGCCACCTCATCATAGAGCTTGAGCGGCACCTCTGGTCCACCCTTGGTCGTTTCCGTCGGTTCCTTGATTGGGGGATCGGCTGGAGATTCCTCCGAGGATTGGGGCCTGCGCGCAGCCTTGGCGATGGGCTTCCTGTCGGTGCGTGAGGCGAATATCTTCATGGAGGTCGGCGTTTCGACCTTCACATCTCCCGCGTACGAGACACGGTGGTAGAGCTTGTCATCCACGAAGACTACGCTCTGCAGATAGCGCTTCGTCGCGGTCAGGGAGTAGTCTTGGACCTCGCTCAAGGGTTCGCTCCACGAGTGTCGAGTGTGATGGCGAAGGTGACGTTGGCACCAGATCGAGGGGCATCAACTATCGAGAGGTTCATTCCCTCTGCCTTCAGAGCCTGGCTGGAAATGAAAAGGCCCAGTCCTCGCCCGCCTACCTTTCTGCTAAAGCTGCGCTCGAAGATGCGTTCTGCATCGCGAGCCTCGATTGCGGGCCCGTTGTTGGAGATGTAAATCGTGTCTTCGTCGGCATCGAGCTCAATGAAGCGAGCCCCCTTCACCTGGCTTAGCCAGTAGATCGCGTTGTCGACGATGTTGATGATGGCCGGGTACAGCGTCGAGGGGTAGCACTCTACGACGGTCTTTAGGAGGCGGTCCGTGGCCCTGAACTCGACACGGTGCCGCTCGAGGCGGTTTGCGAAAAGGGCCGTGCAGTAGTTGCGGATATCGGCGCCTTCGATCCGGACCCTTGATCTGTGCAGCCGCCTCTGGAGCGGGGTGAACAGGTTGAGGTGGCCGTCCAGGTGTTCGAAGTTCGTCCGGATCGACTCGTAGAGCGGGCGCAGCCCGTCGGCCCGGCGTGACAATTGGCCCAGCTGCTGCACGCTTTTCCGCACGCTGCTGATCGATGCCGCGAACTCGTGATTGATGATGGCCACGGCAAGTCCCAGCTGCACCATCTCGAAATCCTCGTCGGCCTGTTCCTCGAGCGCCATGACCCGCTCCTCGAGCGCCTGCATGATCTGGGCTGGTTCCTCGCCACCCGAAGACAGCAGGTTCTCGGCGAGCGAGGCGAGCATGTCGCGAGCCGCCATGAGAGAATCGCGATGACGCCCTTCCACCTCGGTCAGGTGTTCCTCCCACTGTCGGCGAAGGGACTCGATCCTGTCAGGGGCCATCGTGGCGAGATCCGTCCGATGGAGATCGGCCTCGATCGACCGGACCGTCTCATCCAATGCGAGTCTGGCGCGTTCCGCTATGGTGAAGACGGTCTGGCGTGTTTCCGTTGCCGTGGCGTTGGCCTGACGGGATGCCTCGGCTAGCTCCTTCTTGCGTTCGGCCGCTAAGAGCTTGAGGCGCTCCTCTAGCCGCTTGCGCTGGTCGATGTAGACTCGGGCTTGAGCCGCGACCGCTCCGAGCGTGTTGCTTACCTCCTGCTCGAAAGGGGCGAACACCTCTGTTTCCAGGCGGTCGCGTGCAGCGAGATAGCCCTCCCAATCGCGCTGGAGCTCGCGTCCAAGGGCCACCCCGGTCGGGCGCTTCCGGGTGTACTTCCCCCGCAGCGCCGCCAGCGAACTCATGGCATCCTGTTCCGCCCTCACCAGGGCGGCGGCTGCCTTGTCCTGGTCTTGCAGTCGCGCTGCAGCATCCATCCTGGAGCGCGCGACCTTCAGCAGGTTCGCGACCTCGGAATCGGGCAATCCCGCATCGAGATCTGCCGAAAACGTCTGAAGCCCTTGGATGAAGGTCTGCCTGCGTGCCTGGGACCGCTTCCGTTGACGTTCGAGAGCCTGGGACTGCTTCTTCAGCTCAGCCTGAACCTTCTCGAAGGTCGCGGCATTCGGCGCCGTGCTCCGGAAGAATTCAGCTGCGAGCTGCACCAGGAGGTTCATCAGGATATCCCTGAACTGGCGGTAGGCCTCATTCTGCTGGAAGCCTTCGCGCCCCGCCTTCTCCTTCAGCTCGTCGTTCAAGCCCCGCTTGAGCTGCACGGCTCCGAACATCCGACGGTACGAGAAGAAGTAATAGCCCGCGCTCTTGGAGCGCCGCTTCTCGACCTCGAGCCAGTCGAACGAACCGTCTCCATAGGGAAGGATGCGAATGCCTTCCCGGTAGATGTATATGCCCCCGACATGATCAAGCTTCTCGTTTAGTGGAGCCCACTTCTCCGGGGGCAGGCGTGACTCCGAATTCCGTCCCATCAGGTAGCCGAAGCTGAGGGCGAACGGACCGCATCTCGTCTCGCGTCCGCTGGCCCCACTCCAGGGGATCTCCAGGGGCTGATAGGTATCTCCGTAGACACGCAGCGTTCCCGAGAACTGCCCGAACTCGTCCACGGTGCCAGAGAGGTAATGGTCCGAGTCGTTCACCAACTCGTCCCTGTTGAAGAACGTAGCCGGGTCGAGCAGTTCGGTGCCGACGACATCTCCCGGACCCCATCGCCTTAGGGAGGTTGAGAAGGGGATGCCCGGTTCCGAGGCAAAGACCGTGTCGGCGAACCCCAGCAGTTGCTTGCGGAAGCCGTAGTCGCTTTCCCTCAGCTCCGTCTGCATCTCCATGCGGATGACGGGATTGCTCGGGGCAATCAGGAAATGCGTTCCGATCCCACCGTCTTCGAGGGTGAGGTGGACCTCGTCGGTCTCGGCGGACTTCAGGAACCTGTAGACGCTGGAGACATCCGGAGCGAAGGAATCGATTTGAGCCTTGATCCTGGAGAGGTCCAGCTCAGGTCGGCCCGCGTTCAGCCGGTCAACGCATTCGGTCAGCTGATTTCGCATCCCTGCGAGAAGTTCCGGGGAGGGCAGGCCACCGTCGGAAACGGTCGAGACCGGAACGTCGATCTGATCGAGATTGATCCCGGGTATCTCGAACAGGCCCCAATGGACAAGACCGACGACCAGGTCGTGAACCCCCTCTGCCCTCCTTGCCCTCGTAAGGACGAGCATCTGTTCTCCGAGAAGGGCAATCGCGAGACGGCCGATGCCCTTCTCGCCCATGACGGGCCGACGCGCCTTGCCTTCTGGTATGTAGGGCGGCTCGAGACGAGCCTTGCTCTCCGTACCGAGAACAAGCCACTTCCCTATGAAGTCCTCCTCCGTCATCCCGAACCCGTCGTCGCGGATCAGAAGGAAGCCTTCTCCGTTGGCGCCGAAATCTTCGAAGTGGTCCACCGCTATCCGGTCGGCGTAAGCATCGAAGGCATTCTTGAAAAGCTCTGCCAGCGCGTTCTGCACGCCTGCGATCTGCTGCCGACCCAGCATATCGACCGCACGTGCGCGCGTCTGGATCTTAGCCATCGTTCACCGCTATCAGATGCCTGCCGATATGCCGGGCGAGTTCCGGAGGCACCGCGTTTCCGATCTGCCTTGCCAGGCCATCAAGGTTGCTGGAAAAGAAAGTGTAGTCCCGGGGGAAGGTCTGCAGCGACGCGCCTTCCCTGATGGAGATGGCCCGATGCTCCTCCGGATGGCCGAAGCGGCCATTGCTCAAGCTGTGGAAGCGCGTGGTGATCGTGGGAGCGGGCTTGTCCCACGACATTCGGCCATAGACATCCCTGAATACGTTGTCCCGCCCGCGATAGGCGTCGATCTGAAGCTCGTCGTCGCCTGCCCATGACGTGCGGTTACCGCCGTCAGCTGGCGTCAAGCGTATCCGACGTTGGTTCTTTTCGGAAAGCGCCATGGTCGTGTGGATGAACTCGGTGGCATCCCGGTGGCCTGCGGCGATGCGGGGGAAACCGTTGGCCGCTCCGATTACATCCTTGACGCTCAAGCCGCTGCCCTCGGAAGGAGGCGGGAGGGTCTCAAGCTTGCTGAAGCGCGATGCAATGAGGAGGTACCGCAAGCGGTTCTGCGGTACTCCATAATGATGCGCGTTGACGATATCGTGGGCGAAATCATACCCAAGCCGACGCAGGAAATCGTGGAAGTCGCGCAGGATGTCGTTGTCCTTCCTGCGGAATAGGCCGGGTACGTTCTCGACGACGACAAATCCGGGCCGGAAAGCCTTTATGAACTTCTGGAATTGCTTCAGCAGGAACGCGGTGCGCACTGACTTGGTCTTGTCGGTGCGGATCTTGCTCCAGAACTGACATGGCGAACACCCACAGAAGACCAGATGCGGGTCATCGGGAGCAATGCCCAGGCGCCGCGCCAGCTCCCTCGTAGAAAGCCGGGTGAGATCGCGACGGATGTACTTCGCGCCGGGAACGTTCGCTTCGTAGGTCTTCTGGCAGTCCTTCGAGTTGTCGATCCCAGCCAGAATCCGCAATCCCGCCTGGGACAGGCCAAAGCTCATGCCCCCGGCACCGCAAAAGAAATCAACTACCTTCAGCTGGCGATCGGATCGTTCGGGAGTGTCGGGCATCGTTCCAAAGAGTTGCAGAGCGCTCCGACCGTTTATTGCAAGCTCGTAACGAAAAGCCTAGCCGTGCGGCATTTTCTCCTGTGCAACACCGCATCGATAGTTTCTCGCGTTTTGCACGTCGGATACCGCCAGGCATGGATATCTACAATCCCATTGAGCGCAGTCGCCTGATGTCAGCTGTCAAATCCGCGAACACGGCACCCGAGATGGCCGTCCGTCGTTTGCTCCACGCGATGGCATATCGCTATCGCCTTCATCAGGCGGATCTCCCCGGTCGGCCGGATATCGTGTTCCGTAGACAGCGGAAGGTGATCTTTGTCCACGGCTGCTTCTGGCATGGACATGACTGCGGCAAGGGGAGGCTACCGATAACCAGAACGGAATTCTGGAAGGCCAAGATCCTAAGGAACGTCGAGCGCGACAGGGAGCAGACGCTACAGCTTAAAGCCAACGGATGGAGCGTGCTGAAGATATGGGAGTGCGAGACAAAGAAGCGTGATACGGAAACCCTGAAGGAGAAACTGCGCGCGTTCCTGTCCCCCGGCACTGCCATTGCCGAAGCCCGAGCAAGCGCAGCCCCGGATCAAAGCGGATCGCGATCAAAGGGCTGACACCTCCTCGAACGTGCCGACGGGATGATGCCGCCGCAGCCCACCTCCGATGTCGTTCATTCCCCGGTGGAGGCGGGATTCCGATAACCGGAAACCCGGTTATGTCCTATCTATACAGGGCCGCAAACGGGGACCAGTCGGTCGCACCTCCCACCGAAGAATGAGCATAGCGCCACGTCATGCGCGTGCCCTCTCCTCGACCCCAAGGGCAGACACCCTTGGTTACGGCTGCCGGATCGATCTTGCGGACAGTTGCCTGCAGCGCTTTGTCACCACGCCAGTCGACTGTGTCTGCTTTCGCGCCCGGCGGATACCGTTGAACGGCGGAGCGAGAATTTTCGACTCGACGCTCGAACCAGAACGAAATAGGAACATTGTCCGTATACCGAGGTGAATACGGTGTCTAAGGCGGACGTACAGGCCCTCCGAGCGAGCATCGCGGTGATCGAAGCCGGCCGTAGGCAGGCTCGTGAAGTCCTGCCGTTCGGACTTCAGGCGGTCGACTCCAGGCTTCCTGGTGGAGGTCTGGCGCTCGGAGCGCTGCATGAGGTCGCTGGCGGCGGCACCGGAGCGGTGGACGGTGCGGCGGCAGCTCTGTTCGTGGCAGGCATTGCTGCGCGGACGAATGGGAAGGTGCTGTGGTGTATTACGAGACGCGATCTCTTCGCACCGGCGATTGCCCAGGCAGGGCTGACTCCGGATCGCATAATCTATGTCGAGGCGCACGACGAGAAGTCGGTCCTATCGTGCTTCGAGGAAGGACTTCGCCACGGTGGATTGGGCTGCGTGGTGGCAGAGGTCTCTCACCTCTCCATGACGACGTCCCGGCGGCTGCAACTGGCAGCGGAAGCGTCACGAACGATGGGCATCGCGCTGCGCCGCTGGCGACGCCAGACGGAAGCGGCCGACTTCGGACAGCCGACCGCGGCATCGACAAGATGGCGGGTTTCCGTCCTGCCGTCACGGCCTCTCCCGGTTCCTGGCGTCGGCCGTCACCGCTGGCTGGTCGAGCTCATACGGGCGCGCGCCGGAGAGAGTGCGGACTTCGAGCTGGAGGCGTGCGATGAGCAGGGTCGTCTCGGTCTTCCTCGCGAACTTTCCAACGAATCGGTTCAGACGGGCCTTGGGCGGCGATACGCTTCCGGCTGACCAGCCGCTCGTGCTTGCAGGGTCCAACGGTCGCCGTCGGGTCGTCACGGCCGCCAATGAATCCGCCCTTCGGCAAGGACTCCGCCCGGGCATGCCCCTCGCCAAGGCGCAGGTCTTGGTTCCGGGCCTGCGCATTGAGAACGCCGACCCTGAAGGTGTTGCCGACGCTCTGGAGCGGCTGGCATTCTGGGCACTCCGGTACACGCCCGTCGTCGCGGCCGATGCTCCTGATGGCATCGTAATGGACATCGCAGGGGCAGCCCACCTTCTGGGAGGCGAAGAGGCACTCCTCGAGGATCTCTGCCGCCGCCTGACGGAAGCGGGCTATGCCTGCGGCATTGGAGTGGCCGACACATGGGGCCTCGCCCATGCCGTCGCTCGGTATGGCCGTTCCCCCAGCGTAATCGTCGCCGCGGAACACGGCCGTGAATCCTTGGCTCCTCTCCCGGTCGCGGCACTTCGGATCGACCCGACGGTGGTGGCGGAGATGCACGGACTCGGCCTGGAGACGGTGGCCGACCTCATGTCGCGGCCGCGTGCGCCCACCACGCTGCGGTTCGGCCCCGAGCCTTGGCGGCGCATCGACCAGGCGCTTGGTGCGCTAGCGGAGCCTATCAGTCCCGGGCGTCCCGCGGATGTGGCGGAAGTCCGCAGGTCCTTCGCCGAACCCATCGGCGCGGCAGAGACCATCAAGCGCTACATCGACACTCTCGTCGGCAAGCTTTGCTTAGAGTTGGAAACGCGCGGTCTTGGCGCCCGCCGACTCGACCTCATCTGCGAGCGGGTGGACAGCCTCCGGCAGGTCATCCGCATCGGCACCGCCATGCCGACCAGGGACCGCGCACGCCTGTCGCGGATGCTATGCGACAAGGTCGAGAAGATCGATCCAGGCTTCGGCATCGAAACCCTAGCCTTGGCCGCCACCATGGTGCAGCCGCTCGCTGCCAGCCAATCACCGTCGTCGTTAGTCGAGCCTAGCACACCAGACGTTTCCGACCTTGTGGACGTCCTGGCGAACCGGGTGGGCAGCAAACGCCTGTTCCGCGTCGCACCCGTCCAGAGCGATGTGCCTGAACGCTCCATGGCAAGGATTCCGCCTCTCGCTCCGGAACTCGATGAGACGTGGACAGGCCAGTGGCCACGACCAGCGCGACTGCTCCCCAAGCCGGAGCCGATCGAGACGGTGGCGCTCCTCCCGGACCATCCTCCCGCCACCTTCACCTGGCGCGGGGTCCGCAGGCGGGTGCGCCGCGCCGATGGCCCCGAGCGTGTATTCGGGGAGTGGTGGAAGCGCGATGCCGAACTGGCGGCAGTCAGGGATTACTTCCGGGTCGAGGACGATGCCGGGGAGAGGTACTGGATCTATCGCGCCGGTGACGGCGAAGATCCGGAAACGGGATCGCACCACTGGTTCCTGCATGGGATCTTTGGCTAAGGCTCAAGTTACAGCGACCGCTTCCGACCCCATTACTTCCGTTCGGCGACCTCCGGTCGCTTCTCGAAAGCTGTCGCTCGGAAGCGACCAATTTCTAGTTTAGGTGTGGGCCGGAACCGGGCTCCCAGTTCTTAGGTGCTGCCTGGCAGAAGCGGCCGGTCAGCAGGCGGGGCGCTCTCGGCGACCCAGTTGCTATCGTCCTCGATCCCCTAGTGGCGCTCCCGCGGGATGATTGAAGGGGAACTCGGCCTAGCATTGGGCAGGTTCTGGATCCGCGTCGCCCGCGCTCGGTAGAACGCGAAATAGTCCTCCGTGCCAAACCAGTTGCCTCCCTCGACGCGCGTAGCAAGGCGATAGCCGTCCACCTCGGCAATCTCCTCGATCTTTCCCCCAAACGGCTGCAGGCGCCATTCCCTTTGAGGGTTCTCGCGGGTCCAGCGCTGGATCAGGACCGAAAGCGGGCGCCCGTCTTCTGCCACGGTCAGGTCGAGCAGGTGTTCATGCCCGCCGTGGGAGACACGAGCGCGCACTGTATCGCCGTCCACCGGCTCCCATTGAACGCCGTGTTCGGGCAAGAGGGTCGCGGGGGCCCAGAACACCGACTCCGCAATGGCCCGACCTGCCGCCGAACGCGCGACATCACCCCGCCCGCTGACGCGCGCGACGGGAAACAGGTTCAGCAACCAGAACCGGGTCCACCCGATTCCGTCGAAGTAGCCGTCGGATCCGGAAAACCGCATTGGCCCCGATCCAGCGTGCAGCAGCCAGATGAAGCCACGCGCTCCCGCCACGATCTGCCGCGCCCGCATCGGCATATAGTTGGGCGTGGCCTTTGTGCCGAGGCTCAGTTCCCCGGTCATTTCGATGTAAACCGCCGTCACGAGGCGAGCGCCTGGGCTGATCGTGAAAAGGAAGAAGCGGCGCGCCGGGTCCGGTAAGCCGGCTACTATGGCAGGATCGAATCTTCGAGGCCCCGGGCCTCCGGCGCTTTCCAGGTTCCGCCACGCCGAGCGAGCGCGACGAGCGTCGAGCCACCTGAGCGCCTGCAGGCAAAGGAGGAGCGCAGCAACCAATGTCACGGCCACTAAGAGCCACAGGAACATCTTCTTTTTGTCTCTCCGCTGCGGGCGTCGGCTTCCTGACGCGGATCATCGGTGGGCAAGCATTCGGTAGGAAACGTTCCTCAATGCGGTGGTTGCAGCATTGGTTCGTCTCTTGGGGACGCAGCAGCGCGAACATATTCCGACAGCGCGCCGGAGAGATGATCGAACAGAAGCCGAATCCTGCGGCTCGTCCTCAGGTCCTCGTGCATGACGAGCCACATTTCGAGGTGAAATTGGATCTGATCAGGAAGCACCGGGATAAGGTCCGGGCTGCGGCGGGCGAGAGCAACCTGGCATACGCCGATTCCGAGCCCCGCGCGGAGGGCGGCAAGCTGGGCCAAGTCGCTGTCGCTGCGATAGCCAAAGACGTCCGGGGTCAGAGGGCGACCCGCAATGGCGAGTCCGCCGAGTCGGCCTGCATCCCGGTCCACTCCGATGAGCTCGTGCTCGAAAATCTCGGCAGGATTCGCCGGCAGCCGCCTGCGCTCCGCATAGCTGCGGTGGGCGTATAGGCCAATCGGCACCTGCCCGATCCTTCGCGCGACGAGAGCTTCCTGCGTGGGCCTCGCCATCCGCACTGCGAGGTCGGCGTCCCGGCGCAGGAGGTTTTCCTGTTGGTTGCTGAGGGCGACCTCCAGCACGACGCCAGGATGCGCCGCGCGGAAGGGCGCCAGCAAGGAGGGCAGCACCTCCACCCCCATGATCTCGCTGGCCGCGAGCCGCACGACCCCGCTTTCGGCTTCAGCCTCCCCAGATGCGGTCCGCTTGAGCGCTTCTGCAGAGGCGGCCATGGCCTCGGCATGCGGAACGAGCGCAAGGGCGGTTGCAGTGGGAACCAGCCCTGTCTGGGAGCGAGTGAACAGCGGGGCTCCAACGGCCGCTTCGAGACTGTCGACATGCCTGCCGACCGTCGGCTGGGTCAGCGACAGCCTTCGCGCGGCGGCCGAGAGGCTCCCCGTCTTCGCCACCGCCAGAAAGGTTCGCCAGAACTCCCAGCCTATGTCGTTCTTCATGGCCATACAGAAACGTATATCAGCCAAACGTTCTTAGGCAATTCCCGTTGATGGAGACGACGCGTACGTTCTGGTCACCGCTTCGGATGAAGCGGCCATTACAAGGGAAAACGACCATGAACACGCTGCTTTCGATCACCGCTGTAGCCGCTGCTCTCGCAACCGCATTCACTCTCGCTCCCGAGCGGGAGATCACCACGGAAGTTGTGATCGACGCCGACCCCGGGCGGGTCTGGTCGGTCCTCACGGACGGTGCCGCCTACGGCTCCTGGAATCCTTTCATCGTGTCCATGAAGGGCGAGGTCGCGCAGGGCGCCGTGCTCGAGAACACGATGGAGCCGCAGAAGGGAAAGCAGATGACCTTCCGCCCCAGGGTGCTTGCCGCGGACGAGAACAAGGAGTTCCGCTGGCTAGGCCGCTTCCTGCTTCCCCGGATTTTCGACGGCGAGCATTACTTCCTGCTGGAGTCCCATGAACGCGGAACCCGCCTGGTTCACGGGGAGAGGTTCAGCGGCATCGGGCTCTGGTTCATCGACCCAGAGCAGTTCCGAGGGAATTTCGAGGCGATGAACGCGGCCCTGAAGAAACAGGCTGAGAGCGGTCGGACTCCGGCGGAGATGGTCGCAGCACAGGGACCGCGGGAAAGCACCTCAGCCTGAGCCGCTGGAAGGCCGTCTGCACGTCCCGCGGTGCGCGTCTCCTCCTTGGGGCGGTTGAAGCTCCAACCCTGTAGCCCCTTCGTTCAAGCAAGGCGCGACACCGCCAGATATTGAGGAGGAGAAGCGTGGATGAGCACGCCCCTCCTTTTCAAGGACAGCAACCATGGAACTTGATCGCAGAACCCTGCTGGCGGCCTTGATGGCTGCCACGCTCCCGCCGCTGGCCACTCGTGCCGAGGCGTCAGAGGCCGTCGAGGCAATGCTCGACCTGCCGTCGGGGATGCGCCTCGATGGCAACGAGCAGATCGGGATGCTCATGTATCCCGGCTTCACTGCCCTCGACCTGATTGGCCCCTACCATTCGCTGGCTTCGATGCCAGGCGCGACGGTGCATCTGGTCACCAATCAGAGGGATCTCAGCCCGGTGCCCAGCGATCTTGGCGTCGCAATGCAGCCAACGGTCACCATGGATGATTGTCCGCGCGACTTGACGGTCCTGTTCACGCCTGGGGGCACGGCCGGCACGCTGGCGGCGGCCCGCGACGGGGCCACGCTCGAGTTCATTCGCGACCGGGCTAAACGCGCCGTCTACGTTACCAGCGTCTGTACCGGATCGCTTGTTCTTGGCGCCGCCGGCGTGTTGAATGGAAAGCGGGCGACTTCCCACTGGTCGGTGAGACCGCTCCTCTCCGAGTTCGGCGCCACTCCCGTCGACTCGCGGGTCGTGGTGGATGGGAACGTGATCACCGGGGCTGGCGTGTCTGCCGGACTCGACCTTGGCCTGTCTCTCGTCGCGCAGCTCCGTGGCAAGCCGTTCGCTGAGTCCGTGCTGCTGGTGGCGGAGTACGATCCCGAGCCTCCGTTTCCTGGGGGATCGCTCCACACTGCGAGGCCGGAGATCGCTGCCTTCACCGCGTCGACGCTCGAAGGCTTCGTGGCCGATGCGCGAAAACTGGGCGTGGCAGGATAACACCGGGCAAGAGGCGCGCGGGTTCGCGCCGACACTCTTTGGCCTCGCATCTGCGCGGAGTTGCGCGCTCCATGGCGGGCGTCTTATCTTCCATCTTCTGGTCCGAAGGTGGAAGCAGGATGCAGATCGCGGGGATCGGCAGGTTCATTTTCTGGGAGGGCGGCAGCCTCTGGATCGGCCTTGCGGCCGCCGCTGGCGACCGCCACGCCCACCATGCGATCCAGCTCTCGCTGGGATTGAGCGGCGCTGTCCAGTTCAGGCCGGACGCGTCCTTGCCCTGGACCCGGTATGCTGCAGCCGTGATCCCTTCCGACCTCCCCCACATCTTCCAGGCCCCCGGCAACCAGGTCGCGCAAATCTTCGTCGAACCGGAATCGGTGACGGGAGGCAAGCTCCTCCAAAGGTTCGGCACTGATGCGATCGCCGCTCTGGACGAGGACGAGGCCCGGAGCCTGGCCACACCCCTGGCGGCGCAATACAACGACGGGGCTGACGACGAGACGCTGGCCGCCACCGCCACCCAAACACTGGCCCGACTAGCCGGAGACGCGGGACCGCTCCAGCGAACCACGGACGCGAGGATCGTCGCCGCCATCGAAGAAATCTGGCGCCGCCTCGACGAACCCCTGACGCTCGCGGAGATAGCGCGGGTCGCCGGATTGAGCGAGGGCCGCCTGAGGCATCTGTTCGTCGAACAGACCGGAGTGCCGTTCCGAGCCTACGTTCTATGGGCGCGGCTGAACAGGGCCTTGGGCCTGGGCTACACCGGGACCTCCTGGACAGAGGCCGCCCACGCCGCAAACTTCGCGGACTCGGCGCACCTGACACGAACCTGCCGCCGAATGTTCGGGCTGGCGCCGACAGCGTTGCGGCTCGACCATACACTGCAGTCCACTCGCATGCTGGCCTAGGCTGCGCCACGGAAGGCAATCAGCCCCTACGTTCAAGCCACGGCGATCCGTCGAGCGTAGATGGCGCTCCTCAAAGTCGAGAGACGAGGAGCATCGCCATGAAGAACGAAGCATTCGGTGCGCGTACGTCGCTGGGCCTTTCGGCCAGCCTGCTGCTCGCGGGACAGGTTCTCTACATCGCCGTCACGCAGTTCCACGCGGGCGGAGACGCCAATGACCATCACGCCATATTCGCGACCTACGCCGGAGACGACATCTGGGCTGCCGTGCATGTCGGGCAGTTCGCGGCCATGGCCACCTTTCTCGCCGGGCTGATCACATTAGCGTCGGCTTCACGCCTGCAGGGCGGAGCAGCGGCGTGGCTCGGCCGTTTCGGAATGGGCGCTGCGGCCGCAACGCTGGCGCTGTATGGCACCCTTCAGGCAGTCGACGGCGTGGCCCTCAAACATGCCGTGAACGCCTGGGCGAGCGCGCCGGATGCCGAGAAGGCGGCCCGTTTCGCGGTAGCGGAAGGCATCCGCTGGCTGGAGTGGGGCCTCAGGAGCTACCAGGACTTCATGCTCGGGCTGGCGTTAATACTGGTCGGCGCGTCCTTGGCCACGACCGGGTATTTTCGTGCGATATCTTACCTGATGGCCCTCACAGGTATTGCCTACCTTGCCCAGGGATGGCTAGCGGGCTCGGAAGGCTTCTCCCCCTCCCAGTCCGCCGCCATCATAGCTGCCTGGGTTCTGAGCCTGGCCTGGATGATATGGCTTGCCGTCATCACCTGGCGGATGACGAATCCGAACCCCGTAGCCCCTTCGTTCAATCCTCGGCCCACCGCATCGCCTATTCCTGCGGGTATGGAGACACCCAATCCTCAGGAGTCCCCAATGGAGAATCGCAAGAGCAGGTGGAGCAAGATGCTATGGATCGCCCCGGCAGCAGTCCTGGCCGCAGGCGGCCTGGCGTACGCGGCGATGTCGATGATGACCCCGCCTGACGACCTAGACCTGGCGTTGTCGAAGACGTCGGCAGGAGGAACGTATGTCACGACGATCAGTCCTAACGTGGAGCCTATCTCAGTCGGGCCCATCCATACCTGGACCGTCGAACTGAAGACAGCGGACGGCAAACCCGTCGACGGGGCCTCGGTCGCGATCGACGGCGGCATGCCCCAGCACGGACATGGCCTTCCGACAGCGCCCGAGGTCACCAAGAGCCTCGGTGAAGGGCGCTACCTGGTAGAGGGGATGAAGTTCAACATGCCCGGCTGGTGGACGATCGAGGTAGAGGTCGACGGTCCAGCCGGACAGGACGAGACCGTTTTCAATCTCGTGCTCTGAAATCAGCCCTCTTCACACATGAAGGCACAGGCGCGCTTCCGGCGCGCCTGCAATGCCTTGCCGCTGCTTTCTATGGAAAACCGCCATGCCACGCAAAACAGGAATTGGTCCCACATTCATGATTGCCGCGCTTGTCGCGCTGCCTCTCGCGGCCTGTACGCCGTGGGACTCGGGTCCGGACTGGACGGACGAGGAACTCAGGCTCATCGGGTCTCTGTCGCTGGAGAACCTGCCGCCGCTTCCCGCAGACCCGTCCAATCAGGTGGCCGACGATCCGGCCGCGGCGACCCTCGGAGAGGCGTTGTTCTTCGACACGCGGATGAGCGGCAATGGCAAGGTGGCATGCGCGAGCTGCCATCTTCCGGACAGGCAGTTCCAGGACGACCTGGCCCTCGCCAGGGGCGTGGGAACCACGAACCGCCGGACGATGCCGATCGCGGGGATGGGGCATAGCCCGTGGCTCTTCTGGGACGGCCGCAAGGACAGCCTGTGGTCCCAGGCGCTTGGACCGCTAGAGAGCCCGGTCGAGCACGGCACCGACAGGACTGCGGTAGCCCGGCTCGTGGCGGAGCACTACGCGGAACCTTACGAGCAGGTGTTCGGCCCGCTTCCTGCCCTGGAGGGGCTGTCTTCGCATGCCGCCCCGGAGGGCACACCACAGGCGACAGAGGCCTGGGAGAGGATGGATGAAGCCGAGAAGGATTCGGTCAATCGCGTGTTCGCCAATGTCGGGAAGGCGATCGCCGCGTTCGAACGCGGCATCCTGCCGGGCCAGAGCAGGTTCGACAGGTATGCCTCGGTTCTCTCGTCCGGAGAGGCCCCGGACGCCGGGATCATGAGCGAACAGGAGCTGGAGGGCCTCCGCATCTTCATCGGCAAGGGAAGCTGCATCAACTGCCACAACGGACCGCTTTTCACCGACAACCACTTCCACAACACGGGCGTGCCCGCGGCACCCGGCCTGCCCGAGGACACAGGAAGGGCGACCGGCGCGCTGGCGGTGAAATCCGACCCGTTCAACTGCCTCGGCCGCTACAGCGACGCCGGTCCGGAGGACTGCGCGGAGCTCAGGTTCATGACCGTCGATGGCCACGAGCTGGAGCGGGCTTACAAAGCTCCGTCGCTGAGGAACGTCGCGTCCAGGCCTCCCTACATGCATGCCGGGCAGATCGGCACGCTGGCCGAGGTCGTCGACCACTACAACCGCGCTCCGGCAGCGCCCGCCGGGCATTCCGAACTTCAGCCGCTCGGGCTGGCAACCGAGGAACTGGCGGCGCTGGAGGCGTTCCTGCAGACCCTCGACGAGGAGGCGCCGGCCCATAGCCGCGTCGCATTGAGTTCCACCACAGCCAAGGAGCAGCAATGAGATATTCCGACCTGATCAAGCTCAACCGGATACTTGGAATGCTGGGCTCCGATCACGCAGGGGAACGGGCGGCGGCCGCGCTCGCAGCCGATCGGCTGGTGAAGAGCATGGGGACGTCCTGGTGGGGTTTGATCGGAACCGACCCGGCGCCCCGGAGAAGCGCCTCGCCGAATGCCATTGTCACCCGGCACGAACTCGGGGTCGATCATGCCCGGGCGGCCGAATCCCGGATCCGGCAGTTGCGGACGGAGAACGACCTGCTCCGAAAGGAGATCGCGTCCTTGAGGAACCGCCTCTCGAACCTCACTGCACAGGAGCGGCGGGCAAGGTACGGGGAGACGCAACAGGCGCCGGAGTATCAGTCGTGACGGCTGATATGGCCATGCCCGCTTCGCTCGGTCTGTTGCGACTGCGTCTCAGGGATGTTAGCTCGATCCGCATCCGTGACATCGCCGCAGCCTCTCCTGCCCTGCGCGGCCTCTCGCCGCGGATGGGCCGCAGAATCCGCGCGCGGAGGCGGCTTCTCGCGACGGAGATGCAGGGCGCACGGAGCCGCCTCCAATTGGCGGCGCACATGTCACGCGGACTGGTGGCGTATCTCACACGGGAATACCAGTACCTTCATCTGGATACCGGACGGCAGTCGGAGATCACGAGGCTCTATTCGCGGTTCCTGGACGAGTTCCACCTGGGGCTCTTGGAAGACACTCCCGACCAAGCGGCAGCAGCGGAATCAGCGGCGGCTGTGTCGCGACATCACGACCGCCTGTGCCTGCTCATCCGGGACACGCTTGATGAAGCAGGCGCTCTCGCCCGGGTGCTGGATGAGTCGGATACTCCCGTCTGCGCAACCTATTCAACGGCCGTGCAGCTCCAGGTCCTCGGCCTCGATCCCGACCGATTGGCCGGCCCGGTGCTTGACCTCGGCTGCGGTCCGGATGGGCGGCTGGTGAGCCATCTCCGCGGCATGGGACGCCGGGATGTTTACGGCATCGACCAGAACGCCACGGAGTCGGACGGCATCTTCAGGGGGAGCTGGTTTGAAGCGCCCCTCGCTCGCGGCGCCTGGGGAACCGTGATAGCCCACCAGTCCTTCAGCCTCCATTTTACGCACGCCCATCTGAGGTCAGGGGCGCAGGCGAAAGCCTACGCACAGACCTACATGCGCATCCTCGAATCGCTGAAGCCCGGCGGATGCTTCGCCTACGCGCCGGGCCTTCCATTCCTGGAGCCGCTCCTGCCTGATAGCAGATGGCTCGTCCGGACAGAGCCGCTGTCTCGCCTCGGCCCATCCTTCGCTAAACACCTGACCTCCTCCGTCGTAATCAGGAAAGCATAGCACCGTGACGACTTCCCTCCGTCTCCGCCCTTACGAAGCCTCCCTCGACCTGGAGCGCTGCCTCGCCATCTGGCGGTCGGCATCAGAGAACGCGCATGCCTTCCTTGGTCTTGACCAGATCCGGTCTGACGAGGAGGTCGTTCGGGAACGCTACATGCCCATGGCCGAGATCACCGTCGCCGACAATGATGGGGAGGCTGTCGGTTTCATCGCGTTACTCGACGGCTTCATCGGCGGCCTATTCGTTTCGCCTCAGTTCCACCGCCTCGGCATCGGCAAGCAGCTCGTGAAAGACGCTGCCAGCCGAAAGGGCGAACTAGAGGTGGAAGTGTACCGGGAAAACCCGCGGGCGCTCGCGTTCTACGGTTCGCTCGGTTTCCGCGAAGTCGGCGAGAAACCGCTGGACGACATGGGCAGGCCGCACGCCCTGGTGCGGCTCAAGCGAAGGGCGGAACAGCTATGATATCGGTCCGGTCTAGCCGTTCCGGGGCTCGAAGAGATGATACATCCGTCTCTACCATTGTAGATGACTTCCTTCTCACATCTGGACGAAGGGGCGACCTGGACAGTCGGGAATTCTCCCCGAGTCCCGCAAGCTAGACAGGCGCCAGAGTTACCTTGGAACGGAGCCCCCGATTTCCGGCGAACGCTCCCTTTTGATCGGCATCGCCTGCAGGATGCCGAAAGCCACCTCGAAGACGGTAAAGATCAGAATGATCGGTGTTCCCCCGTTCGCGACCACGTAGATCTGCCAAAGAGCGAACAGCATCCGGGCGACGGCGTCGTAACGACCCAAGACGGGTAAACCAAGGTGCAGTCTAACGAGCGACCAGACCACGACGACGGAACCCATCAACCCGCCAAAGAGCAGGTGCGTCGACTCGAAGGCCGGAAGCCCACCCGGCAAGCCAACTACATCGTGAAGGTACTGGATTGCCCCAAGGGTGATGGTGAAGGTCCAGGGCGACATGAACGGCGTGGTCACGACAAGATCGTATATAGCGCTGACCCGCACGAGTGATCTGTAGGCTTCTGGACGGAACCCGATACCACCTCGAAGTCGGAATGATCTGACAGGGAGACCTGTTGTATTCGGATACATGTAGCGATCGTGCTCATGATACTCCTCGTGGAAATTGCGTGGCTTGTCAGGGGAATAGCTATTCGAGGACCAGCACGGCGGCGCCTCTCTTGCGTCCTTCATCGACGTGCGCGTGTGCACGCTGTATTTCCTCGAGGCGATAGGTGGTGCCGCGAACCGGCCTCAGTGTACCGGCCTCGAATAGCTCAAGTGCAAAACGCACATCCGCTTTGGATGCCTTGAAGTTGATCGGGATGACATCGATGCCTGAGCGGCGGGAATTTCGCCGTGCGAGCAGGATGTCCTGCAAGCCGCTCACCGCGACGAGCACGAGTGTGCCGCCCGGCTCCAGGCAGCGCATGGCTCGGCTGAAGGGAGCGTTGCCGACGCAGTCGATGACCAGGTCGTAGTTACGGCCCAAGGTGGCGAAATCCTGCCGCTGATAATCGATCACATGGTCGGCTCCGAGTTCACGAACGAAGTCTTCGTTTCGCGCGCTCGTCACGGCTGTGACTGTCGCACCGAAGTGCTTGGCGGCTTGCACTGCCGTACTTCCGACGGCACCTGACGCACCATTGACCAGAACCTTGTCGCCTCGGCTGATTGCACGCCGCCGCACGACCTCGCTCATCGTGTGACCACCGAACATCAGGGCCACCGCATCCGCCGGGGGGAGGTTGGCCGGCTTCCTGCAAATGGCGGCTGTCTCTGGGATTGAGAGATATTCGGCGTGCCCGCCGAAGGCGCTTCCAGTCACGCCAACAACATCGTCACCAGGGTGGAAGAGCGTGACACCCGGTCCGACCCTTTCGACCTTTCCTGCGAAATCCATGCCAAGGATTCGTCGACGTGGCCGTCGCCATCCCACGACAGGCATCGCGAGCAAACTCATTCCCTTCGGGAGGTCTCGAGCTCTCAGGCGGTGGTCCGCCGCACTCACTGTTGAAGCATGAACCCGCACGAGAACGTCGTTGACCCCGAAGCGTGGCGCCGGCACTGACTGGACGGCTACAACGTCGGGGCCGCCGAACCGATCGATGACCGCCGCCCGCATGGTCGGCGGCAGCTGACTGGATGTCGCCTCAGCGGTCATCATCTGGGTTTCTCCGAAGGCTCAGGGGTCATGGTGGCGAAATTTAGGGCCACACGGCGCAGCAGCGGAAGGCGCGCCGTCTGCACTCGATCCGTGCGTCAAACGCAACGTCAGCTGGTGGCGCGGCGCATCGATGATCCGGAGCAGACCGCCTTCAGGCAGGATCGGAGCCAGCGATGCGCCAGGTCGCCGTCCATGCGCGGGTGCCACAGCATTGAGACAGTAAAGCGTGCGAGATCCAAGGGCAGGACGAAACTGTGCATCCCCTTCCGGAGCCCTTCCGTATGGCGCTCCGGCACGGTGGCGACCAGCTCCGTCTGCCGCACCAGCGAAAGGGCGGTGGAGAAGCCGTTGACGATCACTGCGACACGTCGCTCACGGCCGGCCGTATAGACGGCCGCTTCGATGTCCTCGCTGTGAAGGCCGCGCCGAAGCACGACCACATGATCGGCAGCGGCATACGTGTCGCCGCTGATCTTGCCCGACGCCAGCGGATGCCCCTCGCGCACAACCCCGACCCATCGGTCCTCGAAGAGGGGAACGGCGCGCAGCTCGGGCGCCGTTGCGGCATCGATTACACCGGTTTCGACATCCACCTCGCCTTCGCGAAGCGGTGCCGAATCCTTGTCGGGCTTTCCGATGAACTGCAGCGTGACGTGCGGCGCCTGCTCGGACAGCATCGCGAGAAGCTTCGGACCGAAGGTTTCGGCGAAGCCCTCGCTCGTCCTCAACGTGAAGCGGCGGTGGAGGGTGGCAAGGTCGAGCTTCGCCGCCGGACGAAGCACCGCATTGGCCGCATCGACCAGGGGGCCGACCTGGCTGCGCAGTTCTACCGCGCGAGGCGTCGGCACCAGGCCGCGGCCAGCCCGCACCAGCAGCGGATCTCCAGTTGCCTCCCGAAGACGCGCCAGCGTCCGGCTCATTGCCGAAGGACTGAGACGTAGGCGCCGTGCGGCGGCGGCCACACTGCCCTCGGCAAGCAGAACGTCCAGCGTCACAAGCAGGTTGAGATCAGGCATCGGGCGCCCTCTGGCGGACACATGGCGCGCCGTGCACGGACTAGATGCAATTGCTGCGCGTTCCGCAGCATATCGCGAAGGACTAGCTGACGGACAGGATTTTCTCATTGGAGAACTTAAATGCCTTCCCGTCTCGCACCTGTCGCCTTCGGCTTCGTCCTCTCGGGCCTGATGTCCCTCATCGTCTCCGGCATCGCCACCTATCGCAGCGCCGGACTGGTTGAAGGATTCGCCAGCCTCTGGATTGGCTCCTGGCTGCCATCTTGGATGATCGCGTTCCCCGTCGTCCGGGTCGTGGCGCCCGTCACGCGCCGGCTAATTGGCTTTCTTCTGGCGGCGCCGGCCGCAGGCTCCCGTTGACCTGCCATGTCCCCCTTGAAGCATCAGAATCCCGCCTGGCAGCTCACTGCCCTGTCGCTGGCGATGGCACTTCCCTCACTAGGAACCAGCATCGCCAATGTGGCGCTTCCGGCCTTCGCCGAATCCTTTATGGCGACGCCCCAGGATGTGCAGTGGGTCGTCATTGCCTATCTCCTTGCCGTCACCACCACCATAGTGACCGCCGGGCGACTGGGCGACATGTTCGGGCGTCGACGCCTGCTCCTTCTCGGCATGGTCGTCTTCTCTGCGGCTGCCCTTCTTGGCGCCTTCGCCTCCCAGCTCTGGATGCTGGTTATGACGAGGGCAATGCAGGGGCTGGGCGCAGCCATCATGATGGCGCTGGCTGTTGCGATGGTCGGAGACCTGGTACCGGCGGAGCGGACGGGGAGAGCGATGGGGCTCCTCGGCACCATGTCAGCCGCGGGAACGGCGCTGGGACCATCTTTGGGAGGCCTCCTGATCTCGGCCATGGGCTGGCACGCGATCTTCGCCTTCATGGCAGCAGCGGGAGCGGCAAGCTGGGGGCTGGCACGTCAGGTGCTTCCTGCCGAGGCTCTATCGAGGCAGCCGGCGTCGCTCGATGTCACCGGAATGGTTCTGCTGGCGTTCAGCCTGAGCGCCTATGCACTCGCTGCCACGATGCAGGGCGGTATCCAGTCGGCCATGATGCTCATCGGGCTGGCGATCGGCGGCTTCATCGCCTTCCTTATCGTCCAATCGAAGGTCACTTCGCCCCTGGTCCGGCTGGACCTGTTCAGCCGCAGGAGCCTCAGTGCCGGCATCATCTCGCTGGCGCTCGTGTCCTCGATCATGATGGCGACGCTCGTCATTGCTCCCTTTTACCTGTCGGACGTACTCCAACTCGATGCTTTGGCTATCGGTCTGGTGATGTCGGTCGGCCCGGTCGTGGCAGCCCTCGTCGGCGTTCCTGCCGGACGGCTTGTCGATCGAGCGGGTGCAACAAGGGTCGTCAATGGAGGTCTCATCGCGGTCGCCGGCGGATCGTTGCTGATGCTTGTTCTACCTGAAATGTTGGGAACGTCGGGCTACATTCTCAGCCTTGTTACCATCACCGCCGGATATGGCCTGTTCCAGGCCGGAAACAACACAAGTGTGATGAACGGCACTACAAAGGAACAGCGCGGTGTGACATCGGGTCTTCTCTCCCTCGGCCGGAATGTCGGACTCATCTCCGGCGCGTCCACGATGGGGACATTGTTCGTCCTCGGCTCCCAGGGAGTGCTGCCCGTTCTGGGTCAAGGGAGCGACGCAGGCTTGCAACTGACATTTGCTGTTGGCGCCTTACTCGCTGGCATCGCTCTGGTTGCTTCGAGGTGGGGCGTGACGGGCCGTATGCCGGAGGGCGATGGCCGCGATTGAGGGTGCATTGCTGTCGAGGTGTGGCACCGCCCGAATGGCTGCTTTCCCGACTGCGCCGCCCAGAAGCGGTCGGTCAGGAATCCACCCCTACGCAGCCACACCGATAGCCGTGATCCGTCGACATTCAGCCTAGAACGAAATAGGAACATGCTGCAGTTTCAGGGATAGCACTCCGTGCGGTACGCCGAGCTACAGGTAACCAGCCACTTCAGCTTTCTCCGCGGGGCATCCTCCTGTGAGGAACTGTTCGCCCAGGCGGCAGCCTGCGGCATCGACGCGCTTGGCATCGTCGACAGAAATTCCTTGGCGGGAATCGTTCGTGCCCATGAAGCAGCAAAGACCGCCGGGGTGAGGCTGGTCGTCGGCTGCCGCATTGATCTCGCCGATGGCATGTCGGTTCTCGTCTATCCAACAGACCGAGCCGCCTATTCGCGGCTCTGCCGGCTTCTCTCGCTCGGCAAAAAGCGGGGCGGCAAGGGCAAGTGTATCCTGCACTGGGAGGACGTGGCCGCCTATGGCGAAGGACTCGTTGCCATTCTCGTGCCGGACGAGCCGGATGAGCAGACCGCCTTGCGGCTGCGGCGCCTGCGTGATGTCTTCGGCGACCGAGCCTATCTGGCTCTGACCCTCCGCCGTCGGCCGAACGACCAGCTGCGGCTTCACGAGCTCTCGGAACTTGCCGCATCCCTGCGCGTGCCCACCGTTGTCACCAACGATGTGCTCTTTCACGAAGCGGGGCGACGCATGCTGCAGGACGTAGTGACCTGCATCCGGCATAACGTCACCATTGACGAGCTTGGCGATCGGCGCGAGCGTCATGCCGACCGCTACCTCAAGCCCGCCGAGGAGATGCACCGCCTCTTCTCCCGCTATCCGGAGGCACTCGCGCGAACGCTCGAGATCGCCGAGCGCTGCCGCTTCTCTCTGGACGAGCTTAAGTATCAATATCCGGAGGAACGCGACGATCCCGCGCTGACCCCACAGCAGACGCTGGAGAAGCTCACCTGGGAAGGGGCTGAGCAGCGCTATCCGGAAGGCGTCCCGGACAATGTCCGCACCTCCCTCGACCACGAGCTGAAGCTGATCGAGAAGCTCGGCTATGCGCCTTACTTCCTCACCGTCAACTCGATCGTCCGCTTCGCCCGCTCGAAGGACATCCTCTGCCAAGGCCGCGGGTCAGCGGCAAACTCCGCCGTCTGCTACGTGCTCGGCATCACCTCGATCGATCCTGCCCGCAACGATCTCCTGTTCGAGCGCTTCGTCTCGGAAGAGCGTCGGGAACCGCCCGACATCGACGTCGACTTCGAGCATGAGCGGCGTGAGATCGTCATGCAGTGGATTTTCGATACCTATGGCAGGGACCGAGCGGCGCTCTGCTCGACCGTCATCCGCTATCGCTCCAAGGGTGCGCTGCGCGATGTCGGCAAGGCTCTGGGGTTAACCGAAGACCTGATCCGAACGCTCTCTTCTCAAGTCTGGGGCTGGTCCGAGGAAGGCGTCGGCGAAAAGCACGTCAGGGAACTGAACCTAAATATGGCTGACCGCCGCCTCCGGCTGGCACTGGACCTCGCACGGCAGCTGATGGGCGCGCCGCGGCACCTGTCGCAGCATCCCGGAGGATTCGTGCTCACGCGCGACCGCCTCGACGACCTTGTCCCCATTGAGCCGGCTGCCATGGCCGACCGCCAGGTCATCGAATGGGACAAGGATGACATCGACGCCTTGAAGTTCATGAAGGTCGATGTGCTGGCGCTCGGCATGCTCACCTGCATGAAGAAGGGGTTGGACCTGCTCGCCGAGCACAAGGGGATCAACTACGACCTCGCCAGCATTCCGGCCGAGGACCCGCGCACATATGCGATGATCAGGAAGGCCGACACGCTCGGCACCTTCCAGATCGAGAGCCGGGCGCAGATGTCCATGCTGCCGCGGCTGAAGCCCCGGACCTACTACGATCTCGTCGTGCAAGTGGCGATCGTCCGACCCGGTCCGATCCAAGGCGACATGGTTCATCCCTATCTCCGCCGCCGCGAGGGGCTGGAACCCGTCCACTATCCGACGCCGGAACTGGAGAAGGTGCTCGGCAAGACGCTCGGCGTGCCGCTCTTCCAGGAACAGGCGATGCGGGTGGCAATCGAATGCGCCGGATTCACGCCTGGAGAGGCCGACATGCTCAGAAAGAGCATGGCCACCTTCAAGTTCACGGGCGGGGTCAGCGCCTTCAAGACCAAGCTCATCCAGGGCATGGTCGACCGCGGCTACGACCAGGCGTTTGCCGAGAAGACCTTCTCCCAGCTGGAGGGATTCGGCTCCTATGGCTTCCCCGAAAGCCATGCGGCGTCCTTTGCCCTGATCGCCTATGCCTCAGCCTGGTTGAAGTGCTGGCATCCGGATGTCTTCTGCGCGGCACTCCTCAACTCCCAGCCGATGGGTTTCTACGCGCCGGCTCAGATCGTCAGGGACGCGATCGAGCATGGCGTCGACGTGCAGCCGGTCTGCGTCAACGCATCCCGCTGGGACTGCACGCTGGAGCCGACCGATGACGACAGCCGCTTCGCTGTCCGGCTCGGCATGCGGATGGTCAAGGGTCTGGCGAACGCTCACGCCGCCGCCATCGTCGCCGCCCGCGCCGACACTCCCTACGGCTCTGTCGATGATCTTTGGCACCGGGCCGGAGTCCCCGCGCTTGCATTGAAGCAGCTGGCCGATGCCGACGCCTTCCGCCCGTCGCTCGGCCTCGAACGGCGGGAGGCGCTCTGGCAGGTCAAAGGACTACGCGACGAGCCGCTGCCGCTGTTTGCAGCGGCGTCCGCCCGCGAGGCCGCAACGGTGCCGGAACTCGATGAACCGACCGTGCCGCTGAAGCCGATGACCGAAGGCTGCCAAGTCGTCGCCGACTATGGCCGCACGGGGCTTTCCCTGCGCAGGCACCCGGTTTCCTTCCTGCGGCAGGACCTGGCCAGGCGCGGCATCGTCACCTGCCATGAAGCAATGAGTGCTCGGGATCGGCGCTGGCTTGAAGCGGCAGGTATCGTGCTGGTCCGTCAACGGCCCGGATCGGCAAAGGGCGTCATGTTCATCACGCTGGAGGATGAGACCGACATCGCCAACCTGGTGGTCTGGCCGAAGGTCTTCGAGAAGCACCGCCGCATCATCCTGGGCGCGCCCATGTTCGCGGTTAGGGGACGGATTCAGCGGGAGGGCGAAGTCGTCCATCTCGTGGCGCACCACCTCACCGACATGTCCGCTGAGCTTGCCGACATCGGGCAGAGGGACAACACCTTCCCACTTCCGCATGGCCGCGGTGACGAATTCCACTCAGGCAGCCCCACACCCGATCCACGCGGCGTGCCAACAAGAGGACCCGCTGCTCGCGACATCTACATCCCCGACCTGCACATAGACAGGCTCAGGGTGAAGCCGCGGGATTTTCGATAGCGGGGATGGCCGCAGACCACCGGGACGGACAAGCTTGCGATGCTTCGCTCACCCGACCTGCTCCACCGCAAGGGCTCCAGCAGGAAGTGGCCTGATCAGGGACTGCGCCGGAACGTTGGGATCGAGCCAGCCCGCCCAGGAATCGCGCTCCAGGATCACGATCTGGCGGTCGTGGTAAGGAGCCACATCAGGACCGGGCGCGGTCGTGAGCATGGTGAAGGCTTCGCCAACCTCCGGATGCGAGCGCCAGATGCCCGCAATGCAGAAGACCGACCGTCCGGGCATCGTGAACAGCCATTTGTCCTTCCGCTTCTTCGCTGGATCCTTCGGATCCGTAAACTCGTAGAACCCATCGGCCACGATCAGGCATCGGGTTGACGCGAAGTCGCGACCTTCTGAACGGAAGTTGTAGATTGGCCGCTTGTTCGACCCCGGCCAGCTCCAGCGGCGCTGAACCAGTTCGGCTTCCTCCGTATCCACAGCCCGACGAACGATCGGCCCGGTATCGGTTATCTTGATGTCGTCCCGGGGCTCAAGGTTAGGCACGCCTTCGTTGAAGCGAATCCGTATCTTTAGGTCCGCGAACTCTTCAATGATGGTCCCAACGTCGACCTTCAGGCGGTAGTCGTTGCACATCGACATGCTCTCGCTGCTGGAGGAGCGCCGTCAGCCCGTCGCGCGCCCTCGACAAGCAATGAACCGCTCTTCCGCATATAACCGGAGAATCGGTTATACAAAAAGCCATTGCGGAGTATGCGCCGCGACGATCCTCATGCAGTGATCAGCCTCCGACCGCACCACCTCCTCATGGTCTGGATGGACCGCAATCAGCTTGAAATGTGGTGCAGCCTAAAAAGCTTGTGGAAGAAACCGATGATCCTCGCCTCGGCGTGGTCCCCAACTAGTTCATTCGCCCCGAACCGATAGACCTCGTATCCGGCAAGGCGCAATTCGCGATCAGATGACACCATCTCGGCGTACACCTTCAATGAGGGAAGGTCGCCTTCCGAGAAGTGGTGCTTGCCGTCGACCTCGATCACGATGCGATGACGGTTGGGAAGCAGTATCAGAAAGTCCATCCGCTGGCGCGGCAGCGGCAGGCGGTGACGCAAGGTCTTCGCGATGGCAGGATCATAATGAAGGTAGACCTGCGGCAGGAGCGCAGGCAGCGCCTCGCCCAGGAAACGACGATAGGTCTTGAAGTAGGTCGCGAACAGCTTGCGCTCTGCGTCCGAGGCCAAGGATTCCTGGAGACGCGCTCCTAGATCCGCTGCATTGGCCCCCGGCGTAACCTCGCCCCACCAGGCGACAAGGTCAGACCACGAAAGGCCGCTCGCTCCGATCGGTCGGTCGTAGACGAGGCAGCTCTCTTCGCCAGACAGGATGACAATGTCGTTGTTGATCGCGTCGGCGAACCCGATCTCGGGCTTTGGTCCTCGCGAGGCAAAGATCAGGTTCTTCGGCCGGCCGCCGACCCCATGCGCCCGAGAGCGGAAAGTGAAGATCGGGTGACCGGAGATTTCTCCATCCTGTGCCAGCTCATATCCATCTCGCAAAAGGACCTTGTTCAAGGCGATGACCAACTCCGCTTGTTTATCGCCTGATCGGGAAAGCGGGTGCACTGCCTGTTCGAGCAAGGCACCGAACCTGGCCCTCGAGCAATCGAAGGCGCCGATCTTCCCGAACAGGTCTTCGACCGACCAGTCGCCGGGATTGTGATCCATGTGTCGGATGATCTGGTCGCGCAGGCCTTTGCCGCTGGTTCCGAAGAAAATTTCGAATGGAGAAGAAAGCGGAAAGCAAGCCTCGACTACCTCTATCGTGCTGCGCTCGCCGGCGAGATCGTCGCCGAAGATTCGCGCAACGTCTCGGCGTGTGATCTGCGTCAACGGCGGCTCGGCCGCCTCGAGCACCTTCCGGCCTGCTTCCTCGAGCGGGATGTCATTGCGATCGGCGGCGAACTTGAGTGCCAGCCGCGCCAACTCCTCCTGCGTGAGGTTCTCAAGAGCAGCTTCGATACGCTGCCGCTTCGAGTAGCCGTCCGGAGCAGGCACTAGCAGCCCGGCAATCCGTTCCGGCTCCTGACTCAGTTGCGCGTGGCTCATGCCGTGCAAGAACCCGGCCATTAGCCGATAGAGGTCAAGGCTCTTCGTGGCATCCTCGATGTGACCCGACACGCCTGTGTCTCCGGATCCGGCAACGGTCCGCTTCCCGTCTGCGGCGCAGGGCCGCAAACCGGGAAGGTTGGAACCCGTTGCGCCTGACTCTTCGATTACACTGAAACGACATTCCTCCCTCAAGGCAACCGGGCTGCGGTTCCAAGGGACGGTCAGCTCGGGTCGACTTGGCCGAAACGCAACTTCATCCCAGTCTACAAGACCGAGCCTCCTGGCCTGCTGCGAACCCTCGTCGGCCCCGACTGGGCGTGGGAGTCGCCCGGCAGTAATCCTTTGGCGACCCCTCCGCCTCAAGCCGCTCTGGCGGGATAGCCTGCGTCGGCAAGCGCCGCGCTCACCTTGCTGGGGTCGGCTGCCGTACTTACGGCTACCGTCTTGGTGGCGAGATCAACTTGGACGACGGCAGAAGCGTCGACATCCTTCACCGCCTTTGTCACCGCCGCCGCGCAATGGCCGCAGGTCATGTCGGGAACGTTCAGCTTCAGCACTTTCATCTCCTTCGTTTGGTGTCACGAAATGCCGATGGGCAGAAGATGGGGCTTCCAGCCGCTGGAAGGTCAAGATCCCGAAGACGCCTCGCTGGCTATTGACCTTCCAGTAACTGGAACAACTACATCGGTCGCCGGGACAGTCGCAGAAGGAAACTAGGCACGATGAATGCTCACGTCAGAAGCGATGCCTTCGGCCAGAGCCAAGCCTTTCCGGTCGAGGGAATGACCTGCGCCTCGTGCGTGCGCCGCGTCGAGCAGGCCATCGCGAAGGTGCCCGGGGTAAGATCCGTCGCGGTCAACCTCGCCAGCGGGACCGCATCCGTCACCTACGATGGCTCTCCGGTGCCGCAGGCGGTGGCTGAGGCTATCAGCTATGTCGGATACGAGGTCGCCACTGAAACGGCGGAAATCGAGGTAGAAGGGATGACCTGCGCCTCGTGCGTGCGCCGCGTCGAGCAGGCCATCGCGGCCGTTCCCGGCGTACTCAAGGCCTCGGTTAACCTCGCAACGGAACGGGCGACGATCAAGGCACCGTCCCCCGTCCCTTTCGCCGCGATCGAGGCTGCCGTCCGCGAGGCAGGATACGAGCCGCGCCGGATCGCGTCGGGAAGCATTGCAGCAGACGCGCGGCAGGAAGCCCGCGACAAGGAGCTGCGGTGCCTCCGGCGTGACTTCTGGATCGCGGCAGCGCTGACCCTGCCCATCTTCCTGCTCGAGATGGGATCGCACCTGTTGCCGCAGCTGCACCATTGGCTCCTGATGAACGTCGGGCAGCAGCCGCTCTACCTCGCCTTCTTCGTGCTGGCGACCGCCGTCCAGTTCGGACCCGGACTCCGCTTCTACAGGAAGGGCGTGCCTGCCCTGCTGCGCCTCGCGCCCGACATGAATTCCCTGGTCGTGCTCGGTTCCACGGCGGCATGGGCCTACTCCGTCGTCGCCACCTTCGCGCCCTCGGCGCTGCCCGAGGGGACCGCCAACGTCTATTACGAGGCATCGGCCGTGATCGTCACGCTGATCCTGCTCGGCCGTCTCCTCGAGGCGAAGGCGAAGGGCAGGACCAGCGAGGCGATCAAGCGGCTCATGGGCCTGCAGGCCAGGTCCGCCCGGGTTGAGCGGGACAGCGAGTTCGTTGATGTCCCGCTGGAAGAGGTCATCGAGGGTGACGTGCTCCAGGTGCGCCCAGGCGACAGGATACCCGTCGACGGCGTCGTCCTGCGCGGCTCGTCCTTCGTCGACGAGTCCATGCTCACGGGCGAACCCGTCCCCGTGACGAAGGGCGAGGGCGACGAGGTGACGGGCGGCACCGTCAACAAGACCGGAGCCTTTAACTTCCGCGCGACGAAGGTCGGCGCAGACACCGTACTGGCGCAGATCATCAGGATGGTCGAGGCAGCGCAGGGCTCGAAGCTCCCGATCCAGGCCCTTGTCGACAAGGTGACGGCATGGTTTGTGCCCGCCGTGATGGCGGCCGCCGCGGCCACCTTCCTGGTCTGGCTCGCCTTTGGCCCGGAGCCTGCCGTCACCTTCGCGCTCGTCAACGCGGTCGCCGTTCTGATCATCGCCTGCCCCTGCGCCATGGGCCTGGCGACGCCGACCTCCATCATGGTCGGCACCGGACGGGCGGCGGAGCTGGGGGTTCTGTTCCGGAACGGCGAGGCGCTGCAGACCCTGAGGGCAACGGACGTAGTGGCGCTCGACAAGACGGGCACGCTGACTGCGGGCCGACCCGAGCTGACGGACTTCGAGGTAACCGAAGGATTCGAGCGCGACCGGGTGCTGTCGCTGGTCGCTGCCGCCGAGGCGGGCTCCGAGCATCCGGTCGCCGCCGCGATCGTCGCCGCTGCCAAGCGCGAGGGCCTGACCGTCCCTCCCGCCGAGGACTTTGAGGCGGTGCCAGGGTTCGGCGTGAAGGCACGGGTCGGCGGCCATGATGTCGCTGTTGGCGCGGACCGCTACATGAGGCAGCTCGGCATCGACGTGGAAGGATTCGCTGAAGCTGCCGCGGCACTCGGCAGGAAGGCGAAGAGCCCCCTGTTTGCTGCCGTCGACGGCAGGCTGGCGGCCTTGGTCGCGGTGGCCGACCCGCTCAAGCCGACCACCCCGCATGCCATAGCCGCCCTCCACGCGCTCGGCCTCAAGGTGGCGATGGTGACGGGGGACAGCAGGCGTACGGCCGAGGCCATCGCCGCCGAACTCGGCATCGACGAGGTCGTGGCCGAGGTGCTCCCTGATGGCAAGGTCGAGGCGATCAAGCGCCTGCGCGAGGGTGGCCGGGTAGTCAGCTTCGTCGGCGACGGCATCAACGACGCCCCTGCCCTCGCCAAGGCGGATGTCGGCATCGCAATCGGCACCGGAACAGACGTGGCCATCGAGAGTGCCGACGTGGTGCTGATGTCGGGCGACCTGACAGGCGTGGCGAACGCGATAGGCCTGTCGAAGGCCACGATGCGCAACATCAGACAGAACCTCTTCTGGGCCTTCGCCTACAACGCCGCCCTCATTCCGGTGGCCGCGGGCGTACTCTTCCCGGCTTGGGGTATCCTGCTGTCGCCTATGCTGGCGGCAGGGGCGATGGCGCTCTCCAGCGTTTTCGTCCTCGGCAACGCGCTGAGGCTGAAGCGCTTCCAGGCACCGCTTCGAGACAGGACCGCTGGAGAGGCGGTGCCCGCAGCTGCCGTGAGATGAGGCCAGGCCACGAAGAAAGGACTTCGGCGCAAGTCTTATGCGCGCGCACAGGCTGCCGCCACGGGGAGGCCACGATGATGGACGACGGAACGGTTGACATGATGACGGGCAGCGGGCCGGTCTGGCTCCTGCTACAGCTAGTCCTCGTCCTCACAGTCGCGGCGCAGGTGGACTGCCTGTTCTTCAGCGGACGCAAATGAGCTGGAAGGGAGCATTACTCGGCATCATTGCGGCGGTCGCCGGAATCGCTGCTCTCGTCTTGTGGCATCTAGGATTCGGCTCCGACGAGCGGGCCGCCATCGCGCAGGGACGGAAGCTCTATGCCGGACACTGCGCGGCATGCCATGGAGCGAACCTTGAAGGCCAGCCCGACTGGAAGAAGCCACTGCCTTCGGGCCGCATGCCCGCCCCTCCTCACGATGCCTCCGGACACACCTGGCACCATGCGGACGGCATCCTGTTCCGTATTTCGAAGGAAGGTCCTGCAGCCGTCGTGGGCGGCAGCTACGAGAGCGACATGCCTGGTTTCGAGGGCGTTTTGAGCGACGACGAGATCCGGTCTGTGTTGACCTATATCAAGAGCACGTGGCCCGAGAAGGAGCGCGCCTATCAGCAGGAACTGAGTCGACGGGAAGCAGATGAGGGCCGCTGAACCAACCCAATGGCTGGTCTCCAGGCTGCTGGTCCTTCCCACGCCTTGAACTTGACGATAGCTCCTGTCCGCCACGGCTGCCTGTCCTTGCCGGAACCGGATGGAGTTGCCTTGGCATCATGCCTCGCTCCCCGAGAGCCATCCCCGGCAACATCGGGTTTGCCGGGGACGGAACTACCGGGTCAAGCAGCCATCTTGCGGCATTCCTCGGCGCAGCGGCGGCAGGCGTCCACGCACTCCTGCATGTCGCCGAGCCGCTCGCAGTCGTCCGCGCACTCGTCGCAGATCTCGGCACATTCGCGGCAGGTATGCTTGTGGTGCTCCGAGCCGATCAGCATGAAATGGGCCGATGTCCGACATATCTCGGCGCAGGCCATCATGAGCGTGAAGTGCTTCTTCTCCGTGTGCTCGCCGCCCATCTCGAGGCAGTGGCCCATCGCGGTCGAGAGGCAGACCGAATAGCAGTTCAGGCACTCGTCGATGCAGCGCCTCATTTCCGGGCTGATGTGATGCATTCCTTTTCTCCTTGCTGAGAGACGGTACGCGGGACCGAAGTCGCGCGACTCCGCCTCATTTTGCGTTCTCTTCGATCCACGCGGTCATCTCGGCGATTTCCTGCTTCTGGGCGGCGATGATCTCCTCCGCCAGCGCCTTCATGGCCTCGTCGTCGCCGTACTTGAGCTCCGTCTCCGCCATGACGATCGCGCCCTGGTGATGGGCGATCATGCCGCAAGCGAAGGCGACATCCGGATCGTCGGCCATCATGCCCTTCCTCATGTTGCGGTCCGGCTCCATCATGCCTTCCATGGCGGCGCGCTGATGTTCTTGCATCGCCGACATGTCCATCTGGCCATGGGAGGCATTCTGCTCCCCGGCGCCTGCGCCCGCCTTGGCACATGCCTCCGGGAAGTCCGCGATCGCGGCATCGGAACTGGAGCTATCTTGCGCGAACGCAGTGCTGGCGATGGAGATGGCGAGTGCCGCGGTGGCGGCTGCTGTGGTCATACGCATGGTTGATCCTTCCAGAAAGAATTTGCTCCGGCACCCATAACGGGGCGCCGCGGTGGAGGGTGGAAGGGATCAAGCGTCCGGCGGTCGGTCGAGGCGGAACACAGCGGTAGAGGATGTGACTTGCGGCACATGGCTTACCTGCTGCCCTCCTGTCGGTTCAGGGAGCAGCCCGGCCATGGCCGGGATCGCTACCCAGATGCAATGGATGGGCGAGCAACACTGCAGGGTTCCGCTAGACAGGTGGGGACAGTGTTCAGCTTCAGCGTGTTCGTCTTGCGGAACGTGGAGCGAAGGCGATGCCCCTCCCGGGAGAGGTGCCTCCATTTCGATGACAGCACCGATGGCACCGCTCACCAGCACGATCGACAACAGGACCGAGGCCAGTATCCTGGCCAGGGGAGCAACGGGCATCGTCAGGGGCCTCCTGCCTCCTAACGATGCCCGGCATAGGTTGTTCCGTACGAAGGCTCCGTGTCTGCCCCAAGGTGGTGAGCGCAGCTGCGACACTGCACGCTCCCAAGGGCAACGGCCGCTCCTTGCATACTTCACATTCAAGGCTGCGAAGAGGAGCACGCACATGCGCTTGAAGGACGCTTCCCGGGCGGCACTCGATAACCGAGATTCCGGTTAACGGGACGCAGCGCGTCAGCCAGTTTGTCACTGCGGCAGAAGCAAGAACTCGCACAATGCGGAATCGATCCGCCGTGCTGCGGTGCGTCTCCGATGCCAACGGTCTGGACGGCCACCCCGCCTGCCACTTGAATGCAATTCAGATCACTGCGTTAATTCCTTGCACATTGCCTATGTGCAATTTAGGTATAAGGCACACACCGGAGGCTGGTATGACGAATTCGTTGATAGGCCAGCGGCTGCGCATGCTCCGTGACGAGAAAGGCCTATCCCAGGCCGACATTGCGGCGCTTCTCGAACTCAACGACCGCCAGACAGTCCAGGCGATAGAGAGCGGCGCGCGTTCGCTGAAGGCACCCGAGTTGGTCGCGCTTGTGCAGGAGCTGCAGCTGCCCATCGACTACTTCACGGATCCTTTCAGGCTCCGCCACAAGGCTGCGTTTTGCTGGAGGAAGTCCGGCGAGGCGGCCGATGCTCGTCTGGGGGATTTCCAAGAGAAGGCGAAGGCATGGCTAGGGGCATACAGGGCGCTCGCCGAGCGGAGCGGAGACCTGCCGGTCACACTCCCGACGCTGGGCCTGGGCGAGCGTTCGAGCCTCGAAGAGGCCGAAGCCGCCGCCGAACGGCTTGCCGCCAAGCACTTCGGAGATTCGGTGCCCGCTGCACGTCTGGCGAGGGTAATCGAGGATGATCTGGATACGCTGGTGCTGATGGTGGATGCAGACCCTTCGATTTCCGGAGCTGCTTGCCATACCGTCGGGCTGAATGCGGCACTGGTCAACCGACACGAGGTAGAGGGCAGACGCAACTTCGACCTAGCCCATGAACTCTTCCACGTCCTTACGTGGCAGGAGCTCCCGCCTGCTTATATCGACGGGCAAGGGACCAAGAAGCAGGCAAGGACGGAAAAGCTCGCGGACAAGTTCGCGATCACGCTGCTGACTCCCGCGTTCAAGCTTGCCAAGTACCGGACATCCCAGGTCGCTACCGTGGACTGGCTGAACCGGACGGCCGACGAGTTCGGAGTGACATCCCTCGCGCTTATGTACCGCGTGCTCAACCTCGGCTGGATCACGAAACCGCAGGCGGACGGGATCGACCGGAGCCTCCTTGTGAACAACGGGAGACGGACCCCGCGCACCGAGTCCGTTCTCCCATTCGGGCGCCGCTTCCTGTCGGCGTTTTCCGAAGGCATAGGCGAAGGCAGGATTTCAGTGAGGAAAGCGGCGGCGATCCTTGGCGTGACGGTTGACGGGCTTGGCCGACTCCTTGAGGGTCACGGACTGGAGAAGAACTTCGACCTGTAGGCCCGGTGCGGAAACGCGTTTACGTCGACACGAACCTGATCCTCACTGCACACGCACATCGCCTCTGGAAGGAAATCGCCTTCCGCCACAGGGTCGAGACGGTTGTGCAGTGCGTGCTGGAAACCCATACCGGGCTTCAGAACCGCGATCCGGAGACCTGGATCGATGACCGCGAGCTCAGGACTTCTTTGGCGCGGCCGCCACACGAGGTCACCGACCTGCAGCGTGCGAGAGTCCTTCTCATGGAAGGCGGGCCGGCGTTGCACGATGGCGAGCGAGACCTGTGGGCACACGCGCTGGACGATCCCGAGGCATGGCTCGCCTCGGGGCCGGACACCGCCTCAAACCGCTTCGGCATCCTAAACGGCCATGCCGACCGACTGGTCAGCCTCGAGGACCTCGTGGCCCACCGGAAGGGATTCGCCCGGATAGGAGTTCCCAGCCACTACTGCCGCAAATGGCTGGGAGAGCTGAAGACCCGGGAGCTGACGGCGCTCCTTTCTCGTTCCGGAACCAAATGATGCCTGTCCTGCCAAATGGGCGAAGACGCTTGTAAGAAACTCCTGCGGTCCCTGCGGCGGCGCACTTCCCACAACTTCGGGTGTTGGTGTGCAAAAGCCCGACAAACATCGCCAACCACGCGCTTGACCTTCCACCTGCTGGAAGGTGAATAGTGCCCGAAAGACCAGGGACAGGGCCGCGCAGACGGCGGCAAACGGGGTGCTCAATGGACGCGGTGGAAGGTCGAGGCAAGCGGCATGGTGACCATGGCCATCATGGCCACCATGGTCATGGTCATCATCATCATCATCATCAGCAGCATCAGCCGACGGGCGGAAACGATCATGGCGGCCAGTCCGGACATGGCGGGCATGACCACGGCGAGATGGTGGCCGACTTCCGGCGCAGGTTCTGGATCTCTCTTCTACTGACACCGCCCGTCCTGCTCCTGTCCCCGATGATCCAGCATTGGCTGGGCATCGACGGTGCCTTGGATTTCCCCGGAAGCGAGCTGCTGCTGTTCGCTCTCTCGACCGTCATCTACGTCTATGGCGGCTGGCCGTTCCTGACGGGCTTCACGTCAGAGCTGCGCGCGGGCAAGCCCGGCATGATGACGCTGATCGCGCTGGCCATCTCCGTCGCCTACATCTACTCGGCCGCAGTCACTTTCGGCCTCCCCGGAATGTCGTTCTACTGGGAGTTGGCGACGCTGATCGTCATCATGCTCCTCGGTCACTGGCTCGAGATGCGTTCGGTCATGGGAGCGTCCCGAGCCCTCGAAGAGCTCGTCCGCCTGCTCCCGGACACGGCAGCACGGCTGGACGCCAACGGAGCCGTTACCGAGGTCCCGATATCCGAACTCGTTCCGGGTGACCGGGTCCTGGTCCGGCCCGGGGCCAAGGTCCCGGTCGACGGCGCGATCGTTGAAGGCAGGTCCTCGTTCAACGAAGCGATGCTGACGGGCGAATCCCGCCCGGTGTCGAAGGAAGCGGGCGACCGCGCGATCGGGGGCGCGATCAACGGCGCGAATGCCGTGACCATCGAGGTCACTGCAACGGGCGACAAGACCTACCTGGCCCAGGTCATCAATCTTGTCAGGGAAGCTCAGGCGACGCGCTCGCGAACCCAGGACATCGCGAACCGCGCCGCCGCCTGGCTCACCTACATCGCCCTTGCCGTGGGTATCGGGTCACTCGTCTACTGGGTCGCGGCCGGCGAGAGCTGGCAGTTCGCCATCGAACGCATGGTGACGGTCATGGTCATCGCCTGCCCACATGCGCTCGGGCTGGCGGTTCCGCTGGTCGTCGCCGTGAGCACGTCCCTCAGTGCAGGAAGCGGTCTTCTGATCCGCGACCGCGCTGCCTTCGAGCGCGCCCGCAACCTGGACGCGGTCGTTTTCGACAAGACGGGAACGCTGACAGAAGGGCGGTTCGGGGTGAGCGACATCGTCCTTCTCGCGGATGGAAGCGAAGAGGAAGAACTGCGGTTCGCCGCCTCGGTGGAGAGCCACTCCGAGCATCCGATCGCGCAGGGGATAGTCGCCGCCGCGAAGGAGAGGGGCATCGCCTTCCCCGCTCCGGGCCAGGTCCGGAACCTCACGGGCGAGGGCATCGTCGCAGAGGTCGAGGGACAGGACATCCGCATCGTGAGTCCCGGCCACCTCGCCAGGCAGGGCAATCCGGTGCCAGGCAGCCAACTCGGCGAGCTCGAGGCAGAAGGCAAGACGGTCGTCGTACTCGTGCGGAACGGCAAGCCGCGCGCCTTGTTCGCGCTGGCGGACATCGTCAGGCCCGAGTCCCGGGAGGCGATCGCGGAGCTGAAGGCCCTGGGAATCAGTTCCATCATGCTGACGGGAGACGCAAAGGGCGTGGCTGCGTCCGTTTCCCGCGAGCTCGGGATCGCCGAGTATTTCGCCGAGGTGCTTCCGGACGAGAAGTCGGCGAAGATCAAGGAGCTGCAGGCGCGAGGTCTCCAGGTTGCCATGGTCGGCGACGGCGTGAACGATGCGCCGGCGCTCGTGCAGGCAGACCTTGGCGTCGCGATCGGAGCCGGAACCGATGTCGCGGTGGAGTCCGCCGACGTGGTCCTGGTCAGGAGCGACCCGAGGGATGTCGCGGCTATCCTCGGGCTGTCCCGCGCCACCTACAGGAAGATGGTGCAGAACCTGATCTGGGCGACCGGATACAATGCCATCGCCATACCGATGGCAGCGGGCATTACCTTCGGGACCGGGTTCCTGATGACACCGGCAGTCGGCGCGGTGTTCATGTCCGCTAGCACGATCATCGTAGCGATCAACGCGCAGCTGCTCAGGCTCTACCGCAAGAACGCGTGAAACAGAGGTAGCGCCATCGCCGCCGCGACGCGTGCACCGGGTGGTGGTTGCAAGTCGTGCCGATGTTGACGTGAGCGCCAAGGAAAAGATCCATGGAAACAGACAGCACAACAGAACCGAACCGCTATGACCTTGCCGTCCTCGGAGCAGGATCCGCAGGATTCTCTGCCGCGATCACTGCCGCTGAGGCGGGCGCACGCGTCGTCCTGGTCGGGAGCGGCACGATCGGGGGCACCTGCGTAAACGTCGGCTGCGTGCCCTCCAAGGCGCTGATCAGGGCAACGGAAGCCCTCCACAACGCGCGGGCGGCTGTCCGCTTCGCCGGAATCTCCGGACATGCCGAAGTCATCGACTGGAGCGAGACGGTCCGCCAGAAGGACGAACTGGTCGCAGGCCTCCGAAAGGAGAAGTATTCAGACCTCCTACGGGCCTATGAGGGCATCACATACCGTGAGGGCAGCGCACGGCTCGTGGACGGCGGCATCGAAGTCGCGGGAGAGCGGATGTCGTCCCCCAGGATTGTCATCGCCACGGGGGCCCGACCCGCGATTCCGCCGATCTCCGGGATCGAATCTGTTCCTTACCTCACGAGCACCACGGCCCTCGAGCTTACGGAGCTTCCAAGATCGATGATCGTGGTTGGCGCGGGGTACATCGGCGCTGAGCTGGCGCAGCTGTTCGCCCGCGCGGGCGTTGCCGTTACCCTGGTCTGTCGGTCCCGCCTGCTCCCCGAGGCGGAACCCGAGATCAGCGCGGCGCTGGAGGGATATCTCGCGGACGAGGGCGTAGAGGTCCTAAGCGGTGTCGTCTACCGACACGCCAGCAAGAGCAACGTCGGCATCCAGCTTGCCGTCGTGCACGATGGCATGGACCGGGTCCTCGACGCGGCGAAACTCCTGTTCGCAACCGGGCGAGTTCCGAACACCGAAGGCCTCGGCCTGGCGGAAGCCGGGGTAGATACCTCCGCCGCAGGCTATGTTGTGGTGGACGACCTGATGCGGACGACGGCCGCTGGCATCTATGCGGCAGGGGATGTCACGGGCAGGGACCAATTCGTCTACATGGCGGCCTACGGCGCGAAGCTGGCGACCAGGAACGCGCTGGATGGCGACAGCATGCGCTACGATGCCTCTGCGATGCCTGCCATCGTATTCACCGATCCACAGGTCGCCAGCGTCGGGCTGACGGAGGCGCAAGCCCGCGCGGCCGGGCACCAGGTGCTGACTTCGGTGCTTTCCCTCGACAACGTGCCGCGCGCGCTCGCGGCGCGCGACACGCGCGGCATGATCAAGCTTGTCGCAGCACGGCAAAACCGCAAGCTGGTCGGAGCGCATATCCTCGCGCCGGAGGGCGCCGACAGCATCCAGACCGCGGCGCTGGCGATACGCTGCGGGCTAACCATCGATGACCTTGCCGAAACGCTGTTCCCCTACCTCACGACGGTCGAGGGGCTGAAGCTAGCCGCGCTAGCCTTCGACAAGGATGTCGCGAAACTCTCTTGTTGCGCGGGATAGCGATCAACACCTTTCGGCGGCTGTTAAATGAATTTGCCTACCACCTTGCCCCACTTTGATCCAGGACAAGAAGTATTGCGGCATCCCGGACTATCATGGATAGTCCAAGGCGCGAGAAGGACAAGAAGCTTGCAACTGAACCCGGCCAACGCAGCAAGGAGAGGAACGGCGACGCTACCCGCCGCGCGACTTCTCGCCTTCCTGCTGGCCGTTCTTGTTGCCGTTTCCTTGGTTGGCTTCGGCACCGCGCACGCGCATGGCGGTGAGGCGCATATCGTCAACGGCTATGCCGATGTTGCCGCTAACGCTCCGCACGGGCATCAGGCGAACGCGCATTCCGTCCCTTGCGACGAGGACCACGCCGACGAGGAAGGCCAGGACGACTGCTGCATGTCGGCCACCTCCTGTGCAGTCTGCGTCCCGGTTCCGTCCGGGGAAATCACGTTCGGCATTGCAGGAATCCTGGCGACGCCCGCAATGGTTTCCGCCTCGCTTCCCCGGGATCCACCGACCCTGTCCCGTCCTCCCAAGCTCTCCGTGATCGCCTGAGCGCACGCGCCATCGGTTCGTGCGCTCCCCTGAAGGAGTCACGAACCATGAGAGCTTTGAACCATGAACATGATCACCCGGCGCCAGTTCCTGGCGTCTTCGGCGGCGTGCGCATTCGCTAGCGCTGCCGCGCCCCTGATCGTCTCGGGCGCGGCCCACGCGGCAACACCGACACTGCTCCGTGCCGAAAGCCGTATCATAGAGGTCGGCGGGCGCGCCGCCAAGATCTACGGCCTCGTGCGGGAGGGCGGGCAGCAGGGACTTGCCCTGCGGGCCGGCGAGGCCTTCCACGTCCGCCTGGAGAACGCGCTTGAAGCGCCAACCCTGATCCACTGGCACGGGCTTACGCCGCCCTTCGGGCAGGATGGCGTTCCGGACCTGCCCCAGCCCCTGTTGCAGCCCGGCGAGAGCTACGACTACGCGTTCCCGCTCGAGACCCCGGGCACGCATTGGATGCACGCCCACACACTGCAGGAGCAGCAGCTCCTCGCAGCGCCGCTGATCGTATCCGACCCTGCGGAAGCCGGGCTCGACGAGCAGGAAGCCGTCGTGCTGCTGCATGACTTCAGCTTCAAGGAGCCCGAGGAGCTCCTGGCAGGACTGACTGGCTCTTCCATGTCGGGCCATGGAGGGGGCCACGGCGGACACGGCTCGGGTGCCGGAGGCCACGGTGCCGCCATGGACATCAATGACATCGACTACGATGCCTACCTGGCGAACGACCGCACGCTGGACGACCCTGAGGTCTTCCGGGTCGAGAGGGGCGGATCCGTGCGGCTGCGCATCATCAACGGGGCGACCGCGACCGCGTTCTGGATCGACACCGGTGCCCTCGAAGGCGAGGCGATCGCGGTTGACGGAAACCCGGTGGTTCCCGTTCACGGACGGCGCTTCCCGCTGGGAATGGGGCAGCGGATCGACATCCGCCTGCGCATCCCATCCGAGGAGGGATCATGGCCGATCCTCGCGCTGCGCGAAGGAGCCGTCGAGCGGACCGGATTCGTTCTGGCAACTACCCGAGGCAGGGTCGAGAAGGTTGCCTCGGCCGGCGAGCAGGCCGCACCGCCGCTCGACCTCGTGTTCGAGCGGAAGCTCCGTTCGGCGCACGCGGTCCCGGAGGGCCTCGCGCTCCGGACTCACCCGGTCGTCCTGGGCGGGACGATGGAAGGCTACGTCTGGACCATCAACGGCAGGACCTGGGACGACCGCCTTGCCCTCCGGGTCCGCGCCGGCGACCGCGTGGAGCTGGCGATGCGCAACGACAGCATGATGGGCCACCCCATGCACCTCCACGGGCACCACTTCCAGGTGGTCGAGGTAAACGGACAAAGGTTCGAGGGCGCACGGCGCGACACGGTGTGGCTGCCGCCTGAAACGGCGGTCACCATCGCTTTCGACGCCTCCAATCCCGGCACATGGGCCTTCCACTGCCACCACCTCTACCACATGGCCGCAGGCATGATGACCGTCGTCGAATACGTCGGCTGAGCCGCGCGCAAAGAAAGATGAAGAACATGAAGACCACGAACACCAAGCGTCCGGCACGAGCCATTGCCGCAGTTTCTACCTTCCAAGCATCGATCTCCCGGCGGATCGCGCTGGCAGCGCTGGCTACGGCATCCGCGCTCGCGCTGCTCGGCCCGCTCGCCGCGGAAGCGAGCGCGGAGACCGCCTCCGCAGGCGTTGTCTACACCGCCGACGAGTACGGAAACTCCGTCAGCCGGATCGATCTCGCCGCGGGCAAGGTCGAGATCGTCCCGGTCGCCGTCACCCCGCATAACGTCCAGTTCGTGCCCAAGGCGGACAAGCTCCTCGCGGTGGGCACACCCGTCGGGAAGGAAGGAGGCCACGGGCATGCCGGAACGAAGGAGGAGGCCGGCCACGCGCCAGCCGAGGACGGACATGGCGGCGATGGCCACGGCGGCTCCGAGGCGGGCGGGGCACTGATCGTCCTCGATCCGGAAAGCCTCGCCTCGGGCCCCGTTCCCACGATCGACGTGGGCTCGCATCCTGCCCACGTGATCGCCGACCCCGCCGGGGAGCGCGCCTTCGTCTCCAACTCGGGCGACGACACGGTCTCGGTCATCGAGCTTGCCACGGGACGAACCGTCACCGAAATCGCCACGGGCGACTATCCCCACGGCTTGCGGATGAGCCCTGACGGCGGCACGATCTACGTTGCCAACGTGGAGGACGGTACGGTCTCCGTGATCGACGTGCAGGGCCTCAACGAAATGCACAGGATCGAAGTCGGCAAGGCCCCGGTGCAGGTCGGCTTCACGCCCGATGGCAGCCGTGTCTACGTCTCGCTGAGGGACGAGAACAAGGTGGCCGTGATCAACACGGCGACCCTGCAGGTCACCGACCGGATCGATGTCGGGCGCTCCCCGATCCAGATGCATGCCACTCCGGATGGGAAGTTCGTCTACGTGGCGAACCAGGGCAGCGAGACCGAACCCGACGAAACCGTCTCCGTGATCGACGTGGCGAGCGGCGACGTGGTGAAGACGATCACCACGGGCAAGGGAGCGCACGGCGTCACCGTCAGCGACGACGGCGCCCACGTCTTCGTCACCAACATCCTCGACGGCACCGTCTCCGAGATCTCCGTGGCCACGCAGTCCGTCGTCCGCACCCACGAGGTCGGCAAGGGGCCGAACGGGATCACCTTCCAGGCGCAGTGACCGATGTCCCGGGCGGCAATCCCGCCGCCCGGGCTTTTCCTCTCAAGGAGCACCTCCATGAACACCCTTTCCAAAACTGCTTTCGCGGCCGCGTTGCTGCTAGCGTTCCCGGCCCATGCCGAGGACGCGCATCACCCGGCTCCCGCCGAAACGACAGCCCCGGCCGCGACGGCCGCCCAGCCCCCGGCCTCCGCTCCCGATGCGGGAGCCGCGATGCCCGGCGGCATGACCGGCGGCGGGATGATGGGCGGGGACATGATGAAGATGATGCAGGAGATGATGGGCCGCCATGCGGGCATGATGCGGGGCATGATGTCCGGCGGGACCGGGATGCAGGACGGCATGATGGGGAAGATGATGGCTCCCGAACATGTCGAGGGACGGATCGCCTTCCTGCGCACGGAACTCAAGGTGACGGACGCTCAGCAGCCCCTGTGGGAGGCGGTCGCCGCCGCGCTCCGCGAGAACGCCCGCGCAGACGCGGGAACGATGCAGCAGCCAGCGGCTGACCAGGGACTGCCCGCGTCCCTCGAGAGACGCGAGCGACAGCTGGCGGCCCGGCTCGAAGCGGTGCAGCGGCTGAGGACAGCGGTCGAGCCGTTCTACGCCGCGCTCGACGATACGCAGAAGGCGGCTGCCGACAGCCTGCTGGCCCCGATCGGGATGATGTGATTGCCGCCGGGCGCGCGGCTGCCGCGTGCCTGGCTTCCAGCGAACGACAGGAGAGCGCCGATGACAGCAAACAGTCTTGATCGTCCCCAGGATACCCGGCCCGGTGGAGACGAGCGGTCCGGGTTCTGGAGGTCGAAGGCGAGCCTCGTCGCCATGGGCTTCCTGCTGATCGGCGCTTCCGTGCTCCTTTTCGAGCACAGGCTGCACGTCCTCGGCTACCTGCCGTTCGCGCTCCTGCTTGCCTGTCCGCTGCTCCATTTGTTCCTCCATCGAGGCCATGCTCACGGCGGGCATCATCGCTCTCCGGCGCGGCCGCGTGCAGGCGATGCGGAGGGGTGAGGCATGGAGGCGTCCCCTTCCGCCTATGGCCTCTGGAGCCTGGTGATGATCAACAGTGCGGTGTTCATCCTCTTCGCCTTCAGCTTCTCGAGGCCTCAGAGCAGCCGCGACTGGACTTCCTTCGGGGCCTTCAGCGCTTTCCTCATTGCGCTGTTCGCCGAGATGTACGGGTTCCCCGTCACGATCTATCTGCTGTCCGGATGGCTGCAGAGCCGTTATCCGGGCACGGACTGGCTCACCCATGACGCCGGGCACCTTCTGGAGATGACCCTCGGCTGGCGGGGGAATCCCCACTTCGGGCCGTTCCACCTCCTCAGCTTTGTCCTGAGCGGCGGAGGCTTCCTGCTGGTTTCAGCCTCCTGGCAGGTGCTATTCGAGGCGCAGAGGAACGGCCGTCTGGCGACCGACGGACCATACGGGTACGTCCGCCATCCGCAGTACGTGGGGTTCGTGCTGGTGCTGCTGGGATTCCTGGTGCAGTGGCCGACGCTGCTGACGCTCGCGATGTTCCCGGTACTCGTCGCGATGTATGTGCGGCTTGCCCGGCGCGAGGAGGCCGATGTGCGCGTCCGTTTCGGGGAGGCCTACGACCGCTATGCTGCCGGGGTCCCGGCATTCCTGCCCCGGTGGGCTAAAATCCTCGCCAAAGGCGGCGAGGCGAACGGACGGAGCTGAATTCCATGACCTTGTCGATTTCCTTCCTGGGAGGCGCGGGCACCGTGACGGGCTCGCGGTTCCTCCTCGAGCATGACGGTCGGCGCGTGCTGGTCGACTGCGGCCTCTTCCAAGGCCTCAAGCAGCTGAGGCTTCGCAACTGGGCGAAGTTTCCTGTCGATCCGGCGAGCGTCGACGCGGTCCTGCTGACGCACGCGCATCTCGACCATTCCGGCTACCTGCCCGCGCTTGTGCGGGACGGGTTCCGGGGGAAGGTCCATGCTTCGCACGCGACGGTGGAGCTGTGCGAAATCCTGCTGAAGGACAGCGGCTTCCTTCAGGAGAAGGATGCCGAATACGCCAACAGGCACGGCTTCTCCAGGCACAAGCCCGCACTTCCCTTGTACACGCTGAAAGATGCCGAGGCCGCCTTGCTGCACTTCCAGGCGCTGCCGTTCCACGAGCGCCGTGCCCTGCCGGACGGCCCCGAAATCCTGCTGAGGCGCGCCGGGCACATCCTGGGAGCTGCCTCGATCGAATGCAGATGGGGAGGGGTAAAGATCGCCTTCTCCGGGGATCTGGGCCGCTTTGGCGACCCGGTAATGGTGGACCCCGAAGCCGTCCCGGAAGCGGACTACGTGGTCGTGGAGTCCACATACGGGAACAGGCGCCACGACGAGAGGGACTCGCAGGACGCGCTGGCGGAGATCGTCAACCGGACGACGGCGCGCGGTGGGACGGTTATCATTCCCGCTTTCGCGGTCGGGCGCGCCCAGTCTCTCCTTTACCATCTCGAACGGCTGATTGCGTCGGGGCGCCTGTCCAACGTGCGCGTTTTCCTGGACAGTCCGATGGCGATCAATGCAACCGAACTGCTTCACCGCCACCTCGACGACCATCGGCTCACGCCTCAGGAATGCGAACGTACCTGCGGGATCGCGGAATACATCCGCGGTGTGGAGGAATCGAAGGCGCTCACCGCCAACCCGATGCCAAAGGTGATCGTCTCGGCGAGCGGCATGGCAACCGGCGGTCGCGTCCTGCATCACTTGAAGAAGTACGCGCCAGATGCCCGGAACACGATCCTGTTCAGCGGCTTCCAGGCTGCGGGGACACGCGGGGCAATCATGCTGGACGGGGCGGACCGCATCAAGATCCATGGCGAGTACATCCCGGTCCGGGCCGAGGTCGCCAACCTCCCGATGCTCTCCGCCCACGCTGACGCCGACGAGATCATCAAATGGCTGGGCGGCTTCCGGAGACCGCCCAGGATGACGTTCATCTCGCACGGGGAGCCCGAGGCGTCGGACGCGTTGCGCCGGCGCATACAGGACGACCTCGGCTGGCCGTGCCGCGTCCCCGAACATCTGGAAAAGGCGGTTCTTGAATGACTGGACAGAACAACCCGGCCGCGCAGGCGGCCCCGCGACAAGGCCATCCGCTGAGGGCACGTCGGCTGGGAATCCACACCCAGCACGAGGCCGTGGTCTTCATGCGGACCGACTGCCACGTATGCCGCTCGGAGGGGCTTTCCGCCAACTCCCGCGTATTGCTCTCGGCGAACGGCCGGGAAGTGATCGCCACGCTTTACCAGGTCTCCTCGGACATCATCGAAATCGACGAGGCCGGGCTCTCCGAGACCGCGTGGGATCACCTGCGGGCAGCGGACGGGGCGGCTATCTTCGTGCGGCATCCCGATCCGGTCGAGTCGTTCGGCAGGGTACGGGGGAGGATCTTCGGGACCCGGCTCGACGACCGTGACTTCGCGGCCATCCTGGCGGACATCTCCGCTGACCGCTACTCGGACGTGGAGCTGTCGGCCTTCCTCACGGCAACTTCCGCGTTCCCGCTCGACGATGCCGAGACGCTCGCGCTTACCCGGTCGATGGTCGAGATCGGCGACCGCCTCGACTGGGACGCGTCGCCCGTGGTCGACAAGCACTGCGTCGGCGGCCTGCCCGGGAACCGCACGACACCCATCGTCGTAGCGATCGCCGCCGCGCATGGCCTCACGATGCCGAAGACGTCCTCCCGGGCGATCACCTCTCCCGCAGGCACGGCCGACACCATGGAGACCCTGGCTCCGGTCGATCTCAGCCTTGCGGATATCCGCCGCGTCGTCGAGCAGGAGTCGGGCTGCGTCGTCTGGGGAGGCGCCGTGCGCCTCAGCCCCGCCGACGACATCCTCATCCGCATCGAGCGCGCCCTCGACATCGACTCCGAGGGGCAGCTCGTCGCATCGGTGATGTCGAAGAAGATCGCCGCGGGATCGACCCACCTTGTCCTGGACATCCCCGTCGGCCCTACGGCGAAGGTCCGGAGCGAGGCTGCGGGCAAGGCGCTCGCGGCGCGCCTGACCATGGTCGGCGAAGCCTTCGGGCTGAAGTCGGTGACGGTCTTTACCGACGGCTCGCAGCCGGTCGGCCGCGGCATCGGCCCGGCGCTCGAGGCCATGGACGTGCTTGCCGTGCTCCAGCAGGCACAGCACGCGCCGGGGGACCTGCGGGAGCGAGCCTGCACGCTCGCGGGCGCGCTGCTCGAATTGGGCGGCCGTGCGGAGCCTGGCGCAGGCAAGGCGCTGGCCGAAAGCACGATCGCGGACGGAAGAGCCTGGGCGAAGTTCCAGCGCATCTGCGAGGCCCAGGGCGGCATGCGGGTCCCGCCCGTGGCCCGCCAGAGGATGCCCCTCGTGGCTCCGCATCGGGGCACGATCCGCTCCATCGACAACCGACGCATCGCCAGGGTGGCGAAGCTGGCAGGCGCTCCCGGATCGAAGGCTGCCGGGGTCGAGATGCACGTCACGCTGGGGGCGGCGGTCGAAGAGGGGCAACCGCTCTGCACCGTGTGCTCGGATACGACGGGAGAGCTGCAATACGCGCTGGACTATGCCCGGGACGTCCTTGCGATCTTCGAAATAGAGAGGGAGCCCAGAACATGACACGGCCGATCGTTTTCGCTCTGCCAGGCAACGAATCCATGGCGGGGCGGCTCGGCGCCGCCCTCGGCTGGGAGATAGGAGTGCTGGAAACGCGCAACTTCCCGGACGGCGAGACCTACCTGCGCTTCGCGACCGATCCAAGGGACCGCGCCGTGGCGCTTGTCTGCACGCTCGACCGTCCGGACGACAAGTCCCTGCGGCTCCTGTTCGCGGCGGACGCCGCGCGGGACCTTGGCGCCTCGAACGTCGGCCTCGTTGCTCCCTATCTCGCCTATATGAGGCAGGATCGCCGCTTCCAGCCGGGAGAGGCGATCACTTCCCTCACCTTCGCGAGGATGGTCTCCTCGCACTTCGACTGGCTCGTGACCGTCGACCCGCACCTTCATCGCTATGCCAGCCTCGACGAGGTGTACGACATCCCCGCGCGCGCCGTCCGGTCCGCGCCGCTCCTGTCCGAATGGATCAGGGCGAACGTGAGCCGCCCGTTCCTGCTCGGACCCGACATCGAAAGCGAGCAGTGGGTCTCGGAGGTGGCGGGCGCCATAGGCGCTCCCTGGCAGGTGCTTCGGAAGACCAGGTACGGCGACAGGAACGTCGAGGTCGCCGTGCCTGACCTCGCCAACTTCGCCGGACACACGCCGGTCATCGTGGACGACATCGTGTCCTCGGGCCGGACGATGGCGGTCACGGCCGACCAGATGCGCGAACAAGGCCTGGAGCGTCCGGTCCTGGTCGCCGTCCACGCGCTGTTCTCGGAGGAAACCTACCGGGGTCTCAAGGAGAAGGCGGCGGCTGTCGTCTCGGCCAATTCCGTCATCCATCCCTCGAACGCCATCGACCTCTCCGCGATCTTGGCCGACGCTGTCGCCGAGGCCATGGGCGGCAGTCTCCCGATCAGCTCGAACAAGAAAGCGAATCTCCCATGAACACCTTCAGCAGATCATTCTTCGCCGCCCTCGCCGTGCTGGTCGCGGCGCCCGCGGCCGTGGCCGCCGCGGCCGAGATGACGGTCTACAAGACTCCCTGGTGCGGGTGCTGCCATGCCTGGGCCGAGGCGGTGGAGAAGGCGGGATACCAAGTCTCCACAGTCGACCTGGAAGACCTTTCAGCGATACGGAAGCAGGCAGGCGTGCCCGCCGAGATGGAAGGCTGCCACATAGCTGCCGTGAGCGGCTACTTCCTCGAAGGCCACGTCCCGCTCGAAGCCATCGGAAAGCTGCTCGAGGAACGGCCGGCGGTCGCCGGGCTGGCGGTTCCGGGAATGCCCCAGGGTTCGCTGGGCATGGGGGATGATCCCTCCGCCTCCTACGAGGTGTATGCTGTCCCGCGCCAGCCATCGGAAGCTCCTGTGGTCTTCTACAAGGCTGGCGGCGAATAGAGGGAGCAGCGGCAATGCCGGGCTTCGCGTATTCCGCGGCATCCACGCGCCGGATCGACGCGTCGGATGCCGACGTGTTCGGCTACCTGGACGACCACCGGAACCTGTCCGCCCACATGGAGCAGCGCTCCTGGGCGATGATGGGTTCGCGGATGAACGTCCACATGGATGCCGGAGGTACGCGGGCCGTCGGATCGAGGTTCGGCTTCGCCGGAAATTTCCTCGGGATTCCACTCGCCGTCGAGGAAATCGTTACCGAACGCGATCCGCCCCGCACGAAGGCTTGGGTCACCGTCGGCGAGCCGACGCTCTGGGTCATCGGGCGCTACAGGATGGGGTTCACCGTGGTCGCCGACGCCTCCTCGTCGGTTCTGACGGTGTCCATAGAGTACGACCTGCCGCAAGGCCGCGGCACGCGTGCGGCAGGTCGGCTGTTGGGCGGCTTCTACGCCCGATGGTGCACGGGCCGGATGGCGGCGGATGCCGCGCGGCATTTCGAAACACAGGACGCAACCGCGGGCCCTCGTGGAATGCGGCTAGGCGGATAGCGGAAAAGGAGCACTGGCCATGAAAGAAGACGCGCAAGCAGCCCGGGGAATGCTCTCGCAAGAGGAACTGCGTAGCATCGATGCCTACTGGCGCGCCTCGAATTACCTCACAGTCGGGCAGATCTACCTCCTCGACAATCCGCTCCTTCGTGAGCCGCTCAAGCTTGAGCACGTGAAGCCGCGGCTGCTCGGACACTGGGGGACATCGCCGGGGCTGAATTTCATCTACGCCCACCTCAACAGGGTGATCAAAGTCCACGACGCGAACGTGATCTACGTTTGCGGGCCTGGACACGGGGGCCCAGCCATGGTCGCCAACACCTATCTCGAGGGTGCCTACAGCGAGCTGAACCCCGATGTCTCCCTGGACGAGGCCGGGCTGCGGAAGCTGTTCCGCCAGTTCTCGTTCCCTGGGGGAATCCCGAGCCATGCCGCGCCGGAAGTGCCGGGTTCCATCAACGAAGGCGGGGAGCTGGGATACGCGCTGTCGCATGCCTATGGCGCCGCCTTCGACAATCCGGACCTGGTCGTTGCCTGCGTGATCGGCGACGGCGAAGCCGAGACGGGGCCTCTTGCGGCAGCCTGGCACTCGAACAAGTTCCTGAATCCCGCGCACGACGGGGCCGTGCTCCCGATCCTTCACCTCAACGGCTACAAGATCGCCAACCCGACCGTCCTTGACCGCATCCCGCGGGAGGAGCTGCGCTCGCTGCTAGTCGGCTACGGGCACGAACCGCTGTTCGTGGAGGGCGACGATCCTTCCGGGATGCACGAGCGGATGGCATCGGCGCTGGACGAGGCCTTCGGGAAGATCCGCCGGATCCAGGAGGATGCCCGCGGAACGAGTGGGACGAACGAACGTCCCCGCTGGCCGATGATCGTCCTGCGCAGCCCGAAAGGCTGGACCGGGCCGAAGGAGGTGGACGGCCTGAAGACCGAAGGGTTCTGGCGGTCGCACCAGGTGCCGCTTTCAGGCCTGGCGGGCAACGCCGAGCACCTCAGGATGCTCGAGGACTGGCTGCGAAGCTATCGCCCCGAAGAGCTGTTCGGAGTGGACGGCAGCCCGGTTCCGGAGGTCCTCGCCGCCACGCCGGCGGGAACGCGGCGCATGGGCGCCAATCCCCATGCCAACGGCGGGATGCTGCGCAAGAGCCTCGAGATGCCCGGGCTTGCTCCGCATGCCATCGAGGTCACCCGCCCCGGCGAGAGGAAGGCTGAGGCAACGAGGGTGATGGGCGGCTTCCTGCGCGAGGTGATGCGGGCGAACGAAGCCAGCCGCAACTTCCGCCTCGTCGGCCCGGACGAGACCGCTTCGAACAGGCTCCAGGATGTCTTCGAGGTAACGCCGCGTGCCTGGATGGAGGAGGTCCTTGCGGAGGACACCGATCTCGGTCCCGAAGGCAGGGTGCTCGAAATCCTTTCGGAACACACGTGCCAGGGATGGCTGGAGGGCTACCTGCTGACCGGACGGCACGGCCTGTTTTCCTGCTACGAAGCCTTCATCCACATCGTCGACTCCATGTTCAACCAGCATGCGAAGTGGCTGGACGCTTGCCGGGACATTCCGTGGCGGCGCCCGGTCTCCTCGCTGAACTACCTGCTGACGAGCCACGTCTGGCAGCAGGACCACAACGGCTTCAGCCACCAGGATCCCGGGTTCGTCGACGTCGCGCTGAACAAGAAGGCGGACGTGGTGCGCGTCTACCTTCCCCCGGACGCGAACACCCTGCTCTGCGTCACCGACCATGTGCTGCGCACGTGGGACCGCATCAACATCGTGGTCGCTGGAAAGGCGCCCTCGTGGCAGTGGCTGTCCTTGGACCAGGCGAGGGCGCATTGCGCCGCAGGCATCGGCATCTGGGACTGGGCTTCGGGTAACGGTTCGGGCGACCCCGACCTCGTGATGGCCTGCGCCGGGGACGTGCCCACGGTGGAAACGCTCGCCGCGGTCCAGATCCTGAGGGAACACATGCCTGGCCTGAACGTCAGGGTCGTCAACGTGGTCGACTTGATGACGCTGCAGCCCCGCGAGGTCCACCCCCACGGCCTCACGGACCGCGAGTTCGACGCGCTGTTCACGACGGACAAGCCCGTGGTCTTCGCCTACCACGGCTATCCTTGGACGATACACAGGCTGACGTACCGAAGGACCAACCACGGCAACTTCCACGTCCGGGGCTTCAACGAGGAAGGCACGACTACGACGCCCTTCGACATGACGGTGCTCAATGGGCTTGACCGTTATCACCTGGTGCAGAGCGTGGTGGAAAGGACGCCTGCCATTCGCGCGAGCGGCGAGAGCCTGCGGCAGATGATGCAGGAGAAACTCCTCGAGCACCACGACTACATCAGGGCGCATGGGCAGGACATGCCCGAGGTCCGCGACTGGCAGTGGTCGGGCGACTAGCAGGGAGGCCGCAGCATTGGCTCCAGCGATCCTGGCACTGAACGCTGGCTCGTCGAGCCTGAAGTTCGCGCTCTTCGAAAGGCGCAGCGGCCTGCCGCGCCTGATGAAGGGCAGCATCGAATCCCTCGATGCGAATCCCCGTCTCCGGCTTTCCGGAGGCGGGGAGCCTCCTCGGCAACGGGACCTTGGCAGAGGACCGCTTGACATCGGGACGGCGGTCGGGATCGCCGCCGACGAGATCCGTTCCAGCGGCATCGCCGAGCCTGATGCAGTAGGCCACCGGATCGTCCACGGAGGGCGGAGGTTCACGTCTCCTGTGCTTCTTGACGATGAAGTCGTGGAGGAGCTGCGTCGGCTGGTCCCGCTGGCTCCGATCCACCAGCCGCGGAACATGGAAATCGTCGACTCCTCGAAGAGGATGTTTCCGCGCGCCGCCCAGGTCGGATGCTTCGATACCGCCTTCCACGTGGAACGGCCGGCCGTCGCCACGACCTACGGGCTTCCGCGCGAGCTGTCGGAATCGGGCGTGCGCTCATACGGCTTCCACGGGGTCTCCTACGCTTACATCGCTTCCGAACTAAGGAAGTCGTTCGGTCCTGCAGCCGGAGGCAAGGTGATCGTCGCCCACCTCGGAAGCGGCGCCAGCCTCTGTGCCATGGCAGGCGGCAAGAGCGTGGCAACGACGATGGGCTTCTCGCCCCTCGATGGCCTGGTGATGAGCACCCGATGCGGTTCGCTCGACCCTGGCGTGGTCCTGTACCTGCTGCAGGAGCGAGGCATGCGGGCCGAGGAGGTCGCCAGGCTACTCTACCATCAGTCAGGCCTGCTCGGAATCTCCGGGAGCACGGGGGACATGCGGCGGCTGCTCGAATCCGACAGCAGCGAGGCGCGCGAGGCGGTTGATGCCTTCGTCTACCGCGCCGGACGGGAAATCGGGTCCCTTGCCGCCGCGCTCGGCGGACTGGATACCTTGGTCTTCACCGCAGGCATTGGCGAGAACTCTCCGGCCGTCCGCGGGTTGATCGGAGGGGCGACCCGGTGGCTGGGCGTGCAGGTCGACCCCGACCTGAACCTCAGGGGCGAACGCTCGATCAGCAGCCCGGAATCGAAGGTTCGAGTCCTGGTGATACCCACCGACGAGGAAGCGGAAGTCGCGCGGGAAGTGCTTCGGCTGCTTCCAGGAGCGTAGCGGTTATCGCCGCGGCTGCACATGGCCAGCCCGGATCAATGGAGAACGAAGATGACCAGCAGGAAGACCAGAGTGGCAGTGAATGGCTACGGCGTGATCGGCAAGCGGGTGGCGGAAGCCATCGTCCTCCAGGATGACATGGAGTTGGCGGGGGTGGCCGACGTCGCTGCGGACTGGCGCATGCAGGTGGCGAGCGGCAAGGGCTTCCGGATATACGCCGCACGTCCCGAAGCTTCGGCTGAGATGTCAGCCAGCGGCATCGAGGTCGCGGGGAACCTGGAAGAATTCCTCGCGGACGCCGACGTGGTGGTCGACTGCACTCCGAAGAAGGTCGCCGCCGCGAACATCGAAACCTACAGGGGCATGTCGAAGAAGTTCATCCTCCAGGGAGGCGAGAAGCACGACGCGACGGGACACTCCTTCGTCGCCGAGTGTTCCTACCAAAGCGCCCTGGGACGCGATGCGACCCGCGTAGTCTCCTGCAACACTACGTCGATCGTCAGGACGCTGTCCGCCTTGAAGCGGGCCGGACTGCTCCGCAAGGCCAGGGGGACGCTGCTGAGGCGCGCGACCGATCCTTGGGAGAGCCATCTTGGGGGCATCATGAACACGATGGTGCCGGAGCGTGACATCCCAAGCCATCAGGGACCCGACGCGAAGACCGTGGATCCCGATCTCGATGTCGTCACGATGGCCGTCAAGGTGCCGCAGACGCTGTCCCACCTTCACTATTGGAACGTCGAGTTGACGAGGCCGACTACCAAGGCGGAAGTGTTGGACGCGTTCCGTGAGTCCTCCCGGATCGCCCTGGTGCGGATCGACCGTGGCCTTGCCGCCTTGAACGCCGTCAAGGAATGGATGCTCGATATCGGCCGGCCGCACGGCGACCTGTACGAGGTCGCGGTGTGGGAAGACATGCTGAAGGTGGAAGGCAACGAACTCTACTACGCCTACATGGTGGACAACCAGGCGATCGTCATTCCGGAGACGATCGACGCCATCCGTGCCTTGGCCGGAGTCGAGACCGACGGGAGGGCATCCATGGCCCGCACTGATGCCGCCCTCGGCATCGGAAGGCTGGCGCATCCCAAAGAAGCGAACTGAAGGCCATCGGCTGCTTCGCGTCGGCATCGGCGCAGGAGGTGCAGGAATCCAATGTCAGCGGAGTCATGGTCGCGCTTTCCCGAGGCACCGTTGGCGCTCTTCGCGTTTCTCCTCCATTTCGCGTGGGAGATATTGCAGGCTCCTGCCTTCGAAGGCATGGCCGAGATGCCGCATTGGCAGGCAGCGAAGCTCTGCCTCTCTGCGACGAACGGCGACGTGGTCATAACGCTCGCCGCCTTCTGGAGCGCCTCGCTCGTCGCTGGGTCACGGCACTGGGTAGCGCGGCGGCGCCCTGTTCCCGTGCTGGCCTATATGGCGGTCGGACTTGCCGCGACGGTGGTCCTTGAACTCTATCACACATCGGTCAGCCACCGATGGAGCTATTCCGATCTAATGCCCCTTGTTCCACCGTTCGGAACAGGTCTTCTGCCGGTTCTACAATGGCTGGTCATTCCTCCGATAGCGCTGTGGCTGGCAAAGCGGCATCTCGCATGCCAGAATGACCATGGCTAAGGGCGCATGGCGGGTGATGCAGGCCGAAACGCGGGGTTACAGGACACCCATGTCCCGCGGTCTACAGCGTCCCGGCTTGCTCGGGACCCGGAGCTGCCGACACCTCCCGCCGTGCTCCTGCCCCAGCGATCGTCGCTCAGCGGAACTTAGCTAGGAGGGGTCCGTTAGCCAACGTGTGCCGCCGTGGTTCACGGCGCTATGTCTACTCAACGACGCAGGAGGGAAAAAACGTGAAGCGACTTACCGCAGTTGCCATGGTTGCCGCAGTCTCGGGGCTTGCCTGGAATGGAGCGCTGGCTGCCGAACACGAGGTCCGGATGCTGAACAAGGGGCCCGAGGGCCAGCCGATGCAGTTCGATCCGGCCTTCCTCAAGATCGAGCCGGGCGACAGCGTGAAGTTCGTGGCCACCGACAAAGGGCACAATTCGGAATCCATCAAAGAGATGCTGCCCGAAGGCGCCGAGCCGTGGAAAGGCAAGATCAACGAGGAGGTGACCGTCACTTTCGATGTGGAGGGAATCTACGGCTACAAGTGCCTGCCCCATTTCGCGATGGGAATGGTTGGACTGATCCAGGTCGGCGATGGCACGGCCAACCTTGAATCGGCGGAGACGGCGAAACTTCCCGGAAAGGCAAAAACCCGCATGGCCGAACTCACGGCCGAGGTCGGTTCCGGGACTGCATCGGGCGGCGACTGACCCACGGAGTGGGCCGCGCAGGTCAGGCCAACTTCACGAAAATTCCAATGGAGAGTCGAACATGTCAGAGAAGAAGCCGTCGGTGCTGTCCGAACAGTCCGACGAGGACCGCGGGTCCGTAAGCCGGCGCAGCTTGCTGGTCGGTTCGGTGGGAGCGACGGTCGGAGGCCTCTTGACGGCCGATGCCCTGGCGCAGACGGGGGGCACCGATCCAACGCATGCGGGCATGGAGCTTGCCCAGTCGGGCGGCACCCAGGCATCCCGGCACAGGACCTATTCGGGCAGCCTGAGCAACCGCATCTATTCGGTCAATCCAGTCCATCCCTCCATGGCGGACATTGCCGAGAACCCGACGAACATACCCCCTCCCCTCACGCGGCGGGAACCGGCTACGGTCCGTGTTGATCTCGAGACCAAGGAGGTCGAAGCCCACCTCGACGAAAAGGCCATGTTTCGCTTCTGGACGTTCAACGGCACCGTGCCCGGACCGTTCGTGCGGGCACGGGTGGGCGACACGGTGGAAGTGCACCTGAAAAATCCCGAAGACAGCTGGATGATGCACAACGTGGATTTTCATGCCTGCACCGGGCCCGGAGGAGGCGCAGCCGCGACCACGGCCGCTCCGGGCGAGGAGCGCTCCTTCACCTTCAAGGCGCTGAACCCAGGCATCTACGTCTATCACTGCGCCGTGCCGCCCGTCGCCCTCCATATCGCCAACGGCATGTACGGCCTCATCCTCGTGGAACCTGAGGACGGCTTGCCGCCTGTCGATCGTGAATTCTACGTCATGCAGGGGGAGATCTACACGGAGGAACCGTTCGGCAGCAGCGGGCTGTTGACCGAGAGCTACGAGAAGCTCCTCAACGAGCGGCCGGAATATTTCGTCTTCAACGGCCATGTCGGTGCGCTGACCGACCACTATCCGCTGAAGGCGAATGTCGGCGAGACGGTCCGCATCTATTTCGGCGTGGGTGGGCCGAACTACACCTCAGGCTTCCACGTCATCGGAGAGATCTTCGACCGGGCGTACCAGCTGGGGTCGGTCACCAGCCCTCCCATCACCGATGTCCAGAGCATTTCGGTTCCCCCCGGGTCGGCCAACATCGTGGAGTTCAAGTGCGAGGTGCCCGGCCGCTACGTCCTGGTGGACCACGCGCTTTCGCGTGCCGAACGAGGCCTCGCAGGCTACCTGATTGTCGAGGGGCCCGAGAACCTGGAGGTCTTCAACGCGCCCCCGAACGAGCACGACAGCGGCCACTGAGTTCGCCGCCTGGCAGGCTCGGACGACGAGCCGGGCGGTGCCGAGCGAGGGCTGCCCGGCGGAGGACTTTGGCGCATTGAAGCCTGCGTATCCTGTGTGACGGAGTCGTAGCCCCTGCGACTGGCGCAGGGGCTACGGCCATCGAACTCAGGTCCTGGCCGCTGCGGCTGCGGTCGGCGCAGGCATTCCCTGATCGGCGTTCGAAGGCTTTGCCGCCCTCGGGACACGCAACAGCCGCATGCCGTTGGCGATGACGATCAGCACCGACAGCTGGTGCACCAGCATGCCGCCCGCCATGTGGACATTGCCCGAGAACACTCCGGCGAGCAGGCCCGCCACCGTCACCAGCGCGATTGCCAGGTTCTGGCGCATGTTACCAAGCGTCGCGCGCGAGATCGCCATGGCCTCCGGAATCTTGCCCAGCTCGTCCTTGAGCAGAGCGATGTCGGCGGTCTCGATGGCGACGTCACTCCCCGCAGCTCCCATCGCGATGCTGGTGTCCGCCGCGGCGAGCGCGGGGGCGTCGTTGATGCCGTCGCCGACCATGGCGACATGCGCGCCTTCGGCTTTCATGCGGCGGATCAGCTCTAGCTTGTCCTCGGGCATCAGACCTGCATGGACCTCGTCAATGCCGACCTCGCTGGCGATGGCCTGCGCCGCGCCATGCTGGTCGCCGGTCAGCATGACCACGCGGCCGATGCCGATGTCGCGCAGGCGGGCGATGGCCTCCCTGGCGCCCTCGCGAGCCATGTCGGACATGCCCAGCAAGCCGATCAGCCTGCCGTCCGCCGCCACCAGGATTGGCGTCTGCCCGGCCTTAAGCAACTGGCCCAGCGCGGCCTCGCCTTCCGGACCCAGCGGGATGGCGAGCTTCTCCATCAGGCGGCGGTTCCCGGCGGCAACCTCGCGGCCTTCGATGCGGGCGCTGATGCCCATCCCGGCATGCTCGTCGAGCGTCTCGGGCGTCGGCAGCGGCCCCTGCTGTCGGCCAGCCTCTACGATCGGTCGGCCTAGCGGGTGGTCCGAGCCGGCCTCGGCCGTGGCGGCGAGACGCAGCAACTCGTCCTCGGCCATTTCGTTCAGTGCTATCACCGTGGCCAGGCGCGGCTTGCCTTCGGTCAGCGTTCCTGTCTTGTCGAGCGCCAGCGTGTCGATCTTTCCCGCGCTCTCCAGATGCTGGCCGCCCTTGATCAGGATGCCGCTGCGCGCAGCCCGGCCGATGCCCGCAACGATCGACACGGGCGTCGAGATCACCAGCGCGCCGGGGCAGCCCACGACCAGCAGGGTCAGCGCCAGCCTTATATCCTGCGTGAAGGCGAAGGCGAGGACAGCAAGCCCGATGATCGACGGCGTATACCACTGCGCGAAGCGCTCAATCATACGCTGGCTCGGTGCCTTCTCCTCCTGGGCTTCCTCGACGCGCTGGATGATGCGGGCGAGCGTGGTGTCGGCCCCGACATTGGTGGCGCGGATGCGCAGCAGGCCGTTCTCGGCGATGGTGCCGGCATGAACACGGGAACCGGGCGCCTTTTCGGCCGGCATCGGCTCGCCAGTGATGGCGGCCTCGCTGACCGCGGCCGCGCCCTCGGTCACCTCGCCGTCGACGGGGATGCGCTGCCCTGCCTTGACCAGCACGGTCTCGCCGATGGCGACTGCATGGGCCGGAATCTCGACCGCCACGCCATCGCGCATCACTGTCGCGGTCGCGGGAGCAGCATCCAGCAGCGCCTTCAACGCCCCGCGGGTCTGGCCCATGGTGCGCATCTCCAGCCATGCGCCGAACATGAACAGGAAGGTGACGGCGGCGGCCTCCCAGACTTCGCCGATGGAGAGCGCGCCTACCGCGGCGATCGTCACCAGCAATTCGATGCTGAGATGCCGGACCTTCAGCGCCCGCCAGGCCCGGATGGCGATGTCCGATCCGGCAATGAGGGCGGCCGCGACCATCAGCGCCGCCCACAGATCGATCATGCCGAACCCATAACGCGCGATCAGGCCGACCGCGATGAGGCCGCCGCTGCCGATGGTGAGCCAGAAGCGACGCCTCGCGGGATGTGCGATGGCACCCCTTATCATCGCCAGGAGACTAGACATTTCATCCACCCTTTCATTGGTATTGTTGGCAAGCATCCGCCGCGCCTGTGGGGACGCGGCGGAGATCGAGGGCATCAGAAGGCGGAGGGTCGGGCCTCGTAGCCGACACCGCGGATCGCCTGGACCAGCGCGTCGACGTTCGTCCGCCCCGGATCGTGTTCGACCTCGATCTTTCCGGTGTTGAAGCGGACGGCGGCCGTCTCCACGCCCGGCAGGTCCCGCAAGGCCTTCTCGATCTTCGGCACGCAGGACGGGCAAGAGAGTTCGTCGCTGCGAAGGACGGTTTTGGTGGTGGTGTTCTGGAACATGATCTTCTCCTTTCGCCTGGCTCGGCATCCTGTTGAAGCCTTGCCTCGACTGGGAACATAGGCTGTGCGAGAGTGCAGCGGGATTGGCGATCTCTGAAAGGTGCCTTTGCATGGATGCAAGGCGGGAGAACTGGGACGACCTGCGTGTCTTCCTCGCCGTGGCGCGGGCGGGTTCGCTTTCCGGCGCCGCGCGCACGCTCGGCGTGAACCACTCCACGGTATTCCGCCGCATCGGCGCCTTCGAGGCGGAACTGGGCGTCCGCCTCTTCGAGCGGCAGCCGGGAGGCTATCTGCTCACGCCAGCCGGAGAGGAGCTGCGTGACGGTGCCCTTCGCGTCGAGGAGGAGATTGCAAGCCTCGGCCGCAAGGTGACCGGGCAGGATCTGCGCCTCAGCGGCGCTGTCCGCATCACGACCATCGACATGCTCGCCTTCGGCCTGCTGCCCCGGCACCTCGCCGCGTTCCGCAAGGCCTATCCGGGCATCGAGATTGAACTCGTGGTCGGCAACGTCGCCCTCAATCTCAGCCGCCGCGAGGCTGATGTAGCGCTGCGCGTCGGCAACGCGCCCGCCGAGACCCTGGTTGGGCGTCGCGTCGGGCGGCTCGCCTTTGCCGTCTACGCCAGCGCCGACTACCGGGCCCGGCATCCGGAGCCTGATCTAGCGCAGCATGACTGGATTGGCTTCGATTCCGAGCACGAGGCGCTCGTGCGCCGCGTCGCCCGCTTCCTCCCGGAGGCAAAGCCGATGCTGCGCACCAACTCCGTCGCTGCCGCCCTCTCCGCCGCCCAGGCTGGCATGGGGCTTGCGCCGCTGCCCTGTGGCCTTGCCGATCTCGAGCGTGCACTCGTGCGGATCGCCCCGCTGCCCGAGGACTTCACGCTGGACCTGTGGCTGCTGACCCATGAGGATCTGCGCCAGACCGCACGCATCAGGGCGTTCCTGGACTTTCTCGCCGAAGCATTGGCGCAGGAAGCACCCTTGTTAGAGGGGCTGCGGGCCGGACCTATGTCGGAGACGGCACACAAGCCAAGCTCCTCGAAAGGTTCGCGTAGGGTGAGCCTGGGACACCGTTCTTAATCTTGAATAGCGCTTGAGACCCGAGGGATTCCACCAACCTGACTTCTGGCGGACATCGGTCGCCCGAAGCGGAACGGCTATCCATGACCAGGTCAGCGTATGAGGAGCGGGGCCAGGTTCATGATGGCGTGAAATTAGCGAACAAGCCGACGGTCATTATCCCGATACGCTTCTTGTTCGGGAGCTTGCCATGCGGCGGTCACGCCATGGGCCTTGGACCTTCAGGCCTTCGGGAACGAGATATAGCCTCAGTCGACCTCCTGGCTCTCAATCCAGTCCGACGCCGGCATCTCGTCCGTCGTCATGAGGGTGAACAGCGGGTCGAGGGGACGGAATCCTTCCGGCCAGTCTATCCCCTTCAGGAGCTTCGTCACCGCACCGACCACGATGTCCCTGGGCTCCTGCAGGCGGTCAGGCGAGGCCAAGACATCGACGTTGTCGCCAACGTGCGGCCCAGCATGGATGTGGGAACTGGACGGGCAGCGCGTCCGCGACGTTGATCGGTGCCGGCCGCACGGCCCGGGAACTGGCACCTAGCACAAAGGGCCGCTCTCGAGGTGTGATCCACCACATCCTTGGACAGGGACGTACGCCTCTGCCTCGCAGACGTGTCCCGCATCCAGCTTGGGCCGCCGTTCGCGAACTAGGAGATCGTCCGAGCCGAGGCGAACCAGAATCCCCCACACAAGGTCAGCGATCCGGCAAAGATGACAGCGAGCACCGCCCCGTAGCCGCCGCTCGCCTGCCAGATGACGGCGGCCGCCAGCGGCGCGACTGCCTGCATGATGTTCATCGGCGCGACGAGCGATCCGTTGACCGCTCCGTAGGCTTCGCGGGTGACCATCTCGGGAACCGCAAGTCCGCGGACGATCGTGATCATGCCGTTGGCGGCACCGTAGAATGCGGCGATGGCAGCGATGACTGCGACCTGCGGCGGCGCGTATGCGAACCCGATCACCGCCATTGGAAAGACGATCACGATTGCCGATCCCAGCTTCCGAACGGGAGCCTCGGAGGCGAAAGCGCGGATCAGCACCCGGCCTGCCACCTGCGCGGGACCGATCACCGCCAGCACCATCACCACGCCCGAGGAGTCCAGTCCGCGCTCCAGCAGCAGCGGATAGAAGTGGTAGGTCAGTGACGAGAAGGCCGCCGCGTAGGATATCCAGGCGAGCATGAGGCCCCAGTAGGCGGGCCTGCGCATCGCCGCACGGACCGCGGCACGCCCGGCGAGCGGCGCCGACTCGTCCGGATGGTGCACGCGGACCGGAGCGTCCTTCTGGGGATCGATTGCCAGGAGGTAGAGGCCGCCGCACACGACGGCATTGACGGCGGCCATGACAAGGAGCGCGCCGCGCCACCCCTGCGTGTCGATCAGGAACTGGATGACGGGGATGAAGACAGTGCTGGCGAAGCCACCCCACAGCGTCAGGGCGGTGATGCCCTTGCGCGCGCCAAGCGGTCCAACCCGACGCGCGATCACGGCAAAGGCAGGCTCGTAGAGCGTCGCCGCCTGCATGCAGCCGAGCACGGCCAAGACCGCGTAGAACGCCACAATGCTTGTCACCTGGGACCAGGCGGCCAGCAACAGGCCCGCGACAACAGATGCCCCTGTCATCAGGTAGCGTCCGTGTCCGCGGTCGATGGCGGCCCCGACCGGATATGCCGCTAGTCCCGCCAGCAGCATTCCGCAGGTAGCAGCTCCGTAGAGTTCCGTCTTCGACCAGCCGAGGTCCGTCCGCATCGCCTCCGCAATCAGCGGGAAGCCGTAGAACAACGTCCCCCAGGAGCATATCTGTGCCGCTCCGAGGGCGCTGATGAACCATCGGCTGTCACCCGTATCCGGAACTGCCGTCAAGGCGCGCTCTGGCAGCAGGCGCTGGCGGCAACGGGTGCTACGGGCTTCCCCGAGCACCCGCATCCGGCCTCGCCTTCCGCCTTGGCGACCGCGTCATCAACGCAGCATGCGTCCACGTCTGACGGGGCTGCGCCTCCGCAACAGGAGGATGCGGAAGCCGCCGCGGGAGCGCTGCAGACACCTGTCTCGGGAAGCACCAGACGGACTTCGCGCGCGGCAACCTGGTCTCCTGCGATTTCCGCGACCACCGACCTCGCCTGCTCGTAGCCCGTGGCCATCAGGAAGGTGGGGGCGCGGCCGTAGGACTTCGACCCGACGATGACCAGGCCCGGCTCCGGATGGCTGAGCTCGTCGATCCCGTGCGGAGGGACGGTGCCGCAGGAATGGAAGTTGGGGTCGATCAGCGGGGCGAGCGTCGGCGGCGCCTCCACGGCGGGATCGAGGGCTAGGCGGACCTCGCGGAGGAAGGAGAAGTCAGGGCGGAAGCCGGTGGCGACGACGATGCGGTCGACCACCTCCATGACAGGCACGCCGCCGAGCGTTGCCTCCACCAACAGGCGTCCACCTGTGCTCGTGACGCGCTCGGCCGCGAACGGAGCGAGAATTATTAGCCGTCCGGCCTTGATCGCGTCCCTGGCCGCAATACCGAGCGCCCCGCGCTCGGGGAGCTGGTCGTTCAGCCCGCCGCCGACGAGCTTCTCGAGGCGGTTGCGCCGAAGCGCCCAAAGGACTTCGGTGTGGGGAGCCTCGGCCTGGAGTTCGAGCAGCGCGAGCGCGACGTTGATGGCGGAGTGCCCGCTGCCGACGACGAGGACCCGCTTTCCCTCGTAGGCTTGGCGATCCGCGCCTGCCACATCCGGAATCCCGTAGGTGATCCGGTCTGAAGCCTCGACCTCACCGGGAACGGGCAGGCCATCGACGCCCATGGGGTTGGGCCTAGACCAAGTTCCGGACGCGTCGATGACCGCCCTTGCAAGCATGCGCTGCTCGCCCGCGGCATCGCGGTAACGGACAACGAAGGGAGCGTCCGCACGCCCTTCGTTGGACATCAGGTCATGGCCGAGCCGGGTGATGCCCGTCACCTCGGCTCCAAGGCGCAGCCCGTCGGCGATGGCGGGCACCTTGGACAGCGGCTCGAGGTAGTCCCTCACGATCTCCTCGCCGGTCGGCAGATGCTCGCCCGCCGGAGCGGTGACGCCATTGTCCGCCAGCAGCGCTCGGGCGGCCTTGTCAACATTGTAGTCCCACGGCGAGAAGACGCGGACATGGCCCCACTCCAGGACCGCCGCGCCTACGCGCACTCCCTTCTCGAACACGGCGGGACGGAGACCGCGCTCGACAAGCCGGGCCGCGGCGGCCAGTCCGACTGGTCCGGCCCCGATGACGGCGACAGGAAGATCGGGCATAGAAATCGCATTCACTTGGCTCTCCTTGTCTAGCGGGCGGGTTCGCAGGCGCTGCTGCGGCGGGGTTCGGGCGGGCAGGAGCCATCAGCGCAGCACTCGTCTGCGAGGAAGCCGATCAGCGACTGCATGGCCGGATACTGCGCGCGGCAGATGAGCGTCGTCGCCTGTCGTTCCTGGGTGACGAGGCCAACGTCGACGAGTTTCCTGAGGTGGTGCGAAAGAGTGGAGGCGGCGATGCCGAGCTTCTCCTGGACGCTGCCCACGGGCAGCCCTTCGCCTCCAGCGCGGACGAGTATCCGGTAGAGCTGCAGGCGCGTCGGGTTGCCGAGCGCCTCGAGCTGGGATGCTGCTATTTCGAGTTTCATCGAAATAGTGTGGCTGAGGCAAATGCGATCGTCAAATGAATTTCGATGATCGTCGAAATAATGAGGCGTGATGAGCCTCATCCGCCTGCCGGAGGATTGCCTGCAGGCTGTCGCCGGATTCCCACTCGACCCTCTAAAGCAGCACCCAGCCAAGTCCCCCGGCGGCAACTACCACGGCCCAGGCCGGAACGGCCCACACGGCCAAGGCAACGAAGGAGACCGCCGCGATTGCCATGGCAACGGAAGATGTGACACCTTCGCTGAAGACAGGATCGTAGAGGGCGGCTGCCAGAAGGCCGACGACCGCCGCGTTTACCCCCATCAGCGCGCGGCGCGCAGTCGGCGATGTCCTGAGTCCGTCCCAGAAGGGCAATCCACCGAGCACCAGCAACGCCGATGGCGCGAAGATCGCAGTGAGCGCGATCGATGCCCCCACGATCCCGTCGGGCCAGGTATCGTGAACGGCTCCGAGATAGGCGGCGAAGGTGAAGAGCGGGCCCGGCACAGCCTGGGCGGCACCGTAGCCGGCGAGGAATAGTTCACGGCTGACAAGCCCGGTTTCCACCGTTTCGGCCTGGAGCAGCGGCAGGACGACATGCCCTCCGCCGAACACGAGGGACCCCGCCCGGTAGAAACTGTCGGCCATTCGCAACGCCCCGTCGCCTGTGGCGGCTGCGAGCGCGGGCAGAACGATCAGGAGGACAAGGAAGACCAGCAGGAAGGCCGCGCCCGCCCGTTTGCCGACCGTCACGCCCAGAACCTCGTGCACACCATTGTCGACATCGGGTGCCCGCAGCCATGCAAACCCGGCCAGTCCGCCCGCAAGGATTGCCGCGACCTGTCCGATGGCAGTCGGGATCAGCATTGCGATGATCATGCCGAGCACGGCGATCGTGCCGCGCTCCCTGTCCCGAGCGAGGCTTTTCGCCATGCCGAGCACCGCATGCGCGACCACGGCCACCGCGGCCGCCTTGAGCCCCTGTACCCAGCCCGCGCCGCTCTCTGCGCCGACAGCCGCCGCCCCGAAGGCAAAGGCGACCAGCAGGATCGCGGAGGGCAGCGTGAACGCGGCCCAGGCCGCGAGCATACCGAGGTAGCCCGCACGCCGCAGACCGATCGCCATGCCGATCTGGCTTGACGCGGGGCCGGGCAGGAACTGGCAGAGGGCAACGAGGTCTGCATAGGCCTGCTCGCTCATCCATTTCCGGCGGACTACGAAGGCTTCCCGGAAGTAGCCGAGATGTGCGACGGGACCGCCGAAGGATGTCAGGCCCAACCCAAGGAAGACCCGAAACACCTCCCCGGCGCTTCCGACCACCTTCTTGCTAGCTTCCATATTCCGCTCTCCGCCCTCGCCACAATCTCGGTGGCAAGCTCCTTCCGATCAGTTCCGGAACGCCACCGTCTCCCACACGGCGCTATCTGGATCAACGCATCCGTACAGGTGCCGGGCAGTCAGCGACGCGATGTCAGCGCACGCGCCTGCCGTCGCTGTCGATCACGACTTCGCCGTCGTCCTTGGTGAAGGGGCCGATGTCCGGGTTCGGCAGGATGTCGAGCACGGCCTCGGAGGGGCGGCATAGCTTCGCGCCAAGAGGTGTCACCACGATCGGTCGGTTGATCAGGATCGGATGCTCCATCATGAAGTCGATCAGCTCGTCGTCACTCCACTTGGGATCGCCGAGCCCGAGCTCCGCATACGGCGTTCCCTTCTCGCGCAGGAGACCGCGCGGTGAAATCCCCATCGCAGCGATCAGCTCGACAAGCTTCTCCCGCGAGGGAGGTGCCTTCAGGTATTCGATCACCTCGGGCTCCTCGCCGGATTGGCGGATCATGGCAAGCGTGTTGCGGGACGTGCCGCAGGCGGGATTGTGGTAGATAGTGATCGTCATGATCGCCTCCGTCAGGATGCCCGCTTCACCGCAGGGCCGCGCTCGTACCAGTCCTTTGAACGGTTCACTATCCAGACGACCGACAGCATGACCGGGACCTCGACCAGCACGCCTACGACCGTCGCGAGGGCCGCTCCGGACTGCAGGCCGAACAGCGCGATGGCGGCGGCGACCGCCAGCTCGAAGAAGTTGGAAGCCCCGATCAGCGCCGAAGGTCCGGCGACGCAGTGGCGCTCGCCCGAGATCCGGTTGAGGAGGTAAGCGAGCCCCGAGTTGAAGTAGACCTGGATCAGGATCGGCACGGCGAGCAAGGCGATCACCATCGGCTGCGAGACGATCTGCTCGCCCTGGAAGGCGAAGAGCAGGACCAGGGTCGCGAGGAGCGCGATCAATGAAAGCGGCTGCATCCGCGAAAGCAGGCGGTCGAGCGAGGCCTGTCCGCCTCTCGAAAGGAGCTGCCGACGCAGGACCTGCGCGACGATCACGGGCAGGACGATGTAGAGGACGACCGACAGGAGCAGCGTGTCCCATGGGACCGTGATTGCCGACAGCCCGAGGAGCAGGCCGACGATCGGCGCGAAGGCGACGATCATGATCGCGTCGTTCAAGGCGACCTGCGAGAGGGTGAAGTTCGGCTCGCCTCGGGTCAGGTTCGACCAGACGAACACCATCGCCGTGCAGGGCGCGGCCGCCAGAATGATCAGCCCCGCGATGTAGGAATCGATCTGGTCGGCTGGCAGGTAGGGCCGGAACAGCCAGCCGATGAAGAGCCAGCCGAGCAGTGCCATGGAGAACGGCTTGATCGCCCAGTTGATGAACAGCGTGACGCCGATGCCGCGCCAATAGGTCGCCACCTTGGCCAGCGAGCCGAAGTCGACCTTCAGCAGCATGGGCACGATCATCAGCCAGATCAGGACGGCGACCGGCAGGTTTACGCGGGCCACCTCGGCCTGTGCGACCGTTCCGACGAAGCTCGGCGCCAGATAGCCCAGCGCGATGCCTGCCACGATGCATAGGGCGACCCACAGGGTCAGGTATTTCTCGAAGAAGCCGATGGCGGCTGGCGCCTCGCGAGGCTCGGCAAGTGTCGTGTCTGTCATGATGAATCCTTCAGGCGGCGTTGCTGCTCAGCAGCGGCAGGTAATGGCGTCGATCACCGGACGGCAGAGTTCCGGCGCGCCGGTGCAGCAATCCTCCATCAGGAAGGCCAGCAGATCGCGGAACCCTGTCATGTCCGCGGCATAGCGGATGCTCCGCCCGTCGCGCTCGGCGCGGATCAGTCCGGCCTGCGAAAGGATCTTCAGGTGCGAAGAGGTCGTGTTCTGGACGGTTCCGAGACGCTCCGCGATCTCGCCTGCGGGGAGTCCTTCAGGGCCTGCCTTCACGAGGAGCCGGAAGATGTCGAGACGAGTTCCCTGGCCGAGAGCCGCCAAGGCTGCAAGAGCTGCTTCTTTATCCATTCATCTGCCTTTCTCGATCTAAGGATATTATACAGGATGTGTCAGCTTTGTGACGGGCTACGGCCGGGCGATAGCTGGGGCGGCCTCCCCTGCCGACGCTGGACGACGAACTCGATCTCGACGGCTCGCCTTCTCGAACACGAGCGTGGCCGGGAGTCTGTCGCCATCCTTCATCTGCCGCTCGGGCCGATGAACATGACGTGCAGCTTCTCGGCGGCGAAATCCACGGTCGTTCCGGGTTCCAGGGGAAGGCCGTCGACAGGCCGCATGCTGGCCACGCCGTTCTCGATCGCGGAGCGGTGGATCTCGGCCGGCTCGGAAAGAGGGGACGAGATTCCGACCCGGCGGTCGGCCTCCGCGCCCGAGTTCGTCAGGGTCATGTAGCCGCTGGCGACAGGGGCCGACGGCGGCATCGGACGGGATCAGGGGTGGCGGATCTCGATCGTTCCGGCCGTGAAGTCATGAGAGGCCGCCGGGCCTACGAGAGCGAGGAAAGCGGCAAGGACCGCCGCGGTTCTGCGAAGCATGTCAATCTCCTTTCGAAGGATACCAATGTTCAGCCTTCGAAGGGACATCGTTCCCGAGGCTGGCGGATAGTCTTACAAGGACAATCGCATAGCAGTGATGAATCGCTACGACGGCCGAAGGCCCGCCACTCGCCAACCGAACGGCTGCCGTGGGGTGGTCCTGCCTGGCGTGAGAAACCGTTCAGGACGTGCAGCCCGATGGCAACGTGAAGTCCTGCTGGCCGACCAGGACAGCAGGAGTTCTTCTGCGCACGCACCACCGGACCCTTGACCAGCGGCTGCCATGTCGGAACCCAAAGGTGAAGGTCGCGTTTGCGGTTGACTAACAAGCCTCTGGAATTTCAGGCGTAACCCTTGATCTTTGTCAGAAACGTCGACAAGTCTTTCTGACAGGAGAGAGCCATGACGATCATGGAGAAAGTGCGCCACGCGCTCAAGAGCAAGAAGGAGGGTTCGATCGTAAGCGCTCGTTCGCTTGAACGAATTGCTTCCCGTGGCGCGATCGACCAGACCCTTTCCCGCCTTGCCAGGGCCGGCGAGATCATCCGGATTTCCCGAGGCATGTACGTTGTGCCCGTGCGCGGGAAGTTCGGGTCATATCCGCCTTCGCCGGAGAAGGTGGTCCGTGCTTATTCGAAGGCCAAAAGGAAGCGGATCGTACCGCACGGCGCCGTGGCGGCGAACCGTCTTGGGCTGACCACGCAGCAGCCGATCCGGCAGGTATATCTGACACCCGGTCAACCCGGACGCCTCGAGCTCGGCACAAATCCAGTCGAGGTGCGGCACGCGCCCGAGTGGCAGACCATCCTGCCGAACCAGCCTGCAGGGGAAGCTATCCGGGCCATGGCCTACATGGGCAAGGAAAGAGGCAAGGAAAGCGCCGTGAAGATCCGCCGCGTGCTAGGGCCAGCGGAATGGGCCAAGATCAAGCGGGCAAGATCGAGACTTCCAGAATGGGTGGTCAAGGCTGTGGAAGAGGCGGAACGCGTTGCCTGAGCGCTTTTTCAAGCACTCCCTCAAGGATCGTCGGGATGCGCTCGGTTATGCGGCGGAGCAGATCGGGCGGCCCGCCTCGATTCTGGAAAAGGATATCATGGTCGTCTGGGCACTCGGCGTCCTGTATGGGAGTGAGCATGGCGACAGTCTATCCTTCAAAGGCGGAACGTCGCTTTCAAAGGTTTACAGGCTGATCGACCGCTTCTCCGAAGACATGAGGCCCAAATCGAGGAGCGGGCATGGCAGCTTCTCGAGGAACTCACCGCACCGGGCGAACGGTCGAAGTCTTTGACTACGGAAGTGTGACGGAATATATTAGAACTGCGGTTACGATCGCACTGGCCCGAGAGGGTCTGCAAAGTTATCACCTAAGGGTGAATCAAAAAGGCAGCCTCGAGAGGGAGCTGCCTTTTTCAGTTCTGATAATCCGGTTTCGGGTTCGGCGGCCCTGGCGACACAAGCGGGACACGGCTTGCCGACTCAACGCTTCTGTTCACCACCCGTTGCTTCCGTGCAAGGCAGGCGCAACATGCGCTCGGCTGATGCTGCCATCGGCGAACCCGGCGTTCATGGTCTGGTTCCCCGCGTGTACTCCCGCCTTGCGTTCCGCTCTGTCCTGGGTGCAGAGACCCACGTCCCCATCGCCATCCTGGTTCATGAACGGTTCACCGTGCCGAGTGATTGTCTGACCAGGGATCTGGATCTCATCGGCTGTCGCGGCTAGAAGCGCGATGCCCCGGGTGAGCAACGTGCCCCCGGACGAGACCTCTCCCAGCATCGAAACGACCTCGTTTGGCCACTGGCCCCTCTGCCGTGCGGCTCCGATGGCGGACCCACGGAATTCAACCATGGGAGATCCAGATGCACGACCAGATCAACAAGCTTATCGCGGACGCGTTCCGCACCCATGCGGCTCCGCTGCCCGACTATGCCAGGCCCAAGGACGATGACGGCCGCGAATTCCATGCCCGCTTCGCCCAGGGACGCACCGAGGTCACGGACCGTCCCTGTGGTGACGAGGACATCTCCCGCCCCGGCAGCTACTGCACCTACGCGCACCGGACGACGATGATCCCCCTGCTCCCGGGAGCCCGGTCGATCACCTATTGGTCGCCGGCCGTCTTCTTCCTGCCGGATGACCCGGCACTGAAGCCGGAACTCGCGTTCGACGGCGACCCCTTCCGGCGGCAGGCGCGCGTGGTCCCGCTCTCGAGCGGTGGCTCGGCCAAAGCGATCAAGCGGCGGGTGTTCGCGCACCTGGAAAAGCCGCTGGAGCGCCTCCGTGCTTTCCATGCCGCAACGGGACAGCGTTGGGAGGTCATCGTGGAAAGGGAGCGCCGCCGGTGCGCGGAGACGAGCGAACCCTTCGGGATGCCCGAACTGCCGCTGGACCCGCGGTCGCTCTCCTAGCGGCTGGCGAAAGCGCCACAGCCTGGTTGGCACCGCTGCGGCGCCACCCTCTGTCGGCCCGGGCCTCATGAAAGAGGACCCGGGCCGATGCGTTCGACATCTAGGCAGAAAGCGTGGCTGATGCAGGGACAGGAATCGCCTGCGTACTGGACCCTAAGGCTTCAAGCTGAAACGACCACGTTACGACGTTTCGATGATCGACATACGACTGCTAGCAGCTGTGCAGCATTCGTCTGCGAGGAAGCCGATCAGCGACTGCATCGCGGGATAGTGGGCGCGGCAGATGAGAGTCGTTGCCTGCCGCTCCTGGGCTGACCGCATCGGACGTGATCGATGCCGTGAGCGAACAGAACGTCCAGGTAGCGGCGGGCGGAATCGGGCAGCAGCCGGATTCGTCGGCCGAGTTCCAGGTAACGGTGAACGCGAAGGGCCGACTGCGGTCTTCAGAACAGTTCGGCGGGACCATCGTCAGCACTGGCCCGGACGGGCAGACGACACGGCTGCGCGATGTAGCGCGGGTGGAGCTGGGCACCGACTCCTACGCGTTGCGCAGCCTTCTCGACGGCGAACCCGCCGTCGCGCTTCAGATCATCCAGGATCCGGATGGCAACGCCCTCGAGGCATCGAGGGCGGTGCGGTCGGGGAGCGTCAGCCAGGCCTTGAGGGCGATCTCCGTCCCGATCCCCGCAGGATCGCCCATCGTCAGCTCAACCGCCATCGCCCGCGTTTCCATAAGCATCGCCGCCTAGTGCGGACCGCTCGGTCCGGCGAGGCCATCGATGATCGGGCATTCGGGCCTGTGGTCGCCATGGCAGTTGTCGACCAGGTGCCGCAGCATGGTCCTCAAGGCCGATAGTTCTGTTATCTTCCTGTCGATGTCCTCGAGCCTGGCCAAGGCGATCGCCTTCACTTCGGCGCTTTCCCGGTGTGCGTCGCCATAAAGCGACAGGAGCTGCCTGCATTCCTCGACGGAGAAGCCCAGGCCACGCGCCCGCTGGAGGAACCGAAGGCGATGGACATCCGCGGCCGAGTAGTCGCGGTAGCCGTTGAGCGCGCGGTCCGGCTTCAGGAGGCCGATGTCCTCGTAGTATCGGATGGTCTTCGCGGGAAGACCGGACCTGGCGGCTGCGGTGCCTATGTTCATCGCGGGGCTCCTGGCTCGAGTCGCGTGAACCTAAACCCTCCAGCAGGTGGAAGCTCAAGCCCCTAATCGCCAGAGTGCCAGGTTGGCCCTCCTGTTCGGATACATTCCCCGCATGGTTCCGAGCATGAAGATGCCCATGCGTCGGGGGCACAGGGGTGTGTGTTCCCCGGCCAGCAGTCGGTTGGAGCCCGACGCTTCGGCATCCATGAGCGGCTCCTCCGGTGCGAAGAACCGCCGTCTGCAAGGTTCGTCCCCGACTGCGGGCCGCCGCGCCGCGCTACCTATGGTGTGAGTTCAAGGCCGCGGCTCGCTTCCTGTGTCCGTGCACGGCGCGGCTGAGCCTTGAAGTGGAACCGAAGCGGCGACCTCTCCCAACGCGCTCAATCGCCGCACCCTTCCTGCACGACGGGCATTTCTCCCTGGTGTCTATTCCATGTGGCCTAAGGCCCTATGCGCCGCCCTGTCGTGAGGAGTACACGGCATCGCCAGTAAACAGACACCCGCCCGCCCTGAGAAGGAGTCAGGCATTGCCCTTACACTATCCGTTGTCCGACCGCATGAAATCGCCGGACCTTTTCAATGCCATAGGCCGCGCGCGTTCGCTGGGTAGGCCCGTCAGCGGGCGGACGTTCAAGGTGTTCAACCCGTCGACGGGCGCGTTGCTGGCAGAGCTGCCTGACATGGGCATCGAGGAGACCCGCGCGGCCATCGACAGTGCGCATGCCGCGCAGCCTCGATGGGCGGCGCTGACCGCGCGCGAGCGAAGCGACATGCTGTGGCGCTGGCATCAGTTGATCGTCGCCCATACGGATGATCTTGCTGCGATACTGACCGCCGAGATGGGCAAGCCGCTTGCCGAAGCGCGGTCGGAGGTGTCGCATGCAGCCGCTTACGTGCAGTGGTACGCGGAAGAGGCGAACCGCATCTATGGCGAGACGATCCCCGCCCCTTCGGCTGACCGCCGCATGCTTGTGATCAAGCAGCCGATCGGCGTCGTCGGCACGATCACTCCCTGGAACTTTCCCGCCTCGATGGTGGCGCGCAAGATCTCGCCGGCTCTTGCCGCGGGCTGCGCGATCGTGCTCAAGCCTGCTGAGCAGACGCCGCTCGTTGCGGGCGCTATGTTCGCCTTGGCCGAGCAGGCTGGCTTTCCTGAAGGCGTTCTCAATCTTGTTTACGCATCCGAAGGCGATGCGGTCGGCCGCGAACTCTGTTCAAACCCCAAGGTCCGCAAGATCAGCTTCACGGGCTCGACCGAGGTTGGGCGGCTGCTCATGCGCCAGTGCTCGGACCAGATCAAGAAGGTCAGCCTGGAGCTCGGCGGCAACGCGCCCTTCATCGTCTTCGACGATGCCGATGTCGACGCGGCCGTCGACGGCGCCATTCAGGCGAAGTTCCGGAACGCCGGGCAGACCTGCGTTTCCGCGAACCGCCTCTATGTCCAGTCGGATGTCCATGACGAGTTCGTCGGCAAGTTCGTGGAGAAGGTCCGCCGCCTTGCCGTCGGCGACGGCTTCGATCCGGATGTAACCGTCGGACCGCTGATCGATGGCCACTCGCTGGCCAAGATCGAATCCCACATCGCCGATGCCGTGGCGAAAGGCGGCAGAGTGCAATGCGGGGGCAATCGTATCGGCAAGGAAGGCACGTTCTTCCAGCCAACGGTCCTCACCGACGTCTCCCGGGAGATGAAGGTGGCGCAGGAGGAGACATTCGGCCCGTTGGCACCGATCATCCGCTTCGAGGATGCCGACGCGATCGTGCATGAGGCCAACGACACCATCTACGGGCTCGCCGCATACTTCTTTGCATCCAACCTGAAGCGCGTCTGGCGTGTCGCCGAGGCTCTCGAATATGGCATGGTCGGCATCAACACAGGCCGCATGTCCTCGGAAGCCGCGCCTTTCGGCGGAATGAAGCAGTCCGGCATCGGCCGGGAGGGGTCCCGCCATGGAATCGAGGAATATCTCGAAATGAAATATCTCTGCATGGGCGGCATCTGACTCGTCGTCGGCGCTACCCTGCTTCCCTTGATTCCGACGAAGGTTCTGGCTTCGTGATCAGTGCAGCAGTCGAAGGCCTCCTCCATGGGTGACATTGGAATCCTTGGAGGCTTGTTTGCGGCGGCGTTCGTTGCCGCCACGATCGTGCCGGCGCAATCGGAGGCGGTACTCGCCGGACTTCTAGCGGCGGGCACGCATTCTCCCGCCCTGCTGGTTGCAGTCGCCACCGTCGGCAATGTGCTCGGAGCCGTCCTGAACTGGGCCCTTGGACGCAGCGTGGACCGCCTCCGCGACAGAAGATGGTTTCCTGTCAGTCCTTCGGTCCTGGGCCGCGCAAGCGGGTGGTACCGCCGCTGGGGACGATGGAGCCTCCTGCTGAGCTGGGCACCCGTCGGCGGCGATGCCCTGACCGTTGCCGCGGGCATCCTTCGAGAGCCGTTCTGGAGCTTCGTGGCGATCGTCGCGGTCGCCAAGGCGGCCCGCTACGTGGCCGTCGCTGCCGCAACGCTCGGAATTCTTGGATAAGGCAAGCGAACACCAGCCGCCCTCGTCAGCTCGACGTTCCAGCAATGAAGGCGAGGCAGCTCTGCGGCACCTTGACGGCCATTGTGACGACATCGAGTTGTCAGTCGACCGTCTGCGCATCGGGTCCCTGCTGGCTGGGTATCCCGGGCTCCGGAGCCAGCGTGTTCATGATGCCACCGAGATAGCCTCCCAAGGGTCGGTCGCGCGCCTCAGCAGCGTCCCCCGCCTTCCAGAGCAGCCCTGTCCTCTTCAAGGCTGACAGCGTCCTGACGATGGAAGTCGTGTTTCAGGAGACGACGCGGGTCGAATCGCGACCGAGGGCGCTTTCGGCTGGTGGCCCCTTCCGTGGGTCGGTCTCGCCTACTGCCTGCGGCGTGGTCCTCCTCGCGCATTCACCGAATGGCAGCGGACCGGTGCTGGCACCAATCGCGGATGTCGCGATATAAGGATGTCGCTGGTGCCTTGAAAGACAAGACGATGGATACCGAAGAACGGCTTGGGTCGGCCGAAGAATGGGGACCGTCAGCGGCGATAGCGTTCGTTGACCTGTCGGGGTTCAGTTCGATCACGGATGTCTTTGGCGACGAAGCCGCACTCGCCATCCTGATCGCATTTGAGCAACATGTGACCGAAGCCCTCGAACATGGCGGGCGGCTGGTGAAATGGATCGGCGACGAGGCCATGCTTGCCTTCCCGAATCCTGATGTGGCCCTTCGGGCGCTTGCCGATCTCCTTCCAAAATGCCGGGCCGACCCACGGCTCCCTCTTGTCAGGGCCGGAGTGCACTATGGGCCTGTCATTCGAAGGGATGCCGACTTCTTCGGCGCCACCGTCAACATCGCCTCTCGCATCGTTGCTTCTACATCGGCAGGCCGACTGCTCGCCACGCAGCCGATCGCGGAACTGGCGGAAGCGAAAGGGATATCCGTCGAGCCGCTGGGCCAAGCCTCGCTTCGATCCGTGGCCACCAGGGTCCCGCTCTTCTCGATCCAGATGACCGACGCCGTGGACGTTGCCTGGATCGACCCGGTCTGCAGGATGCACGCGCCATATTCCGCGTATGCAAGATCGCATCCGCCCGTGCACTGGTTCTGCTCGACGCGTTGCGAGGAGGCGTTCACGAGATCGCCTGAGACGTACCAGCGCTAGACCGCTGCGGGGATGTCGAGCCATCTTGGCCTTCGTCGGAATGCGAGGGAGCGGCCTGCCATGGCAACGGGCCGACCGCGATCCGTCCCTCTCCCGGCGGCCGGGGCGCTAGCGCCTTGGTCCGCCCGACATGTCTCCCCCGCTGCCGTCCTCGTCATCTTCCGGACGTGGGAGACGAAGTCTGATCGCTTCTCGGTCCCCCACTTCCGGGCGGACAAAAGCGTTCGTTTTTGAAAGAAGGGACGTCGCCCTTTCGATGGTCGACCAATTGATCGCGTGGACGTAACGCTGCGCGAATTCAAGCGTTCTGATGAGCGTGTGTGGGTCTCCGGCATTGGTCGCCATCCGAAGCCCTTCAAGGTAGTTCGATCGGTAGACGGTCGGAATGATGATCCTTGTTTCCTTTGCTGCCGTCAGTTCCGCATTCATCATGATTCTGGCAGTTCTGCCATTGCCATCGTTGAACGGGTGAACCTCGGCGACCAGGAACATCATGAAGATCGCTCGATCGATGGCGCTGTCGAAACGCTGGTAGATCTTGAAACCTTCCCGGAGCGTCCCGACGACCTCACTGGATTTGACGAAGGCTACCATCCCGAACCTGTTGTCTTTCGTCTTGAACTGGCCAGGCGATTTCTCCGGCCGTGCGTCCATGATGCGTTTGTTCCGGCTCTTCAGGAGCGTGACGAAATCATCGAAGCTTAGAGGAACGCGCCCATGGTCGGCGGGGTCCGAAATCGTTTCGAACGTACCTACGATATCATGGGCATCGGCAGGCCGTTCCTCGGGAATGGCTCCCTTGAAGATAATGTCCTCGGCCTCGTCGAGCTCGAACTCCGTTCCTTCGATGAAGTTGGAAAAGTAGGATTCGAAGAAAGCCTGATTGATCGCCGCTCCAGGCGTGAGGCTGGATAGGAGGGGGGCCTGGGGCGCCCTGCTTCTGAGAACGTCGTGAATCTTGTTTAAGAGGTCCACCCGCTGCGGGTCGTAGGATTCTCCGGATAAATGCGCGGCCACGGCCGGCGATGTGAGCCTGGCTTCCTGAGTGCCGATCAATGTGCCGATCATGGAGCTTAGCTGTTGGGCTTCATCTGCCAGCCCAAGTTCCTTCCCGACCTTCTTGATCTGGTCACGCAGGATGTTGATGCCTGTCTCGCCGCCGCTGCGGTATAGGTTGAGAAGGTGATTTTCGATCTCCGTTCGTGAAGCTGTCCTGGCAATCCCGCTTCTCGACCTGGACGGCACCATGTTTTCGACGAATGTACGGGCAAGCGACGTGCAGTACAAGTTGGCGCGCATCGGGTAGTCGCCTTCTATTCTGCCATGTCCCTTGCGGGAGCGGATAACGATCCCTGGCAAATTGACATCTCGTTTGGTTCTGGCAATCAGGAACACGGAACCATCATCGGCAGGCTTCTGCTCCAGGGCGGTCCGGTCGGCAACGATGGCGTCAGGAAAATAGAGAGGGACGATCTTCCAGACGTTGCGGCGGACAAGCGTCACTCGGTCCTCGAGCATGTGGGTCGTGTAAAGGCGGCTTCCGATCTCGCGCAACCTCTTCGCCGCGACAGCGCGCGAGACCTTCAGAGAATTCTCCTTTGTCGACAGCACGAACTCGGGGAACTCGCTCATTTTTGCTCCTTAGGCATCGCGGCATCCGATATTCTGAAAACAATCGGAACTTAATGGGTCAAGACGAAAACTTTTGGCACTTAAGAATATGCTCGCTCGTGCAGGCTTTAGCAAGGGCAAGCGGAGACATTCCGAAAACAACCGTGGCTTAATGTCGGAAAACTGAAAACATTCGCGACTTACGCGATGAATGAATCTGTATGAAGCGCATCGGCCACTACGACAGGTTGGGCATCGTTCAGCGATGCGGTGGCCGAGTGGAGGCTCGCGGGCACGTTGGAAATGCCGCGCGGCATCCGCTGCCATTCGGCTTGTGCACCATCGGGCGCAGAAGCCGTCCAACAGCCATCCTGCCACACGCGTGCCGAGGCCTTCCGGCAGGTCTTACTCTATGGGCACGGTCGGCAGCGACGACGGACCGTCGGCGCTATCCTGAACCCCATCCTGTAGCGGCCGATGACCCAGAGCGCCGGCTCGCCGACTGTTCCCTAGACCTTCGATCGCAGCGGATCGCCTTCGGTCACGATTTCCTCGACAACCCGAGGAAGGCTTCAAGCTGAAACGACCACGTTACGACGTTTCGATGACCGACATACGACTGCTCGCACGCTGCCTGCCTCGGAGAAAAAGGACAACAGATCGACAGAAATGGCATGTGCATCAACATAGATGCGACATTCAATGCGTGCCGCTGCGCTTCACGGCGGATTCGTCATCCCTTAACCATCACCCGGTCATTGAGATTCGGGGTGTAGGGGAGTGGGCAGAATTGTATCGGGACACCGAGGGGATTTTCACGGGATCGGCTTCTTCCGAGGTCGTCGGCCGATCGTCGATGACAGCGGTCGAGATTTATGCAGGCGCCGGCGGCATGTCCCTGGGCCTCCGGCAGGCGGGCTTCCGGATGCTGGCGGCATACGATTCCAGTCCCGCGGCAGTCGCCGTCTATAACCGGAATGTCGGTTATCACGCGACCCAAGCCGACCTGACGGATGTCGCCCTCTTCGCGCCCCGGATAGCGGCGCTCAGGCCCGACATCATCGTAGGCGGTCCGCCCTGCCAGGACTTCTCGCCAGCGGGTCTCCGGACCGAAGGAGAGCGCGCGAATCATACCAGGATATTCGCGCTGTACGTGTGCGCCGCATCCCCTGAATGGTTTGTCATGGAGAATGTCCAGAGGGCGAGGAACTCCGCCGCCTGGCTGGACGGCAAGGAGATGCTATCCCGGGCAGGCTACGGGATGACCGAGATCGTGGTGGATGCCGCCTATTACGGTGTCCCTCAGCGCCGGAAGCGCCTGCTGGTCATCGGACGACGCGGCGAGCGCGACGGTTTCATGGACTCCTCGATCCGGAAGGCAGCGGCTGCCAGGCCGATGTCCCTGCGGGAGCTGTTCGGCGATGGCCTCGGGGATCACGTCTACAACCATCCCCGCTCGCCAGGTCGACGTGGCGTGTGGTCGGCAGACGAGCCGAACCCGACGATCCGCAATGCCAGGCGGCCGCAGCCGAGCACCTACGTGCCGCATCCAGGTGACTCCAACTATGTCGAGGCGGTATTCATGCGGCCCTACTTCGACGGGCGCGGGGTATTTTCCCTCGACGAAGCCGCGCCGGCCATCGTGAGGACCTCCCGGGAGCGCCCTCGTCAGTCATATCTCGACAATCCCCATCCTGCCGATCCGGCGCCTGCGGCGAATGCCACCGTGCTGACGCAGTCCGACACCTCCCGCATCCAGGGATTTCCGAGGAACTGGGACTGGTCCGGCTGCCGCAGCCGGGACGTGGACCAGATGATCGCGAACGCGGTGCCAGCTCCCATGGCTCGCATCATCGGAACCGAGATCCTGCGACGCCACCATGGCCAGACGTGGCCGGAGGTGCCGGGTAACTTCGGCCAGTGGCTGGCGAAGTCCCGGAAACTTGCACCCCAGCTCGTCGCCAACGTGAAGTGGCGGGTGCGCAAGGCTCACGAGCTGCTCGGCGGCCGGGCGATCGCCTGTGCAGGGACGGAGGCGCGGCGCCTGGAAGAGGCGCTGGACCTGCAGGCTTTCAGCGCAGGCAAGAAATCGGACATCAGACGCGCGTTGCGGCTGTATCGGGAGTGGCATGCCCTGAGGGCGTGAAGGAACAGAATGCTGCATGTCGCAGCCGCGTCTGTGCGGGTCGGAGCCATCGTTGCGGCACACCTCTAGGTAAAATGGCCCGCTCCTCCTGCTGGCTATCCGCGGCAGGCCGATCGTTCCTTCAGATTTCGATAGTGAATGCTGGATCGAAACCCGGATTCTCGCCCCCGTAACCGCGAGGGTTGCAGACGATGCGAGTGCTTTCGACCACATGGTCGCTGCTGTCGTGCATGTGACCGTGGACCCAGAGCATCGCCGGGGAATCCACGATGATGTCGGTAAGGTCCGAAGCATAGGCTGCATTCGTTGGGTCGCCCTTGAAGCGCTCCGGAATTGACGCCGGGTGCGGCAGGTGATGCGTCACCACGACCGTAGGCAAGGAGCTTGCTTCCAGTTCCCGCGCCAGGAAGGCTCTGGAGTCCTGGTGCAGCCTGTAGCTGTGAACGGGCAGGAACCGCTTCCAGGGCTTCTTCTGCCAGGCGATCTGCCGATAATCGTTCATCCGCCTGCGGGCGTGGTCCATGGCAGCTTCCGGCGTGCCGTCGATCCGGAAGTCGGTCCAAAGGGTGGCACCAAGGAAACGCATGCCGCCGATGGTGACGGCATCATTTTCAAGGAAATGGACGCCCGGTGCCTCCCTGACTGCCGCGCGACCGGCTGCGATTCCCTCCTTGATCGAACCTTTGTAGAACTCGTGGTTGCCGGCCACGTAGATGCAGGGCATCGCGGGCACAATGTGTTTGGTCAGCCAGCGGATGCCGTTGTCGATGCCGCGGCACAAGTCTCCGGCCATGACGCACGCATCCGCGTCGGGAGGCTGGAGCGGCTCCCTGAGGTCTGCATATTCCAGATGGAGGTCGGAGAGGATCCACAGCCTCATCCGACGATGAGCTTCCTGGCGTGCGCCATCACACGTCCCAGCTCGGATCCTTCCAGCGTCCCCCGCTGAAGCAGCTGGCCGCAGAGGTACGAGATGGCGGGTTCCTGCTTCCTGACGATCTTGAGCGCTGCTCCATAGGCCGCCTCAAGACGCCTGTTCACGGCCTCGGCAAGCGTCGGATTTCTGGCAAGGTGCTCCGGCCAGTCCGAGCACCGACGAAAGAGGAGCGGCATGTTCTGCCCGAACCCCATCGAAGTCTCCATGGCATAGGCAAGCCGCGTCGCCTGCTCAAGGTCGCTGCCCTCTGTCACTCCATCGCCAGAGGCTCCGATGGTCTTGATGAACTCCTCTTCTCCCGCTCGGCCTGCGAGCATCACGGCGAGATGAGCGGTCAGATGTTCTTCGGTGTGGTCGCGGATCTCGTCGATCTGAGCCATCACATGTCCACCCTGCCGAGCATCGATGGACAGGGCGGTGATCGTGCCGAGCCCGAGATAGAGGCGCGCTGCCGCATGGCTGGCCTCGTGAACTGCAAGCCTGGTTAAAACTGGCGGGGTCCGCTTTGGCCTGTGAGCATGGCCCCCATCGGGAGGCGCGACCGCCTCGTCCGGGTCGGGATGCGCCGATGCCGATCTGGAATCCGCCGGAAGCTTGCTGAAGAGGCGGTCATAGGGTGGTTGGCGTGTCGGATGGGCTGAGCTGGGCGTGGCAGCAGTCATGGGCTTCTCTCCTCATGGCGAAATTGAAGGGGATCCCTCTGGCCTTGTGCCGGAGGAGGTGGCTGTCGAGGTCCTGGGGGAGTTTCCACGCGAGTCATCACTGCAGCCGTCTTTCGTGTTCGCGTACCTCGACCAGCTGCTCCACGATGCGCTCGAGCTTGCGAATGGACCCGCCGCTCCAGGCGGAGGCCACGGCCGCCAGTTCGAATCCTTCCAGAGGCGTCGCCCATCGCGGGTCATGGCCCCGATCGGCATAGAGCCGCTCCATGATGCGGACGGAAAGGAGCGGCAGATGTTCCGGACCAGGCTCAGGGAAGCGGAGGACGCGGCAGCGGTCGCGCAGCACCGAAGGAATGGGCTCCACCTCGTTTGCCGTCATGAGCCATGTCACGTTGGACAGATTGCAGGCCGCCTGGATATACGGGTCGTGCCAGCGACTTGAAGTTTCCGGCTCGAACAATCCCAAGAGAACGTCATGGGCGTTGCCGTTGTGCCGGCCGCTCCCGACCTTCTCGATCTCGTCCAGGATGATGACAGGACCCGCGCATTCGTGGCGGCGCACGGCCAGCATCGGAAGGCTGGGCTCTCCGGATGACCATCGCCGCGGCGTCCCGCCGAGAACGCTGTCGCTCATGCCGCCGCATGGAATGAGCTCGTAGGGAGCACCGAGCTCTTCGGCGAGCCTCCTTGCGAAGCGGGATTTCCCGCAACCTGGCGGACCAAGGAGAACGGTCGGTCGAATGCTGAGATGCTGCCGTCCCACTAGCCCCTTGAGAACCTGGTCGACGAGCAAGGTCGCATAGGGGAACTCATCGACAAGTTTGGCACGGACAGCGGCAAGGTCCGGAGTGACCGGCACAGGGAGCGGGCGCCCGGTGATCTGCTTGAATTCCTTCACCACCTCCTTGCCTTGGGAGGCGGTGGGATTCCCCACTTCCTGGAGCACGACTACATGGCCCTCCGGCGTGGCGGGCAATTCGGTCGGTTCATCGCTATCGGTCTCGACCTCGGGAGCCGCTTCCTTTGGAGCAGCCTGTGCTGCCTCTTCTTCCGGCTTCGCCTGCAGGATGGCCTTCTTGAAAAGGTAGGAGTAGCTGCGAAGTTCATGCTGGAACTCCAGTCCCTTCGCATAACCGCGGTACCGCCCATCCCTCTGCTGCTCGTCGATATCGCGCGAGTAAGCCGACCACGCTAGTGCGCACCAAAGCATCCTCGGCTTGTGGGTGGTCCTGGCATCTTTCATGGCGAGGATTGCCATCTCGCCCGCAATGGCTGCCGCCGCATTGGCATCTCCGAACCCAGCCCGGTACAAGAGGCACCGAAGCCGAGCGGCATGTAGCGGAATGCCGGGGATGTCAGGGATGTCGTCCAGCGAGGTTTCGAAGGCACGCAGGCTGTCGAGGCTCTGCTCGACCGCGAGATCTTCGAGGCACGAGACGATCGGCTGCAGATCGAGGCGTTGCCGCTTCCTGAGCCGGCGGGCGAACCGATCGCCATATTCACGCATGTCGCTCGTGAGATCATCGCGGAAGAAGGGCATGCCGCGCAGGAGTTCCTCCTCCGTCGGCAACCGCGCGCCGCCCTTGACGGCTTTCTCGCGCCGCTTGAACAGCTGGTACTCACGGGTCCTCTCGTCCGTCATGGGGAGGTCACGAATGATCGCTGGAATGTTCGGCCGGGCGACCAAGCCGATACCAGCGTGAAAGCGTTCGAGCCCAACTGCGATCGTCGGAAAGCAACCAGAGGTCCGATGTGCCGATCAGCCTGTTCTGGCCCGGCAGCTTGGGATGCCCTGTGGAGAGGCCCGCCAGGCAAGGAACTAAACGCTGTCCGACAACCCATCGGTCGAGGAGAGGGGTATCTCGACCAGCCAGGACTTCCGGAGGAGCGCCGTCGCCGATGCGTTCGATGTCCGCGACCAGCGCACGCAGCCTTCCCAGCTGGAAATCGAAGAACGGATCCCGTTCGTCGTCTCGCCCAAAATGGATCATTCGGCCATCCTCCACCAGTTCTCGAAGTCAGTTGCCCAGCGCCGGAGAGCGTTCCGAGGAACGAGAGATGGGTTCCATCACGCAGGCTGCTTTGCCGCGGTCGATGAGTTCCTTGACCTCGAGGGCGGACAGGTAGCCGTTCTTGTCGAGGGCCTCCGTCACGGTGTCGAAGGCCGCCCGGTTCCTAGCTAGGAGTTCCTTCGCCTGGGACGTCGCGTGCGTGAGACGCTTGCTCACCGATTGCAGGAGGCCTGGCACCGTCGTGAGCGGGTCGTACCTGCCCTCCCCGAGGTAAAGAGGGCCATACTGTCCGAAGCCGAATCTCAGCTCGATCTTCTTGGCGAGCTCGGTCGCGAGCGCCAGGTCGGATGTCTCAGAACCTCCCGCACCTGCCGATGCAGTTCCCAGCACGAGTTCTTCCGCGGCTCGCCCCGCCATCAGCATCGACAGGACGTTGTTGCAGTGATCCAGCGACGCGGCACGATCGACATTGGCGACCTGAGTTAGGCCCTCGAGGTCGCCGATGGACACGCCGACGACCTCCATGCCTCCCAACAGGCTGGCTACAACGGCATGGCCGGCCTCGTGGACGGCAATAAGACGGCGTTCCTCCTGCGTCGGTGGTTCCCGGTTCAGGCGAACCTCCGCCAGCAGGTCCGCGAGGTGCAGTGGTCGTCGCGCCCGCCTCGCCGCACCTCGGGCACGGCGCACGAAGGCTTCGACATCGGCACCCGTGCTGCCGCGGGCAGCAAGCGCCACTGGCATCAGATCGTTGTTCGGCAATTGCTCGCCGAGATGATGGCGGAAGATGCTGGCGAGGGTCCGAACGTCCGGGATTTCGATCTCGATCTCCCGGTCCAGCCTGCCGGCTCTCCTTACCGCCGGGTCGATCATGTCCGGATGGTTCGTTGCGCCGATCACCACGACACCAGGCCGCTCCTCCACGCCCTGGAGCAGTTCCAAGAACAGGTTGACGATCTGGGACCAGTACTCGACGTAGTCGCCTCTCAAACGCGCCCGGTCCGAGATGCCATCTAGTTCATCGATGAACAGGATGCAGGGCGCCACCTGCCGCGCCCGCGCAAAGGCGTCCTTGATCGCCTGCAGCGTGCCGGAGAGATAGCTCGCCGCGTTCCAGTCGGCGACGCTTGTCGCGACAAGCGGCACGCGGGCTGACTTCGCCAGTGCGCGCGCATAGCTGGTCTTGCCGACACCTGGGGGGCCAGAGAGCAGGAGCCCGCGGTTGTCGATCTCGTCCCAGCGGATGCGGCCGGCCTTGTAGTCCGCGAAATCGGCCACCAGTTCGAGGCCCCAGTCCTTCGCCGCCCCGTATCCGTCGAGTTCCTCGAGCGAAGGACCATCCGAGTGGAATTCGCCCTTCTTCGCGACGAGCTCTTCGAGCCTGGCGATACAGTCCTCGGGACTACGGTCAGGGCGCAGGGCGAGCACCAGGTCAGCCACGTCGAGCAGGCGGACGGCGATAGGATCGATCGCGCGCGGCGGCTGCTTGCCCGTGACCGCCTCGATGACGAGCGCCAGGGCGCTTGCGTCGAGTTCTGGCAGCTCCAGCTGATACTCCGCCGAGCGCATCAGGTCGCGCGGCAACTGACGGCGGGGATCGGGCGCAATCCCGATGATGGTCGAGCGCATGTGGAGAGCGTAGGCGATCGTTTCGTTGTCCCGATCAGGCTTGTCATTCTTGTCGGTGCCATCGCGAGCGATCAGCATGACCTCTTCCCTCCCGCGCCTGGAGTCACGGTGATGGGTCACGACGGTCCGGTCGCCGGGGAGAGCACACGCCTCGAACACCTTCTGGACGGGAGCGACGCGGTCGGGCGTGTGCGTGGCCACGGCTACCACTGGTGCGCCTCGGCGAAGGATACGCGTGAGGCCTGTCTCTCGCTCGATGGCACGCGCGGCCAGCACGGCGACGGCCGCCACGTCCGGCCGGACCGAGATCCGTTCTTCGGCAGGCGTGTCCATGAGGTCGTCGAGGAGGATTTCGACCGGATCGGACTCCTCTCCCGATCCGGAGCGCAACATCGACTTGGCACGCACGCCGTCCTCTCGCGCGAGGATGTCGAGGAAGGCACGAGCCAGCAGGTCGGGCTTTGCAGCGCGCGCCGCTTCGGCTGACGCAAGCTTGGAACGTGGCATATCGAATCCCCAAGATGATCGTGCTGCCGGGTGAGGCCCGGTGCGAATCCTTGATTCGCCTCTAAACAACCGCAGGCATAAGGCTTCACAATGCTGGCGTCCAGACGCCATTTTTGGCGTCTTAACGCCAGCGCGCGGCATCTAGCGTCGAGCTGCTGCAGCTATTAGAACCGACGGATGCACGCTCCCTACGAACTGCTGCGCGCTGCGCGAGTCCTTCTCGACATGAAGGCTGAGGACCTCGCCAAGAAGGCGGGGGTAAGCAAGCGATCGCTCGTCCGCATCGAAGCATGCGAGTCGGTGAGCCTCGAAACCGCCATTCGCGTCCAACAGGCATTGGAGCGGGAGGGGATCGAGTTCCTGCTGGAGACGAAGGTCCGGGGTCCTGGCTTGAGTATCCGGAAGGGTAAGATCGGAAGGCCGAAGCTGCAGAGCGAATGATCAGCTTTTGCTGTGCCTGCTATGCCTTTCATGATCCTCGGCACCCACCTCTGACATCGACAGGCGCAATCCGCGAGGTCGCAGCGCGATGTCTTAGACTGCTTCCACGAGAAGCGAGACCGCATCCAGATGCAGAACACGCGGTTAGTAGTATCGCGCATCACCAGGCGTGGCTCGAAGGGCCGCGACTACGAACAGGAACATGGAAGGTATAGCCGGCCGGACGGCTGGGACCCGCTAATGCCTTACAGATGGTGCATGGCGTAAGAAGGTCGGCCTCATGGACGAGGCAGCTGCTGATTGCCGAGATTGGCCACCTCCTCGGCATCCAGGACTTCGATCCGAGGCAGCGGGAACTCGCCGCCTAGCTCAAGAGCCATAACACAGGGCCCCGCGGCGCTGACCTGCGGGGCCCTGATGAACTAGGCCAGCCTATGCGGGGGCGCTGGCGGAACCGTCACGCCATGCCGAGGGCAGCCATGTACAATTCCAGGATCGCTTCGGCTTCCTGGCGTTCGGCCTGGTCCTGCTTGCGGATTCTGACCAGCTGCCTCACCGCTTTCACGTCAAATCCGGTGCCCTTGCACTCGGCGTATACGTCCTTGATATCGTCGGCGATCGTCTTCTTCTCCTCCTCGAGGCGCTCGATGCGCTCGATGAACGCCCGCAGCTGTCCGGCGGCCACGGTCTGGGAGGAGTCGGTTACTTCGTCTGCCATTTCTGGTCCTCGTCTCGGCATCTCCACTGTCGTCTAGCAGTGGAAGGTGTGGCCTACATAAGATGTTGAAATCAAAGCTCCACTACAGGAGATACCGGGGATTAGAAGCCGTTGCCCTTGGCCTCGGCATAGATGTCCTTGATGTCGTCGGCGATAGTCTTCTTCTCCTCCTCGAGCCGTTCGATGCGCTCGATCAGCGCGCGCAACTGGCCGGCGGCGACGGTCTGGCTGGAGTCGGTGATTTCATCGGCCATGGGGCTCTCCGGAGATGATCTGAGGACGCGACTCGCTGGCCGCTGGATGGGCGGTTCCGATGCCCGATGGCGCTCCCCGGGTCAAGCTCTTCCGTGTTCTTCGCCAACCGGCCGCACGGCGCGACACAAATATCCGGGATGGGCCGAATCCCGAAATTCTGAGTCTTTGCAACGGCATGGCGGCAAGGCTAATGTTGCGCGAGGCCATCCGGAATGGCCCGATCACCGCAAGGAGTTTCGCCCGTGTCGTTTCGCGCCCTGTCCCTTGTCCTGTCCGCCTTTCTCGCCATGACGTTTGGCGCGGCGGCGCAGACCCTGCCCGATCTTGGCGGCCGCACCGTCGTCATCGTGACGGAGAACGCCTATTTCCCGCTGCAGTTCGTCGACGCCAAGACCGGCAAGCCCGCCGGCTGGGAGTATGACGCCATGGAGGAGATCGCGAAGCGGCTGAACTTCAAGGTCGAATACCAGAACACGTCCTGGGACGCGATGATCCAGGCCGTATCCGACAAGCAGTACGACATGGGCATGACGGGCATCACCATCAAGGACGACCGCAAGGAAAAGGTCGACTTCTCCGATCCCTACATGAAGTCGGAAATCTTCATGCTGGTGCGCGGCGACGAGACGCGCTTCACCGACGCGAAATCCTTCGCCGCGGACGACAAGCTGCTGATCGGCGCACAGGCCGGCACCTCGCCCTTCTACGTCGCCGTCTACAACGTGCTGGACGGCAACGAGCAGAATCCGCGCATCAAGCTCATGGACACCTTCGCCTCGACCGTCGCCGCGCTGCAGGCGGGCGACGTGGACCTCGTGCTCACCGACAGCGCCGCGGGCAAATCGATCTCCGACAATTCGGGCGGCAAGCTGAAGATGATCGGCGAGCCGCTGCAGGCCGAGGACTTCGGCTTCATCTTCCCGAAGGGGTCCGATCTCGTCGCGCCGATCAATGCCGGCATCGCGGCGTTGAAGGCCGACGGCACCTTCGACCGCCTGACGCAGAAATGGTTCGTCGACTACAAGCCCGACGCCCAATAGGCACGGCCGGCCTTGGATGAGCTTGCCGCAGGCGGCATTTCGGCGGATCGGAAACGCGCCGGCGCAGGCCCCAAGGCCGATTTTCCCTACTGGCTGGTCGCCCTGGCGGCCATTGCGCTCGCGGCCGCGATCGCCATCGCCGCCAGCGACCTCTACAGCCAGATCTTCAGGACCGTCGTCCAGGGCACGTGGATCACCATCTATGTGACCCTTGTCGGATTCACGCTCGCCTCTCTGCTCGGGCTCGGCATTGCGCTGATGTCGCTGTCGGGTTCGCTGTGGCTGAGGCAGATCGCGCGCTTCTATGTCGAGATCTGCCGCGGCATACCCTTTCTCGTCCTGCTGTTCTGGATCGCCTTTGCCGGCGTGCCGGTGTTCGTCGCCTTCTGGAACAGCGTAACCGCGCCGCTGCAGCAGGCCGGCTGGCTCGGCGAATTGCAGGTGCGCGACGTTTCCTATCTGTGGCGCGCGGTCATCGCGCTGACCATCGGTTATGCGGCTTTCATCGCGGAAGTCTTCCGCGCCGGCATCCAGTCCGTCGACCGTGGGCAGATCGAGGCGGCGAAGGCGCTCGGCCTGTCGCGCTGGCAGAGCTTCCGGCTGATCGTGTTCCCGCAGGCGATGCGCACCATCCTGCCTCCGCTGGGCAACGATTTCGTGACGATGGTGAAGGATTCCTCCTTCGTCTCCGTGCTCGGCGTCGCCGATATCACGCAGCTCGGCAAGGTCTATTCCGCCGGTACGTTCCGCTTCTTCGAAACCTATTCCATCGTCGCCTACATCTATCTTCTGCTCACCATCAGCCTTTCGCTGGCGCTACGCGGGCTGGAACGCCGGTTGCGCAAGAGGCAAGCGCGCTAGCGCTTTTCAGGACAAGACGGACGTGTGCTCCAAGCCATTGACGCGCGGGCCTTTCGCTTCCACCCTGCGCCGGCAGCAGGAGACGGCTCGTGGAACTCGACAAGGCCAACGCGGCGCTGGATGCAGTCTATTCGGCGAAATCGGCTGAAGAGGTGTCGAAATCCTACGCGCAGTGGGCCGTCACCTATGACAGCGAGACAGCGGCGCTCGGCTATCTGCTGCCGTTCCTGATCACCGCCTGGGTGGCGCGGCATGTGCAGGCCGGCGAGGGACCGCTGCTCGATGTCGGCTGCGGCACCGGCCTGTCCGGTCCGTCCCTCAGGGCGCTGGGTTATCAGGACATTGCAGGCCTTGATCTTTCGCCCGAAATGCTGGCAATAGCAGACACGCGGGGCGTCTATGGCGAATTGAAACAGGCGATGCTCGGCGCCGCCCTGCCTTGGCCGGACGGGCATTTCCGCGCCTTCCTCTCGGCCGGCGTCTTCACGCTCGGCCACGCGCCGGCCTCGGGACTGCACGAGCTCGTCCGAATCACGAGAAGTGGCGGGCACGGGATCTTCACGGTTCGCGATCAGGTGCTCGATGCGGGCGGCTTCCGCGCCGTTTTCAATACGCTCGAACGAGAGGGCAGATGGCGGACGGTGGAAGAGAGCCCGTGGTACCGGTGCTACGCGGTCGGCGATCCCGGGGCGCATGTGAAGACTTTCGTCTTCGAGGTGCTTTGATCGCCGGAGCCGGCTTGCCAGAGCGAGGAAACTCGGAAAGAGTCCGCCCGCTTCGAACTCCGGACGTCGCCATGGCCGTGATGTCCGAAACAATGCATTCCGGGAGGGAACATGGCTGCGTCCGATTACTACGAGGTCCTTGATCCGCGCTTCGCGCGCCTGTTCAACGGGACGGCGCAGGTCGACAAGCTCTATACGGGCTGCCGCTGGGCCGAAGGACCGGCCTATTTCGCCGCCGGCCGCTATGTCGTCTGGTCGGACATCCCCAACGATCGCATGCTCCGCTATGACGAGACGGACGGCTCGGTCAGCGTCTTCCGCCAGCCGGCCGGCAACACCAACGGCAACACGACCGACCGTCAGGGCAGGCTCGTGAGCTGCGAGCATGGCGGCCGCCGTGTCAGCCGCACCGAGCACGACGGCACCGTCATCACCATCGCCGACAGATGGAAGGGCAAGCGGCTAAACTCGCCAAACGACGTGGTGGTGAAGTCGGACGGCACGATCTGGTTCACCGATCCGGCCTATGGCATCGACAGCGACTACGAGGGCAACAAGGCCGAAAGCGAGATCGGCGCCTGCAACGTCTATCGCGTCGACACGAATGGCGAGATCGAGGCGGTGATCACCGACATGGTGCGGCCGAACGGACTTGCCTTTTCGCTCGACGAAAGCCTGCTCTACGTGGTCGACACCGGCCGTACGCATGGCGAGAAGAACCCGGCGCATATGCGCGTCTTCAAGGTGAGCGGCAAGAACAAGGTTTCGGGCGGCAAGGTCTTCGCCGACTGCACGGCCGGCCTGTTCGACGGATTCCGCCTCGATTCCGACGGACGCATCTGGACGAGCGCGGCAGACGGCGTCCACTGCTACGATCCGGACGGCACGCTGATCGGCAAGGTGAAGGTGCCCGAAGTGGTTGCCAACGTGGTCTTCGGCGGCCCCAAGCGCAACGTGCTCTACATCTGCGGCACGACCTCGCTCTATGCCGTCCGGCTGATGGTCAACGGCGCGAAGGTGTATTGATCCGCCATTGAAACCGGCGGCTCGCGGAGCCGTCGGTTTTCAACCTGTGGACAGGCTCAAGCCACTTTCGACTTTTCGAAGCGCTTGCGCTCGTGGGTGTCGAGATAGAGTTTTCTCAACCGGATCGACTTCGGCGTCACCTCGACCAGCTCGTCGTCCTGAATCCAGGCAAGCGCGCGCTCCAGCGTCATGCGGATCGGCGGGGTGAGCTTCACCGCCTCGTCCTTGCCGGCGGCGCGGATGTTGGTGAGCTTCTTGCCCTTCAGCACGTTCACTTCGAGGTCGTTGTCGCGTGAGTGGATGCCGATGATCATGCCTGCATAGACCTTGACGCCGGCGTCGATGACCATCGGGCCGCGATCCTCCAGGTTCCATAGCGCGTAGGCGACAGCCTCGCCCTGCTCGTTCGAGATCAGCACGCCGTTGGTGCGGCCGGGCAGCTCGCCCTTATACGGCTCATAGGCGTGGAACAGCCGGTTCATTACGGCGGTGCCGCGCGTATCGGTGAGAAGCTCGGACTGGTAGCCGATCAGGCCGCGCGTCGGTGCGTGGAAGACCAGGCGCTGGCGATTGCCGCCGGACGGCTTCAACTCGACCATCTCCGCCTTGCGCTCGCTCATCTTCTGGACGACGACGCCGGCATGCTCCTCGTCGACGTCGATGACGACCTCTTCGATCGGTTCGAGCAATTCGCCGTTCTCGCCCTTCTGCATGACGACGCGCGGGCGCGACACGGCAAGCTCGAAGCCTTCGCGGCGCATGGTCTCGATGAGAACCGCGAGCTGCAATTCGCCCCGGCCGGAAACGTAGAACGAATCCTTGTCGGCCGATTCCTCGATCTTCAGCGCGACATTGCCCTCGGCCTCCTTCAGCAGGCGGTCGCGGATGACGCGGCTCGTCACCTTGTCGCCCTCGGTGCCGGCGAGCGGGCTGTCATTGACGAGGAAGGACATGGTGACGGTCGGCGGGTCGATCGGCTGGGCGACCATCGGCTCGGCCACGGCCGGATCGCAGAAGGTGTCGGCGACGGTGCCCTTGGACAGGCCGGCAATGGCGACGATGTCGCCCGCCTGCGCTTCCTCGATCGGCTGGCGCTCGAGACCGCGGAAAGCGAGAATCTTCGAAACGCGGCCGTTCTCCAGCAGCGAGCCGTCGTGATGGAGAACCTTCACCGCCTGGTTCGGCTTCAGTGCGCCGGCGGCGATGCGGCCGGTGATGATGCGGCCGAGAAAGGGGTTCGCCTCGAGGATGGTGCCGATCATCTTGAACGGACCCTGCTCGACCCTCGGCTCCTCGACATGCTTCAACACGAGGTCGAACAGCGGCGCGAGGCCGTCTTCCTTCGGGCCCTCAGGGTTCTCGGCCATCCAGCCGTCGCGGCCCGAACCGTAGAGGATCGGGAAATCGAGCTGCTCGTCGGTGGCGTCGAGCGCGGCGAACAGATCGAACACCTCGTTGATGACCTCGACGTGACGCGCATCCGGCCGGTCGATCTTGTTGATGGCGACGATCGGCTTGAGACCCACCTTCAACGCCTTGCCGACGACGAACTTGGTCTGCGGCATCGGGCCTTCGGCCGCGTCCACCAGAACGATGGCGCCGTCGACCATGTTGAGGATGCGTTCCACCTCGCCGCCGAAATCGGCGTGGCCCGGCGTGTCGACGATGTTGATGCGGGTGTCCTTCCACTCGACCGAAGTCGCCTTGGCGAGGATGGTGATGCCGCGTTCCTTTTCGATGTCGCCGGAGTCCATGGCGCGCTCGGCGACCCGCTGGTTGTCGCGGACGGAGCCGGATTGCTTGAGCAGCGCGTCGACCAGCGTCGTCTTGCCATGGTCAACGTGCGCGATGATCGCGATGTTGCGAAGTTTCATGATGTTCGGTCTCGGGATTTGGCCATCGGCGCGCCGCAGGCTGCGCCGCATTTCGTTGGCGCGCTCATACAGGGTTTTTCGCAGATGCGAAAGGGCCTGCCTGCCCACGCGGTTACCGATCGTTTAGAATTTTACGCTTAACGTTGGAACTTGTCGTGCTTGCGATTGTTCGAGGACCATGAAACGCGCTCGCGATCACTGGATGCGGATGGGCTTGGCTACGGTAGCCCTTGTGGTGGCCGGCACGGCTTCGTTCGCCTACGATCGGGGCTCCGTGAAGCCGCGCGACGCGATGATTGCCGAAGACGACGCCGGAATGGGCCTCGATTTCATCATTACCGGGCCTGTGAAGCGCGGCGTTGCCGAACCGGTGCCTGCAAGGATCTCCACGGCAGCGGCTGAAAAGCCCGCCGTGCGCCACCGGATGCGCAAGAATTAAAATTACACCTTCCTGGCTGACCCGGCGCTTCGCTTGCGTTCAGGTCACGGTGTGTTCACCGAAACCGATCCAGCGAAGCCGTTGCCGATCAGCGCCGCGACTGTAAAGGTGTGCGCATCGCTTTCCGGATGACGCGCCGCATGTCAGAACTCGCACCCCGTCAGTGGACGGCCGGGCGCCGCACCGGAGAGCAATGGCTGCGGAACGCGCGGCTGGGTTCTGGCCTTGTGCTGATGACCTTCGTCGTCCTGCATTTCATCAATCACATGCTTGCGCTGATTTCGCTGGAGGCGGCGGAAGCGGGCCGTCTGTGGTTTCTGATGGTCTGGCGCAGTTTGCCGGGCACTCTTCTGTTCTACGGCTCGCTGTTCGTTCACGTAACCCTTGTGCTGGTGGCGCTTTACCGCCGCCGCACGCTCGTGATGCCGATGCGCGAAGCCGCGCAAGTCCTTCTGGGCCTGCTCATTCCGCTTCTGATCGCCGAGCATGTCGTCGGCACCCGCGTCTACAGCACATTGTCGGGGATAGACGACACCTACGAATATGTGGCCAATTCGCTATGGGTATGGTCGCCGTATATCGGCGTGCGGCAGGTCCTTGCCGTATTCGTCATCTGGCTGCACGGCTGCCTCGGCGTCTATTTCTGGCTCCGCTACCGTCCCTGGTTCGCCGATGCGGGCGTCCCGCTGGTCATCATCGCCGCCCTTGTCCCGGTTCTTGCCGTGCTCGGCTTCGTCAATGCCGGGCGGACGGTCCAATACATGCTCTATACGGGAAGCGACGGCATCGACCGCACCGTGATCGCCCACGCGGTCGAGATGCGGAGCCGGATCTCGGCAATAACCTACGCGGCATACGGATCAGCCGTCGCGCTCGTTCTTCTTCTGAGGCTGCTGCGCGCATACCGGGAACGCCACAGCGTGGTCGAAATCCGCTATGCCGACGGACGCACTGTCCGTATCCCGCGCGGCTACAGCGTGCTGGAAGCGAGCCGGCTCGGCGGGATTCCTCACAACGCCGTCTGCGGCGGACGCGGGCGCTGCTCCACCTGCCGCGTGAAGGTGCTTGACGGGATAGGCGCGCTGCCTGCGCCCGGAGAAATCGAGCGGACGACGCTTGTCCGCATCCATGCCGCCGCCGACGTGCGTCTTGCCTGCCAGTTGCGGCCGACCGGGAACGTCAAGGTGTCGCCGCTGCTGGCGGCCGGCCGCAATATCGGCGATCTCGCCGCGGGCGGGCTGCTGACGCCCGGCCGCGAACAGGACGTCGCCATCCTGTTCTGCGACATCAGGAGCTTTACCGCGATTTCGGATCGCAAGCTGCCATTCGACACGGTGTTCCTGCTCAACCGCTATTTTGGCGTCGTCGGCAAGGCGGTTGAGGAAGCGGGAGGGCGCCTCGACAAGTTCATCGGCGACGGCGCGATGGCGATCTTCGGCCTGAACGTCGCGCGGGAAGAAGCCTGCCGTCAGGCGCTGGTCGCCTCCGCGGCCATCATGCGCGAACTCGCCCGCGTCAGCGAGGAGCTTGCCGACGAGCTGAAACATCATCCTCTGCGTATCGCCATCGGCATTCATGCCGGACCCGCGATCGTCGGCACGATGGGCTACGGTCGCGCCATGGGCGTCACGGCGATCGGCGACACGGTCAATATCGCAAGCCGGCTGGAATCGGTCGCCAAGGAACTCGACGCGGCCATCGTCATCTCGGAGCAGGCCGCGACACTGTCGGGTATCGACATGACCGGCTACGAGATGCGCACGGTCGAAATCCGCGGCCGTTCCCAGCCCTTGAGGCTGCGCGTCGTCCCGACCGGGGCGACGCTCGATACCGCGCCCGCCGTGCTCGTCGCAGCGACAGGAACGGCGGCCTGAGCCCCGGCCTCAGCGTGCGGCGGCCAGCTTGTCCTCAGTCTTCGTCTCGAAATCGCCCGCGTCGTGGCGTTCGCGAAGCTGGCCGGCCGGATCGCCGCTGATGCGGTTCACCATGCGTCCGCGCTTCGCTGCCGGCCGCGCATAGATGGCATCGGCCCAGCGCCGCACGTTCCTGTATTCGTGCACCGAGAGGAACTCGGCGGCGTCATAGAGCCAGCCCATGACGAGCCCGCCATACCAGGGGAAAACGGCCATGTCGGCGATGGTGTAGTCCGGACCGCCCAGATACTCGCTCTCGGCCAGTCGCCGGTCGAGCACGTCGAGCTGGCGCTTGGACTCCATGGCGAAACGATTGATAGGATATTCGAACTTGGCCGGCGCATAGGCATAGAAATGGCCGAAGCCGCCGCCGAGATAGGGCGCGCTCGCCATCTGCCAGAACAGCCACGACATGGTTTCGGCCCGCGCGGGCATTGCCGACGGCAGGAACGCGTCGAACTTCTCAGCGAGGTAGAACAGGATCGAGCCGGATTCGAAGACGCGGATCGGCTCGGTTGCGGAGCGATCCAGCAGCGCCGGGATCTTCGAATTCGGGTTGATCTTCACAAAGCCGCTGCCGAACTGGTCGCCGTCGCCGATCTTGATGAGCCATGCGTCGTACTCCGCGCCGGCGTGGCCGAGCGCCAGCAGTTCTTCCAGCATGATGGTGACCTTCTGGCCGTTGGGCGTCGCCAGCGAATAGAGCTGGAGCGGATGCTTGCCGACGGGCAGTTCCTTTTCGTGGGTCGGTCCGGCGACCGGACGGTTGATGCTGGCGAAGGTGCCGCCATTCTCCTTGTCCCAGGTCCAGACTTTCGGCGGCGTGTAGGTGAAAGCGTCGGTCATGTCGAAATCCCAAGTTGCTGATTTATCAGGCGCGGCGCGTTCCGCCTCAGGCCAGTCCGCGCTTCGCCATCATGGCGTCGGCCGTGGGCATCTTGCCCCTGAACGACAGATAAAGCTCTTCGGGGTCCTTCGAGCCGCCCGCCGCGTAGATGTTCAGGCGCAGCTTCTCGGCCATTTGCGGATTGAACGGATCGCCCGTTTCCTCGAAGGCCTGGAATGCGTCGGCGTCGAGCACTTCCGACCACATGTAGGAGTAGTAACCGGCCGAATAGCCGTCGCCGGAAAACACGTGCAGGAAGTGGGGGGTACGGTGACGCATGACAATGGCGTCCGGCATATCGAGCTTCTTCAGTGTCTCCGCCTCGAAGCCGAGCGGGTCCGTGGGCGCGTCGGGCCGCGAGTGATAGGCCATGTCGACCAGCGCCGAAGAGGTGAATTCGACGGTGTTGAAGCCGGCGGCGAAATTGCGCGCCGCCAGCATCTTGTCGACAAGCTCCTTCGGCATGGGCTGGCCGGTGCGATAGTGGCGTGCATGCTTTTCCAGAATGGCGGGCACGGTGAGCCAGTGCTCGTAAAGCTGGGAAGGCAGTTCCACGAAATCGCGGCTCACCGAGGTGCCCGCGACAGACGGCCAGGTGACCTCGGTCAGCATGCCATGCAGCGCATGGCCGAATTCGTGAAAGAGCGTCTTCGCCTCGTCGACCGAAAGCAGAGCGGGCTCGCCGGCCGGCGGCTTGGCGAAATTCATTATGTTGTAGATGATCGGCGTAGAGCCGTCGCCAAGCCTGTAGCCGGACTGCAGCGAGCTCATCCATGCGCCGGAACGTTTCGACGGGCGCGCGAAATAGTCGGCGAGGAAGAGGCCGCGCTCGCTGCCGTCGGCATTTCTGACGGCGAACACCCGCACGTCCTCGTGCCAGGCCGGGATGCCATGCTTCTCGACGAAGGTGAGGCCGAACAGGCGCTGCGCGACGTCGAAGCAGGCCTCGATGACGCGTTCGAGCTGGAGATAGGGCTTTAGTTCCGCCTCGTCGAAGGCGTATTTCTCGGCGCGAAGCTTCTCCTGATAGAAGCGCCAGTCCCACGCCGCGATCTTCTCGTTCGCGCCCTCCGATACGGCGATACGGCCGAGTTCCGCCGCATCGGCCTCGGCTCTGGCGCGAGCCTTTTCCCATACCGGATTGAGCAGATCCATCACGGCCTGCGGCTTCTTGGCCATGGTGTCGTCAAGCTTCAGCGCGGCATAGGTCTCGTAGCCGACCAGCCTGGCCTTTTCAGCGCGCAGCCTGAGCGTGTCGCGCACCACTTCGGTGTTGTTGGTTTCGCCGCCATTCTGGCCGCGCATGGTGAAGGCCCGAAACGCCTTCTCGCGCAGGTCGCGGCGGATCGAGAATGTGGTGAAGGGCTCGTAGATCGACCGCGAGAGCGTCACGGCGTAGCGGCCCTTCCGGCCACGCGACTCGGCGGCCTGCGCCATGGCGCTCCTCAGGAAATCGGGAATACCGGCGAGGTCCGCCTCCTCGATGAACAGCGCCCAGTCGCGCTCGTCGGCCAGCACGTTCTGGCCGAACCGCGCGCCGAGCGAGGCGAGCTCCTCATTGATCGCCGCCAGCCGCTTCTTGCCGGCCGCATCCAGCTTCGCGCCGGATTTCACGAAGCCCTTCCACGACTTCTCCAGCACGCGCAGCGTTTCCGGATCGAGCTTCAGCTCCTCGCGGCGCCGATAAAGGTCGTCGATGCGCGCGAACAGTTTTTCGTTCATCGAGATCGCCGAGTAGTGGCGCGCCATCTTCGGCGATATGTCGCGCTCCAGAGCCTGGATCGCTTCGTTGGTGTGGGCGCCGGCGCGGCACCAGAAAATCGCGGAGACGCGATCGAGCGCATCACCCGAAAGTTCCAGCGCGGTCAACGTGTTCTCGATCGTCGGCGCGGCGGAATTGCCGGCGATCGCCTCGATTTCGGTCTGATGCGCGGCAAGCGCCGCGTCGAAGACCGGCCCGAAATCGCCGTCGCCAATGCGGGAGAAGTCTGGCAGGCCGAGCGAGCCGGTCCAACGGGTCAGAGGATGGCTGGCGAGATTGACTGTTTCGGTCACGGGCTGGTCGTTCCTGGTCGTTCGATGCCGAGCGGATGTAGGCCGGCATCGAGCGCGCCGCAACCCGTCTTGACCGGCAGCCACTGCTATACTAAGCCAATCTTATTGTAAGGTAGACTTATTATAAGGCCAAAGATGTCCCAAAACGTCGATCCGGAGAGCTTCGGGTTTCTCGTGACCGACTTAGCACGCCTGGTTCGCGCGGAGTTCGACCGGCGCGTCGCGGAGGCCGGTCTTGGCGTGACGCCGGGCGAGGCGAGGGTGCTGGCGCATGCGGCGCGCGCCGGGATGGTCCGGCAGAATGTCCTCGCCGAACGGATCGGTGTCGAGGCCATGACCGTCACCGGCTTCCTCGACCGGCTGGAGGCCAAGCAGCTTGTGCGCCGCGTGGCCGATCCGACCGATCGCCGGGCCAAGCTGGTGCAGGTGACCGAAACGGCGGGTGAGGTGCTTGGCAAGATCAAGGCGCTGGCGCTCGACACGCGCCTCGTGGCGTCCGGAGGTATCGGGGGCAGGGACTGGGAACGATTCATGACGTTGCTGCGCGCCGCGCGCGACAATCTCGCCGAGTCCCGCGCAGGTGGTCAGCAGAGTTCCGCCGCATGAACATGCAGCCGGTCCGGCCCGTTGCGCCGGTGATGAGCGAACGGCGCGTTTCACTGATCGGGGCGGCGCTCGTCGCGATCGGCCCGATTTCGATGTCGCTGTTCACGCCCGCCATGCCCGAGATCGTGCACGCTTTCGGCACCACCGAAGCGGCCGTGAAGATGACGCTGTCGGTCTACTTCGCCGGTTTTGCCTTCGCGCAGCTTGTCTGTGGACCGCTATCGGACGGGCTCGGTCGCAAGCCGGTCACCTTCGGCTTTCTCGGCATCTACGTGGTCGGCTCGCTGATCGCGCTGGTCGCGCCGACCATAGAAGCGTTGATCGTGGCGCGGCTGATACAGGGATTTGGCGCGGCGGTCGGCGTCGCGGTATCGCGCGCCGTCGTGCGCGACCTGTTCACCAAGGAGCGCTCCGCGCGCATCATGAACCTGATCGGGATGATCCTGGCGGTCGGCCCGGCCTTCGCGCCGACGCTCGGCGGCATCACCATGGAGGTCGCGGGCTGGCACGCGATCTTCCTGCTGATGGTCGCGGTCGGCGTCGGGTTGATGGTCGCCGTGCATTTCTGCCTCGTCGAGACGGTCAAGCGCGATCTTTCCCGCATCCGTCCGCGCGCTTTGGCGAAATCCTACGGCATGCTGCTTGCCACGCCCTATTTCGTGCTGTGCAGTGTCGTGCTCGGCGCGGCGGTCGGGGCGCTCTACACACAGGCGACGGTTCTGCCCTTCATCCTGATGGAGCGCGTCGGGCTGACAGCCACGCAGTTCGGCCTCGCCATGCTGATGCAGACGGGCGGCTATTTTCTGGGCGCCGTTACCGTCCGACAGTTCATCGGGCGAATCGGCGCCATGCGCCTCGTGCCGATCGGCCTGGTGTTCGTCGGCGTCAGCGCTGTCCTCCTCTTCGCCCTGCTTCATCTTCTGCCGCCGAGCCTGTTCAATGTCATGGGTCCGGTGGCGCTTGGCGCCTTCGGTATCGCTTTCATGACGCCGGCGCTCACCACGGCGGTGCTCGCGCCGTTCCCGCAGAATGCCGGCGCGGCCTCGTCGCTGAGCGGTTTCGTACAGATGGGGGGTGGCCTGCTGGGCGGTTCGATTTGCGCGCTGATCGGCGAGCCTGTCACCGCGCTGGCTACCGTGATCCCGGCCATGGGCCTGATCTCCATCGTCGCGTGGCTCTTGTGGCAACGCGTGCCGGAACCCGCCCTGCCGCTTCCGGTCGACGGCAACGATTGAGATTCCGCGCAGGACCAACAGGAAAGTTGCCTTGTCGCATACGTCGGCCTAGCCTGTGCTGGTATTGGCGCGGCCCTCGACCGGTGCAACTGACGACATGAGCGGGATGAATTGACTTCAACGCAGACGGACGCCTCCGAAATCATCGCTGGCGCCATTCTCACCATCGACATTGCCGCGCTCCGCGAGAACTACCGGATTCTCAAAGCAAGACTTGGCAACACCGACTGTGCCGGCGTCATCAAGGCAGACGGCTACGGCGTCGGTGCGGTCGCGGTCGCCGACGCGCTGTCCGGCGAGGGCTGCTCGCACTTCTTCACGGCGCAGCTCTCGGAAGCGCTCGCCTTGCGGCAAGCCTTGCACCGCGATGTCGCGATCTATGTCCTGAACGGACTCTCCCCCGGCTCCGAACCCTATGCCGCGGAAGCCCGCATCACGCCGGTGCTCAACTGCCTCGAACAGGCCCACGGCTGGGCCGCGCTGGCGCGCATACTGGGTCGTTCGCTGCCGGCCGTGCTTCAGGTGGACAGCGGCATGTCGCGGCTCGGCATGGTGCCGTCCGAAGTCGAGCAACTGGCGGCGCATTCCGAAAGGCTGGCGGGCCTGGACATCAGGCTCGTCATGAGCCATCTCGCCTGTGCGGACGAGCCGCAAAATCCTGCCAATGCGCTCCAGCGCGAGAGTTTCGATCGCCTGCGGCGTCTGCTTCCGCCGGCGCCCGCGTCGCTTGCCAACTCGTCCGGCGTGTTTCTCGGCGACGCCTACCACTACGATCTGGCGCGGCCGGGTGCCGCACTTTACGGCATTAACCCGACACCGGGGCTGGACAATCCCATGCGGGCGGTGGTGCGCCTGCAGGCCAAGGTGGTGCAGACACGCGAGATCGGCGACGGCGTCGGCATCGGCTACGGCTACGCGTCGCGCGCACGCGCGACCATGCGGCTCGCGACCATCTCGCTCGGCTATGCCGACGGGTGGCACCGGCGCGCCATGGGCGCGGCCTTCTTCAGGGGCGCGCGGCTGCCGTTCGCGGGGCGTGTTTCGATGGACAGCATCATACTGGACATCACGTCGCTGGCGCCCGGCGCCTTGAAACCCGGCGATCTCGTCGACCTGATCGGCCCGCAGCAGTCGGTGGATCAGGTTGCCGAACATGCCGGCACCATCGGCTATGAAATCCTGACCGGGCTCGGTGCCCGTTTCCATCGCCGCTATGTCGGCGCCTGAACTGGATCGGAGAGGGCAATGAAGGTTCTCATTCTGGGCAGCGGCGTGATCGGCGTCACCACCGCGCACTATCTGGCGGAGGGCGGGCACGAGGTGACGGTGGTGGAGCGCCGCACCGGGCCGGCGCTGGAAACCAGCTTCGCCAATGCCGGCGAGGTGTCTCCCGGCTATTCCTCTCCATGGGCGGGTCCGGGCGTGCCGGTCAAGGCGATCAAATGGCTACTGATGCGCCACGGGCCGCTGGTCGTACGCCCGGCACTCGATCCCTATATGTGGTCCTGGCTCGTCAAGATGCTCGGCAACTGCACGGCGGGACGCTACGCGGTCAACAAGGCGCGCATGGTGCCGATCGCCGAATATGCCCGCGACCGCCTTCAGGAACTGCGCGCCGCGACCGGCATCGCCTATGACGAGCGCAGCCAGGGCACGTTGCAGCTCTTCCGCACCGAAAAGCAGCTCAAGGGCACGGGCGGCGACATCGAGGTGCTGAAGCAGTTCGGCGTGCCTTACGAGGTGCTCGATCCGGCCGGCTGCATCGCGGTCGAGCCGGCGCTGGCGAAGGTGAAGGGAAAATTCGTCGGCGGTCTCAGGCTGCCCGGCGACGAGACCGGCGACTGCCAGATGTTCACGGAGCGCCTCGCCTCGCATGCCGCCGGCCGCGGCGTCACCTTCCGGTTCGGCACGGACATCGACAGGATTGTCGTCGAGGGCGGCAAGGTGGCCGGCGTCGCGACCAGCGCCGGTCTCCTGACTGCCGACGCCTATGTCGTGGCGCTGGGGAGCTATTCGCCAATCCTGCTGCGCAAGATCGGCATCTCCGCTCCGGTCTATCCGGTGAAGGGCTATTCGATCACCGTGCCGATCACCGATGCCGGCGGCGCACCGGAATCGACGGTGATGGACGAGACCTACAAGGTCGCGATCACACGGCTGGGCGACCGCATCCGCGCCGGCGGCACGGCCGAAATATCCGGCTACGATCTCAGGTTGCACGACGCGCGCCGCGCGACACTGGAACATTCCGTCGGCGACCTTTTCCCGCGGGGCGGCGACCTGTCGCGCGCAAGCTTCTGGTGCGGTCTGCGTCCCATGACGCCGGACGGCCCGCCGATCATCGGGGCGACGAAGTTCTCCAATCTCTATCTCAACACCGGACACGGTACGCTGGGATGGACCATGTCGTGCGGCTCGGGGCGCGTTCTTGCCGACATTATTTCGGGCCGAAAACCCGACATCGACACGCGCGACCTGTCGATCGAACGCTACGGCTGATCGACGACGTCTTCAGCCGAAGAGCACCTTGTCCGCCTCGACGGCCCTGGCGATGAAGCCTGTCACCACCTCGATCCGCGACAGGCCGCGAACGGATTCGTGGTAGACGAGCCAGTAGGCGCGACGGATCGGCGGGATGGATGTCACCGGCACGAGTTCAGGCAGGGCGCGGGCGATGAAGGCATGCAGCACGCCGATACCGGCGCCGGCACGCACCGCTTCGGTCTGGCCGAGCGCCGAGGAGATCATGAAGCCGGCATTCCACTCCGGCGAGAACTCGGCCGCGTAGTCCAGCGACGGGTTGATGACCAGATCCGGCACATAGCCGACCAGCCTGTGACGCGGCAGTTCGGCGCGCGAGGCAGGCAAGCCATATGCCTCGGCGTAGCCGCGCGAGGCGTAGAGGCCGAGCGTGTAGTCGACAAGCTTGGCGGCAACCAGCCGTCCCTCGGTCGGCCGCTCCGTGGTGATCGCTATGTCGGCCTCGCGGCGGGACAGGGAGAAGGACCGAGGCACCGGCACGAGCTGAACCTTGAGATCGGGATGAAGCTCGGCAAGTTTTCCCAGCCGCGGCGCGAGAAACGCGACGCCGAAGCCGTCGGGCGCGCCGATCCGCACCGTGCCCGACACCGCCTCTCCCTCCCCGGCGATCTCGGCGCGGGCTCCGATCATCTCGGCCTCGATGCGCTCGGCAATGGCGAGGAAGCGCTCGCCAGCCGGCGTCAGTTCGCTGCCGGTCGTCAGGCGGCGGAACAGCTTTGCGCGGAAAGACTCCTCGAGCGCCGCGATCCGGCGCGATACCGTCGCGTGGTTGAGGTCGAGCCGTTTCGCCGCGCCAAGAATCTGTCCCGCTCTCGCGACAGCGAGAAAGATGCGTACGTCGTCCCAGTTCATCGGCCGGTTGCGCTCCGATTGTTGCGTGATTTCACATTCAGGCCCTGTCCGTTGATTATTCCATGCACAGCGGTTTGTCACCCGCTCGCGTTGCAAAGCCCGGCGCAAAAGCGGAAAATGCAAATATTCACAGATATGAAAGGGAGTGAGCGGCATGGACGTCGTAGGGCATTTCATTGGCGGCAAGCGCGTCGCCTCGAACAGCGGGCGCACGCAGGACGTGATGCAGCCTATGGACGGCACGGTTCGCGGCAAGGTCGCGCTCGGCTCGAAGGACGAACTGCGCGCCGCGGTCGAGAACGCCAAGGCGGCGCAGCCGGCATGGGCCGCCACCAACCCGCAGCGTCGCGTGCGCGTGCTGATGAAGTTCCTGGAACTCGTGCAGCGCGAATATGACAGCCTCGCCGAACTGCTGGCGCGCGAGCACGGCAAGACCATCGCCGACGCCAAGGGCGACATCCAGCGCGGCCTCGAAGTGGTCGAGGTCTGCATCGGTGCACCGCATATGATGAAGGGCGAGTTCACCGACGGCGCCGGCCCCGGCATCGACGTCTATTCGATGCGCCAGCCGCTCGGCGTGGTGGCCGGCATCACGCCGTTCAATTTTCCCGCGATGATCCCTCTCTGGAAGATCGCCCCGGCGATCGCCTGCGGCAACGCCTTCATCCTGAAGCCTTCGGAGCGCGATCCCGGCGTGCCGATGCGGATCGCGGAGCTCTTCATCGAGGCGGGCCTTCCGGCCGGCATCCTCAACGTCGTCAACGGCGACAAGGAAGTGGTCGACGCCATCCTCGACGATCCGGACATCAAGGCCATCGGCTTCGTCGGCTCGACGCCGATCGCGCAGTATATCTATGCGCGCGGCTGCGCATCCGGAAAGCGCGTCCAGTGCTTCGGCGGCGCCAAGAACCACATGATCATCATGCCGGACGCCGACATGGACCAGACGGTCGACGCGCTGATCGGCGCCGGCTATGGCTCCGCCGGCGAGCGCTGCATGGCGATCTCCGTCGCGGTCCCGGTCGGCGAGGACACGGCAAACCGCTTGATGCAGCGTCTCATCCCTCGCGTCGAGAGCCTGAAGGTCGGCCCGTCGACCGATTCCAGTGCCGACTACGGTCCGCTGGTCACGAAGCAGGCGTTGGACCGCGTCAAAGGATACGTCGATCTCGGCGTGCAGGAGGGCGCGAAGCTCGTCGTCGACGGCCGCAATTTCAGGATGCAGGGTTACGAGAACGGCTACTATCTCGGCGGCTGCCTGTTCGACAACGTTACGCCCGACATGCGCATCTACAAGGAAGAGATCTTCGGGCCGGTGCTCTCGGTGGTGCGTGCGCCCCGCTACGAGGACGCCATCAAGCTTGCCAACGACCATGAGATGGGCAATGGCGTTGCGATCTTCACCCGTGACGGCGATGCCGCGCGCGACTTTGCGTCCCGCGTGCAGGTCGGCATGGTCGGCGTCAACGTGCCGATCCCCGTGCCGATCGCCTATTACACGTTTGGCGGCTGGAAGGCCTCGGGCTTCGGCGACCTCAACCAGCATGGCCCGGATGCCTTCCGCTTCTACACCAAGACCAAGACGGTCACCTCGCGCTGGCCGAGCGGCATCAAGGACGGCGCGGAGTTCGTTATTCCGACGATGAACTGACCTCACGGCTCGCTAAGCAAAACGCAGGAAAGGCGGCTTTCGGGCCGCCTTTTTTATTAGTGTCCTGCGAAAATCGGTCACCGGACGTTACATCGCGAAATCCAAACGTGATGGAACGTCGGTAGGCGTGAGTCCTTGAATTCGCAGCCGGTTCGCAGGGAGGCGATCAGGTGGAGAAAGGAACCAAATTCGACTTTGGCTGACGACGCCCTCGATGCGGCGCTGGCTGCTGCGAGTCGTCAGACAGGAGGTCGCCATGACCCGTGTTTCCATTTCCATAGCCGCCATTCTGACAGGTTTCTGCATCGCTAGCCCGGCACTCTCCCAGGAAGCACCGGTCTGTGGCGTGCGTGCCGATATTGTCGGCAAGCTTTCGAAGGATTTTCGCGAGACGCCGATGGCGGTGGGCATGGTCAACCAGAGCGCGGTGATGGAAATCTTCGTGTCCGACACGGGCACATGGACGATTCTCGCGACCCGCCCCGACGGGATTAGCTGTCTCGTTTCGGCCGGTGAAGGTTGGGACAGCAAGACGCTGATCGCAGGCCGCGACACCTGACTAGGATTTCGCCTATCGGTGCGCGACACGCGCCTGGAGAAGAAGCAGCGCCATCAGCCGTTCCGTTTCCGCAGCAGCCTCCGCCTCGTTGCCGTCGAGGATGGCGCGAATCACATGTACATGATGCTCGGCGGCTTCCGCGAGGCTTGCCGATTGATAGCGATACCAAAAGCGGCGACTGTGCGTCTGCAGGGGCGCGGCAAGACGCGCCGCGAAGGGGTTGTCAGACGCCAACGCCATCGCCTCGTCAAGCTGCTTGTCCGCGTCGAGATATTTTAGCGGATCGTTCTGAACGACCGCCTTTTGCATCGCGAGCGCCGCGGCGTGGAAATGCTCGGCGATGGGCCGGGTGATGAAACGCGCCGCCGAACGGGCCAGTACCACTTCCACGCCCTTGCGCGCCTCGAGCACCCGCAGCCAGTCGCTGGCATGGAGCGGCGCGATCGCCAGACCGGCGCGCGGGCGCACGTCGACAAGCCCTTCCCAGGCAAGGCGCTGGATCGCCTCCCGCACCGGCGTGCGGCCGAGGCCGAGCTTCTGGATGAGCGTGCCTTCCGTGGTGACGGAACCCGGCGCCAGTTCGAGCGTGACAATCAGGCGCTCAAGCATGCGGTAGGCCTTCAAGGCCACCGGCTCGAACGCCGCAGGTTCCGTGTCGCGAATCTCTAGCGCCTGATTCATGTGCTCTCTTTTGGGATATCACTTGAAAATCGCAATTGACAACAGGGGATATTGTCGTGATATATGATTGATATATTAGATTTCAAGGAGCGCGAAGCCAATGTGGAATGGAGTTTTCCCCGCCGTCACCACCAAGTTCACCGAGGACGACCGGCTCGACCACGCCGAAATGGAGCGCTGCTACGGCCTGCAGATGGATGCCGGCTGCGACGCGCTCATCGTCTGCGGCTCGCTCGGCGAAGGCCCGATGCTCAGCCATGACGAGAAGCTGGAAGTGTTCCAGACCGCGCGCAAAGTGGCCGGCAAGCGTCCCGTTCTGCTCACCATCAATGAAGCCGCCACCCGTGACGCGGCATCGCTGGCAAAGCGCGCCGCAAAGGCCGGAGCGGACGGTCTCATGGTCGTGCCGAGCCCGATCTATCACACCAACCCGGAAGAAACCGTCGCGGCGTTGAAGGCCGTCGCATCGGCCGGTGGCCTGCCGGTGATGATCTATTCCAATCGTATCGCCTATCGCGTCGATGTGACGACCGACGTCATGGCGGAACTCGCCGCCGACGATCTCTTCGTCGCCATCAAGGAATCGTCCGACGATATCCGCCGCTCGACCGAGATCTTCAACCGTTTCGGTGACCGTTTCGACGTGTTCACCGGCGTCGACAATCTCGCCTTCGAAGCATTGGCCATCGGTGCGGTCGGCTGGGTCGCCGGCCTGGTCACCGCCTTCCCGAAGGAGACCGTCGCCATCTACCAGCTCATGAAGCAGGGGCGCTATGATGAGGCGCTGAAGATCTATCGCTGGTTCCGTCCTTTGCTCGATCTCGACGTCTCCACCTATCTCGTCCAGAACATCAAGCTGGCGGAAGTGCTGGAGATCGGCACCAACGACCGCGTGCGCATGCCGCGTCAGCCGCTCGCCGGTGAGCGCCGCGCCAATGTCGAAAAGATCGTCAGGGACGCCATCGCGACGCGGCCAGAACTGCCGAAGCTGACCGTGGCGAAGGCGGCCTGACCGGAATTCCCATACCATGGCAACCTCTCAGCCCCTGCCGGCGGACATCGATATCGCCATCGTCGGCGCGGGCATTGTCGGCATCTGCGCGGCGGCCTGTCTGGCGGAGGCCGGATTGTCGGTCACGGTCTTTGACCGTACCGGCATCTGCGAGGAAACAAGTTCGGGCAACGCCGCCGCATTTGCCTTTTCGGATGTGCTGCCGCTTTCGCAGAAGGGCATGATCCGCAACCTGCCGCGCTGGCTGGCGGACCCGATCGGCCCGCTCGCCATCCCGCCCGCCTATTTGCCGAGACTGGCGCCATGGCTGTGGCGCTTCTGGCGGGCGGGCGCGGCCTCGAGATACGAGGCGGCGCTGACGGCGCAGGGCGCGCTGATGAAGCTTGCCGAATCCGAGTGGATGGCATTGATGGATCGGTCCGGCACGCGCCATATGCTGCGTGAGGACGGCTCGCTCGAACTCTACGAGAGTGAGGGGGAATTCCAGGCCTCGCTGCCCGGCTGGGCCGCCCGCGAGCGCTGCGGCATCGAATACCGCCATGTGACAGGCAAGGCGCTGGCGGTGCTGCAGCCCGGTCTCTCGCCACAATTCGTCAAGGGCACCTTCGTGCCCGGCTGGAAGACGGTCGCCGATCCGAAGCTGCTCGGCAAGGCCATATGGACCTACGCGGAGGGCCTCGGCGTCCGGTTCGTACAGACCGAACTTGAGACAGCGAAGCTTGCGCGTGCCGTGCAGGGCGAGACGGAGGTCGTCTTGCGGTTTCGCGACGGCACCGTGCGCAAGGCGCGGTACCTGTTGATCGCCGCCGGGGCATGGTCGCATCGCTTCGCCCGCCTGTTCGGAGACAGGATACCGCTGGAGACCGAGCGTGGCTACAATACGACGCTGCCCCGGACGTCGTTCGACGTGAAGCGGCAGCTTATCTTTTCCGGACACGGCTTCGTCGTCACGCCGCTTGACACAGGACTTCGCATCGGCGGCGCGGTGGAACTCGCCGGTCTCGAACATCCGCCGAACTATGCCCGCTCGAAGGCGATGCTGGAAAAGGCGCGCCGCTTCCTGCCCGGCCTCGACCCCGCAGGCGGACGCGAGTGGATGGGTTTCCGCCCCTCCTTGCCGGATTCGGTGCCGGTAATCGGCCGCGCCCGATCGCCCGGCGTCTTCTACGCATTCGGCCACGGCCATCTCGGCCTCACGCAGGCCGCCGCGACCGGCCGCTTGATCGCCGACCTCGTCCTTGGCAAGAATCCGCCGATCGACGTTTCGCCCTTCTCACCACAGCGCTTCTGAGACCCTTCGCATGGCCCGCAACATCTTCACCTGCATCGACGGCCACACCTGCGGCAATCCGGTGCGTCTCGTGGCCGGCGGCGGTCCGCAGCTGAAGGGCTCGACCATGATGGAGCGGCGGGCGCATTTCCTCGCCGAATACGACTGGATACGCACCGGACTCATGTTCGAACCGCGGGGCCATGACGTCATGTCCGGATCGATCCTCTATCCGCCCACGCGGGAGGACTGCGACATCGCCATATTGTTCATCGAGACCTCGGGCTGCCTGCCCATGTGCGGACACGGCACCATCGGCTCGGTGACCATGGCGGTCGAGAACGGTCTTGTCCGCCCGAAGACGCCGGGCGTGCTGCGCCTCGACACGCCGGCCGGTCTGGTGATCGCCGAATACCGGCAGGAAGGCGATTATGTCGAGGAGGTGCGCATCACCAACGTGCCGTCCTTCCTCTATGCTGAAGAGTTGACGGTCGACTGTCCGACGCTCGGCGAGATCACCGTGGACGTCGCCTATGGCGGGAATTTCTATGCCATCGTCGAGCCGCAGGCGAACTATCGTGACATGGCGGATCATTCGGCCGGTGATTTCATCGCCTGGAGTCCCGTGGTGCGCCGGCGGCTCAACGAGAAGTACAGCTTCGTCCATCCGGAGAATCCCGGCATCAACCGCCTGTCGCACATGCTGTGGACCGGTGCGCCACAGCATGCGGATGCCGACGCGCGCAACGCGGTGTTCTACGGCGACAAGGCGATCGACCGCTCGCCCTGCGGCACCGGCACGTCCGCGCGCATGGCCCATCTCCACGGCAAGGGAAGACTGAAGGCAGGGGATTCCTTCGTGCACGAATCGATCATCGGTTCGCTGTTCAGGGGTCGCGTCGAGCGCGAGACCAGCGTGGCAGGCAAGCCGGCGATCGTTCCCTCGATCGGCGGGTGGGCGCGGCAGACGGGACTGAACACGATCTTCATCGACGACCGCGATCCGTTCGCGCACGGATTCGTGGTTTCCTGAGCTTGCGGGAGGGCATCATACTTTGGTCGCAAAGGCGTCTGCATGCGCATGTTTCGCTGCGTCACCCGAGCATTGACGACGATTTGTTGCGCGAAACGCCAAAATCTGGCGTGATTGAACAATGACATTGCGTTGGGCCAATGCTAGCTTCGCGGTGGTCCATGGGTGTGCGCGCCGCACCACGAAGCGGACCGGAGCAGAGGGGACAGCTCTTGAACGGTGTATAGATTCGCGTTGCTTCCGATTGAAGGCACACGAGGACTTGGGTAACCAACAACAAGGAATGCGACCGGCAGGCGACATTCCAGGGGAGCCGCAGACAGATGGAATACTTCGTCCAGCAGCTTGTTAACGGGCTGACGCTGGGGTCGATCTATGGCCTCATCGCGATCGGCTATACGATGGTGTACGGCATCATCGGCATGATCAACTTCGCCCATGGCGACATCTTCATGGTTGGCGCCTTCATCGCCCTGATCGTCTTCCTGATCCTGGTGAGCGCCTTCTATGCCGTCCCGGTGGCGATCGCGCTCCTGATCATGATGGTGGTCGCGATGCTGCTGACCAGCCTCTACAACTGGACGATCGAGAAGATCGCCTACAGGCCGCTCCGCGGCTCGTTCCGTCTCGCGCCCCTGATCACCGCCATCGGCATGTCGATCGTTCTGTCGAACTTCGTGCAGGTCACGCAGGGTCCGCGCAACAAGCCGATCCCGCCTATGGTGAGCCAAGTCTACAACATTGCAGGCATATCGATCTCGCTGAAGCAGATCATCATCGTGGTGGTGACGATCTCGCTGCTCGCCATCTTCTGGTATCTCGTCAACCGCACCGCGCTTGGCCGCGCGCAGCGCGCCTGCGAGCAGGACCGCAAGATGGCTGCTCTTCTCGGCGTCGACGTCGACCGCACCATTTCCATTACCTTCATCATGGGCGCGTCGCTCGCCGCCGTGGCCGGCACGTTGTTCCTGATGTATTACGGCGTCGTCGCCTTCTCGGACGGCTTCGTGCCCGGCGTGAAGGCCTTCACGGCGGCCGTTCTCGGCGGCATCGGCTCGTTGCCCGGCGCAGTGCTTGGCGGCCTGATGATCGGCTTCATCGAGAGCATGTGGTCGGCCTATTTCTCGATCGACTACAAGGACGTCGCGGCCTTCTCGATCCTCGCGATCGTCCTGATCTTCCTGCCTTCCGGCATACTTGGCCGGCCCGAAGTCGAAAAGGTCTGAGGTCATCATGGCAGCCGTCACGACCACCGTCCAGGCCGACACCTCGCTTATCGCCCGCGCCCTGCGGGAGGCGCTCTATGCAGGCGTCATCTCCTTCGGCCTCTTCGTCCTCTTCATCGGCCTGAAAACCGATCAGAACATCCGCAACGAGCTCATCCTGGTGCAGCGCTGGGGCCTTCTGGCCTTCGTCGTCGGGGCGGTGATGATCGTGCGCTTCCTCACCATCGCCTTCATCCATCCGGCGATGGAGCGTGGCGAGGGCAGTATCTTCCGCAAGATCGGGCTGGCGGTCCCGGTCGCGTTCCTGCTCGGGCTCGTCGTCTTCTATCCGCCTTTCCGCGGCTGGGTGATCGAGCTTCTCGCCGTCTGGAAGACCTGGGTCTTCATCGTGCTGGCCGCTGCGCTGGTCTACGCCGACCGCGCCTTTCCGGCATTCCGCGCGAAGCGGACGGCGGTCGCGGTCGTCATCATGTTCCTGGTGCCCGCTCTCGCCATTTTCGCATCCGGCCTGCAGGGCTCGCTCAAATGGATCGACAATTTCGGCATCCAGATCCTGATCTATGTGATGCTGGCCTGGGGCCTGAACATCGTCGTCGGGCTCGCCGGCCTGCTCGACCTCGGCTACGTCGCCTTCTATGCGGTCGGCGCCTATTCCTACGCGCTTCTCGGAACCGAGTTCGGCTGGTCGTTCTGGATTCTGCTGCCGGCGGCCGGCCTCATGGCGGCGTTCTGGGGCGTCATTCTCGGCTTTCCGGTGCTCAGGCTGCGCGGCGACTACCTCGCCATCGTGACGCTGGCTTTCGGCGAGATCATCCGCCTCGTGCTCATCAACTGGCGCGAGGTGACGAACGGCTCGGCGGGCATTTCGGGCGTGCCCAAGGTCGATTTCTTCGGCTGGTTCACCTTCAACGTGGCGGACCCCAACTATATCGCCAAGGTCTTCGACCTGCCGACGTCGAGCGTCTACTACAAGATCTTCCTCTACTATCTCATCCTGCTGCTGGCGCTGCTCACCGCCTTCGTCACCGTTCGTCTGCGCCGCATGCCCGTCGGCCGGGCCTGGGAGGCGTTGCGCGAGGACGAGATCGCGTGCCGGTCGCTGGGTATCAACACCACGAACACCAAGCTGACGGCATTCGCCATCGGCGCCATGTTCGCGGGCTTCGCGGGCTCCTTCTTCGCCGCCCGCCAGGGCTTCGTGAGCCCGGAATCGTTCATCTTCATCGAGTCAGCCATCATTCTGGCGATCGTCGTTCTCGGCGGCATGGGCTCGCTGGCCGGAATCGCGGTCGCCGCCGCGGTGATGATCGGCGGCACGGAGATCCTGCGCGAACTGCAGTTTCTCAAGCAGGTGTTCGGGCCTGATTTCACGCCGGAACTCTACCGCATGCTGCTTTTCGGCATGGCCATGGTGATCGTCATGATCTGGAAGCCGCGCGGCTTCGTCGGCAGCCGCGAGCCCACCGCCTTCCTCTTCGAGAGGAAGTCGGTGTCCAGCGAATTCACCAAGGAAGGCCACGGCTGATGAGTGCGGCAGCTTCCATGAACGACGCCATCCTCACCGTCGAGCATCTGTCGATGAAGTTCGGCGGACTGATCGCCATCGGCGATCTTTCCTTCGAGGCCCGGCGCGGCGAGATCACGGCGCTGATCGGCCCGAACGGAGCCGGCAAGACGACCGTGTTCAACTGCATCACCGGCTTCTACAAGCCGAGCGAGGGCATGATAACGCTCAGGCGGCGCGACGGCACCGCCTATCTGCTCGAGCGCCTGCCCAACCACGAGATTCCGGCGCGGGCGAAGGTCGCCCGCACGTTCCAGAACATCCGGCTCTTCTCCGGCATGACGGTGCTGGAGAACCTGCTGGTCGCCCAGCACAACAAGCTGATGAAAGCCTCGGGCTTCACGGTTCTCGGGCTGCTCGGCATAGGGGGGTACGCCAACGCCTCGCGGGAGTCGGTGGAGCTGGCGAAGTTCTGGCTGGAGAAGGCCGACCTGGTCAGCCGGGCGGACGATCCGGCCGGCGACCTGCCCTATGGCGCGCAGCGCCGCCTCGAGATCGCGCGAGCCATGTGCACGGGGCCGGAACTGCTCTGCCTCGACGAGCCCGCCGCAGGTCTGAACCCCAAGGAGTCGCTGGCGCTAAACGCCCTGCTCAACGACATCAAGGAAAACACCGGCACGTCAATCCTGCTGATCGAGCACGACATGTCGGTGGTCATGCAGATCTCCGATCACGTGGTCGTGCTGGAATACGGCCGCAAGATCTCGGACGGCGACCCTGCCTCCGTGAAGAGCGACCCGAAGGTCATCGCCGCCTATCTCGGCGTGGACGACGAGGAAGTCACGGACGTGCTGATCGAGGTCGGCGACGAGGGAGTGATCGAGGAACTGGACGCCGAGCCCGATCCGGAGCATGGACCCGGCGCGTCGTCCTCCATGATGGCCGGCCCCGTCTCCGACACGATCAGCCACAGCGACGAGGAAGAGATCGTCAAGGTTTCGCCCGGCGCGTCGAAGGCGCGGCTCGTGGAGGCGGCGGAAGCCCGCCACGCATCTTCCGGCGTATCGAACGCGCTCGCCGCGCCGCGCGGCGGCGCGCCGGACCGGCTGACACGGATCAAGGGCATAGGACCCGTCAACGAGCGCAAGCTCCACGAAAACGGCATCTTCCATTTCGAGCAGATCGCGGCCTGGACACGCGACGACATCATCGTGGTGGAAACCTATCTCGCCTTCGACGGCCGCATCGACCGCGAGGACTGGATCGGGCAGGCGAAGGCGCTGGCAGCGCAGACCGGCGGCAAGGCAGGGGAGAAGAAGTGATGGCCGAGCCCCTGCTCAAGGTCGACAATGTCGAGACCTATTACGGCAATATCCGGGCGCTGAACGGCGTGTCCGTCGAGGTGCATCAGGGTGAGATCGTGACGCTGATCGGCGCCAACGGCGCCGGCAAGTCGACGCTGATGATGACGATCTTCGGCGCCCCCCGCGCCCGCGCCGGCCGCATCGTCTTTTCCGGGACCGACATCACGCAGATGCCGACGCACGAGATCGCACGGCTGAGGATCGCCCAATCGCCGGAGGGACGCCGCATCTTCCCGCGCATGACGGTGATGGAAAACCTGCAGATGGGCGCAAGCCTCGACGGCCTCAAACACTACGATGAGGACGTCGAGAAGATCTTCCAGCTCTTCCCGCGCCTCAAGGAGCGCATCAACCAGCGTGGGGGCACGCTGTCGGGCGGCGAGCAGCAGATGCTCTCCATCGGCCGCGCGCTGATGGCCCGGCCCAAGCTCCTGCTTCTCGACGAGCCTTCGCTCGGCCTCGCGCCGCTGATCGTGAAACAGATCTTCGACGCCATCCGCGAACTCAACAGATCGCAGGGCCTGACGGTCTTTCTCGTAGAGCAGAACGCTTTCGGCGCGCTCAAGCTCGCCGCCCGCGGCTACGTCATGGTCAACGGCAACGTCACCATGAGCGGCACCGGGCAGGAACTGCTCGCCAATCCGGAAGTCCGCGCCGCCTATCTCGAAGGCGGGCGTCACTGAAAAAGCATCGGAGCAGACGCAGATGATCCTCTCGATGATCACCGAACATTTCTACGCCGGGGAACTCATCTTCTTCCTCGTTGCCTGCTGGGCGACCTGGATGACCGGCCGCGCCGTGGCGCGCGTATGGCAGAACCCGGCGAGCTTTCTCGTCTACTCGCTGTTCCTGGCGGCCGCGGTGCGCTTCCTGCATTACGCGCTTTATGGCGGTCCCTTCATCAGCGCGCCGCACTATTTCACCGACCTCGTCATCCTCGCCGCCGTCGGGCTGCTTGCCTACCGCTATACGCGGACACGGCAGATGGTAACCCAATACCCCTGGCTCTACGAAAGGGTGTCAGCCTTGAGCTGGAAAGCGAAGGTCTGAGATAAACCATTCGCGCCGATTTGGCCCCAAATCGGCGTGACAACTGCCGGGAAATCGGCAATGTTCGCTTTCTGCGATAGGGTGGGCATCGCACGAAAAGCATCGTTTTCGCCCGCTCGTACAATGGGAGTCAGTCAATGAAGAAGTCACTCTTGTCCGCAGTTGCCCTGACCGCGCTCGTCGCGTTCAGCGGCAGCGCCTGGGCGGACATCCTGATCGGTGTTTCCGGTCCGATCACCGGTCCGAACGCCGCGTTCGGCGCGCAGCTCCAGAAGGGCGCCGAGCAGGCCGCAGCCGACATCAACGCGGCCGGCGGCATCAACGGCGAGCAGATCAAGGTCGTCGTCGGCGACGACGTGTCCGATCCGAAGCAGGGCATCTCGGTCGCCAACAAGTTCGTCGCGGACGGCGTCAAGTTCGTCGTCGGCCACTTCAACTCGGGCGTCTCGATTCCGGCCTCGGAAGTCTACGCCGAGAACGGTATCCTGCAGATCTCGCCCGCCTCGACCAACCCGCAATACACCGAGCGCGGCCTGTGGAACACGTTCCGCACCTGCGGCCGCGACGACCAGCAGGGCATCGTCGCCGGCAAGTATCTGGCCGACAATTTCAAGGACGCCAAGATCGCCGTCATCCATGACAAGACCCCGTATGGTCAGGGCCTTGCCGATGAGACCAAGAAAGCGCTGAACGGCGCCGGCGTCACCGAAGCCATGTATGAAGGCATCAATGTCGGCGACAAGGATTTCTCGGCCCTCATCGCCAAGATGAAGGAAGCCGGCGTGTCGGCTGTCTACTATGGCGGCCTGCACACGGAAGCCGGCCTGATCATGCGCCAGCTGGCCGACCAGGGCCTGAAGGCCGCTTTCATGTCGGGTGACGGCATCGTCTCGAACGAGCTTGCCTCGATCGCCGGCGACGCCGTCGACGGCACGCTGATGACCTTCGCGCCGGATCCGCGCAAGAATCCGGCCGCCAAGGACATCGTCGAGAAGTTCCGCGCTGCCGGCTTCGAGCCGGAAGCCTACACGCTCTACGCCTACGCGGCGGTGCAGGTCATCGCCGGCGGCGCTGCGGCGGCCGGCGACCTCGACCCGCAGAAGGTTGCGGAAGCGATCAAGGCCAAGGGTCCGTTCCAGACCGCGATCGGCGAACTGGGCTTCGACGCCAAGGGCGACATCACCCGTCCGGACTATGTGATGTACACCTGGAAGAAGGGCGACGACGGCAAGTACAGCTACTTCGAAAACCAGTAATCTGAACTTCGTTCGACAGGACAGGATGCCCGGCGCAAGCGCCGGGCATTTTCTTTGGGCGGATCGGCAAGCTACGCGGCCGTGACGGGGAAGGCGACGCCCGGAAGATAAAGCGAGATGGGCCGGATCTCGTAAACCGCCGTGGGATTGGCGCGGCGCAGATCCCGTGCTGCGGCGACGGCTTCTTCGCGGGATGCGCAGTCGATGACATAGAGGCCGAGGAGCTGCTCCTTCGTTTCGGCGAAAGGTCCGTCGATCACCATGCCGTCGCCCGGTCCGCGCAAGGTGCAGGCCGTCGCCGTCGGGTCGAGCCGCGCCGCCGGTCCAAGGCGGCCTTCCTTCGTCAGCCGGGCATGAACCTTGTGCAGGTCCTCCATCAACGCCCTGTCCTGTTCCTCCGACCAGGACGTCACGACATCCTCGACGTGATAGGCAAGAATTGCGTAGAGCATGCGAACGCCTCTCCTCTATAGACCGCCAACTGCAACCTCGATGATGTCCTACAGCAATCGCGCCTGAAAAGCCCGATTGCCTGTCTTCCGGATAGCGGCGTCAACCGCCTGCTTCCGAACCAAAACGCGCCGGGACGCGTCCGCATTGCCATTTCTGTTTGCACTGCACAAATTATCCGCTAGTCAAATGCAGCTAGCCTTCCTGTCTCCGGAGCGTCGCGTGCCGATCACGAAAATCCTCGTCGCCAATCGTTCGGAAATAGCCATCCGCGTCTTCCGCGCCGCGAACGAACTCGGCCTGAAAACCGTGGCGATCTGGGCTGAGGAGGACAAATACTCGCTGCACCGTTTCAAGGCCGACGAAAGTTATCAGGTCGGACGAGGCCCGTGGCTTGCGAGGGATATGGGGCCGATCGAGAGCTACCTGTCGATCGAGGAAATCATGCGCGTGGCGAAGCTGTCTGGCGCGGACGCCATCCACCCCGGCTACGGCCTGCTCTCCGAAAGTCCGGAATTCGCCGAAGCCTGCGGCGAAGCGGAAATCACCTTCATCGGACCGAAACCGGAGACGATGCGCCGTCTGGGCAACAAGGTGGCGGCGCGCAACCTCGCCATCGAGGTCGGCGTGCCGGTCGTGCCGGCCACCGATCCGCTGCCGGACGACATGGAGGCGGTGAAGAAGCTCGCCGCCGGGATCGGCTACCCGGTCATGCTCAAGGCGTCGTGGGGCGGCGGCGGACGCGGCATGCGCGCTATCCGCAGCGAGGCCGACCTGATGCGCGAGGTCACGGAAGGCAAGCGCGAGGCCAAGGCAGCCTTCGGCAAGGACGAGGTCTATCTGGAGAAGCTGATCGAGCGCGCGCGCCATGTTGAGGTCCAGATCCTCGGCGACACGCATGGCAACGCGGTGCATCTGTTCGAGCGCGACTGCTCCATCCAGCGCCGCAACCAGAAGGTCGTGGAGCGCGCGCCCGCTCCCTATCTCTCCGACGCGCTGCGTCAGGAGCTTTGCAGCTACGCGCTGAAGATCGCGAACGAGACCAGCTATATCGGCGCCGGCACGGTCGAGTTCCTGCAGGACGCCGACACCGGCAAGTTCTATTTCATCGAGGTCAATCCGCGCATCCAGGTCGAGCACACGGTCACCGAGCAGGTGACCGGCATCGACATCGTCAAGGCGCAGATACACATACTGGACGGCTTCGACATCGGGACGCCGGGATCGGGCGTGCCCGCGCAGAAGGACATCCGGCTGAACGGCCACGCGCTCCAGTGCCGCATCACCACCGAAGATCCCGAGCAGAATTTCATTCCCGATTACGGCCGCATCACCGCCTATCGCGGCGCAACGGGTTTCGGCATCCGGCTCGATGGCGGCACGGCCTATTCCGGCGCGGTCATCACCCGCTACTACGATCCGCTGCTGGAAAAGGTCACCGCTTGGGCGCCGACGCCGGGCGAAGCCATCGCCCGCATGAACCGGGCGCTGCGCGAGTTCCGCATCCGCGGCGTCGCCACCAACCTGACCTTCCTCGAAGCGATCATCAATCACCCGAGCTTTCACGACAATTCCTACACGACGAAATTCATCGATACGACACCGGAGCTTTTCGCGCAGGTGAAGCGGCAGGATCGCGCGACCAAGCTGCTCAACTACCTCGCCGACGTCTCGGTGAACGGCCATCCGGAGACGCGCGGGCGGGCGAAACCCAACCCGGACGCGGCCGCCCCCGTCGTGCCGTGGTTCACAGGGCCGATTCCCGATGGCGCGAAGCAGAAACTCGACGCGTTGGGGCCAGAAAAATTCGCAGCGTGGATGCGCGGCGAAAGCCGTGTGCTGGTGACGGACACCACGATGCGGGACGGTCATCAGTCGTTGCTGGCAACCCGCATGCGGACGCACGACATTGCCCGTATCGCCGGCACCTATGCGCGTGCCTTGCCGCAGCTTCTGTCGCTCGAATGCTGGGGCGGCGCGACTTTCGACGTCGCCATGCGCTTTCTTACCGAGGACCCGTGGGAACGCCTCGCGCTGGTGCGCGAGAAGGCGCCCAATATCCTGCTCCAGATGCTGCTGCGCGGCGCCAACGGCGTCGGCTACACCAACTATCCCGACAATGTGGTGAAGCATTTCGTGAAGCAGGCAGCAAGCGGCGGCATCGATCTCTTCCGCGTCTTCGACTGCCTGAACTGGGTCGAGAACATGCGCGTTTCGATGGACGCCATCGTGGAGGAGGGCAAGCTCTGCGAGGCGGCGATCTGCTACACCGGCGACATTCTCGATCCGGCGCGCGCGAAGTACGACCTGAAATATTATGTCGGCCTGGCCGGTGAACTGGAGAAGGCCGGCGCGCACATCATAGCCGTCAAGGACATGGCGGGCCTGCTCAAGCCGGCGGCGGCGCGAGTGCTGTTCAAGGCGTTGCGCGACGCCACCGACCTGCCGATCCACTTCCACACGCACGACACGTCCGGCCTGTCGGCCGCCACCGTGCTCGCTGCCGTGGAAAGCGGCGTCGATGCGATCGATGCGGCGATGGACGCTTTTTCCGGAAATACCTCGCAGCCCTGCCTCGGTTCGATCGTCGAGGCGCTGAAAGGGACGGAGCGCGATCCCGGCCTCGACACTGGCTGGATCAGGAAGATCTCGTTCTATTGGGAGGCGGTGCGCAACCAGTACGCCGCTTTCGAGAGCGACCTGAAGGGGCCGGCGTCCGAGGTTTATCTGCACGAGATGCCCGGCGGGCAGTTCACCAACCTCAAGGAGCAGGCGCGCTCGCTCGGGCTGGAAACGCGCTGGCACGAGGTGGCGCAGGCCTATCACGACGTGAATCTCATGTTCGGCGACATCGTCAAGGTGACGCCGTCGTCCAAGGTGGTGGGCGACATGGCGCTGATGATGGTCAGTCAGGACCTGACCGTGGCCGACGTGGAGAACCCGGCGAAGGACATCGCCTTCCCGGACTCGGTCGTGTCGATGCTGCGCGGCGATCTCGGCCAGTCTCCGGGCGGCTGGCCGGAAAAGCTCCAGAAGAAGGCGCTGAAGGGCGAGAAGCCGACCACGGCCCGTCCCGGCTCGCTGCTCAAGGCGGCGGACCTCGCCGGCAGCCGCAAGGAGATCGAGGAGAAGCTCGGCCGCACGCTCGGCGAATACGAGTTCGCTTCATGGCTGATGTATCCGAAGGTCTTTTCCGACTTCGCGACCGCCTCAGAAATCTACGGTCCGGTGAGCGTGCTGCCGACGCCGACCTACTTCTACGGCATGAAGGCGGAGGACGAGATCTTCGTCGACATCGAGAAGGGCAAGACGCTGGTGGTGCGCTGCCTCGCCATCGGCGAGGTCGACGACAAGGGCATGGTCACCGTCTTCTTCGAGCTGAACGGCCAGCCGCGCCGCGTCAAGGTGCCGGATCGGGCGCATGGCGCATCGAACGGCAAGGCCCGGCGAAAGGCAGAACCCGGCAGTGATGCGCATGTCGGCGCGCCGATGCCGGGCGTCGTCTCGACGCTGGGCGTGGCGGCCGGCCAGCCGGTGAAGGCCGGCGACATTCTCCTGTCCATCGAAGCGATGAAGATGGAGACGGCGCTGCATGCCGAGCGCGACGGCACCATCGCCGAGGTGCTGGTCAAGGCCGGCGACCAGATCGACGCCAAGGACCTGCTTGTCGTCTACGGCTGAGGTTCAGCGGCGGCGTGTCCGAACGATCTGGGCCGGCCGGCTTCCGGGAAGGCAAGAAAGCCGCGACGCTCCGTGACAGCCGCAAGGCAGAGCGTGACAGCAACGCCCAGCAGCAACCCCGCGACCACATCGCTGGGATAATGCGCTCCGACGAAAACGCGCGTCAGCGCGAGCCAGACCGCGACGCCGAAGAACAAAAAGCGCAATCGCGGCCAAAGCAGCGCCGCTGCCATGCAGGCGGCGCCGATCGACGCGGCGTGACCGGACGGGAAGCTCATATGCGTGGCCTCGAACGAACCCGGTTGCCATGAAAATGGCCCCACGGTCTGCATCAGCTGCGGCCTGGCGCGGCCAAACACGCTTTTGAGGATGCTTGCCAGCAGCAAAGCGCTCCCCGAGACGGCGAAGAGGAATGCGCAGATGCGAACCAGCTTCGACGGGGGTGCTTCCATATCCAGCGCGGCAGCGGGATTGCGTACCCACGCCACGAGCGCGATCAGCGCGGTAGGCGCCAGAATCCACTGCGCCTCGCCGAAATGCGTCGTGAATTCCGCCACGAGCCATAAGGGGCGCGGCCAGTCGGCATAGAGCGTACCGGCGACGGGATCGACCGCCACCGCGGCGGGAACGAGAATGGCCACCAGCGCCGCGAACGGCAGCATCCGTCGGGGCAATGTCGCTTCGCCGGCGAGCACGCCGCCAGAGGAGCGTCCCTTGTCCCCGCATGCCGATTTCAAAGCCGAAGCTCCACCGGAAATCCCAGCCGGACTATCCTATCTCTTTCACGATCCGGTCAATGGCTGGTCGCAATGGAGCCCGCCTGGCGGCGACTTGCCCACCGTTTCAATGCTTCGAGATACCCGGTCGAGGACGCTGGGATCGGATGACGGCCGTCCGAAACCAACAGGCAAATTGGCTGCAGCCACCGGGCTCAGCGGCTCAGGAAGCTCTTGTAGACGAAGCCGCGTTTGCCGTCATAGGTGACCGCGCACCAGTGACGACATCCCGGATCGACCTGAACATTGGTTCCGCGCGGAATGGTGACCAGTACCTTCGAGCCATCGGCCGGGCGGGCGCGCAGGAAGACGGAACTGCGGATTTTTGCGAGCGAAAGTCCCGTAGTGCGGGCCGACACTTTTTCCGGCCTGACTTCGGACGGCTCGGGCCTGGCCTGCATTGCGGCGAGGGCAGTCTGCTGCTTCTTTCGCGGGGCGGGTTCGGGAACCGGCGCGAAGGCCAGAAGTTCCGCGATATCCGGCGATTCGGTCTCTGGTTCGTTCGCGATCGAGGCCGTCTCGACCATCTGCCAACGCGGATCGCCGGTGGTCAATGGCTCCAGAGCCGCTGCCTCGATCTCGTCGGCACGGATCGCCTCGACCTTGGCCTGAGCGTCGGTGGAAGCGGGGACCGAAAGTTCTGCACCCACGCTGCGGACAAGCGCCTCGGCCGTCTCGACGATCGCGGCAGGCTCGGCGCGCGCGGCCGTATCTGCGGCGCTGATGCTGGTTGTGTTGGCTGCGGCGGCCGGAACATCAACCGCAGCCGGCTTCGTTATGGCAGGGTCCGGTTTCGCATCGGCGACTACTGCTTCCGCGGGAGTTGCCCGCGCTTCCTCCACGATCGAGGAGCCGACGTCGGACCACATGCCCTGCCTTTGAAACTGGATCACGCCGACAACGGCGACGATCGACAGAATGCCGAGCGCAACTGCCAGGCCAAGCGCCTTGTAGGGCGAGGCATCGTCGAAGATCACGTTACGCGCGCGCGGGGATGACCCGTCATCATGCCATTGAATGCGTGGCCGGCGCGTCTCTCCAGCGGGGATGCTCATCACAACCCTCCACATCGGCGTTGTCATACCTCGCGAAACGGAACAACCCCCGCGCTCCGCCGGGCAACGCTCACTTTTTGTTCAACTTTCTTTCTGACGGAGAATCTGACGAGAATGTGGCCAAGATGCGCCTTTCATGCGACGCAATGCCATACAGAGCCAAAAATAAAGGAAAATGAGACGCCGGCCGGCCGCTGCACTTCCTTCCGTGCCAAGCCATCTCGCCCGTATCCGTCAGCATTGACTTGCCATCGCATCGATCTAGGAATGGGGCGTTCGTCGCGCCGAGGCACTGAATGGACGCTTCCAATCCTCTTGTGTCCGCGCAGCGCGGACGGCGGGCGGTCGCCGCCTTTTTCTTCATCAATGGATTCATCGTCGGCAGTTGGGCGGCGCAGGTTCCCAGCTATATCCAGCGGCTGGGCGTCAGCGAAGCCACATTCGGGCTGATGGTGCTCGGTTTCGGCCTCGGCAGCGTCTGCGCAATGCCGGCGGGCGGTCTGGCGATGTCGAGATTCGGCTCGCGGCCGGTCGTGCTGCCGCTGGCCGTATGTTCGGTTGTGACATTGCCCCTCGCGGTGCTGGCGCCGAATGCCGTGCTGGCCTCGCTGGCGCTCTTCGTGATGGGGGCGATGCTCGGCGGCATGGATGTGGCCATGAACGCCAATGCCGTCACCGTCGAGCGGCGTCTTGCCCGGCCAATCATGTCGTCGACCCACGGCTTCTGGAGCCTTGGCGGGTTTGCCGGCGGTGTCGGAGGATTTGTCATTCAGGCCTTCGGACCTGTGGTCCACGCGCTGTTCGTGTCGGCTCTGACCGGCGTGCTGCTGGCGGCGGCATGGCGGCATATCGTCGGCGGCGACCGCCCCGAACCGGCGGTCCATATGCGCCGCTTCGCCTTCCCGACGCTGCCGACGATCTATGTCGTCGGACTGATCGCGCTCATCTGCGTCCTCCCGGAAGCGACGATGCGCAATTGGGGCGCGCTCTTCATGGAAAAGGAACTGGGTGTGGATATCGGAATCGCCGGCCTCGCCTTCGCCTGTTTCGCCGGGGCAATGGCGCTGATGCGGTTCCTCGGCGACGGCATACGCCGCCGTTTCGGCGCGGTCCGAACGCTCCAGACGTCATGCCTGCTCGCGGGCCTCGGGATGCTCTGCGCCTTCGTCGCGCCGTGGCCGGCTCTGGCGCTCGCCTGCTTCACGCTGGCCGGGCTCGGTGCGGCCAACATGATCCCGATCGCCTTTTCCGCGGCGGGCAATCACGAAGGCATGGCTCCCTCGACAGGCATGAGCGTGGTGACGACGATGACCTCCATCGGCGTGCTCGGCGCACCATGGATCACCGGCCTCGTCGCAGAGCATACGGGTATCGCTCCCGTCTTCGCCGCCGTCGCCGTCATGTTGCTCGTTGCCGCGCTGCTGGCCCCGGTCGTACATCGTGCCGATTTCCGACATCGATGATATCGTGACGGCGTGGCGGACGACGCGCAAAACGGCATACAGCATTTCCGCCGGAACGGCTTCGGCGGCTTCATAGCGGCGCGCTGGCGCGGCGAAATTCCGCTGAACCTGCTCTTCTGGCGCGACATGGCGCTTGTCGGGACGACGATCAATATCGTCTCGACGCTGCTCGCGGTCGCGCTGCTCGGGCTGGAACTGCCCTTGCCGCTGGTGCTGGCGACACATTTCGCGCCGCTGCCCTACAACATCTTCCTGTTCCTCGCCGTATGGCGCACATCGGGGCGCGCGGGCGGCTGGCGAGCCCAGATCGCGCCGCTCGGCGCAGCCGTCTGGCTGGTCATCGCGACGCTGGTCTGACTTCCCGCGAGGTCAGGCAGGCTCGAAATTCAGCGCAACGCCGTTGATGCAGTAGCGCAGGCCGGTCGGCGGCGGACCGTCAGGGAAAACATGGCCGAGATGGCTGCCGCAGGCGGCGCAATGCACCTCGGTCCGCACCATGCCATGGCTGCGGTCGACGGTGGTTTCGACGGAGCCGGGCACGGGATCGTTGAAGCTCGGCCAGCCGGTGCCGCTCTCGAATTTCAGCGTCGACTTGAACAGCGGCTGGTCGCAGCCGGCGCAGGTGAAGGTGCCGGCGCGCTTCTCGTGGAGCAGGGCGCAGCTGCCCGGGCGCTCGGTGCCGTGCTGGCGCATGATGTAATACTGCTCGGGCGTGAGTCTGACGCGCCACTCCGCGTCTGTGCGCGTGACGGGAAAGCTGTGGCTGTCCATGGATGCCTCCGGGATCTGGGGATGCACGGAATATAGGAGACGGATTGCCCCTTCTCCAGCATACGTCGCGTCAATGCCTGCGGGAAAGCTCGCGCGTGGCCGATTCGAGGCCAGACAGCGTCAGCGGATACATGCGCCCATCGAAGAGGTCGCTGATCAGCCGCGTCGACTGGCTGTAGCCCCAATGCTTCTCGGGCATCGGGTTGATCCATATGGCATTCGGCCACTGCTGCCGCACCCGGGAAAGCCAGACCGATCCCGCCTCCGGATTCCAGTGCTCGACCGAGCCACCCGGCTGGATGATCTCGTAGGGGCTCATGGCGGCATCGCCGACGAATATCACCTTGTAGTCGTGGCCGTATTTGTGAAGCACGTCGAAGGTTGGGATGACCTGGGAGTGCCGGCGCCGGTTATCCTTCCAGACGCCTTCGTAAAGGCAATTGTGGAAATAAAAATATTCGAGCTGCCGAAACTCCGCACCGGCGGCGGAAAAGAGTTCCTCGACGACCTTGATGTGGTCGTCCATCGAGCCGCCGACGTCGAAGAACATCAGGAGTTTTACGGCGTTGCGTCGTTCGGGCCGCGTCTGCACGTCGAGATAGCCGTGTTCGGCGGTGGCGTGGATGGTGCCCGGCAGGTCGAGTTCCTCGTCGGCGCCTTCGCGCACCCAACGACGCAGGCGCTTCAGCGCCACCTTGATGTTGCGCGTGCCGATCTCGACGGAATCGTCGAAGTTCCTGAATTCGCGCTTGTCCCACACCTTCACCGCGCGCCGGTTGCGGCTTTCGTGCTGGCCGATGCGCACGCCTTCCGGGTTGTAGCCATAGGCGCCGAAGGGCGAGGTGCCGGCCGTGCCGATCCACTTCGATCCGCCCTGATGCCGTCCCTTTTGCTCCTCCAGCCGCTTCCTCAGCGTTTCCATCAGCTTCTCGAAGCCGCCGAGCGCTTCGACCAGTTTCTTCTCTTCTTCGGTGAGATGCTTTTCGGCCAATCGCCGCAGCCATTCCTCCGGCAGGCTGGCGACATCGACCGCAGCCTCGCCGGATACCGCCTCGACGCCCTTGAAGACGTGCGAGAAGACCTGATCGAAGCGGTCTATGTGCCTTTCATCCTTAACCAGCGCGGCGCGGGCGAGATAGTAGAAGCCTTCGACGTCATAGGTGACGAGCCCGGCCTCCATGCCCTCCAGCAGGGAGAGATATTCGCGCAGCGACACGGGAACGCGCGCGGCCTTCAGTTCGAGGAAAAGGGGCAGGAACATGCGCGTGATATCGCGTCAGGGACGCGGCCAAGTCAATCTCGTTCCGCGACGCCTGCTTCAGAGCAGGTCGTATTCGATGAAGCCGGTCCGTCGGGCCACATGATCGTAGAGGCGGCGCGCGGTTGTGTTGGTCTCATGCGTCATCCAGTAGACATTGGTGACGCCCCGCGCGGCGGCCGTCTTCCGTACCGCCTCGATCAGCGCCGCGCCGACGCCCTTTCCGCGCGCCGACGCGTCGGCGAACAGATCCTGAAGATAGCAGTTGCCTTCCACCGACCAGCAGGAGCGGTGATGGAGATAGTGCACCAGCCCCACCGGCGCGCCATCGAGAAGCGCCAGAAATCCACGAGGCTCGAATTCGCCTTCGGTGAACAGCCGCCGCCATGTGGTGTCGTAGACGGTTTCCGAAACGGAGGTCTCGTAGAAGGTCAGATAAGCGGTCCACAACGCCTTCCACGCTTCATGATCCGACTGATCGAGCGGACGTACGAGGATTTCGGCCATCTCGGGACTCCCGTTTGCCTGGTGACAGAGGGGTGTGACCGCAACCGCCTGTCAAGCCGTTGGCCGGACGGAAGCGGACGGCTGGGACAATCAGACCTGGGGAATGACCTTTGGTCGGCGCCACGGTTTCGGAACCTGTGGCCGGCTTCTGCGTTAAAGCCGGCAATTGTATGAGGGGCAATTCTTGGAAGCGCTTGTCGAGGAATTCGGCCATCCGACCTTCACGCCTTTTCCGGTGATCGTCGCAAGGCTGCTGCTTGCAGCCGTCTTCGGCGCGGTGATCGGCATCGAGCGTGAATGGCGCAGCCGCCCTGCCGGCTTGCGAACGCATATCCTCGTCTGCATCGCCGCCGCCGCATTCGGCGTTCTCACCGTCGAGATCTCGCACGCCCCGATGTTCCAGGCCGATCCCATCAAGGATTCGTTGCGCGTCGATCCCATTCGCGCGGTCGAGGCCATCACCGCCGGCATCGCCTTTCTCGCGGCCGGCACGATCATGTTCTCGAAAGGCGAGGTGCATGGCCTGACGACAGGGGCGGGCATGTGGCTCGCGGGCGCGATCGGACTGGCGGCAGGCTTCGGCTACTGGCAACTCGCCGGATTGGGCACGCTCATGGTCGTCATCGTGCTCGGCGTTCTGCACACATTCGAGGTCAAGCTCGGGTTCGCTGATGACAAGCTGGACGACGGCAGAGGAGATCGGGATGCCGGGACAAAGCCGTCGTTGCCGGGCAAGAAACCGGACTGACCGGAGCGTTCGCGATACAGGAACGGTTCAGTCGCTGCCGACGCGCGGAAGCATGCGGTGCTGAAACGCCAGATCGAGCGCGGCGACCCTTTCCGCCGCATACCAGCAAGCCAGCGCGACGGCAGCGCCGAAAAGCCCGTCGACAGCATAATGCCAGCCGAGGTGAACCGAACCGATCATCATCACGCTCGTGAAGGCCAGCATGAGATGTCCGAGCCCGCGATTGATGCGGTAGGCGAGCAGCATGACGACTATGCTCGAGGCGACATGCATGCTGGGCATGGCGCTGATGCCGCTGATGTCGCCGCCGTTCCTCTGATAGGCCGTCCAGAGCATCTCCTGCACCGTCAGGGACCAGACGGGCGAAACTTCGTTGAATTGACGCAGGAGGGCCATCTGCGGCTCGAAATCGCCGCCAAGCCCAAGCCGCTCGAAATAGACGGGACCCGCCGAGGAGAAGATCGCGGCAAGGGCGACGCCGCCGATTGCCCAGGTGAACATGAAGGCATAGAGGAAAACCAGTTGCTGCCGTCGGGGGAGCACGCCGAAGACCGCGGCGAGCAGCGTCATGTAGATGACGAACACCCAGGCGTGATAGGCGGCGTTGATCAGCGTCGTCGCGGCCGGCGTGCCGAAGACGGCGAAGGTCAGCCGCCACGGATCGACGCCGCCGAACAGCATCCGGTCCCAGTCCCGGAACGTGCTGTCCCAGTCGAAGGGCTGCAGCGCCGGGATGGATTCCTTCATGAAGGCGAAGCCCGCCATGAACCAGACGAGCAGCGCAGACATGATGGCCATGCCGACGAGGCGCTCGGAGTCGCAGGCGAAGCCACGGATTTTGCGGGCGAAATGCCGGGCCGGGCTGGCGGGCCTCTCCACCGAAGCCATCCGGATGAAGGCGCCGATCAGGAGGATGGCGAGGAACACCGGCACCATGACCGAGTAGAGCTTCGACAGCCGTCCCGCCATGCCATAGTGGAACGGCCGGTCGATCAGGGCCGAGGTGGCGAGCGTCGCGACCGCGAAAAGGGCCGTGAAGAAAGCCAGCCCCGCATGGGACACCACCGATTTCGCAAGGAATGCGAGCGGCGCGGCGGAGGCGTTCCGTGCAACGTTTGCCGTCGAAGTCAGCATGCCGTATCGTCCCGAGGCGCGAGTGACGGCCTTTCGTAGCCGAGGCGCGTTAAGATTCCGCTTTGCGGGTGTCCACTCGGCCGGGGAGGCTGCTCCTACGTCACAATTGCCGTGCCGCCAAAAGGCTGGTATGAGCCCGCGCATGGAAGAACTCTTCGGAGATCCGGCTTACAAGGGGTTCGTGCTGCAGGACAGGAAGCGTCTGCCGGCGCGTTTCTTCGCGCGGATTTCCGGTGCGCTGACCAGCCGACTTCGCTGATCCCGCGCTTCCGGGCGTCGCATCAAGACCCGGCTCACCCTTCTTCTGCACATCGACGGATTTACGCAAATGAGCGCACCGCGCACCCTTTACGATAAGATTTTCGACGATCACGTGGTCGACCGCCAGGACGACGGCACCTGCCTGCTTTATATCGACCGCCACCTCGTGCACGAGGTGACCAGCCCGCAGGCCTTCGAGGGCCTGCGCATGGCCGGCCGCAAGGTCCGCCATCCGGAGAAGACGCTTGCCGTGGTCGACCATAACGTGCCGACCTCGCCGGACCGTGTGAACGGCATCAAGAATGAGGAGAGCCGCATCCAGGTCGAGGCTCTGGCGAAGAACGCAGCGGACTTCGGCGTCGAATATTATTCCGAGAAGGATGTCCGCCAGGGCATCGTCCACATCATCGGCCCCGAACAGGGTTTCACCCTGCCCGGCATGACCATCGTCTGCGGCGACAGCCACACCTCGACGCACGGCGCCTTCGGCGCGCTGGCCCACGGCATCGGCACGTCCGAGGTCGAGCATGTGCTCGCCACCCAGACGCTGATCCAGAAGAAGGCCAGGAACATGCTGGTGCGTGTCGACGGCCAGTTGCCGGAAGGCGTGACGGCCAAGGACATCATCCTCGCCATCATCGGCGAGATCGGCACAGCCGGCGGCACCGGCTACGTCATCGAATATGCGGGCGAGGCGATTCGTTCGCTGTCGATGGAGGGCCGCATGACGATCTGCAACATGTCGATCGAAGGCGGCGCCCGCGCCGGTCTCATCGCGCCGGACGAGACGACCTTCGCCTATGTGAAGGACAAGCCGCGCGCGCCGAAGGGCAAGGCCTGGGACATGGCGCTCGATTACTGGAAGACGCTGAAGTCCGACGAGGGCGCGCACTACGACAAGGTGATCGTGCTCGACGCCGCCAAGCTGCCGCCCATCGTCACCTGGGGCTCCTCGCCCGAAGATGTCGCATCGGTCACCGGCGTGGTGCCGAATCCGGAGGAGATCGAGGACGAGAACAAGCGCAACTCCAAGAAGCGCGCGCTGGAGTATATGGGGCTGACCGCCGGCACGAAGATGACCGACATCGCTGTCGATCGCGTCTTCATCGGCTCCTGCACCAATGGCCGCATCGAGGATCTGCGTGCGGCCGCCGCCGTCGCCAGGGGCAAGACAGTGGCGCCGACCGTCAACGCGATGGTCGTGCCGGGTTCCGGCCTGGTGAAGGAACAGGCGGAGCGCGAGGGCCTCGACAAGATCTTCATCGAGGCGGGCTTCGACTGGCGCGAGCCGGGTTGCTCCATGTGCCTCGCCATGAATGACGACCGACTGAGTCCTTATGAGCGCTGCGCCTCGACCTCGAACCGCAACTTCGAAGGCCGCCAGGGGTTCAAGGGCCGCACGCATCTGGTTTCGCCGGCCATGGCGGCTGCCGCCGCGATCGCAGGCCATTTCGTCGATATCCGCGACTGGCACTGAGAAAGCCCGGCCGGCGTCCGGATGGGTCGCCGGCCGCAGTTCCGCTTTCGTAAAGTCGGGCAGGCTTGCCGTTCGTCATTAACCCGTTCTTCGCGTCGTTGTGTTTCTGTGGACGCGCAAGCAACGGGGCGCCATGAGCGGAGCTACCTTCATCGTCATGATCAATCTGGTGGTGTCCGGATTGATCGCCGCATCGTTTCTGGCGATGTCGATCTACGGCCCGGTCCGGCGGGCCGCGCGGTTGTTCGCATGCGCATATGCCTGCGGCGTGATCTACTATGTCATCGAATTCGGCATCAGGTTTTTCGGTGACGACGCTCTGATGCTGGCGTTCAGCGCCGCGGTGCTGCTGCTCGGCATGAGCGCTTTCAACATCGGTCTGGCCGGCCGGTATCAGGTGCGATCGCCTGCCTATGCGTCGCTGACGATCGTCATGGCCGGCACGCTGATCGCCTATTTCGTCAACGACCTGCCGAGGCATTCCTTCACCCGGATGATGGCGTTCCAGTGGGCCTATTTCGCGATGCAATCGGTCGCGGCGGGCGTCGTCCTCGCCGGCGCCAGGCGCAAGTTGGACTATCTGTTCGCTGCGGTTCTCGCCGCCAGCGCGCTGCATTTCCTGTCGAAGCCTCTCATCGCGCATGCCGTCGGCGGCTGGGGCGAGAATCCCTCCGCCTATCTCGACAGCTACTACGCGATGATCTCCCAAACCCTGGCGACGATGTTCGCGTTCACCATCGCGACGATCACGATGATCGTCCTCGCCGGCGACATACTCCGGGACGCCACGGCGAAATCGGAAACGGACACTCTGTCGGGACTGCGCAACCGGCGCGGCTTCGAAAGCCAGGCGGCGCATGCCATCGAGCGTGCGCGGCGCAAGGGCCTGCCGGTCTCGGTGGTGGCTTGCGACCTCGACCACTTCAAAGCGGTCAACGACACTTACGGCCACGCGGCGGGCGATCTCGTCCTTGCCGCCTTCGCCGGTTTCCTGGAGCAGGCGGCCTCGCCGGGACATGTCGCCGGGCGGATAGGCGGTGAAGAGTTCGCCATCCTGCTGCCCGGAACGAACCTCGCCGCCGCGCGGCTCTTCGCGGAGGGCGCACGCTCGGCCTTCAGCGCGATGACGATCGAAGGGCTTCCCCGCGAGCGGCGATTCACGGCAAGCTTCGGCGTTGCCGAACTCGCCATCGGCGAGACCTTCGAAGCGCTCATGCGGAGGGCCGACGACGCGCTCTATCAGGCAAAGCGCGACGGACGTGACCTCGTCCGCATATCGCAACGGAAAGAGTCCATATCCGGCGCGCTACGCGCCTCGTAACGTTATTGGCCCGCGCAACGCCCGGACGGTTCGGGCAATTCTCCGTCCCGAAGGCCATACATGTAGCTGCGCCCCTTCAGCAGCACCGGCGGCCGGTAGCAGTCGATGACCAGATTGTACTGGTCGTTCAGGCGGACGATATTCGGTTCGTCCGTGGCGTCTTCGGCGCCGGAATAGGCATTGAGCTCAGCCGCCAGATGCCCTTGGCCGATGACGATGCGCTTGTAGCCGGCGCGGCTGTAGATCACCAGATTGCCGTACGAATCGGCATAGGCGTAGTCGCGGTCGCGCTGTCCGGCTTCCGACCCGGCCGTGCCCAGCGCCGTTGCACCGGCCGCGAGCATTATCGACAGGCCGAGCACGCCGATCTTTTCCTTCCAGACCATCATCGTTCTCCGTCAGAGCCACGCGCCGCGTCACACGCATCATTAACCGCGAATTAACCTTTGTTAACAGCGATCGTTCCAAACCGGGCTGACTGAAGGGAATTATGGTTAACGTGCATGGCGGTCCACGGCCATAGCAATGTCCGGCCGCGGCCCGAAAACTCAAATCGATTGAAGAACGTCGCAAGGGACGCTGCTTTCCGAGAATCGACTAAATCACGGCAGTTGAATGATTTTCCGGCTTTGACGCAGTGCGAAAAGCGCATTAGAACGCGTCGATCCGAGGTCGTATATGATCGACGCCATGCCGCTTTCGGCGCTTGTCGGTTCGACGGGGCCAAGGGTTTGACTACGGGGGAGCCATGAGCAGATCCACAGCCACCCGCCAGAGACCGCTGTCGCCACATCTGTCCATCTATCGATGGCCGATCACGATGACGATGTCGATCCTGCATCGCATCACCGGCGGCGCGCTCTATGTCGGCACGTTGCTTGTCGCCTGGTGGCTGATCGCCGCAGCGACCTCGCCCGACCATTTCGCCTTCGTCCATTGGCTGATCACGTCGTGGCTGGGGCTGCTGGTCCTGTTCGGCTATACCCTCGCCATCTTCCTGCATCTGCTCGGCGGCATCCGGCATTTCGTCTGGGATGTCGGCGCGGGCCTTGAAAAGCACACCGCCTCCAGACTCGCCTGGGCGACGGTGATCGGCGCGGTGGCGCTGACGGTCGCCACCTGGGCCGTGTATTTCCTGATCGGATGAGGCTGCCATGACCGATATGCGAACACCCCTCGGCAAGGTGCGCGGCCTCGGCTCCGCCAAGGAAGGCACCGAGCATTTCTGGCGCATCCGGCTGACCGCGGTCGCGCTGGTTCCGCTCTCGCTTTTCGTCATTGGCTGGGTGCTGTCGCTGCGCGGCGCGACCGTGGATGACGTGCGCGCCTCGCTGGCCCAGCCGCTCGTCGCGTTGCCCGTGGCGCTTTTTCTGATCGTCGCGCTCGACCACATGCGGCTCGGCATGCAGATCATCATCGAGGATTACGTGCACGGGGAAGGAAGCAAGGTCGTGGTCCTGATGCTCAACACCTTCTTCACCGTCGCGATCGGCATCGTTTCGCTCTTCGCGATCCTCAAATTGACTTTTGGAGGTTGAGCCGTGGCTGAAGCGGACAAAAAGGCAAGCCCGGCCTACACCTATGTCGACCACAAGTTCGACGTCGTCGTGGTGGGCGCAGGCGGCGCAGGTCTGCGCGCGACGCTGGGCATGGCCGAGCAGGGCCTGAAGACGGCCTGCATCACCAAGGTTTTCCCGACGCGCTCACACACCGTCGCGGCGCAGGGCGGCATCGCCGCATCGCTGCAGAACATGGGGCCGGATTCCTGGCAGTGGCACATGTACGACACCGTCAAGGGGTCGGACTGGCTCGGCGACGTCGACGCCATGGAATACATGGTCCGGCAGGCGCCTGCCGCCGTCTACGAGCTCGAGCACTACGGCGTGCCCTTCTCCCGCACGGAGGAAGGCAAGATCTACCAGCGTCCCTTCGGCGGCCACATGATGAACTTCGGCGACGGTCCGCCCGTGCAACGTACCTGCGCGGCGGCCGACCGCACCGGACACGCCATCCTGCACACGCTCTACGGCCAGTCGCTGCGCCACAGCGCGCAGTTCTTCGTCGAATATTTCGCGCTCGACCTGATCATGGAGCCGGATGGCACCTGCACCGGCGTCGTCGCCTGGAACCTCGACGACGGCACCATCCACCGCTTCTCGGCCAAGATGGTGGTGCTGGCGACCGGCGGCTACGGGCGAGCCTATTTCTCGGCTACGTCCGCTCACACTTGCACCGGCGACGGCGGCGGCATGGTGGCGCGCGCGGGCCTGCCGTTGCAGGACATGGAGTTCGTCCAGTTTCATCCGACCGGCATCTACGGCGCCGGCTGCCTCATCACCGAGGGTGCGCGCGGCGAGGGCGGCTATCTGGTCAACTCGGAAGGCGAGCGCTTCATGGAGCGCTATGCGCCCTCCGCGAAAGACCTCGCTTCGCGCGACGTCGTCTCGCGCTGCATGACGCTGGAGATCCGCGAAGGCCGCGGCGTCGGCAAGAACAAGGACCACATCTTCCTGCATCTCGATCACCTCGACCCGGCCGTGCTGCATGAGCGCCTGCCGGGCATCTCGGAATCGGCAAAAATCTTTGCCGGCGTCGACGTCACCCGCGAGCCGATCCCGGTGCTGCCGACCGTGCATTACAATATGGGCGGCATTCCCACGAATTATTGGGGCGAGGTCCTGTCGCCCACCGAGGACGATCCGGACCGCGTGCTGCCCGGCCTGATGGCGGTGGGCGAGGCCGGCTGCGCCTCGGTGCATGGCGCCAACCGGTTGGGCTCCAACTCGCTGATCGATCTCGTGGTCTTCGGCCGCGCCGCGGCGATCAAGGCGGCGCAGGTGATCGACAAGGACGCTCCCGTGCCGGCGCTGA